>CANRTU010000022.1 GCA_947642745.1 uncultured Eubacterium sp.
TTTACCTAACCCTGTCTTTTATTTTTTTCTTTTTCACCTTCCCACACCTCTCTATTTACTCTACTCGATGTCCCTGGAGGCGCGGCGGGGGGGGGGGGGGGGCCCCCCCACGCTGTATCGTATCCTACCGGGTACAGGCGTGCTACATTAATTAAATATGGAATGAATTCTTCATATCATACCCTTCAGGGTACGGGAGCGTGTCTGAAAAATCATTCCCGCCATCCGCATTTTCTGGTTCGTGTGGGATTTACACCAGATTCAGATTACATAGCCCGCTATACCGGAAGCTACGATGCATCGTGCCCTTTGGGTATGCGCTCTTCATCTGGTGTAAATCTCCCGTGTCATGCACTTCAGGGTCCAAATTGTGAAATGTATCTGACAGAAAGCATTTTTCAAACACGCTCTAAGCGGGGAGTGCGGATTACAGGAATGATTTTTCAGACACGCTCTGGGATCAGGCGTGGCATATGAAACAGGATTTTTACAGAAAGGAAAAGGAACATAACATGAGAATTATTCTGGCATCGGCCTCTCCCAGAAGAAAAGAATTGTTTGGCCGGTTATTTAATGAGTTTGAGATAATTCCGCCCGTGGAAGAAGAGATATGTACAGCGAAACTTCCAGAGGAAATGGTACAGCAGCTGTCAGTAAAAAAAGCGGAAGAAACAGAGCGCGGAATTCTGGCGGAGACAGACGCACCGGCGGACTATCTGATTGCCGGGGCGGATACGGTAGCCGCTTTTCAAAACCGGATACTTGGGAAGCCGGAAAGCGCACAGGATGCGAAACAGACGCTTTGTATGCTCTCTGACAATACCCATCAGGTGTTTACCGGAGTGACGCTGATTCTGCGAAAAGAGGGAATACGCAGATGTACTACATTTGCGGTATGTACGGATGTAACATTTTATCCGGTATCCATGGAAGAAGCGGCCTGGTATGTCAGCACCGGCGAACCGGCGGACAAGGCGGGCAGTTACGGGATTCAGGGCGCCGGCGGCCGGTTTGTAAAGCGGCTGGACGGGGATTATGACAATGTGGCTGGTCTGCCGGTGGCGCAGATTTACCAGAGGCTGAAAAAAGATCTGGATATTTTACACTGACTGATTCCGGTTAGTGAGGGACTGATAAAAAAGATTGATAAAATTGCCTGTCCCCATTGCCATTTAGATGCTTTTCTACTATGATAGATAAAAGAAGCAGCCATTGCAAAACAAAAATTCTGAAATACAATCATAAAAGGAGAAGCAAAGGATGAATCAGTTTGATGAATTATGCCTGGACTATTTTTTAAAACATCAGAATCAGCTTTTTCGGGAAGCGGTTGCGTCAACGCCGGAAGAGGCTGAGGAATTTCTGGAAGACTGCATGGCGGTGATTTGTGACAGTCTTCAGGAAGTGAAGGACTATCTGGACGAAAGCGGTGCGGATGTATGTGATATGAGCCTGAAGGAAATTGAAGAAGCCAGCGAGGTGTTTGCGCTTCCTGACGGCAGATATTTAGTGGTTGAGGTCTGATTTATGAAGCGGGGAAAATGGGCCGCATTGCTTTGTGCGCTGGCTGTATCGGCAGCCGGTGCGGGATGCGGCAGAAAAGCGCTGGTGCCGCAGATTTCCACAAAAACAGTGCTGAAGGTAGACGGAGAGACTTATACTGTGCCACAGGCAAAAGTCTATCTGCTCAATTACCAGAATCTGTACGGAACTGTGGCAGGTGCGGATATGTGGCAGTATGGAAATCAGGACGGAGAGCTGGAGGACTATGTCAAAAATCTGACCATTTCACAAATGACAAAAATTTTAAGCATGGACTCTCTGGCAAAAAGCAGGAATATCGTGCTGGATGAATCAGAGCTTGCCAGTACGAAAAAAGCGGCGGCCGTTTATTATGAATCGTTAAACGAGCAGGAGCTTAACTGGCTCGGTGTGGATGAGACGGATATACAGAAATTATATGAAGATTATGCACTGGCACAAAAGCTGTATATTTCCCTGACTGCAGACATCAACAGTGAAGTAAGTGATGACGAGGCACGTATTATGGACGCCATGCAGATCGTGGTGGCGGATAAAAAAACAGCCAGTGAGGTAAAAAAGGCGCTGGCGCAGGGAGGAGACTTTGCGACGCTGGCCAATTCCTATAACGAAGCCGGAGAAGTGACGATACAGTTTGGACGTGGAGAGCTTCCGGAAAAAGTGGAAAAAGCGGCGTTCGCACTGGATAACGGCACCACATCTGAGTATATAAAAACTAAAAATGGATATCATTTTATCCATTGTGTCAATAAATTTAATGAAGAATTAACAGATGCCAATAAACGCAAGATTGTGCAGAAACGGGAAAAGGCGGCGTTTGGGGATGTGTATGATGCGTATATAAAAACCATTACCAAAAAGATGTACCAGAACGTGTGGGATGATATTACCATCGAACATTCCAGCGAGACAGTTTCAGACAGCTTTTTTGCGGTATGGCGGGCTTACTGTGGGGAATCGTCATGACCAGGGAGCAGATCCGGTACCGGCTTACGCAGCTGGCTGAGCCGGAATATCAGGCGTTTAACGGAAAGCTGCTGCCGGGAGTCGCCGGTCTGCAGGGCGTCCGGCTTCCGGCGCTGCGGCAGATGGCAAAACAGATTGCCGGGGAAGACGGACAGGGATATCTGCGTATGATGTGTCCGGCGCTGGAAAAAGAAGACGTATGGTATGAAGAAAAAATGTTGTTCGGACTGGTTACCGGATATACTGCTATGGACGATATTCAATATAGGGAGTGGCTGGATATATTTGTACCAAAGATAGATAACTGGGGTGTCTGCGACAGCTGCTGTCTGACTTACAAATGGATGAAGCGTCAGCCCGCATACTGGTGGGATTATCTGATACAGTGGATAGATACCGGCGGAGAGTTTGCCATCCGTTTCGGGGCGGTCTGTCTGCTGGACCATTTTGTGGATGCCGCCCATATCCGGGATATTTTTCATGTGTGCGGCCGTATACACAGCGACGGATATTATGCCAGAATGGCTGTGGCATGGCTGGTATCGGTCTGTTTTATAAACTTTACGGATGAGACATACCTGTTTTTACAGGATAACCGGATGGATGCGTTTACACAAAATAAATCCCTGCAAAAGATCCTGGAATCATATCGTGTATCCGGAGCGTGGAAAGAAAAGCTGCGGCAGCTGCTGGAAATGGAAAGATAAATCAGGCGCCCGGAGATGATCATAAAGGTGGTGTAAAATATGATAGACAAAATCAGCGGAAATAGTTCTTATGACTATCCGTCCCATAACGACGCAGGAAAAAGCCCTGCCCTGCAGGCATATGAACATACACCGGGAAAAAAAGGTTCTTTAAAGCAAAAATCCACAGGCAGCCGCAGTACGGACAGCGCCGCAAAAGCGGCAGGCAGGGAGCAAAAAGGCGTGATTCTGGATTTATCCGCCAAAGGAAAGGAAGGAGCGGGCGTACCGGAGAAGCCTTCCTGGACCAGCGTCCTGCGCAGGTTTGTGGCGCCGGTGATCCAGTGGCTTAAAAATTTCTGGGAATCAGATACATCCTCAGGCGGGAAAACGCAGGCAGAAGAAGCGGACACGGGTATGGCGGCGGAAACTCCCGTGTCAGAAAATGCGGAAAAAGCGCAGGAGCTCCCGCCCCTGGATGAAGTTAATGAGATACCGGATTATCAGAGTATGCTGGATGCCGCCGTTAAATCCGGAGATCTGAAGAGAGCGGAACAGATTCTTACACAAAACGGGAAGAGACGTCTGGCCCATCATTCGGATCTGCTGACCTATTATGACCGCGGGGGCAATCTGGTGGAGCTGGACGACACCGAAAGGCACCGGGTATTGTTTGGGGATAAAAATATTTTCAGACTGTAATAACAGAAAAGAAAAAGTCAGATGAAAGACAGGAATATCCGTTTTTCATCTGACTTTTTCTTTATTATTAAATAGGCGCGGCAATACGCTGTTACTCTTCTGGTTCCGGTTCCACCTGCACGGTGTTGTGGTCGCCTTTTTCCGCCTGGCGGATTGCGGCGGCCACGAGCCTGTTAAAGTTGCTGCCGGAATGGGAAGCGCCGCTTAGCGCATCCACGCCGGATGCGTCCTGTTTTTCAATTAATTTCGCTGTATAATAGCGGGTATATTCATTCGGGTAGGTGCCTGCTTCAGGCAGCATCTGTCCCATATATGCGTTGTCCCAGGCTTTAATATATCCATTCGGGTCTTTTGCGTTAAATTCCGCAGACATAATAGAGCCGTTTTTCACCATGATACAGACGTATTCTTTCCAGCCGTGGGAATAATCAGCCATCTCGGCTGTGTAAAACCCTTCTTTCATGGTTCCTTTTGAGCCGCATCCACTGAAACAGAGGACCCCGGCCATTAATAACAGGATGATATATTTTTTCATATCAAAAGTTCTCCTTTTTGTGTTTGCAATTCTGATGCCGGGCAGGTGCGCACTGTCTGATATGTGTCAGTACGCCGCCGCCCGGTTTTTATGAAACTATGATCCGGTATCCGGCTGTGGACGCTGCGTTACTGGCTGACGCTGTCGTCCTCACGGATACGTACCTGCGCCACATAGTCCCGCAGTCCTTTCGCCTGGGCCATGGACTCAGCCGCCATTTTATCATTTTCATCAGCAATATGATGCAGGGTTGCCAGACGTTCGCTGGCACTGGCAACAGCTTCTGTCTGACTGCGGACAGTATCCGAGAGCCGGCCTGAGATCATACGGTACTGGCTGGTCAGCCCGGCGATCTCTTCAAATGTCTGTGCCGTCTGACCGGCGGTTTCCAGTCCGGCCCGTATCGTTCTGGCAGACCGTTCGATCAGGTCTGCGGTCTCATGGAGCGCTTCTTCTGTCTGGTGGGAAAGGTTTCCGATTTCAGACGCCACTACGGCAAAGCCACGTCCTGCCTCTCCGACCCTGGAAGCTTCCACATTGGCATTCAGGGACAGTATATTTGTCTGACGTGAAATGGATTCAATCATCAGGCTGATTTTTGATATTTCGTCTACAGTCGCATGGATCTGGGACATGGCGTCCAGCATGTTTTTCATATAGTCGTTGCCAAGAGCTGTTTTTTCAGTAGCCATTTCGGCATATTTTTCAATCTGGAGCACATTGTCTTTATTATGTTCGATGGAAGAGGAAATTGCGTCCATATCTTCTTCCATTTCGTGCAGCAGTATAGCCTGCTGTTTTGCGCCGTCCAGCAACTGGCTGGCACAGTCGGTTACTTTTATGGAAGACTGGTTCATACGCTGCATGGTACGGTTTAAAGCGTCGGTAATATGACTCAGTGAGTTGCGGATAGAGGAAAAATCCCCCCGGAAATTGTCCGGAATATCAATAGAATAATCCCCGCAGGCCAGTGTGCTCAGGCAGCATTCAATTTCCTGTATGTAGGAATTCAGGCTTCCGATCGTATCGGACAGCGCTGTGGTCAGTACGCTGGTCTCATCGTTACTGTCAGATAAAACCACTTCTTCGCTCAGGTTGCCGTCAGACAGCGCCTGCAGGCGGCTGGTGGCGGCAGACAGCGGAGAGGAAATTTTTCTGGAGACCGGAACGATGACCGCCGCCGCAACCAGCAAAAGCACAATGGACAATAAAACCGATATAAAAGTAGACATATATACGCTGCCCATAAATTCCAGGCTCGGCGCATGGATAAACAGCGCCCAGTTGGTGCCGGAAACCGGGGAATATCCGGCGTATTCCAGACTGGAACCCATTTTCATAATGGCGGAACCGGTCTGAAAGGAGGTAATTTCATCAAAATGCTTTTTGCTGGTGGATGAAGCATACAGGTCATAAACATTTTTGCCGTCTTTTACATGATCCAGCTCCCGGTCAGCGACGATATCCCCGTTTTCATTAATGATACATGCGCTTCCGGTGTCTCCCAGTACCAGCTGGCTTAATACGTCATTTAAAAGGTCATATTTGTAGCTGCCGATCAGATAGCCGGCGGTAGCGTCATCCTGTTTTAGCGGCGCCGCCACACACAGCTGCAGTATATCGTTATCATAATAAGGTTCCCCGATAAAAAGGTTCCCGGTGTCCTGCAGCTGCTGGAAATAGCTGGTATCAGAAACAGAGTCCGGGGAAAGGTCATCCCCGTAGAGTCTCTGGCCGGAAGTATCATAGGCTGCGAGCCAGACAAACTCAACGTGCAGTTTGATCTCACTGATGCGTGCCTGCTGCTGCCTGGTATCTGTTTCACCGGGCTGTAAGACTGGTTCTGTGGAAAAATTGTACATACGCTCTGTGAGCAGGTGCAGATTGGAACTGATATTCTGTGCGGCAATTCTTGCGGTAATCTGCATATTATCCAGCAGGATCCCATGGGTGGAGCTGATGCTGCCAAAGGACATGACCGTGGTAACAAGCAGTGTGACAAGAACTGCTACAGTCATCACATATAAAATTATTTTTTGTTTTAAATTCCGGTATTTTTTCATTTCAGAACTCCTTTTCTAATCAGTAATTCTTTCATTTTTTTATATGCCAGACTATCATATCAGACATTAGCGCCGTCTTCAATGCTAATTTTTCATATTTTATGGATAATTTGTATGTCTGGTTCCGGATCCGGCAAAATGTCCGGGATTCCGCCGGGGCTGAAAGATGCGGTATTTTCCAGTATTTTATAAAAACGCCGGAGCGTCTGATGCCAGTTTGTCTGTAAATAAATTATTATTATAACAAAAATATTTTCATATTTCAATCAGACAGACGCACAAAAAGAAGATGGTAATTTTGTGCAATTATTATAAATCTGGTCAGAATAATAAAAAAAATTTGTCTGATATAAAACTTTTTATTGCATCGGATGTCATAAAGTAATAGAATAGATACATAAAAAATACCACAGGAGGTTAAAGTAATGAAGAGTTTCAATTATGTAATCACAGATGATCAGGGTGTACATGCAAGGCCGGCAGGAATTCTTGTCAAAGAGGCAAAACAGTATTCGTCAAAAGCAACAATCAGCGCAGGCGGAAAAAGCGCTGATCTGACAAAACTGATGGCTATTATGAGCATGGGCATTAAAAAAGGTACAGAAGTAACCGTTTCCGTAGAAGGCGATGACGAAGAGACAGCTGCCGCCGCACTGGAAAAATTCTTCCAGGATAATTTATAAGAGGTAAGGGAAATAGAGCATGCTGCATCAGGGCCGCATGATTCTGATGCAGCTACATATGTATGAAAGAAATAATTGTCAGGGTATAAATATAATACAGATTGGAAAAAAATATGGGAAAAGCGTTATTCTTCGATATAGACGGTACGCTGGTAAATTTTCAGGGAAAGATGCCGGATTCCGCCAGGGATGCGTTAAAGAAGGTACAGGCTGCCGGGCATAAAATCGTACTCTGTTCAGGCAGGTCTAAATGCCAGATTTATCCATGGCTGACAGACATGCGGTTTGACGGTATCATCTGCGCGACTGGCGCATATGCCGAATGTAACGGCAGGATAATTTATGAGCATCATATGGAAGAAGCGGCGCTGGTGGCCGCCAGAAACGTGCTGGAACGTGCCAGGGCATGTTACTGCGCCCAGACGTTAAAGGGAATTGTGGCCACCGCAGAAGGAAAGAAACGTATGATCTGCAGATTCCGTGCCATGGGACTGAGTGAGGATATGATCAGTCAGGTATGGAAAGACGCACAGGTAGATGAACGGCTGGAGCAGCGCAGCGATATTGAAAAGCTTCTGTTTCATGAATCCGCCATACCGGTGGGACTGATACGGGAAGAGCTGGCAAAGCACTGTGATGTCACTGAATCCAGTTTTGAGCGGCCGGTGGACGATGCCGGGGAGATTACCAGCAGGGGAATCAACAAAGCGTCAGGAATGAAGAAATACATAGAGTATGCAGGTATTATGAGAGAGGATACAATTGCATTTGGCGACGGTCCAAATGATTTTGATATGCTGGAGTACGCAAAAGTGGGTGTGGCAATGGGCAATGGTATCGGCCCGCTGAAAAAAATGGCGGACTATGTGACTGCCGCAGTGGACGATGATGGGATTGCCAGTGCGCTTCATGCTTTTGGCTTACTATAACAGGAATGTAATGACCGCAATGGAAATGGAGAGAGCAGGAATGAAGAAATATACGGGAAAATCCGTTTATAAAGGAATTGCGATGGGGCCGTTGTCTGTTTTGAAAAAGACGGACGACCAGGTAAAACGCTCCAAAATAGAAGATCCGGAAGCTGAAATTGTCAGGGTAACCGATGCCATCGGGGCGTCAAAGGCGCAGCTTCAGAAACTGTATGACAAGGCTTTAAAAGAAGTCGGGGAAGCAAATGCGGCTATTTTTGAAGTACATCAGATGATGCTGGAAGACGACGATTATCTGGATGCGATACATAATATGATCCGTACGGAAAATGTCAACGGGGAGTATGCGGTGGCAGTTACCGGGGACAACTTTTCTGAAATGTTTGCCAATATGGACGACGACTATATGAAGGCACGGTCGGCGGATGTAAAGGATATATCCAACCGTCTGATCCGTAACCTCAATGGCAGCGCGGATGCGGATATGGGTTCGGATGTACCGTCTATTATTGTGGCGGATGACCTTTCACCAAGTGAAACAGTACAGATGGATAAGTCCAAAATCCTGGCTTTTGTAACGGTGCACGGGTCTACCAATTCCCATACGGCGATACTGGCACGTATGATGAATATTCCGGCGCTGATTGGCGTTCCGATGAATCTGGATGAGCTAAGTAACGGTATGCTGGCTGTGGTGGACGGATTTAAATCCGAAGTAACCTTTGAGCCGGATGAAGCCATGCAGACTGAGACAGAAAAGCGGATTAAAGAAGAACGGGAAAAACTGGAACTGTTGCAGAATCTTAAAGGACAGGAAAACCGCACGCTGGATGGCAAGACCATTAATATTTACGCAAATATCGGTAGTGTGGGTGACGTAGGATACGTGCTGGAAAACGACGCCGGTGGTATCGGGCTGTTTCGCAGCGAGTTCTTATATCTGGGCAGGGATAATTTCCCTACAGAGGAAGAGCAGTACCAGGCATACCGTCAGGTACTCCAGAACATGGCGGGTAAAAAAGTTATCATCCGTACACTGGACCTTGGCGCAGATAAACAGGTGGATTACTTTAACCTGGGTAATGAAGAAAATCCGGCAATGGGATACCGGGCGATCCGTATCTGCCTGACCCGGACGGAAATCTTCAAAACACAGCTGCGTGCGCTGCTGCGTGCGTCAGCGTCTGGAAACCTGGCAATTATGTATCCGATGATTACTTCCGTGGACGAAGTGAAAAAGATTTATGAGATCGTGGACGAAGTACGGGCAGAACTGGATGAGGCACAGGTTGCCTACCAGATGCCGGAACAGGGAATTATGATCGAGACGCCTGCAGCTGTAATGGTCAGCGACGAGCTGGCGCAGCTGGTAGACTTTTTCAGTATCGGAACTAACGACCTGACCCAGTATACACTGGCCATTGACCGTCAGAATGAGAAGCTGGATTCTTTTTACAATCCGCATCATAAAGCAATTCTGCGAATGATCAAGATGGTAGTGGATTCAGCCCATGCGGCCGGCAAGTGGGCAGGCATCTGCGGCGAGCTGGGCGCTGACCTGGAACTGACGAAAGAGTTTCTCCAGATGGGCATTGATGAATTATCCGTGGCTCCGTCCATGGTATTGCGCCTGCGGCAGCGTGTACGTGAGATGAAAGTATTTGAATAATATTCTGGTTAATATCGGGCAACATATAAATGGGCATACCGGACAGTATATCCGGTGTGCTTATTTTACTCTATAGGAAAGATCGTTCTATAGAGTAAAACCTTCCGGGAGGACCGCCATGCGGCGGAGCGGCGAAGCCGGATACTTTTTTAAATTTACGAGGATAATTATATGGCGGTTTTAACAATATTTTTTCAGATGCTGGCATTGCTGCTGCTGATTTTTGCCGGCTGGTATATGACGAAAAAAGGAATGATGGACGGACATACCAATGAACGGATGTCGCAGATGATTGTGCGGGTATTTAATCCTATGCTGATTGTTGCCAGTGCGGCGGATTCTGCCGGACAGATTTCCCTGTATACAATGGCGCTGGTGGGGGCGATTGCCTGCGGAATGTTTGCCATACTCATTTTCGCAGGTATGATATTCAGTCCGTTATTCCAGAAAGAGCGGCGGCAGCGCAGTATTTATCAGCTGATGTTTGTCTTTTCTAATCTGGGCTTTATCGGTATCCCGGTGGTTTCCAGTATTCTTGGACCGGAATATGTGATTTATGTGACAGAATTTGTACTGGTCTACAACCTGGTATTTTATACTTATGGGATGACCCTGATGGAAGGGAAGCTGTCGTTATCCGCATTAAAAGGAATGTTAAATCCCGGTACAGTTTTTAGTTTTATTGCGCTGCTGATCATTATATACGGAATCCATGTGCCTGATTTTATAAAAACGGCGGTCACATATCTGGGAAATGTAACTTCACCGATGGCGCTGGTGGCGGTGGGATTTTCGCTGGCAAATTCCAGACTGAAATCTATCTTTGGCCAGCCGGGGCTGTATGTTTTTTCAGCGCTCAAGCTGCTGGCGCTGCCACTGGCCATGCTGCCTCTGCTAAAGATTGTGACGGCGGATGAGGAACTGATACGGGTATGTATGGTAATGTTCGGTATGCCGGTAGGCAATATGCCGTTAATTATGGCCACGCAGAAGGGGATTGACAGTTCTGTATGCAGCGCTGTCATAATTCTGACCACTGTTCTTTGTGTATTTACGGTGCCGGTGCTGCTTGCGGTGGTATAATATCAATACAGACGATTGCGTATGGCAGAAATAAAATCTATATGTAATACGGTTCCTGGCGTAAAACATCATGAAAGGCCCGCAGGCGGGAAAATGAGCAGAAACGCCCGTCTGGAAGCTGTGAATCGTAGTATACGTTCCGGGGATATTCAGAAAAGTGCATTTAGAGGTAGAAAGAAAAAAGGGAATAGGTTATAATATGAATATAGTCTTAACAATAGCTGGAAGTGACTGCAGTGGCGGAGCAGGCATTCAGGCGGATATTAAAACAATAATGGCCCATGGCGCTTATGCCATGAGCGTGGTGACAGCGCTTACGGCCCAGAATACACTGGGTATTTCTGGAATAATGGAAGTGGATGCGGAATTTATCCGCAGTCAGCTGGAAGCGGTTTTTTCTGATCTGCCGCCCCGGGCGGTTAAAATCGGAATGATCTGCAGCGAGCAGGCAGTTTCGGTTATCAGCAGCGTATTACGGGCGTATCACGCCACAAATATTGTTATAGATACAGTTATGGATTCTACCAGCGGCACCAGGTTTATGGACCGGGGGACACTGCGGCGGGCAAAAGAGGAGCTTTATCCGCTGGCCACACTTCTTACGCCGAATATTCCGGAGGCGGAGGCGTTATCCGGTATACCGGTAAGGGATGATGCTTCCATGGTCCGCGCCGCCCAGATTATTTCCCAGCATTTTGGCTGTGCGGTATTGTGTAAAGGCGGACATCAGAAAGCGTCCGCCAATGATCTGCTACATGGCCATGGGCAGTGCCGCTGGTTTACGGAGAAGCGTATCAGCAATCCGGATACCCATGGAACAGGCTGCACCCTCTCTTCCGCCATCGCCTGTCGTCTGGCGGAGGGAATGGAACTGGCAGACGCCGTATATCACGCAAAAAGATATCTGACTGGTATTTTACAGGATGAATTTCATCTGGGCCGGGGCAGCGGGCCGCTGAATCATGGAGCCCTGCTTCATATGAATGTTTAGTGCTGCGGATACAGACCGGAAAGCTTATTGTTGAAACATAGTTTACTAAATGGATACTTATATCTTGTGAAGGAGAGGAAGGAAAAATGACAAAAACAAAGATTATCTGTACACTGGGACCGTCTACTGACAAACCGGGTATTCTGGAAAAACTGGTACAGGAAGGCATGAATGTGGCCAGGTTTAATTTTTCCCACGGGAACTATGAGGAACATAAGCGGCGTCTGGGAGAGTTAAAGGCGGCCAGGGAAAAATACAGCCAGCCGGTGGCGGCGCTTTTGGATACCAAAGGGCCTGAAATCCGGGTAAAGACTTTTACGGATGGAAAAACAGAATTGAAAAAAGGCCAGCAGTTCCGTCTGTGTATTGATGATGTGGAAGGAAATGAGAACCAGGTATCCATTACCTGCAAAGAGCTTCATCAGGATGTTTCTGCGGGTACAAAGATTCTGCTGGACGACGGGCTGATTGAAATGCAGGTGGAAGCTGTGGAAGGCACGGATATTGTCTGTCGTGTGATTAATGGCGGAACCGTATCCAACAATAAGGGCGTCAACGTGCCGGGTGTCTGCCTTTCACTGCCGTATTTAAGTGAAAAAGATAAACAGGATATATTATTTGGTATTGAGCAGGATTTTGATTTTGTTGCGGCTTCCTTCGTAAGACGTGTGGACGATGTGCGCCAGATTCGTCAGCTTTTAAAAGAAAACGGCGGTTCCCGGATAGAAATTATAGCAAAAATTGAAAACGGGGAAGGCGTGGACAATATTGATGAGATTATAGAAGCTTCCGATGGTATTATGGTGGCCAGGGGAGATATGGGTGTGGAAATTCCGGGAGAGGAAGTGCCGGTCATCCAGAAAATGATTATTAAAAAAGTATACGAAGCAGGCAAAAAAGTAATTACCGCCACACAGATGCTGGATTCCATGATGAAAAATCCAAGACCTACCAGAGCGGAGACTACCGATGTGGCAAATGCCATTTATGATGGAACGACAGCTATTATGCTATCCGGAGAAACAGCGGCGGGCAGCTATCCGGTAGAGGCGCTGCAGACGATGGTGCGCATTGCGGCATGTGCGGAAGCGGATATTGATTACCGTAAGCGTTTCTTTAATTATAACCGTTCCGTAAATCCAAATGTAACAGATGCGATCTGTCACGCCACCTGCACTACAGCCCACGACCTGGGAGCCAGCGCCATTGTAACGGTTACAAAGTCTGGTCTGTCTGCCAGAATGATTTCCAGATATCGTCCGGTCTGTCAGATTGTAGGCGGTACAACAGATGAAAAGGTGTGCCGGCAGCTGAATATGGCCTGGGCAGTCCGTCCGTTTCTGATTAAAGAAGAAAAGGATGTCTTTGATCTGTTCGACTCCGCAGTACGCACGGCAAAAGCCGCAGGCCGGTTAAAAGCCGGAGAGCTGGTCGTAATTACAGCAGGTGTACCGCTGGGTGTGGCCGGAAATACAAACATGATTAAAGTAGAAGCAGTGGAATAATATATTTTACAGGAAAAAGCGGGCGCCTTGCATCCGGTCAGCGGAATGTTTTTACCTGTATCATTATCACCGTCTCATATGTTCTGCATACAATAAACTGGAGGTGCAGATATATGGGACGGTTTCTTATTTTGGGAAAGGAAGAACGCCAGAAGTATTTATTCCAAATGCTGTGTGACCGGGGACAGACCGTGACTTACTGTGATTCCTGGCTGGACGGAGGGTATGACGCCATACTGCTTCCGGTGGCAAAAACAGCGGAATATTTTAAACAGATCGCAGACCGGCTGCAGGCAGGGGAATATGTGTTTGGCTGCAATTTTCCGGCAGAACTGGCGGAGTACAAACGGAAACAGGGAATTTTTCTCATTGATTATATGAAAGAAGAAGGAGCGGCATATGAAAACGCAGTGGCCACTGCGGAAGGAGCGGTGGTGGAAGCGGTACTGGCAGGAAAAGAGGTGCTTTTTGGACAGAGGGCGCTGGTCATGGGATATGGCAGGTGCGGACAGATACTTGCACGCCGCCTGCAGGGGCTGGGCGTAAATGTGGCTGTATATGAAAAGGATCAGGAAAAACAGGGGATGGCGCTGGCCTGTGGATGTGCGTCCCATCAGGGAGACTGGCATTCCTATGCCTATGTATTTAATACGATACCAGAACGGGTGCTGGATGCCGGACGACTGTCCGCCATGCGCCGTGATGTGGTCATTATTGATCTGGCGTCCAGACCCGGAGGGCTGGACTATGGCTATTGTCAGCAGAATAACCTGAATGCGAAGCTCTGCGGCGGCCTGCCGGCCAGATATGCGCCAAAATCAGCCGCAGAACTGTTAATGAAAATTATTGAAGCCAATCTGAAAGAGGTGATGTCCTATGTCGCAGGATAAACAGTTAACCGTCGGTCTCGCCATTACGGGATCTTTTTGTACGTTCGCAAAAATAAGGGAAGTGGCTGCCAGTCTGAAAAATGACAACATCCGTGTTATTCCCATATATTCTTTCCGGGTGCAGGATACAGACACACGCTTTGGTACAGCAGAGGAATTTCGCAGGGATATGGAGACGGTTACCGGAGAGAAGGGAATCTTTACCATTCCCCAGGCGGAGCCCATCGGTCCTTCCGGCTGTCTGGATGCGCTGATTATTGCGCCCTGTACCGGAAACACACTGGCAAAGCTGAATGCGGGCATTACGGACTCACCGGTGCTGATGGCCGCAAAAGCGCATTTGAGAAATGAAAAGCCGCTGATTCTTTCGATTTCTACCAATGACGCTCTGGGGATGAATTTTAAAAATATTGGAATGCTCATGAATATGAAACACATTTATTTTGTGCCTTTCGGGCAGGATGATTATAAGAAAAAGAAAAATTCCATGATCGCGCATACGCATCTGGTGGGTAAGACGCTGGAAGAAGCGCTCAGGGGACGTCAGATCCAGCCGGTTATTATGGGGTACCAGGATGTGTAATATACACAGGGGAATCCCCGGCCGGTAAGGGAACGGTCTGTCCGGATCAGTGAAAGGGGATTTGTTTTAAATATTTTTTAGTGGGAAGGTATTTGTAAAAGCGGGGCACGCCAGCGTGCCCCGGATCTTTTATACGGCTGCCGGACAAAAGCTGGGTCAGATCTGTATCCGCACGTTGTATTTTCTTAGAAAATATTCTGTCTGCAGCAGCCAGGCGATCATCTGGGGACCGGCCATTAACTGTCCATACCAGGGAGCGCCGTAGTCTTTTGGACTTTCCAGAAATCTGGTGACTGCCGCCAGATCCAGCAGGGGCAGCAGCGGACAGTCCGGCTGCGCCAGTTTTTCTTTCAGGCGGGTGGTCAGCAGCTGCTCATAGAAGGGGTCGTAAGTTTTCGGATAGGGGCTTTTTTTGCGGAACAGGATGGTATCCGGCAGCAGTGTGCGTGCCGCCTGGCGCAGTACATTTTTTACAACGCCGTCCCTGGCTTTCATTTCCCAGGGAATGTTAAATACATAGTCCACAAGCGCCCTGTCCGCAAAGGGTACCCGTGCTTCCAGGCCGGAGTGCATACTGGTGCGGTCCATGCGGTTGAGCAGTGTCTGCATGAAAAAGCGGATATTTAAATAACTGATCCTGCGCCGGTTTGCTTCGGTGTCGGTTTCCCCGGGCAGAATGGAAATTTCGCTGATGGCTGAGTCGTAAGCCTTAGCCACATAGGCGTCCATATCCAGCGTATGTAACAGCTCTTTGTTTAACAGCTGTTTGCGTGGGGACAGATCCGGTGTCCAGGGGAAGGTGCCGCAGTTAAGGAATGTATCTTTGTGAAACCAGGGATATCCGCCAAAAACTTCGTCGGCGCATTCTCCGGTCAGTACTACTTTATGGTTTCTGGCGACTTCACCGCAGAAGTAGAGCAGGGAAGAATCCACATCCGCCATACACGGCAGGTCGTGGGCATCTACAGAGGCGCAGAGCATATCTGCCTGCGTCCGGTTGTCACATTCCAGGTAGTGGTGGTCTGCGTGCAGGAAAGATACCATCTGATCCACATATGGACGGTCCATGGACGGCTGGAAACTGCTGGCTTTGAAATATTTATCATTATCAGTAAAGTCAAAGGAATAAGTGGTCAGCCGGCTGCCCTGTTTTTTCAGTTCTTCTGCGCACACGGCGGAAACCAGGCTGGAATCCACGCCGCCGGAGAGAAAGGTACAGATGGGTACATCAGAGATCATCTGGCGTTTTATGGCATCTGTAATGAGAAAACGGGTTTTTTCCAGTGTCTCTTCGTAGGAATCTTCGTGGGTATGGCTCGTAAGCTGATAATATGTATGTTCCCTGAATCCCTGCTGGCTGCAGGTTAAGGAGGTGCCCGGTTTTAGTTCCCGTATGCCGGATAAGATACCGCTTCCCGGTATTCTGGCCGGACCAAGTCCGAACAGTTCGTTCAGGCCATCGGTATCCAGGGCCGCTGTAATGTCTGGAAAGCAGAACAGGCCTTTGATTTCGGAAGAGAAAATGATGGTTCCGTTAACAATAGTGTAAAATAACGGTTTTACGCCAAAACTGTCCCGGTACAGGGTCAGTATTTTGTGCTGTTCATCGTAGATCGCAAAGGCAAAAATGCCGTCCAGCTGCCGGATAAATTCCGGACCAAATGTCAGATAGGAGAGCAGTATGACTTCCGTATCTGAGGAAGTACAGGGAATTACGTCATGCTGGAAGAGTTCCCTTCGCAGTTTCTTCAGATTGTAGATTTCACCATTGTATACAATATGGTACAGACTGCCGCCAAGGGAACGGGTCATGGGCTGGCGGCCGTTTTTCAGGTCGATAATGGAGAGTCTGGTGTGGGACAGCCCGCACCGGGGCGTCAGCAGAATTCCGGATTCATCCGGCCCCCGGTGGGTCTGCGCCTGCCCCATCTGTTGTAAGATATGTTCAAATTCGCTGCCACGTGACGAAAAGTCTGCGGAGGAATCATAAAAACCTGCGATACTGCACATAGAATACCTGTAAATTTATTTGTTGGTTTCATTGTATGATGGGGCTGGCAGAAATATGCGGAAGTTTTACAAAAATCATAAAAACGCTCCGGTGCGCAGCCGGAAATAACAGCATATTTTTCTTTGTGTGCGGTTACAGCAGGCGCCGCCGTGACTGAAAGCAGCCGTTGCGGCGGCGTTGCATCGTTTGTACCATCCGGACATCTGTCTGTTATATACGTGTCTGTCTGCTGTCAGTCCTATGCGCCAGTCCGGCAGCGGCACAGAATACAGGGATAGAAAGGTTTTCCATATTAGTTTGCGGCGCTGTCCGTTCTGGAAAATGAACGGAGGCATGTGACTGACAGCATTTTTACTTATCCTGATTGTCGTGCTGATGAACATAGTTTTTGATTGCCGCAAAGCTTTCCGCACTGATGCAGTGTTCCATTTTGCAGGCGTCCGCAGTAGCTGTTTTTTCGTTCACTCCCAGCCTTTGCAGCCAGGCAGAGAGAAATTCGTGCCGTTCGTAGATTCTGGAGGCGATTTCGTTTCCGGAATCAGTCAGATAAATAAATCCGGCGGATGTGACGGTAATGTAACCGTTTTCCCGCAGATTTTTCATTGCGACACTGACACTGGACTTTTTAAAACCAAGCTCATTGGCGATGTCCACAGAGCGGACCACTGGAAGAGTACGGCTCAGAATCAGTATGGTTTCCAGATAGTTTTCAGCAGATTCATGTATAAGCATGGCATTCCCTCATTTCTTTATGGAACCGGCCGCCGGGGGACAGTTCCGTATTATATGGCATGTGCTTATTATAACAGAACCATTTGTAAAAAGAAAGCAGGACGCACTGTTACACGGGCGATTTTTGCCGGTACCGGATTCTGCTGCCGGATGGCTGTTCCAGATGCGGAAAATGAACGGCGCATGGACATTTTTTGCGCAATACGAGAAATGTCGAAACAACATTTGAAACAACGCTGGAAGAAAATGGGGTTGTCAGCGGGGGCGATCCTGAAACAGAGAATTATCCCTGTGAAGGGACCATAAACCACTGGAAATGGCGGATGAAGATGAATGAGCAGAACATAGAAGGCCGGATAAGGTCATCAGCGCACCGTTTCCCGGACTTTGGGGACGGGTCCCTCGTGAATTGGTGTTCAATATGCCCGTCCTTGTCGGTGCGGTCAGGATGGCAGACCGTGTGGTATGGGAAATGATGGGCTTGTAAAAATGCATCCTGTTGACTTCATTGCATGAAATGGATATATCATTTATTCTTGCAATGCTGTGCTGATACTGGGGCTTGCAGGATTCCTTGTGGCATATCAAGGCTCTTTCCCGGGGACGGTTCCATATTCCTGCCGATGCCCGATTCTGTGAGAGAAAAAATCCATGATATGACATTAAGGCCTGATGCTTTGTATGATGCGATGGTGGAGCTGGAGAAACGCATTGAAGATGCCAGATTAAGAAAAAGCTCCATTGAGATGGAAGCCATCACGCTTGATAATGTTTACATAATCATGCAGAACTTTGGAAAGTTATATGCTATAATGAGTGACGAGGGGAAGAAAAGCCTTATCACTTACCTCATTAAAGAAATCCAGATATATCCGGGTGGAGAATCGAAAATGCGGCTGAAGGCGGTAGAGTTTAACTTTCTGATTTAAATTGACGGCAGGAAAGTAAGGAAAGTTTTGTGGGAAAGGGGTAATACCGTTGAAACAGTTGTATTGACGAACCGGATATCCGGGCGGATGTCCGGTTTCAAAAGGAGAGAGAAAAATGAATCAGAATACAGAGAAGGTATCGCCAATGAGCAATGAGGGAAGAAATGCCTATGTGATCCGCCAGCTGACCGATACATATTTGCTGCTGCTGAAGGAAAAACCAGCCAGTGAGATCTCTATTAGTGAATTGTGCGAACAGGCTGGTGTGGGAAGGGCCTCCTTTTACCGGAATTTTGAAAACAGGGAGGATATTTTAAGAAACTTTATCGGTCAGATGTTTGGAGCGGCACTGGAGGAGTGTTTTGCGAATGAAGACCGGCAGCTGCATGAACAGATCGGTGCGGTATTTTCCCATTTTATTGACCACCGCTCTTTTTACCAGCTGCTGGGTGAACGGAAACTGGTTTATCTTTTAAAGGATGTGCTGACCAGTATCTGCGGTCCGAAACCGGAACAGTCAAAACTGGAAGCATACGCTTCGGCATTTGTGTCCTATGCGCTGTATGGATGGATTGAGACCTGGTTTGCCAGGGGGATGCAGGAGACGGCGGAAGAAATGGCGGAGCTGTTCCGCAATCAGGGTATGTAGCAGCCAAAAGTATCACAGAAGGAAGGGAAATGGGAACAGAGATTCACGTTACATAGCCCGTTACAGCGTGCCCTCCGGGTATGCGCCCTTCATCTGGTGCAAACGGGACCGGCCAGAATAAGGGATTAAGAGAGGAAGGGGGAATTATGTGAAATCCCGGCTGGGAAGTTCTGGAGTCAGGAAGAGCAAAAAGGATTTTTTCTTTATATGATGAATAAAGTGGGAAAGATTTTTTCTTTCACGGAAACCAGGAATAGTTTCTTCCCTTTGTCATACAATAGAAAGAAAAAGTATGGCAGAGAAAGGACAGGGATGGAGCAGTATAATTTATATAAAGACATTCAGGCAAGAACAAACGGGGAAATCTATCTGGGGGTTGTGGGTGCGGTGCGTACCGGAAAATCCACTTTTATCAAACGCTTTATGGAGCAGATGGTGATCCCGAACATCGAAGATGAAAATGTACGGATCAGAACCAGGGACGAACTGCCCCAGTCGGCGCAGGGAACTACAATTATGACGACGGAGCCTAAATTTATACCAAAGGATGCGGCGCAGATCCGTCTGACAGATGATGCCACGATGAAAGTCCGTCTGATTGACTGCGTGGGATATATGGTGGAAGGCGCCACCGGTCATCTGGAAAATGGCGTGGAGCGGATGGTCAAAACACCCTGGTCAGAGCAGGAGATTCCCTTTTCCCAGGCGGCTGAGACAGGAACCCGCAAGGTAATCAAAGATCATGCCACAATTGGCATTGTGGTCACCACAGACGGGAGTGTGACCGATATTCCGGCTGTAAATTACCAGAAACCCACGCTGGAAACAGTGGCGGAACTGAAAAGAAGCGGCAAACCATATATCGTGCTGTTAAATACGGCAAAACCTTACAGTGACGAGGCACGCCAAATGGCGCGGCAGATGATGGAGCAGTACGGGGTCAGCGTGATACCGGTAAACTGTGAGCAGCTGCGCAAAGAAGACGTCAACCGGATTCTGGAAAATATTCTGTATGAATTTCCAGTGGTACGGATGAATTTTTACCTGCCTAAATGGGTGGATCTGCTGGGCGACGACCGCCCGGTAAAAAAGAACGTGATTGACAATGCGAAGAAGATTCTGCAGGAGATTACTTTTGTCAAAGATGTGTGGAATTATGACTTTAAACCAGAGGGGGAATATCTGGAGCGTATCAAACTGGAGCAGATGAATCTGTCTGACGGTACCGCAGAGATCCGTATGGAAGTGGCGCAGAATTACTACTATGCAAATATTTCTGAGCTGACAGGCGTGGAAGTGCATGGGGAATACGAACTGATCCGGCTGATACGGGAAATGTCCGCCAGAAAGCAGGAATACGATAAAGTGGCGGACGCCATGCAGTCGGTCCGGATGAAAGGCTACGGTGTGGTATCCCCGCAGCTGTCAGACATTGCGCTGGAGGAGCCGGAGGTCATCCGCCATGGCACCCAGTACGGGGTCAAGATCAAAGCCTCATCTCCATCCATACATATGATCCGTGCCAATATTGAAACAGAGATTGCGCCGATTGTAGGCAGCGAAGAACAGGCAAATGGATTAAAGGATTATATCCGGGAAGGACAAAACTCTGCGGAAGGAGTCTGGAATACCAATATTTTTGGCAAAACGATAGGAGAGCTGATGGAGGATGGTATCAGTCATAAAATTTCCATGATGGATGATGAAAGTCAGATGAAACTGCAGGATACGATGCAGAAAATTGTAAACGATTCCAATGGCGGAATGGTATGCATTATTATATAAAAGCGGAGCGGCAGCTGCCTCAGCAGGAGTATGGCTCCTGCTGAAAGGCCGTGAAACGGCATGGAAATATTAGTTATTTTCCTGCTTTCCATCTGCCGCCACGGCTCCGGTTACTGCTGTCACGCCACATAATGCCGGTACAGGCAGCGCATCCGGCCTGTCAGATATGTTTTAATGAAAAGCGGCTGATCAGCCCTTTCAGGTTTTGTGCCTGTGTGGCCAGTTCCTCACTGGATGACGCACTTTCCTGTGCGGTCATGGAGTTGGTGGAAACTGCGTCAGACATCTGTTCAAAGCCTGCGTTAATCTGTTCAATTGCGGCAGCCTGTTCCTTGGCGGCATCTGCGATCTCCGCAATAATATTAGTGATTTCACTCGTATTGTTTACGACCTGTGCCAGGGAGCTGGCTGTTTCGTTGACAATGTTTGTGCCGTTTTCTACCGTTTCTACGGATTTTGTAATCAGCTTTGCGGTATTCTGGGCCGCTTTGGCGCTTTCTTCCGCAAGGCTTCGTACTTCTTCCGCCACAACAGAAAATCCTCTTCCGGCTTCACCGGCCCGTGCGGCTTCAATAGCGGCGTTTAGAGACAGCAGGTTGGTCTGCTCTGCAATATCTTCGATATTTTTAATAATATCGCTGATTTTTGCGGACCCGGTTTTGATATCTGCCATTGCCTGAATCATGGACTGCATCTGCTGGTTACAGATTTCCACATTCTGCTTGGCTTCCAGGGAGCGTTTGTTTGCCCTTGTGGCATTTTCGGCCGTCAGTTTTACCTGGTCAGATACGCCTGTGATACTTGCGGTAAGTTCTTCCAGCACGCTGGCCTGGTCTGTGGTACTGTCAGCCAGATTTTTGGCTCCCTGGGAGGTGCCGTCTGAATGGTCCGCCACAAGATCAGCAGCGCTGTTCATCTGGGTCATGGTCTCGTTTAACGAACCGATAATGGAATCAATGGACTCCTTTAAGCTGACAAAATCACCGGCAAAGCTGGCTTCTGTCTGTATGTCCAGGTTTCCTGCGGACAGCTGGGCCAGTACCCTGGTAATATCCGATATGTACAGGTTCAGGCTCTGGATTGTATCGTCCAGATTCCTGGAAAGGATGTAAAGCTCATCTCCGGTGTTTACGACTTCCACCGGTGTCTTTAAATCGCCCTTCGCAAGTTTCACAAGACGTTTTGTTACAGAATCAACCGGATCAATAATGTCTTTAATCAGGCGTTTCATCAGATAAATGGTGACAGCCAGCAGGAGAATACCGATTGCGCTGTTGACAAGTACGGATATGAAAACCACGGATATAAATTCTCTTTTTGGAGCTGTCATAATCAGCCGCCATTCTTCATGGCCTTTTACCGGACAGTAAGCGGCAAACATACTTTTGCCATTCTGATGGTAGGTAAGGGTATCTTTTTCTGTACTGGCAAGAATTTTCTTCGTTGCCTTAGCCTGGGAAGCGTAGGAACGGTCGGTATTCTGCAGTGTTATGGCGTTTACCTGGTCTGCGATTTTCTGTTCGTCATTATGGAAAATGATCGTTCCATCCGCGTTTATAATATATGCGTGGCCTGTTTTGCCAAATGTAATTTCCCCGATCTTATCATTTACAGATTCAGCCAGATCCACAATGAATACAGTGCCAGTAATTTTATCGTTATAATAAACCGGAGCGCCTGAAATAATAATAATATCGCCGTTGAGACGGTTGATAATCGGTTCGCCTACAAAGACGTTTCCTTTTGAGGTAGCCTGAAAATGGAGCTGGTCATTAAAATCAAAATCTCCGTAATTGGAATAACCATTTCCGTCTAATTCCACATATCCTACTTCATCATAATGATTCTGCAGCCGGACGCCTTCCATGGCTTCCAGTTTTTCCTCTTTGGTGGATTCCGGGTCACGGATGGTTTCCAGGGCGGCCACATTCATGGCGTTTACTTCCAGCGTATGCAGTGTCCGTTCAACTGCGGAAGAAGTAGAGTTTAATGCCACATTTGCCATATCATGCAGGGTATTCATATTGCTGAAATACATAAAAATCCCGGATACAATAATCAGCGTGGCTACCAGTATCAGAAACAGACGTGTAACCTGAGTCACCAGATGTTTTTGCAGAGTCTGGTTCTGGAGTTGTTTTTTTCCGGTTACTGCTTTACCGGATACTTGCTTTTTTGTCTTTCTCATCTTCGGCCTCCCGTTTTTTTACCAGTTCATGATGTTACATCTGGTCAGAAATCAGCGTTTGTGCTGATCCCTGTCTGTGACAGGACAGGATTCCCACAATGAGGCCGGACAGTAGTTTCACAGGCTGAAACATCTGTGTCTGGCAACGCAAAGCAGGAGGCAGAAACCTGATTTCTGGCTGGATGGAGCATGCGCAACAAGCTGTTCCGGGCCGGACTGCATACACCGAAATATATATAGGCTGTTGCAGGAAAAATCTCCATAATTATACATTTTGGAGAAATAAATCCATGGCAGACCGGCCGGCATTGTTAACTATGTATAAAATTAGCATAGCATTTCAGCGGGCTGCTGTCAATGCGTAATCTTTCTATGGAAAAGTCTTTCAGAAATATTCCGGTTCAGATTCCGTGTGCGGACAGATTCAGTGGCAGTAACACCCTCCGGCAGCGTCCCGCCGCTTTGCCTGACGCTGTAGACAGAGCGGCAGGATCGTGCTATAATGACCGGAATACCAGAACGGAATTTATTCCGGTATTTTACCCTCAGTGGACAAAGGGACATACATACGGTTTTGCACCCCGGATTTTTGATTCTGCCACGTTACTGTCGCTCAGCGTACGTCCAGTACGCTTCGTTCCAGCGCCTTGCAGAATCAAAAATCTGAGGCGCAAAACTCCTTCGGACCCCGGGTAGCGTCTTTTGGCGGCTGGCAAGGCAACGGAATGAGGCGTACCGGACGTACGCCGATTGACGTTAACGCCGCCAGCCACCAAAAGACGCTACCCGGGGCGTGTGTCCCTTTGTCTGCTGAGGGTAGGAAAATATGATTAAGACCAGAAGTCAATAAACAAAAAAGACAGGAATATGGCATGATGAAACCAGATAAAACAACCAGGGAAAATAATAAAAATAAGCACCGGATAGACCGGGTAGTTTCCGGCAGTATTGCGGAGGAACTGGAGATAGAAAAAGGAGATCTGCTGCTGTCCGTAAACGGGGCGGAAATCGAAGATGTGTTTGATTACCGCTATCAGATGAATGAAGAATATGTAACCCTTCTTATCCAGAAGCCGGATGGGGAACAGTGGGAGCTGGAAATCGAAAAGGATTATGATGAGGATCCTGGCATTGTGTTTGAAAACGGCCTGATGGATGACTACCGTTCCTGCTCCAATCACTGTATTTTCTGCTTTATTGACCAGATGCCGGAGGGGATGCGGGATACGCTGTATTTTAAAGACGATGACTCCAGGCTCTCTTTTCTGCAGGGGAATTATGTGACGCTGACCAATATGAAAGACCGGGATATTGAACGGATTATTATGTACAGGCTGGCGCCCATTAACATTTCCGTGCATACCATGGATCCGCGGCTGCGGTGCCGGATGCTGAACAACCGGTTTGCGGGAAAAGCGCTCCAAAGGCTCAGGCAGCTTTATGAAGCCGGGATAGAAATGAACGGGCAGATTGTTTTGTGCAAGGGCATTAACGATGGAGAAAATCTGGAACAGAGCATCCGTGCGTTAACGGATTATCTGCCTCATATGGCCAGCCTGTCGGTAGTGCCGGTGGGCCTGACAAAATACCGGGAGGGGCTAAAACCGCTGGAGCCTTTCACAAAGGAAGACGCCCGAAAAGTGCTGCGTACGATTCATAAATGGCAGAATTTCTGTAAAAATAAGTGGGACACCCATTTTGTACATGCCTCGGATGAATGGTATCTGCTGGCGGAAGAAAATCTGCCGGAAGGGGAGCGCTACGACGGATATATACAGCTGGAAAACGGCGTAGGTATGCTGCGTCTTCTGACAGACGGATTCCGTGAAGCGCTGGCAGATGACACAGGCAGGCGGTCCTGTGACCGGACGGCATATGATCCGCAAACCGCACAGGCGTCAGTACAGGCAGACGGGCCGTCAGGCGCGGCTGAACCAGATAGCCCGGATAACTCAGATAAAACGCATGATTCAAAACAAGAGACTGCAGGCGCCGCACACAGACCAGCACGGATTTCGGTGGCTACCGGTGTACTTGCGGCCCCGTTTATCCGTGTGCTGGCAGAAGAGTTTATGAGCGTTTATCCGGAACGGAAAATAGAAGTATTTACCATTCGGAATGATTTTTTCGGGGAGCAGATTACCGTGGCCGGATTATTAACCGGACAGGATATTCTGGCGCAGCTAAAGGGCAGAAAGCTGGGAGAACGGCTGCTGCTGCCCCATAGTCTTTTGCGCAGCGGGGAGGAAGTATTCCTGGATGATATGACAGTTACAGAACTGAAAAAGGCTTTACAAGTAGAAATAGTTATTGTAAACTCTAACGGTCAGGATTTGTATCATGCATTCCTGCAGTAGCTTTGCCACAGGCGCCGGAAGAGACGTATGTTCCGGTCAGAATAGGAGATAGTAAATATGAGTAAACCAATCGTAGCAATTGTCGGCCGTCCCAATGTAGGGAAATCTACATTGTTTAACGCACTTGCGGGATCACGCATTTCCATTGTGCAGGATACGCCGGGAGTTACCAGGGACAGGATTTATGCGGATATTTCCTGGCTGGATAGAGATTTTACCATGATTGATACCGGAGGAATCGAGCCGGACAGCAAGGATATTATATTGTCCCAGATGCGTGAACAGGCGCAGATTGCCATTGATACAGCGGATGTCATTATGATGCTGGTGGATGTGCGCCAGGGACTGGTGGATTCGGATTCCAAGGTGGCGGATATGCTGCGCCGTTCTGGCAAGCCGGTCGTACTGGTCGTAAATAAGACGGATGATTTCCAGAAATTTATGATGGATGTTTATGAATTTTATAATCTGGGACTGGGAGAGCCGGTTCCGGTGTCGGCGGCATCCAGACTGGGCCTTGGAGATATGCTGGATGAAGTGGTTAAGTACTTTCCGGCGCCTGTTCCGGCTGAGGAAGAAGATGAACGGCCAAAAGTGGCTATTATCGGAAAGCCTAATGTGGGCAAATCCTCGCTTGTAAATAAACTGTGCGGAAAGGAACGCTCTATTGTGTCAGATATTCCGGGCACTACCAGGGATGCGGTAGATACGGAAGTAAAATACGAAGGCCGTAAATATGTCTTTATTGATACGGCAGGCATCCGCCGCAAAAGCAAAATCAAAGAAGAAATCGAACGCTACAGCATTATCCGGGCGGTAACCGCCGTGGAACGTTCCGACGTGGTGGTGATACTGATCGACGGAACAGAAGGGGTCACCGAGCAGGACGCAAAGATCGCCGGCATTGCCCATGATAAAGGGAAAGGGATTATCATTGCGGTCAATAAATGGGATATTGTGGAAAAAGATGACAAAACCATTTACCGTCAGAGCGAACGCATCCGTCAGGTACTGTCATTTATGCCATATGCGGAAATTATGTTTATATCCGCAAAGACCGGCCAGCGGCTGCACAAAATGTTTGATCTGATCGACGTGGTGATCCAGAATAACGCAATGCGTGTGGCTACCGGAGTTTTAAATGAAATTATGGCGGAAGCGGTAGCGATGCAGCAGCCGCCTTCCGACAGGGGCAAACGGTTAAAGCTGTATTACATGACGCAGGTGTCAGTAAAACCGCCTACGTTTGTTGTCTTTGTCAATGATAAGTCACTGATGCATTTTTCTTATACAAGATACCTGGAGAACCGGATCAGGGAAGCTTTCGGATTCCGTGGCACCGCACTGAGATTTGTAATCCGGGAGAGAAAGGAAGGCAGATCATGACAACCGCACGTATTATTTCTATTATAACCGGGTATTTGTTCGGTCTGTTTACAACGGGATATTTTTATTCCAGGCATGTACATGTGGATATCCGGCAGATGGGCAGTGGAAATATCGGCACGACCAATACGTTCCGCACGCTGGGAAAAAAGGCGGGGATTATCGTCTTTTTAGGAGACGGCTTCAAAGGCGTCTTTGCGGTACTGCTTGTCTGGCTGATTTTTCACAGCCGCTATCCGCAGGATATTAAAATTCTGGAAGCATATGCGGGCCTTGGAGCGGTACTGGGGCACAACTTTCCGGTACATCTGAAATTCAAAGGGGGCAAGGGAATTGCCACTACGGCGGGCATGATGCTGGCTTTTTGTCCGTTTGCGGTGCCGGTGTGCATGGCGCTGTTCGGGCTGAGTGTGACTGTAAAACGCTATGTATCGGTAGGGTCGCTGCTGGTCTGTCTGGGATTTTTTGTACAGACGGTTATTTTCGGGCAGTCAGGAATCCTTGGTGCGCCGCCGCAGGCACTGACGGAGATCTATATAGTCGTAGGAATCGTCTGCCTGCTGGGCGTAGTCAGGCATCATTCCAATATTAAAAGGCTGTTGAGCGGTACGGAAAATAAGGTGTAAAAAGGCGGGAGGATATGGCGGAAATAGGAATCATCGGAGCGGGCAGCTGGGGAACAGCCCTGTCTGTGGTACTTGAAAAAAATGGTCATCAGGTAACGATATGGTCTGTGATGGACCGGGAAATCCGGATGCTGGAAGATCATCATGAGCATGTGGAAAAACTGCCGGGTGTACGACTGGCGGATACGATCCGTTTTACTACGGATTTAAAGCAGGCGGTGAACGGGATGGATGCGCTGGTACTTGCGGTGCCGTCCATGTATACGAGGGAGACGGCAAAACAGATGTCGCCCTTTGTAACGGACGGGCAGCTGGTGATCAGCGTGGCAAAAGGCATAGAGGACGATACATATCTCACATTGTCACAGATTATCGCACAGGAAATTCCCCAGTGCGTAACAGCCGTGTTATGCGGACCTTCCCATGCGGAAGAAGTGGGGCGGGGAATGCCGTCTGTACTGGTGGCGGGCGCTAAAAGCCGTCCGGTGGCGGAACTGGTGCAGCATTATTTTATGAATGAGGCCTTCCGGGTGTATACCAGTCCGGATGTCACCGGGATGGAGCTGGGGGCCGCCCTGAAAAATGTCATTGCGCTGGCGGCAGGCATGGCGGACGGACTTGGATACGGGGATAATACAAAAGCCGCTCTTATCACCCGGGGAATCAATGAGGTGAGCCGGCTGGCCCTTGCCATGGGCGCAAGGCCGGAGACGTTAAGCGGCCTTACCGGAACCGGGGATCTGATTGTGACCTGTGCCAGTGTCCACAGCCGCAACCGGAAAGCCGGAATGCTGATGGGGCAGGGCTATACGATGGCGCAGGCCATGGCTGAGGTAAAAATGGTGGTGGAAGGCGTATATTCCGCTAAAGCGGCCATCGGACTGGCAAAAAAATATGGCGTGGATCTGCCGGTCATAGAGCAGGTAAATGCGGTGCTCTTTGAAGACAGGCCGGTCAGGGAGGCGGTTCATGAACTGATGACCAGGGACAAAAAAGCGGAGAGCGATGAACTGGCATGGGAAGAAACGTCAGAACAGCCATAGTCTGAAACTGGCGGAAAACAATGAATGGGGAAAAGCCGGGACGGAAAGCGGCGGGACGGTATGGGAAGAAACGGAAGAGGCATGATACGCAGCATTCATCCCGGATCTGATCAATGCAGTCCGCTATATCATGCCCTTCAGGGTATATCATGCCCTTCAGGGTATATCATGCCCTTCAGGGTACATCTTATGGAAAGTACTTTTCAAACATGTTCCGGGACAGTATACAGAAAGTGATGCTGATATGAAACACCAGAATATAACAGAGAAGAATATAACAGAAGTAAATGCGCCAGAAGCGCATGTAACAGAGTCTGGTGCGGCAGAGCCGGATATCACGGACCAGAATGCGGTCAACAGGCTGGTAACAGGTGATGACCCACGGGACCGGGGAGATTTTGCCATGCATTTGACACATACTGGCATGGCAAAGGAGGGGAATACCAGTACCGGCAGCGAAGATTATCCGCGTGCGGGAAAGTTTCTGGATCATATATCTCAAAAAGGCGTCTGCTACGGGCTGGAAACGATCAGAAGTCTGATGGAGCGCCTTGGAAATGTACAGGACAGGCTGAGGGTCATACATGTGGCCGGTACTAATGGAAAAGGATCTGTATGCGCCTGTATCAGCAGCATTCTGCAGGCAGCGGGATTTAAAACCGGGCTGTACAGTTCTCCGGCGGTATTTCACCGCAGGGAAATCATCCGGATCAATGGCGTGCCGGTTCCAGAGCGGGATTTTGCGCGGTTCACTGGCATGGTGCGTATGGAATGTGAGCGGATGGAACGGGAAGGACTGGCCCATCCGTCTGTGTTTGAAATTGAAACGGCAGTGGCGTTTTGTTATTTTTATAATGAACATTGTGATTTTGTCGTACTGGAGGCAGGGATGGGCGGCGCCCTGGACGCCACAAATGTGACAGCGTCCCCGGTGTGCAGCGTGTTTACTTCCATCAGCAGGGATCATATGTCATTTCTGGGCGACACACTGGAAGAGATTGCGTTGGCAAAGGCCGGGATTATCCGGGCAGGCTGTCCCTGTGTGACGGCGGCGCAGAAACCGGAAGTTCTTCGTGTACTTGTCGCAGCGGCCCGGGCGGCGGGCAGCAGACTCTGGCAGGCGCAGGAAGATCTGGTCTGTGAATATGAATATGACAGGCAGGAAAGCCGTTTCCGGCTCTCATATGAAGACTGGGAGAAACCGGATGGGGAAAAACCGCAGGCTATGAGGGAAGGATTATCCGGGGCACTGGTCCGGACAGAACCGGAAATCATACACTGTGGACTGACTGGCGCCTGGCAGCGGGAGAACATCGCATGTGCGCTGACCGTGATCCGGCTGCTGGTCAGACAGGGATTTCTGATTCCTGGGCAGGCAGTGGCGGCAGGATTGTCCGGGGTAAAACTTCCCGGGCGTTTTGAGCGGATTTATACAGCGCCGGATCTGTATATTGACGGCGCCCATAATGAGGGAGCGGCCCTGGCCCTGGAAAAAACAGTGCGGGACTGCTTTGCCGGTACCAGACTTGTATATATTACAGGTGTGCTTGCGGATAAAGAATATGACCGGGTGCTGCGGCTGATGCTGCCCCATGCGCAGCGGGTTTTTACGATTACGCCGGATCATCCGAGGGCGCTGGCAGGCAGCGTCCTTGCCGGGGAAGCGGGGAAGTATCATCCGGATGTAACGGATGTGCCGTCTGTGCCACAGGCAGTGCGGCAGGCTGTGGAAGCAGCCGGAAGAGAAGGAGCGGTACTTGCGTTTGGATCGTTTTCGTTTCTCAATGAATTAAAAAGGGCGGTGAGGGAATTATCATGACAGACTGGGCAAAGATCAGGGAAAAAATAACAGAACTGCAAAAGGCCGGGGATGTGCTGCAGGTACCGGTAAACTGGGAAGAGATCGGGAAAAAACTGGCGGAACTACAGACTGGCGGGGATACTGCGCCAGATCAGTCAGTACAGGAGGAGGACAAAACGGCGGAAAAATCTGAAACCGCAAAAGCGGAGTCAGGACAGACCAGCGGTTACGCAGAGGATGGTAACGGGGCAGGTTCCGTACCGTCCGGGCAGACAGACGCAGCCAGAATCCGGGAAGGCGTCCGGCTGCTGTTAGAAGGGATGGGGGAAGATCCGTCCAGGGAAGGACTGCTGGAAACACCGGAGCGGATCGCAAGGATGTATCAGGAGATCTTCTGCGGTAAATGGCAGAGTGCGTCAGAGCCTCTGGCAAAAACGTTCCGGGCAGAGCATACAGATCTGGTGCTGGAAAAAGACATTACGTTTTATTCCACCTGCGAACACCACCTGCTGCCTTTTTATGGAAAAGCCCATGTGGCGTATATTCCGGGAGACCGGGTAGTGGGGTTAAGCAAACTGGCCCGTACAGTGGAAATCTTTGCCCGCAGACTGCAGCTGCAGGAGCGGATGACGACCCAGATTGCGGATGCGGTCATGGAACATTTAAAACCTGCGGGAGTGATGGTCATGCTGGAAGCGGAGCACATGTGTATGACCATGCGGGGAATCCGTAAACCCGGCAGCCAGACGGTTACATTTGCGGCCAGGGGAGTGTTTCAACAGGACAGATATCTGCAGGAGCAGTTTTTTCAGATGGTAAGATAAAACAGATAGTAAGATAACAGGAGCGTTTTCAAAGGAGGCGTTCCACAAAAGACACCTTCCGGGGCAGAGCGGAAAGCGGTTTTCAGATATATCCGGATCAATAGTCCGGATAATTGGCGGGAAAACTGTCAGGACAGAGTACAGACATCAGGGAAGGATTAGAATATATGAAAATAGGCACAAAGGAATTTGATATAACAAGAACACATGTAATGGGCATTTTAAACGTAACACCGGATTCTTTTTCAGACGGAGGGAAATGGAACCATACTGACCGGGCGCTGAAACATGCGGAGCAGATGATTGCGGAGGGGGCGGAAGTTCTGGATATCGGCGGGGAATCCACAAGGCCCGGATTTACGGAAGTGGCGGAAGCGGAAGAGATGGAGCGGGTGCTTCCGGTCATTGAGCGGATCAGGAACAATTTTGACATCCCACTGTCCATTGACACATATAAAAGTAATGTGGCTGGGGCGGCCCTGCGGGCCGGAGCGGACCTTGTCAATGACATCTGGGGATTAAAACACGATCCGGAAATGGCGAAGGTGATCGCAGAGACAAAAGCGGCCTGCTGTCTGACGCACAACCGCAGGGATATGCATTACCGGCAGTTTATGCGGGATCTGGTGAGAGAACTGGGGGAATCGGTAAGCATCGCAAAAGCGGCCGGCATCGGGGATGATAAAATCATTCTGGATCCCGGAATCGGATTTGCCAAAACATATGAAAATAATCTGGAAGCGCTCCGCTGTATGGGGCAGCTGCGGGAGGCAGGCTATCCGGTGCTGCTGGGAGCTTCCCGCAAGTCAGTCATCGGCCTGACGCTGGGACTGCCGGTGGAGGAACGGCTGGAGGGAACGCTGGCTCTTACAGTACTGGCTGTACAGGCCGGCTGCGCATTTGTACGGGTTCATGATGTAAAAGAAAATGTGCGGACAGTCCGTATGGCGCAAGCGGTTGCGGGGCGGATTTCTGATGACGCAGTGGAAGCCGGGGATTTTTCAGACACGTCCGGATAAAATACATAAAAGACACACGGGAGGAATAAGAAGGCTATGGATCAGATTACGATTTCGGATCTGACAATATACGCCAAACACGGCGTGTATGCGGAAGAAAATATTTTGGGGCAGCAGTTTCTCGTATCGGTAATTATTGACGTGGATTTAAGCCGCGCGGGCAGGACAGATAATCTGGCGGATTCCATTGATTATGGTGCGGTCTGTCATTTTGTCACACAGTATATGCAGGAACATACGTTTCATCTGATTGAGGCAGCGGCAGAACATCTTGCGGAAGAGCTGCTGCTGCAGTACAGCCAGATTTGCAAAATCCGTATTAAAGTAAAAAAGCCATGGGCGCCTATTGGTCTTCCAATTAAAAATGTATGCGTTTCTATTGAACGGACACGCCATGATGTCTGGCTGGGCATTGGTTCCAATCTGGGGGACCGTAAGGAACACATCCGCCGGGGAATTGATGCTCTAAAATCCCTGCCATCCTGCAGGGTACGGGAAATATCCGGTATCATTGAAACAGAGCCTTATGGAGGCGTGGAGCAGGATAAATTTCTAAACTGTGTCCTGCGGCTGGAGACGGTGCTGCAGCCAAAAGCGCTTCTGGAGACGCTGCAACAGATTGAAGCGCAGGAAGGCCGGACCAGGGAAGTACACTGGGGCCCCAGGACACTGGATCTGGATATACTGTTTTATGACCATCTGGTAATGAATGCGCCGGAGCTTACGATTCCCCATGTGGATCTGCAAAACCGTCTGTTTGTGCTGGAACCGCTGCGGGAGATAGCGCCCTGGTACCGTCATCCGGTACTGGGACAGAGTGTGGAGCAGATGTACGGACAGCTTTGCGCCGGAAAGGAACAGAGACCGGAAGCCTGACCAGACCGGCTCTGGCATGGCAGGATGAAACTGCCTGATTGAAATGAGAGGAAACATGCGGGACTCAGACAAAAAAGATCTGGAAATGATAAACTTATATAAAAAAGAATTATATCCGGCAGGAAAAGCCGCTGACAGGCCGGAACCATTTACCTGGAAAGACGCGGCCCATGCGGTGGCGCCGGCGTTATTGTATACTGCTCTTGCCAATGTGGTATACAGCCTGCTTTTTCAGGCCCTGGCCGGGCGGCAGGTTTCCGGCCTGCTGCTGCAGGCGGCCACGTCGGCCGTCTGCCTTGGGATAACCGGCTGGTGGATTTCCAGAAAGGAAAAGATCCGGCTATGGAGCGGCCGCAGGACGGTTTACCGGTTTCCGGCGTTTTTTTGCTATGTATCCGGCGTGGTCATGTGGGGAATTGGCTGGAACCAGATCATTTATCTGACAAGATTAAAGGAAGCGTCCGGCGGATACCAGCGTGTGACAGCGGTATTTTATGGAAACAGCCTGTTTCTGGAAATCCTGGCGCTTTGTATTCTGGCCCCGCTGGTGGAAGAACTGGTATACCGGGGAATGGTATACAGCCGGTTTCGTAAAAAAGGCGGCAGGCTGCTTTCCATAACCGGATCAGCGCTGGTTTTCGGACTGTTGCACTTTAACCTGGTCCAGTGTATATACGCTGCGGCCGCAGGCCTGCTGCTGGCGTATATTGTGGAACAGACGGGAAGCATTGCCACGGTTGCGGCGGCCCATGGAACCATGAATCTGGTGTCTGTGATCTGGACAGAGACAGACTGGCTGGACGTGCTGAATCAGACTGGTCTGAAACTGTATCTGCTGACGGGCGGATGTCTTTGTCTGGCGGTAGTCTTTGTGCTGGATGGAAACCGTCTGACGAAAAAAGATGTCGGAAAAAAAGATAAATTGATTTCTTATTAAAAAATTACATGAAAAATCTGTTTGTGGGAATACTAGTGATGGAACTAAGCAGACGCAAAACAGGTGGAGCTGTCCGCCTGTTCATACGTCTTAAAAAAGGAGAATCAGTATGACACAGCAGATGGGAAGTCAGAGCCTCCGGTTTGCGGAGGCTCCTTTTATTTTAAGCAGCGCTTCTGTGGTGGGGAAAAAGGAGGGGGAAGGTCCGCTTGGTGAATCATTTGATATGGTATGTGACAGCGATAAGTTTGGAGAGGATTCCTGGGAAGCCTCCGAAAGCACCATGCAGAAAGAGGCGGCTGCACTGGCCATGGGAAAGGCGTCCCTTACGCCAGGGGATATCCGCTATATTTTTGCCGGAGACCTGCTGGGACAGACGATAGCTACTTCTTTCGGGCTTATGAATTATGAAATTCCGCTGTTTGGACTGTATGGCGCCTGTTCCACCTGCGGCGAGGCGCTGTCTCTGGGAGCCATGTGTGTGGCGGCGGGATATGCGGACCGTGTGCTGGCGCTCACATCCAGTCATTTTGCCAGTGCGGAGAAGCAGTTCCGCTTTCCTGTGGAATATGCGAACCAGCGTCCTCTGTCAGCTACCTGGACAGTTACCGGAAGCGGCGCCTTTGTACTTGGCAAAGAACAGGGGCAGGCAAAGATTACCGGAATTACCACCGGTGTCATTACCGACTACGGGGTCAGGGATTCCATGAATATGGGGGCGGCCATGGCTCCGGCGGCGGCGAAGCTGATCGTGCAGAATTTTAAAGATTTTGACCGGAAACCGGACGATTATGATCTGATTATTACCGGAGACCTGGGGTATGTGGGTCAGGAAATTTTATGGAAGCTGGTGGGCGATGAAGGATATGATATCAGCAAAAACCATACAGACTGCGGCATTGAGATTTATGACCCACAAAAGCAGGGTACCCAGTCCGGCGGCTCCGGATGCGGCTGTTCAGCTACGACGCTGAGCGCTCATTTTCTGCCGCAGGTGGCCGCAGGCATCCTCCGGAGGATTCTGTTTGTGCCAACAGGAGCGATGCTTTCCCAGGTCAGCTTCAATGAAGGGCAGAATGTGCCGGGAACGGCCCACGGAGTCATAATCGAAACGGCTGCCGGGACGTAAATATATTTTTTCACGTATATGCGCCGGCAATGGGAAACAGAAAGGAGAACGACGTTGGATTATCTGAATGCATTCTGGGTAGGCGGTCTGATCTGTGCGCTGGCCCAGATATTAATGGAAAAGACAAAAATGCTTCCCGGCAGAATTATGGTGACGCTGGTCTGTACAGGAACTGTGCTGGGAGCAATCGGTATCTATGATCCACTGATAAAATATGCCGGGGCAGGAGCCAGCGTGCCGCTGCCTGGTTTTGGCAATCTGCTCTGGAAAGGTATGAAAGAGGCGGTAGACCAGAACGGGTTTATCGGACTGTTTATGGGCGGATTTACTTCCTGTGCGGTAGGGGTATCCGGTGCGCTGGTGCTGGGATATCTGGCGTCCCTGATTTTCCAGCCAAGGATGCGCAAATAATGTATAGTTTGTCTTTGGATGGAAACAATAGGGGTGTGGTAAAATGCGTATTTTATCATATTTTATCAGAATGTGAAAAAGGAGTGGAATTAGTATGAAAAAAGTAATGTTAGGCGTACTTGCCGTACTGACACTGTCACTTACTGCCGGATGCGGTACAGACCGGACGAAAAAAGAGCAGAACAGTTCTGTACAGAATCATGAAACCGGTAATGAAGCTGGTACAAACAGTGTGGCGGATGATAAGGGAACTGGCGCAGATACAAATGTCAACGACGTGACCAATGGCACAGATGGGACGAACAGCACAGATGGAACGAATGGTACAACCGGAACGGACGGAACAACCGGTACAGACGGGACAAACAGCACAGACGGAACGAACGGAACAACCGGTACAGATGGAACGAATGACACAACCGGTACAGACAGGACAGATGGAACAGATAGAACAAATGGAACGGATTCTGTGACGGACCGGGACAGAAGTATAACGAATGATGTCATTGACGGCGCCGGTGATGTGGGCCGTGATGTCATTGACGGCGCAAAAGACGTGGGCCGTGATGTGATCGACGGTGTGGAAGATCTGGGAGACGATGCGGCGGACGCCATTGACGGCACGGACGATGCGGACAGAACAGACAAAAATACCAGCGGCACAGATAAGCGTACAAAGAATCAGACGGATAACAGTACGAAGAGCAGAAGCAGAATAGCCAGCGATCCCGCGAAGGATACACGCAGCCAGACGGACCGCAGTGACAAAAACAAAAATAAAAATAAGAACAGATAAAAGGCGCCTGATACTAAAAAAGCCCTCCGGACTGCATACAGCGCCGGAGGACTTTACTTTATCGAAAAGATCGTCCTGTAAAGTAAAACCCTCCGGAAGGACCGTACGGCGGCGGAAAGGAAAATGCTGTCGGAGGCAGCCCGCCGCAGGCGGAGTATCCTGCAAAGCCGGAGGGTTTTTATAATTAAAGTGTGTAAATATAATCGCCGGTAAAGCTGATGGTAGCTGTTACCAGGTTACATTTTTTTACAACAGATTTAGGAATAGTGATGCTGTAGTCTTTGTATCTGTAACCGGTTACACTTACAGTTTTGGATTTAACTTTATAGCTGAATAATGTTTTCTTATTAGCGTTTTTCACATCAATTCTCATGTCTGACAATTTTGTGATGGAACGGGATGTGTTGTTAATCACACGGAATTTACATACCAGATTTCCGCTGGCGTCTGTGGAAGCTTTGTAAATATAAGCAGTTACCTCGTTTTTATCTGCGTCCGCATTGGTGCCTTTTGTTCTTGTGTAAACATTGTTGGCAACTTTGATGACACATTTTAATTTTGAACCGTCTTCTGTAGTAGCTGTTACGGTACAACGGCCTTTTTTCTTTGCGGTAACCACGCCTTTGTCATTTACAGTTGCGATACTTTTGTTGCTGGATGTCCAGGTAACTTTTCCGGAAGCGTTCTCAACTTTCAATTTGTCAGTAAATCCGGCTGTAATGGTCATCTGTGAATGGCTGATGGTCGCCGCGGGCGTCTTTGCCTGATCGATAACCAGCGCATAGGAAGTATCTGTCATAGTAGTAACGTCAAAGCTGAATGTGCCTACTGCGGCAGATTTGTATGGAAGTTCATATACCCAGGTAGTAGTTGTCTCACCTGTGATGGACTGCCAGTATTCATCCGTATCTATGATTGTATCAGAATCCACTACGGTTCCGGAAGCTGATTTTAATTCATAGGAAAAAGATGTCGGTTCTGCGAAATAAAGGTCGATGTATAAAGGACCAGTGGATCTGGTAGTGAATGAATGGGCTCTTGCGACACCGGCAGTAGATGTTTCAAGGGTAAGCGGGAGGCCGTACAGGTTAATGTAATCGTCGTCTTCCGCAGCCTTTACAGGCGCCGGATGGGCAATGGCCACGCCTGCGAACAGAAGCAGCGCAAGCATAAAACAGGTGATTTGTTTAAATAGTTTTTTCATGTAATTCCCCTTTCTGAAATAGATTATTTTGTGAACCTGGTCACAAAACGTATTCACAAACAATAGTATAGCGAATATCGGCCCGATATGCAAGCTGATATTCGCTAAATTTTCACAAAATATACATATTTTTACACAAATAAGGACATTATTCGTCGATACTGTAATTCGGCGCTTCTTTTGTAATATGAATGTCGTGTGGATGACTTTCTTTTAATGATGCGGCGGAGATTTTTACAAACTGGCTGCGCTGCTGTAAGTCAGGAATGGTAGGGCAGCCGCAGTATCCCATGCCGGAACGGATACCGCCGGTCAGCTGGAAGACGGTATCTTCCACAGAACCTTTGTAGGCCACGCGTCCTTCCACGCCTTCCGGAACGAGTTTTCTGGCGTTCTGCTGGAAATAGCGGTCTTTGCTGCCGTTTTCCATGGCCGCCAGGGAACCCATGCCCCGGTATACTTTATATTTACGTCCCTGGTACAGTTCGAAGGTGCCGGGCGCCTCGTCGCATCCCGCAAACATGGAACCCATCATACATACATTGGCGCCGGCTGCCAGCGCTTTGGTCATATCTCCGGAATATTTGATGCCTCCATCCGCAATGACCGGGATGTGGTATTCTTTTGCGGTGTTGTAGCAGTCCATGATAGCGGTGATCTGCGGTACGCCGATACCTGCAACCACACGGGTAGTACAGATGGAGCCCGGTCCGATGCCCACCTTGACGCAGCTGGCGCCTGCTTCAATCAGCGCTTTTGTAGCCGCCGCGGTGGCCACATTGCCTGCGATGACTGGTAAGGACGGCCAGTTGTGCCTGATATTTTTTACGGCGTCCAGGATATTTTTAGAATGGCCGTGGGCCGAGTCTACCACAATAATGTCCACGTGGTTGTTTACCAGGGCTTCGATACGGTCCATCATGTCTTTGGTAATACCTACGCCGGCGCCGCAGAGCAGCCGGCCCTGTTCGTCTTTTGCGGACGCCGGATATTTGATCTGTTTTTCAATATCTTTAATCGTAATAAGTCCTTTTAAGTTATTGTCTTTATCTACAATCGGAAGCTTTTCTTTTCTTGCCCTGGCAAGGATCTGTTTGGCTTCTTCCAGGGTAATTCCCTCCGGGGCTGTGATCAGTCCTTCAGATGTCATGCAGTTTTTAATTTTTTTCGTGAAGTCTGTTTCGAATTTCAGATCCCGGTTAGTAATAATACCGACTAACTGGCTGCCTTTGGTGATCGGGACGCCGGAGATGCGGAATTTTGCCATTAAATCGTCAGCGTCTGCCAGTGTATTGTCTTCGGAGAGTGAGAACGGGTCAGTGATGACGCCATTTTCAGAACGTTTTACTTTATCGACTTCTTCCGCCTGGGCCGCAATGGACATATTTTTGTGGATAATACCCATGCCTCCCTGTCTGGCCATGGCGATTGCCATACGGTGTTCGGTAACCGTATCCATACTTGCGCTCATCATCGGAATATTTAAGGTGATGGATTCTGTAAGCTGTGTCGTCAGATCAATCATATCCGGTGTGACTTCAGAGTATGCCGGAACTAAAAGTACGTCGTCAAATGTAATGCCTTCGCCAATAACTGTTGCCATAATTCGTGTCCTCGCTTTCTTGATAATGTAAGTTTCCTGTAGTAAGTTTGCGTAAAGTAGTGTGAAAATAATTCTGGAACGTATGGATGGGTTATGACTTATGTAAATTCTGTGTAATTTGGTCAATTCTACAATAAGTTAAGTGTAAAGTCAATGTCACATTTGAAAATTATTTATTTTTTTTAATAATTGTAACTGTTTATACTTAATCCGGCATTAAATATGGAAATTTTATAAGAAATTCCATAAAAATTACAGGAAAATACCATAAAGATTCCACAAAATGCCATGAAAATACCATAAAGATTCCTGATTTCCGGAACTGGAATGCCTGCATTGACTGACTGCCTTCCCCGGACGTCGGGTAATCTACAGCCATCAGCTCCCATGAAATAACAGATCACCATACATGCCGGGCCATGGTCCGGTGTCATGCTGAGATGCTGACGGGCGCAGTTTTGAAACACAGCTGATTATTTTTTTGTTTTCATTTCTGGCGGATTATGGTATTCTCTTAATATCGTTCGCAGACGATCCGCTTTGGCCATGGCGGCGGGGATCTGGTGGAAAGCATACGGAGATCAGAATAAGGCGTCAGAAATCAGTGCGGCAGTGTCGCTGCGGGCGTCTGGTGAAAAGATCACAGACTCAGTCAAAGACATGCGGATGACTGTGACGGCGCTCTGGCATACGGGTGCGCAATGGCCGGACCGGACAGCGGTTTCAGGGTTTGCGGCCGGCGGGACATTAAAACTGCCGGTAAGGCCGGGGGAAACGGGCAGATACAGACGCATGGCAGCAGAAAGGCAGGTAATATGGAGTTTCGGCCATGTATTGATATTCACAACGGCAAAGTCAAACAGATTGTGGGAGGAAGCTTAAATGACCAGGACAGTTATGCCAGGGAAAATTTTGTTTCGAAACAGGATGCGGCATACTTTGCGGAATTTTATAAAAAAGACGGTCTGGGCGGCGGGCATGTTATTATGCTCAATCCGCCCGGTTCGCCCTGGTATGAGGCCACAAAGGAGCAGGCGCTTCTGGCGTTAAAAAGCTATCCGGGAGGTCTCCAGGCAGGCGGGGGAATTACACCGGAAAACGCAGGGCAGTTTCTGGACGCGGGGGCCAGTCATGTCATTGTTACGTCCTATGTGTTTAAAGACGGCAGGATTCATTACGATCGTCTGCGCGGTCTGTCCGGTGTCACGGGCAAAAAGCGTCTGGTACTGGATATCAGCTGCCGGAAAAAAAACGAACAATACTATATCGTAACGGACCGGTGGCAGAAATTTACAAAAGAAACCATTTCATACGGACTGCTGGACGAACTGTCCGTGTATGCGGATGAGCTCTTAATTCACGCAGCGGATGTGGAGGGAAAGGCGGCCGGTATTGATGCGGAGCTTGTAAAACTGCTTGGCGGCTGGGGAAAACTGCCGGTGACTTACGCAGGCGGCGTCAGCTGCTTTGAAGATCTGAAAAAAATAAAAACTTATGGAAGAGACCGGCTGCATGTGACCATTGGAAGTGCGCTGGATCTGTTCGGAGGCCGGATGGATTACCGCAGGGTGTTAAAATACTGCGCACAGGACGTATCCGGATAAAAAAGCAGGCTGGTTTTCTGTGTTGCGGAAAAAAGCAGGATGCGGGCGATTGTTAGTATCTGCTTGTCTAAAGAAAGGAGCATGGTCATGGGCCACTATACGAGAGAAGACATTTTAAATCTGGTGGAGGAGGAAGGGATTGCGTTTATCCGTCTTCAGTTTACGGATGTGTTTGGAACGTTGAAAAATATAGCGGTTACCAGGTCGCAGCTGGAAAAAGCGCTGGATCATGAATGTATGTTTGACGGATCGGCCATTGACGGTTTTGCCAGGGCGGAAGCGTCGGATCTGTACCTGCATCCGGATCCTGATACATTCGCCATATTTCCCTGGCGTCCCCAGCAGGGCAAGGTGGCAAGAATTATCTGCGATGTGTGCAATACGGACCATACGCCTTTTGAGGGAGATCCCCGCCAGGCGCTGCGCCGGGTGGTGAAAGAAGCAGAAGATATGGGGTATGTCCTAAAGGTGGGACCGGAGTGTGAATTTTTCCTGTTCCATTATGATGATGAAGGCAGGCCGACGACAAGAAGGTATGAACAGGCAGGTTTTTTTGACCTGGGACCTGCGGATACAGGGGAAAACGCCAGACGGGACATGGTACTTACGCTGGAAGAAATGGGCTATGAAATCGAAGCTTCCCACCACGAGTGTGCGCCGGGCCAGCACGAAATAGATTTTAAGTATGATGAGGCGCTTCATGCGGCGGATAACATTATGACTTTTAAGCTGGCGGTAAAGACTATCGCAAAGCGCCATGGCATGTTCGCCAGTTTTATGCCAAAACCGGAGGCTGGTGTAAACGGGTCCGGTATGCACTTAAACCTGTCGTTGTCAGAAAATGGCAGGAACATTTTTTATGACGGGCAGGATAAACATGGATTAAGCAGGGAAGCTTATTATTTTACCAGCGGTCTTATGAAGCATATCAAAGGAATGGCGGCAGTGGGAAATCCGCTGGTGAATTCTTATAAAAGGCTGATCCCCGGGTATGACGCGCCGAATGTGATCGCCTGGTCTTTTAGCAACCGTACCCCGTTAATCCGCATTCCGGCTTCCAGGGGGGACGGTACCAGGATAGAGCTGCGCAGTGCGGACTCTGCGGCCAATCCATACCTGATGCTGGCGCTTTGCCTGGCTGCCGGACTGGACGGTATACGGAACAAACAGATGCCGCCGGAAGCGGTCAGCCGCAATGTGTATGATATGACAGAAGAAGAGCTGTCCCGCATCGGGATCGGACTGATGCCGGTGGATCTGATTCATGCCCTGCGGGAGATGGAACAGGATGAACTGGTATTAAATACCCTGGGGTCCCATATCAGCAGGGAATATATCAGCGCAAAGAAAAAAGAATGGGACCGGTTCCGGTTTGCGGTGACAGACTGGGAGACGGCGGAGTATTTATACAGAATCTGATAAACCGGACAGGCAGTAGTTTTTAAGGTGGCGGACCATATGCATATTATTATTGTTTTTCCGAAAACCGGACAGGCGGAAAGTGTCCGCAGTATTTTACGCAAAGGCGGCTATACGGTGGATGCGGTCTGTACCACCGCAGCGGCTGCCCTGCAGGCGGCCGGGGATCTGGACAGCGGGCTTGTGATCTGCTGCTGGCGGCTGGCGGATATGATGTACAGCGAACTGTATGAATATCTGCCGCAAGGCTTTCAGATGCTGTTAATTGGGTCCAAAAGCCAGATTGCGGAACGGGAAACGGAGGACATTGTGGGACTGGCGGTTCCCCTGAAAGTATATGAACTGCTCCGGACGGTGGAGATGATGTCCGGTACATATACACGCAGACAAAAAAAGCGCGGACAGGCGCCAAAACAGCGTACGCCGGAAGAAAACCGGGTGATCGGGGAAGCAAAGGAGCTTTTGATGGAGCGGAATCATATGACAGAGACACAGGCGCACCGGTATCTGCAAAAGCGCAGCATGGACAGCGGCACGGATCTTGCGGAAGCGGCGCAGATGCTGCTCAGCCTGATGGGCTGAGTGATGGGAACGGGCCGCAAATACCAAAGGCGTGCCAGAATCATTGTGTGGAAATGGAACGGACATGCCGGGCCGGCGGGAACAGGCCGCAAATACTACAGAAGTGCCGGAATCATTGTGTGGAAGCGGAACGGACATGCCGGGCCGTCTGGCTGGGCGGCGGGAACAGGCCGCAAATACTACAGAAGTGCCAGAATCATTGTGTGGAAATGGAACGGATATACAGGGAGGAATGATATGAAATTTACAAAAATGCACGGAATAGGAAATGATTACGTATATGTCAACTGTCTGGAAGAGACGCTGCGCCAGCCGGAGAAAGTGGCGGTATTTGTCAGCGACAGGCATTTTGGCATCGGCTCGGACGGACTGATTCTGATCAGACCTTCGAAAGTGGCGGATTTTGAAATGGCGATGTATAATGCGGACGGTTCCAGGGGAATGATGTGTGGAAACGGCATCCGCTGTGTAGGAAAATATGTCTATGATCATGGGCTGACAGATAAAACGGAACTTAAAATCGAAACACCTGCCGGTATCAAAGAGCTGCGGCTGGATGTATCGGAAGGAAAAGCCGGACGGATCTGCGTCAATATGGGACAGCCCGTGCTGCGGGCAAAGGACGTACCGGTAGAATCGGAAAAAGAACAGGTGATCAACGAACCGGTTACCATCGCAGGGACCAGTTACCGGATGACCTGTATTTCCATGGGAAATCCCCACTGTGTGGTATTTGTGGACGATGTGGACCGGTTCCCGCTGGAAATAACCGGTCCGCAGTTTGAGCATCATGCATGTTTTCCGGCCAGGGTAAACACGGAATTTGTAAAAGTGCTGGACCGGAATACGGTACAGATGCGTGTCTGGGAACGGGGCTCCGGGGAGACGCTTGCCTGCGGCACAGGGGCATGCGCCACGGCGGTTGCCTGTATCCTGAACGGATATACGAATCAGGAGGTAACTGTGCGGCTGCGGGGCGGCGATCTGGACATCATATGGGACCGGCAGACGGACCTGGTGTATATGACAGGCACGGCCACAACGGTATATGAAGGAGAGATTGAGCTGCCAGATCAGCTGATGGAAACAGGAAATAGCAATAATGACAGATAAGTATGTAACGACAGGATGATAAAGGAGATGTTACGATGTATAAAATTAATGAAAACTATCAGAAGCTGCCGGGAAGTTATTTATTCAGTACGATTGCGCAGAAAGTAGCCGCTTATACAAAGGCGCATCCGGACAAAAACCTGATCCGCCTTGGAATAGGCGATGTGACGCTGCCTGTTGCGCCGGCGGTGATCCGTGCGCTGCACCAGGCGGTGGACGAAATGGGGCAGGCGGAGACGTTCCGGGGTTATGCGCCGGATCTGGGATATGAATTTCTGCGAAGCGTTATAGCAGAGCAGGATTATAAAGCAAGGGGCTGTGAGATAAACGCTGATGAAATTTTTATATCTGACGGGGCAAAATCTGACTCCGGCAATATCCAGGAAATTTTTGGCAGTGACTGTACAGTGGCAGTGACAGATCCGGTGTATCCGGTTTATATTGACTCCAATGTAATGGCGGGCAGGTGCGGCACGTTCGATCCGGATACCGGCAGATGGAGCAGGGTTATTTACCTGCCCTGTGTGGCGGAAAACGGCTTTGTACCGGAATTTCCAAAAGAAACGCCGGATATTATTTATCTGTGTCTGCCGAATAATCCTACCGGAACTACGTTTACGAAAAGCCAGCTGCAGGAGTGGGTGGATTATGCGAACCGCAATGGAAGTGTTATCATATACGATGCGGCCTATGAAGCGTATATTTCCCAGGAGGACGTGCCCCGCTCAGTCTATGAATGCGAAGGCGCAACGGCCTGCGCCATAGAAATCCGCAGTTTTTCCAAAAACGCCGGCTTTACCGGCGTCCGGCTCGGTTTTACCGTGGTTCCCAAAAAGCTTTTATGCGGGGATGTTTCCCTGCACGGCATGTGGGCAAGGCGCCATGGCACAAAGTATAACGGCGCACCGTATATCATACAGCGTGCCGGGGAAGCGGTATATTCTGAGGAAGGCCGGTCCCAGATAACCGGACAGGTGGCGTATTATATGAAAAACGCCGCGGTTATCCGTAAAGGGCTGCAAAGCGCAGGCTATGAAGTATACGGCGGGATCAACGCTCCGTATATCTGGCTGAAGACGCCGGAGGGAATGGGTTCCTGGGAGTTTTTTGACTATCTGCTGGAAAACGCGGGCGTGGTGGGCACACCGGGTTGCGGATTCGGTCCGTGCGGGGAAGGATATTTCCGGCTGACGGCATTTGGCAGTTATGAGAATACGGTAAAAGCCCTGGAGCGGCTGAAAATGCTGCCGTAAAGACAGACGACGCAGGGGAGCGGTTATAAATAATGGGGAGTCGTGTTGTGGCGGCAAATCATTTTTCAAACACGCTCCGGAATGAAGGTTATTTTTATGAAACAGGATGTTCAGACTCTTATTGAGCAATTATACGAACAGAATAAATTGTTAACATCGGCATTTTATGAAATACATGGTGATCATGTCGAATCAACCAGTTTATTCTGTATCGAACACGAAATTTCTTTTTTAGAGAGAAATAAAATCATGCTGCTGTTAAATAAATATGCTGCAGAACATACATTGTCAGAGGAAAAATTCTGGAAAGAAATCCTGTGTTCAAAGATACCGGGTCTGATGAAATTACAGGAAGATGAATTTAAAAGAATGCTTTCTTTATTCTGGAAGGATTATGTAATTGCAGATGAAGAAAGCTGACAGATAAATCTGTGAAAGAGTGTTTATATTTAATGATTTATCAACAGTTCCTGGTGAAATAAAATGTTCTGAAAAATGGTCAGAGTATATGCGGATATAGAAATTATCTGTATATACTCTGATTGTGAATTACGATTTTATCAACTGCCTGACTGTGAACCGGGAATTTTGATTTACACTTGTTTTTCCTGATGGGAAAGTCAGGCAATGTCATAATTACTACTAAAGAAGCGGGGAGAAGTTTCTGAATGTCAGTCATCTCCTTTTAGAACAATCTGAGAATATCAGCTAACGTAATTTCTTTTTCTTCCCCGTCTGTTACAGTCTGAGGAGCATCCATATCATAAGAACTCTGATCTGCATTTAATAAACACGGCCAGGCATCTTTAAATATTTCAGTAACAAATAAATATTTTTTTCCCTTTGTAATTTCAGAGGCATTTTCGACAATATATTCGTCATTACCAAAACTTCCGCCAGCACGCCTGACTATGATTGTGGACGACTCAATACTTCCTTTGTATACTTTGTCCACATCAATGGTATAAAGCGTATATGGCGTCCCCTCATCATCTGCGCATCCGGTATTTTCATCGGGTTCTTTGTCTGTTCTTATATCAATCATCTGATATTCAATATTTCTGACTGTGCCGGTAAAAACTAAATCCGAAGATTCCACTAATTCTCCGGCTGTATGATATTCCGGATAGTCTGTCTGTAAAACAGTTACAGATTTCTTAGCTTCTAAAAGTTTATCTCCTGTCACGCCAAGCCGGGCATTGTCATCCGCCAATGGAATATTAATAGTATATGCTCCATCTACCTCATATTGAAGAATATAAATACCGCTTCCAACATCAACCGTATTTCCCAGTACCTCAATAATGTCTTTATAAGTCATGTCTGGTGTGAGTTCTGATACTTGTTCAGATGTAACCTGCGCCATCGTATCAGTTACAGGGATTTTATCTTTTTCCCGCAAAAGGTTCTCTATCAGGGCATTACTTTCGCCTGCGTCATAGGTTTTAACAGTGTCTATAATTTCTCTGCGGGAATAGTCACTTAAATCTCCGGCTTCGATTCCAAGCGAAGTTAAGTATGTTACTGCCGCATTATACTGGAATGTCTCAATCGCAGACGCCGTGACAGGTACAGCCATAACCAGTATAACCGCCGCGGCAACCGCAGCCCTTATTACTGAAAAGCGCCGTCTGGCTGGCTGCGTTTTCTCCTTCGGGGAGGCTTCGTCAATAAATCTGTCTTCAATTTCTCCAATGCTATGAAACAGTTTTCGGGAATTCATATAAAAAAACCCTCCTTTCCTAAATGTTTCTTCAGACGCTTTCTTAAACGAAAGAGTATGGATTTTACCTTACTTTCACTTATATTGTACTGTTCTGCAATTTCAGATATGGAACTTACATACCAATATCTGCGGACAAAAATCATCCGGTTAAGAGATGGCAGAGATGACAGAAACGAGTTGATACATTCAGTCAAAACAGCATAATCTATATGATCTTCAATACTGCTATCGGAAGCTGTGCATTCCTCCAGTTCAGATAAGACGATTGACACATGTCCGCCGCCTCTTTTTGCGGCCTGATACTTCTCCTGCTTTTTTAAGGAAATATTCCGTGTCAGCTTTCCTAAAAAAGTTTTCAGATTTTGCGGTCTTTGAGGCGGAATTGTTTCCCATGCGGCAAACCAGGCGTCATTTACACATTCTTCAGCATCTTCCTTACTATGGAGAATATTTTGAGATATATAGTTGCAATAGTTCCCGTATTTCAATGCCGTTTCGGAAATGGCATCCTCTGACCGTGAAAAATACAATTTGACGATTTCTTCATCTTTCATGACTTCTCCTTTCTTAGATTCTATCGAAAGCTGCTTTCACCTATATACACCGGTTTTTTGGTCTGAAAGTTGCGTTTCGCTTTATAAAATTTTAGACAGCGATCTGCTTTAGCTCCCGCACATTATATTTTTATCTGGTAACATTTTAAAGAGAGACAAAGCGTTCCCTACGCTCTTAATATTTCGGATCTTTCATTTGAAAATTTGTTCTGTATTGACAATTTCCGCAACCGGACTTTTGATATCGTTCGTTTTCTGTACCCGGTCAGGCGGTATATTTTATAACCGTATCCGGATACACGAAGCGGATGGAAATCAGACTCCGGAAGACATACTGCCCGGCACATCAGACACATTTAAAAGCTTCCTGGCAGTTTCTGAATAAAAGGTCCCCACAGGACTGGCAGTGCTGGCAGATACATCCGCCGCCAGCTTAAAGGGGCAGAAATATAAGAAAAATCAGGCAGGACTGCGGACCGGATGGTTATCCCTGCGTGTGAACTGCCTCTGCCGGCGGGGACAGTCCGCCATTTTTACTTTATGGAAAATTTGTCTGTAACACGAAAAGCCCTCCCTGCGGGATTGTCCTGCGCAGGAAGGGAAGATACTGCGTGGGCAGCCCGCCGGTTGCTTTTTACTAAAAATTTTTTGTTCCTTTTTCTGTCTGATTGATGTATAATAGTTACATTCTGTGTAAACAGACGCACAGAACAGGGACAGGCAGAATAGGGACCGGGGATCAGTAAGTCCCGGTTGTGACCGTTATTATTGCGGTGATCCGAAAGATGTGTAACAGGGACCGGGGGCATATACGGTTTTGTCTGTAAAACCGCCGGTTTTCATAGGAGATGAAACATACAGCCCCCGGAACATGGATATGGAAACGCAGACATGCCGGTATCCGGAAAATTACATACGAATTAAGAAACGAAAATAAGAAACAGAACTAAGAATTCATAAAATAGAAACAGAAAAAAGGAGCAGGAAAGTGAAAGCATTTGTATTACATCAGACAAATGATCTGCGGTTTGAAACCGTAAATGATCCGCAGCCGGAGAGCGGCGAAGCGCTGGTGGCCGTAAAGGCGGCTGGTATCTGCGGTTCTGATATACCAAGGATTTACCGTACCGGCGCTTATTCCTATCCGCTGATTCCGGGACATGAGTTTTCCGGAACTGTGGTAAAGACCGGCCCCATGACGGATAAAAAATGGCTGGGACAGCGTGTGGGCGTCTTTCCGCTGATTCCCTGCGGACAGTGTCTGCCCTGTCAGAAAAAACAGTATGAGATGTGCAGGCATTATAGTTATACCGGTTCCAGAAGGGACGGCGGGTTTGCGGAACTGGTGGCGGTGCCTGTGGCGAATCTGCTGCCGCTGCCGGAGCAGGTATCGTTTGAACAGGCGGCCATGCTGGAACCCATGGCAGTGGCGGTACATGCCCTGCGCAGGGCGGCTCCTGTCCATTCACAGACCGTTGCCATCTGCGGACTTGGCACCATCGGGCTGCTGCTTCTGATGTTTTTACTGGAAAGCCGTCAGGGCGGCGGGAATGCGGATGACGCCGGAAAGGTGCTTGTTATTGGCAATAAACAGTTTCAAAAGCAGATGGTGTTAAATATGGGCGTTGCGGCAGAGTGTTACTGTGACGCCGGCACAGACGATGTGGCCGGGTGGCTGATGGAGCACACGGACGGCTGCGGCGTGGACGTCTTTTTTGAATGCGTCGGCAAAAACGAAACGCTGGTTCAGGCGGTGGAAGCCGCTGCGCCATCGGGCAGACTGATGCTGGTGGGCAATCCGTATACTGATATGACGCTGGAAAAAAACAGTTACTGGAAAATACTGCGCAGCCAGCTGACGGTTATGGGTACCTGGAATTCTTCCTTTACCCATGAGGAGGATGACGACTGGCACTATGTGCTGGAGCGGCTGGCCGCAGGCACTATCCGGCCGGAACAGTTTATTTCCCACTGCTTCAGGCTGGAGGATCTGGAGCAGGGATTTCATATTATGCGGGATAAAACGCAGGAATTTATCAAAGTGATGGGATTATCCGGGGAAACCGGCAGAAACGCATAACGGCGCCTTGTGTGGGCGGAAACCGGCACCCTTTGGACAGCCTCGGTAAATTCGTCTGGCGGCGAAATGAAAGGGCAATCAGACAGGAAAGGCAGAAAACATGATGAAGAAAGCATTGATTACCGGCGTGACCGGGCAGGACGGGTCTTATCTGGCAGAGTTTTTACTGGATAAAGGATATGACGTGCATGGGACGATACGACGCTCTTCCGTGGATTTCCGGGAGCGGATCGCACATCTGGAAGGACATCCCAGGTTTCATCTGCATTATGCGGATCTGGGAGACTCTATGAGTCTGGTGTCTGTCACAGGTTCCGTGCGGCCGGATGAGATTTATAATCTGGCGGCCCAGAGCCATGTACAGGTAAGTTTTGACGTGCCGGAATATACGGCGGACGTGGCGGCAGTAGGAGTGTTAAGGGTGCTGGAGGCAGTACGTCTGTGCGGTCTTACCAGGACGTGCAGGATTTACCAGGCTTCCACCAGCGAGCTGTATGGAAAAGTAGAAGAGGTGCCACAGAACGAGCGGACCCCGTTTCATCCTTACAGTCCGTATGCGGTGGCCAAACAGTACGGCTTCTGGATCGTGAAGGAATACCGGGAAGCCTATGATATGTTCTGCTGCAGCGGCATTTTATTTAACCATGAATCGGAGCGCCGGGGAGAAACTTTTGTTACCAGAAAGATTACGCTGGCTGCGGCCAGGATCGCCCAGGGCAAACAGGAAAAACTGTTTCTTGGTAATTTAAGTTCCCTGCGGGACTGGGGATACGCCAGGGATTATGTGGAATGTATGTGGCTTATGCTACAAAATGACAGACCGGACGATTATGTGATTGCCACCGGGGTGCAGCACAGCGTGCGGGAATTCTGCAGGCTGGCCTTTCATTATGCGGGCATAGAGCTGGAGTTTACCGGTTCCGGCATGGATGAAAAGGGCATCGAACGGGAAAGCGGCCGTGTGCTGGTAGAGGTCAGTCCGGAATTTTACAGGCCTACCGATGTAGTTAATCTGTGGGGAGATCCGTCAAAAGCAAAAAAAGAGCTGGGATGGAATCCTACCAGAACCAGTTTTGAAAAACTGGTGGAACTAATGGTGGAGCACGATATGAAGAAAGTAGCCGTGGAGCGGGCCGAAGAGCATATAAAGGTCAATCTGGCGGAATATCTGGAAAAAGGCGTAGTCAGGTAAAAGAGCGTCGGAACGTTCCAGCGGTCCGCAGGCTGCGTGAAAACACAAAAGGCAGTCTGGGAAGCGGGACCGGACTGATAAAGAGGTAGTTGTAAGAATGGAAAAGAATGCGAAAATATTTGTGGCGGGACACCGGGGCATGGTTGGCTCCGCCATTGTCCGGGAACTACAGCGGCAGGGGTATGAGAATATTATTACCTGCTCCCATCAGGAGCTGGATCTGTGCCGGCAGGCGGATGTGGAGCGGTTTTTTGCCAGTCATAAACCGGAATATGTGTTTCTGGCTGCCGCAAAGGTGGGCGGCATTGACGCCAACCAGTCTGCGCTGGCGGATTTTATGTACTACAATATGATGATTGAAATGAACGTCATCCATGCGGCATGGGAAAATGGCTGCAGGAAGCTGGAGTTTCTCGGTTCTTCCTGTATTTATCCCCGTCTGGCGCCCCAGCCGATGCAGGAAAGCTGTCTGCTGACCAGTGCGCTGGAGCAGAGCAACGAAGCTTATGCCCTGGCTAAGATTTCCGGGCTGAAATATTGTGAATATCTCAACAGGCAGTACGGGACGGACTATATTTCTGTTATGCCTACAAATCTGTACGGGCCAAACGATAATTATCATCCGACCCACAGTCATGTGCTGCCGGCGCTGATCCGCCGTTTCCATGAGGCAAAAATAAATGGGGAGCTTTATGTCACATGCTGGGGAGACGGCAGTCCGCTGCGGGAATTTCTGTACGTGGACGATCTGGCGGAATTGTGCGTGTTTCTGATGAATCACTATTCCGGTAATGAAACGGTAAACGCAGGCACCGGAAAGGAAATCACGATCCGGGAGCTGGCCGCGCTGGTGGCGGAGATTACCGGCTTTAAAGGGGAAATCCGCTGGGATACGGACAAACCAAACGGTACGCCCCGTAAGCTTCTGGATGTAAGCAAAGCACTGGGGCTTGGCTGGCATTACAAAACCGGCCTGCGGGAAGGTATCCGGCTGGCTTATGAGGATTTTAAAAATAATCCGCTGCGGGCGGAAAGATGACGGACAGATGAATACAGACAGATGAATACAGACAGTCAGGGAGACGCATTTATATGAATATAGTACTGTTATCCGGCGGTTCGGGCAAACGTCTGTGGCCGCTTTCCAATGAAATACGTTCCAAACAGTTTATCAGAATATTTAAAACTGAAAACGGGGATTATGAATCCATGGTACAGCGCATGTACCGCCAGATTCTTGCGGTAGACGCACAGGCGGCGGTGACCATTGCCACCAGCAGGAAGCAGGTGTCCGCCATCCGCAACCAGCTGGGGGATCAGGCGGGGATATCCATAGAACCATGCCGCAGGGATACCTTTCCGGCGATTGCGCTGGCGGCGGCATACCTGGCGGATGTGCGGCATACAGACTGGGAAGAGCCTGTGGTCGTCTGTCCGGTGGACCCTTATGTGGGTCCGGAATATTTTGAGGCATTAAAGAAGCTGGGGGATCAGGCGGCATCAGGCAGGGCGAATCTGGTCCTGATGGGAATTGAGCCGGCCTATCCAAGTGAAAAGTACGGATATATTATTCCGGACAGCGCCGGGGACATCAGCCGGGTGTCCGCTTTTAAGGAAAAACCGGATGAAAAGACTGCGGCTTCCTATATCCGGCAGGGAGCGTTGTGGAATGGCGGCGTCTTTGCCTTCCGTCTGGGATATATGCTGGACAAGGCCCATGAACTGCTGGATTTTACAGATTACGAAGATCTGTTTTCCAATTATGAAAAACTGGATAAAATCAGTTTTGACTATGCTGTGGTGGAAAAGGAAAAGCAGATTGAGGTTATGCGCTTTGGCGGCCAGTGGAAGGATCTGGGCACCTGGAATACACTGACGGAAGCCATGAAGGAGCATGTGGTAGGCGAAGCGCTGATGAATGACCAGTGTAGTAACGTACATATTATTAATGAAATAAATGTACCGGTACTGGCTCTGGGGCTGCATGACGTGGTGATCTGCGCTTCGGCGGACGGCATTCTTGTGTCAGACAAAGGCCAGTCCAGCTATATGAAGCCTTTTGTGGAACAGATCGACCAGCAGATCATGTTTGCGGAAAAGTCCTGGGGAAGTTTCCGTGTCCTGGATGTGGAGCCTTCCGGCATGACGATTAAGGTGACGCTGAATGCGGGGCATAAAATGAACTATCACAGCCACAAAAACCGGGACGAGGTATGGACGGTCATATCCGGTACCGGAAAGACCGTGGTAGACGGCGTGGTGCGTGGTGTACGGGCCGGTGATGTCATTACGATGCGTGCGGGATGCAGGCATACGGTGATTGCAAAAACCGGGCTGAAACTGATCGAGGTGCAGATCGGGGAAGAAATTTCCGTAGATGATAAAGAGAAGTTTTCACTGGAAGAATCGTTTTAGAAAACAGAAACCGCCCTGCCGGCTGACATGCCGGCAGGGCGGTTTTTATGACGGGAAAAACAGGCGTTGTCAGGAATTCTGTTTTAACGCAGCCCGTTTACGCTGTGTCGGATCAAGGATCCGTTTGCGGATGCGCAGGCTCTCTGGCGTTACTTCCAAAAGCTCATCGGTGTCTATAAAATCCAGCGCCTGCTCTAAACTCAGAATACGTGGCGGTGTGAGGGTCAGCGCATCGTCAGCGCTGGAAGAGCGGGTATTTGTCAGATGCTTTTTCTTACATACATTTAGTTCAATGTCTTCTGCCCTGGCACACTGGCCCACGACCATGCCGGCGTATACTTTTTCACCAGCGCCGATAAACAGCTGTCCCCGCTCCTGTGCGCCAAACAGTCCGTAGGCAACGGAAGTGCCGGTTTCAAAGGCAATGAGGGAGCCCTGTTTGCGGTACTGGATATCTCCCCGGTATGCGTCGTAACCGTCAAATATGGTATTGATAATGCCATTTCCCTTTGTATCTGTCAGAAAATCGCCCCGGTAGCCGATCAGGCCCCTGGAAGGAATACGGAATTCCAGACGGGTGTAGCCTCCGGCGATGGAGTGCATGTTTTGCATTTCGCCTTTGCGCTGGCTTAATTTGTCGATGACAGCGCCGGTAAATTCGTCGGGAACATCTACATAGGCCAGTTCCACCGGCTCCAGTTTTTTACCCTGGCTGTCTGTCTGGTATAAAACCTCGGCTTTGCTGACGGCAAACTCATAGCCTTCCCGGCGCATATTTTCGATTAATACGGATAAATGCAGCTCGCCCCGGCCGGACACTTTAAAACTGTCTGTATCGTTTGTCTCTTCCACCCGCAGGCTGACGTCGGTGTTCAGTTCCCGGAACAGCCGGTCACGCAGATGGCGGGAAGTAATATATTTGCCTTCCTGTCCGGCAAACGGGCTGTCATTCACAATAAAATTCATGGAAATGGTCGGTTCGGAGATTTTCTGGAATGGGATCGCTACCGGGTCTTCCGGTGCGCAGAGAGTATCCCCGATACGGATATCCGCAATTCCGGATACCGCCACAATGGAACCGATCTCCGCCTGCTGCACATCTGTTTTCTGCAGGCCGTCAAATTCATACAGTTTGCTGATTTTTACTTTTTTGCGTTTGTCCGGCTCATGATGGTTTACCACGATGGCTTCCTGGTTGATTTTTATGCAGCCATTGTCTACCTTGCCTATGCCGATGCGGCCTACATATTCGTTGTAATCAATCGTACTGATCAGTACCTGGGTATTTGCCTGCGGATCTCCCTGGGGAGCCGGAATATAGTCGATAATTGTTTCGAACAGGGGCGTCATGTCGCTGGAGTCGTCCTCTATATTTCTTTTGGCATAGCCGTCTCTGGCAGAAGCATAGATAAACGGACAGTCCAGCTGTTCATCCGAGGCGTCCAGATCCATAAAAAGCTCCAGTACTTCGTCGATGACTTCGTCGGGACGGGCTTCCGGACGGTCGATTTTATTAATGCATACAATGACCGGAAGGTCCAGTTCCAGCGCTTTCATCAGCACAAATTTGGTCTGGGGCATTGCCCCTTCGAAAGCGTCTACTACCAGAACGACTCCGTTTACCATTTTTAAGACCCGTTCTACCTCGCCGCCAAAATCGGCATGTCCGGGTGTGTCTATAATGTTGATTTTTATGTCTTTATAAAATACGGCGGTATTTTTGGAAAGGATGGTAATTCCACGTTCCCGCTCAATGTCGTTGGAATCCATTACACGTTCCCGGACTTCCTGGTTGGCACGGAATACGCCGCTTTGTTTCAGCAGTTCATCGACCAGCGTCGTTTTGCCGTGATCGACATGGGCGATGATCGCAATATTACGGACATCATCTCTTGTGATTTTCATAAACAGCCTTCTTTCTGTCTGATATATAAAACTTAATCGCAGCCTTTATATTCTATCATATTTTTAGATGAGTGCAAGTGATTTTTGAAGAAATTAGCATCCGCAAAAGCCAGTATGGGCAGCGTGCCGGGAAAGCGTGCCGTCCGGTTTTTTAATCTGGAAGAGGTAAGTTATCGACATGAAATGCGGTGTTTTTTAGCAGGGGCATGTTACATTCTGTCTTGTCAGACAGGATGACGCTGCCGGTATGATTGCCCGGGTTCTAAATGCGGCGGTAGAAGAATACACTGGTAGTAGCTAAAATCAGCTTTGCAGGCTGAAAATAGACCACCTGGCAGCCCGGGCAGCTGTCACGTTTGAAAAGAGGAAGGGAGAAATAAATTCATGGCAGATAAAATATTTGAAAACAATCAGGTAACTATTGCAGGGAAGATCATATCAGAGTTTCAGTTCAGCCACGAGGTTTACGGAGAAGGATTTTATATGGTAGATGTATCCGTAAACAGACTGAGTAATTTTGTGGACTATATTCCGGTTATGGTATCCGAACGGCTGATCGACACGACCCGCAATTACATAGGGCAGTACATTTATGTAACCGGGCAGTTCCGGTCTTATAACCGTCATGAGGAGAAAAAGAACCGTCTCGTGTTGTCTGTATTTGCAAGAGAACTGGAATTTATGGAGCAGGAGGAAGAAGATGTCAAAAGTAACCAGATTTTTCTGGATGGTTATATCTGTAAAGAACCAATCTACCGCAAGACGCCGCTGGGACGGGAAATTGCGGACCTTCTGATTGCTGTCAATCGTTCTTATGGAAAATCTGATTATATTCCCTGTATCTGCTGGGGCAGAAATGCCAGGTTTGCCTCCGGATTTACGGTAGGCTCCCACGTACAGGTATGGGGAAGGATACAAAGCCGTGAATATGTAAAGAAACTAAATGAATTAGAGAGTGAGAAGCGGGTCGCTTATGAAGTGTCTGTCAGCAAGATAGAGTATCTGGAGGATAAAAATTATTAAAAAAAGTTACTAAATCATTACAAAAAAATTGCATTTTTAACACAGGTGTGGTATCTTTAAAGAATCTGAAGCATGTAGAACGCATAAGGCGCTTCAAAGGAGGATATTATGGATGCAGGCAGGGTTCAGATTTATTATGGGGATGGACGTGGCAAATCGGCCGCCGCACTGGGTTATGCGCTGCAGGCAGCGAGTGCAGGCAGAAATGTGTTTGTGATCCACTTTTTAAAAGGTAAAATGGAGACAGAGGCTGCATTTATGCAGAAACTGGAACCTGAAATAAAAGTGTTTCATTTTGAAAAATCACAGGGACGTTATGAGGAATTGTCCGAACAGGAAAAACTGGAGGAGAATATAAATCTGAGAAACGGGGTAAACTTTGCGAGAAAGGTGCTGGTGACAGAAGAGTGTGATCTTTTAATTCTGGATGAACTGCTGGGTGTGATAGACAACGGCGTGGTAACGGCGCAGGACGTGGAGAATTTATTCCGTGCGAAGACAGACGGTACGCAGGTCATCGTGACAGGCCGCAGTCTGCCGGAAGATTTAAAAGGTTACGCTGACGAAATTTATCAGATTCAGGAAAAAAAAGCTCCGGTTAACTGACAACTGCTTATCAGTCTCTGTTTTTTTACAAAAAACAGAATAAATCCGGCCGGGAATCCGTATCCACTGCAAAGTCTGTCAGAATTTACAAAGCCTGCGGGAAGTGAATCTGTTTTTTATAAAGGCGGCTTCTGATTGACGCAGACCTTGCGGACTTTCCGGCTGGAAGATGGTGCGGGTGTGGATCTGACAGCCGCAGGATGGGTTTTAAAGGGAAACCGTCTGTATGACAGTGTAAAAGAAAGGCGGGAAAAATTTTTGCCGCGAAACACTGTCAGTTCTGAAAGCGGGTGAGGCGCATTCCCGGGGACCTGGCGTTTTCAGACACGTTTCTCCGGCCAGTAAATGGTTGACAGGGAATGGCAACCGTGTTATAGTAAGTCTGGCAGTTATTTTAACAGAGAAAAATACAATTGCATAAACGGGATAGAGGTTGCGTGATTCATCAGTAGCATATCGGATGTGACAGACACAGGGGAAGATATAGGAAAGGGGAGAGCGCCGAAAGGGTTCCGGCTTCTGTGGCGGGATTCTTGGGCATAGGATGAATAATTCTATGACTGTCATCTTTATATCAGTGTGTGCCCTGACAGCCGGGTCCGGAATCCGGGCATTACAGGCGGCAGGGAAAGTAACAGCCACGCACTGGTGGAGATGGGGAGCTATCGGATAAAATATCCAGGTAAGATGTTAAGACCGGCTCCTTTGAGCCGGTTTTTTACTCTATAGGAAAGAGCGTCCTATAGAGTAAAACCCTCCGGGAGGATCACACTGCGGCGGAGAGGAAAATGCTGCCAGTGCAGCCCGCCGCAGGCGTAGTATCCGGCAAAGCCGGATACTTTTTTATGATATAGGAAATTCCTCCGGATTTCCTATATCACAAAAAGCCCTCCGGGCGGGATCGCACTGCGGCGGAGAGGAAGTTGCTGTCAGCGTCGACCCGCCGCAGGCGGCGTATCCTGTTCTATCTTTCACGACAGGAACTGCGTTCTGTAAAAGCAAATAATTTTACGGGCAGGATCGCTGGGTATTCTATACGCCGTTCTGGAGGCTGCCCGGTAGTTTACTTTAAGATTTGTGTATTATAAATGGGAGGTATTTAACATGGCTGTTTTTAAAGGTGCAGGTGTTGCCATCGTCACACCTATGAAGGAAAATCTGGACGTAAATTATGATAAGCTGGAGGAACTGGTCAATGAACAGATTGCGGGCGGTACGGACGCCATCGTAATCGTGGGAACTACCGGAGAATCTTCCACCATGACAGAAGCGGAGCATATCGAAGTTATCCGTGCCTGTGTGGAATTTACAAAACACAGGGTACCGGTAATTGCCGGTACCGGTTCTAACTGTACACGGACAGCGGTATATCTGTCACAGGAAGCCCAGCGGGTGGGTGCGGACGCACTGCTGGTTGTGACCCCGTATTACAATAAGGCAACCCAGAACGGGCTGATCAGTCATTTTACCCAGATTGCCCAGTCGGTAAAAACACCGGTCATTATGTACAATATACCGGGCAGAACCGGATGCAACATGCAGCCTGAGACGGTGGCCCATCTGTTCAATCATGTGGAAAATATCGTGGGATTAAAGGAAGCTACCGGAAATATGGCGCAGGCTTATAAGACGCTGGACTTAACAGACGGTAAACTGGAAATGTATTCCGGCGAGGACGGCCTGATACTGCCGATGCTGGCGATTGGCGCCCTGGGGGTAATTTCAGTCTGGTCCAATATCGCCCCCGCCGATGTACACAGTCTGTGCCAGAGCTTTTTTGACGGAGATATTGAAACGGCACGCAGTATTCAGAGAAAGGGACTTCCGCTGATTGATGCGCTGTTTTCGGAAGTAAACCCGATTCCGGTGAAGAAAGCGCTGAATCTGATGGGAAAAGATGCAGGTTCCCTGCGGTCGCCGTTAACTGAAATGGAGGAGGCATCCGCACAGAAACTGGCGGCGGCCATGAAGGCTTACGGCCTGCTGTAAGATGTAAAAGCAGGGCGGATGTTATATTGATTTTATGAAAACAGGGATTCTGGAATTATGTATTGCCGCCAGAATCCCTGCAACTGGTTTTACACATAAGATGGAGGTAAAAAAGAACATGACAAAAGTAATCATACATGGCTGTAATGGTAAAATGGGACAGGTTATTACGGGAATCTGCAAAGAGGATCCTGATATTGAAATTGTGGCAGGTATTGATCCTTATGACGACATTGTGAATACGTATCCGGTTTACGGGGATTTTTATTCCTGTGGGGCTGTAGCGGATGTGGTGATTGATTTTTCCACTGCCGGGGCGGTGGACGGCGTCCTGGAATATTGTGGGAAAAACCGGATACCTCTTGTTTTGTGTACAACCGGTCTGTCAGAACAACAGGAAGACCGGGTGCGGGATATTGCACAAAAAACTGCGGTACTGAAATCAGCCAATATGTCCCTTGGAATTAATACGCTGCTGGAACTTTTGCAAAAAGCGGCCAGGGTGCTGGCGCCGGCGGGATTTGATATCGAAATTGTGGAGAAGCATCATAACCAGAAACTGGACGCTCCAAGCGGCACGGCCCTTGCGCTGGCGGACTGTATGAATGAAGTACTGGATGAAACATACGCATATCAGTATGACCGCAGCCGGCAGCGGAAAAAGCGTGATAAAAATGAGATTGGCATTTCTGCGGTGCGGGGCGGCAATATCGCAGGCGAGCATGAGGTGATTTTTGCCGGAACGGACGAGGTGATTACTTTTAAACATACCGCAAACTCAAAAAGCATATTCGCCAGGGGCGCAGTGGAAGCGGCGAAGTTTTTAAACGGCCGGTCTGCCGGTCTGTATGATATGGCGGATGTGATTAAGGGGAAATAACAGGCTGTGAAATCATATAAAGAACTTATCCTGATTTTTATGGGACGGTCTGCTCTGGGGACACAGTGTCGTATGCCTTCCGGGCGGGCCGGTAAGTCCGGAGCAGCTGTCCGGGAGACAGAGAAGAGCGGACAGTTCCTGTCAGGTACCGGAGAAATGTCTGATGATGCAGGGTTATCTTTTATTTTTGTATTCCGTCATCCGGAAGATAAGCGTATCTTCCGGATGCACTGGAAAAGCATTTGTATGACAGATATTTTTGTGAAAAATCCGCTGGAAAGAGATGCGGATTTTTTTATTCTGCAAAAATAATACCGCATGTTTCCGGCAAACGGATTTCTTCTATTATAATATATGATTGTAATATATGATTATAATATATCATAGAATGATTTATAATAATGGAATACCGTGGCTGGCGCAGGCGGCTATGGTATCCGGCCTCCAGATGGAGCACTGTACTTCCCCGATATGGGCTTTGCGCAGAAAGAACATACAGATGCGGGATTGTCCGATACCGCCGCCGATCGTATAAGGCAGCGTTTTTTCCAGGACAGCTTTCTGGAACGGCAGCTTTGCACGTTCCGGACAGCCTGCTTTTTCCAGCTGTTCCAGCAGGGCGGCTTCGTCTACACGTACACCCATGGAGGAGAGCTCCAGCGCAATGTCCAGAACCGGATAGTATACAATAATATCTGCGTTCAGTGTCCAGTCGTCGTAGTCCGGCGCACGGCCATCGTGTTTTTCACCAGAAGCGAGCAGGCCGCCAATCTGCATCAGGCAGACAGCGCCTTTTTCTTTTGCGATATGGTATTCCCGTTCTTTAGGCGTACAGTCCGGGTAACGGTCTTCCAGTTCCTGTGTGGTGATAAAACAGATATCATGGGGCAGTATTTCATGAATATAATCATACTGGACGGCCATGTATTTTTCAGTTTTGCGGAGTACCCGGTAAACGGTCTTTACGGTGTTTTTCAGATATTCCAGACTCCGTTCTTCTTTTGTGATTATTTTTTCCCAGTCCCACTGGTCTACAAAAACAGAGTGAATATTGTCAGTATCTTCATCCCGGCGGATGGCGTTCATATCGGTGTAGAGCCCTTCTCCCGGCGCAAAGCCGTATTTGTGCAGGGCAAAGCGTTTCCATTTGGCAAGGGAATGGACGACTTCGGCATACTGGCCTTCCTGTTCTCTGATATCAAAAGAAACCGGGCGTTCCACACCATTTAAATTGTCATTCAGACCAGATTCCGGTGTGACAAACAAAGGTGCGGAGACACGGGACAGATTCAGGCTGAGTGACAGCAGGTTCTGAAAGAAATCTTTCACTGTTTTGATGGCGACCTGGGTATCGTGCAGGTTCAGGTCTGGCTGATAGTTTTCTGGGATTATGATTTGTTCCATATTGATACAGCTCCTTGCTATGAAATTATGTTTACCGGGCGCAATAAAATCCTTTTTGTCCCGGAAGTGTCTGTGAAATCCTGCCGCAATGCGCATCGTTAATGTTGCGGAGCTTTGCCGGACAGGGCCGGTCTGTCCGCTGTATTAAAGGATAACTTCTCCATAGGATGCCTTTCAGGGTAACTCTCACAGAAAGCATGTTTCAAACACATGCTGGTATGTGTCTGGAAAATTATTCCCGGTATCTGCGCTTTCTGTCTGGTACTATTGAAAGGTATACTGTATCCGGGGGTCATGAGATTCCCGGGAAGCGTGATATGGAGAATTTTTTCCGGATTTAGCCGGCATGGCAGTGTATCGTGCTTCTCTTGGCATAAGTTCCGGATCTGGAATTAATTTTCCATGCGATGCCCCTGAAAGGGTGCAAACCGGGAAGCATATCAGGCTTTTTCGTATATTTTACGGAAAGCTTTTTAAGATGCCTCTGCGGCACCTGTTGGATATGAGGTTTCATGACCTTCAGTGGATTACGGGAAGCATATTCAGTGATGCTTTGGGGCAGCGGTCAGGGCTGTTCACTTTATCCTGACAGAGTGCCAGGTTCCGGGAATCATTTTAGCAGATTTTGAGGAAAGCCGCAACCGTCAATTGTTCAGACACAGGACAAACGCATGAGGAAAAAACTGTGAATGGACGGTTACCAGAATGTAAAAGTGATCAGAACAGGTAACCTTCCATAAGGAAGTTAAAACTAAAAGACTTTGTAATCAGCCAGAATGAATGAATTGCAGGTAAATTTAATTCATACTGAGGAATTACAAAATGAACGAATCATTATTAAAACAGTCAGGCGGTACATATTACGAAGAAATTGGATATTTTATTCCGGATTTACGATTGCCCGCCGAAGAAGAACAGCCGCCAGGCACATGGGGACAGGGGCATCCGGATCATTTGAAGCAATATCGCAAAGTTACATACACCAATCTCTGCAATGAGCTTCTTTCAGAATATGGAAAAGGAACAGCGGGAGTTGTCAGAATGAAGCAGCAAAAGTGGCTATTGTGTCCTGTATGTGGAAACAGGACGAGATTGAAATTGTGTGAAGATACGGTACGTGGGAAATTTCCTTTATTTTGCCCAAAATGCAGGCAGGAAACTCTTAGAAATGTCCGACAAATGAATATGTGTGTTATCAGAGAGCCAGACGCAGAGCCGGTGAACTTGTGAAATAAAACCACAGTTTGCCGGCTCTGTTTCTGCTTACGCATACAGTCAGGATGTTTCATTTTAGTGCTTTATCTTACAATATATAGAAAGTCTGCGATATACCGGATACAGATCAGACATTTACCGGAATAAAATAAATAACAGCAACTGCTAATTGCTTTTTGGCGCTTTTCAGGCTCTTTATTTTTCTATAAGGTCATTTTATAATAGAAAAAAGGAGGGAATTTTTATGGATACAACTATCATTTCAAAATATTTGCATTTACTGATATGGCGGTATCAAATGCTAATGAAGCAATTAACGCATGGCGGGATTTGAAGCGGAAAGAAGCGAGAGAAATATCCCTTGACTATCTGATGTCAGAACGATATTTTGAACCGTCTGCTA
>CANRTU010000023.1 GCA_947642745.1 uncultured Eubacterium sp.
TCTATTGCCAAAGCATTTAAGGCGCATTCGGAGCATGGTGTTGTTTTTAATCCTTTTTCCGCTTTGCTGCAATCTATCCGTAAAATATATCCGTCAAAAGTGGTTACGTCAATACAGTTATGGAGCATATTATATGCTGCATAAATAAATCTCATAACTTATCAGTCCTTTCTTGTCTGTGTTTTGGAGAAATTTTTGGAAGCATTCCAATCAATTCTTCCTGTCCTGTTCATTTTATGTTATAATTTGTTACAGGTTTTTGTTTCCCTTATTTTTGCCCTTATGAGGGTTCGTAACATGAGAGAAAAGGATATGAAACAAGGGAAAGCATAAGGGCAAACTCACTTGCTATAAATTTAGCGTTTTCAAGGGCTTGCGAACTTTTTGAAGATAAGATATAACAGTTATTAAACGCTATAAAATGTGTCTTATCAGAATTCAGATTTATCCTGGCAGACAGCAGGTCTGCAGGTAAGTGATATAAAAACCAGGCAGTATCCGGAAGAAATACATGGAATCCGGTTTTTCCATGTAAAGCGGGAATCCGGCAGGAACTTCAGTTCTGCCCTGATGACAACAGGTCTGCAGGGAAACTGGTATATAAATCAGACAGTATCGGAATGGTTTTTGGAAGAATTATGCGTAAGTCCGGTTTTTAACTGACGGCAGAACACATGAGGCCGTTCTGCTGATGTATGCAGTGCGCCTGTCTGCGGTAAGCAGTATCCGGTCTGGGAAACGTCTGCCGGAATTTCCGGATCATCCGTCCCCATACAGATATCTTTTCACTGTCTGTCACATGGATCTGTCCGGTACAGGCACTAAAACCGGGGGCGGGCATGTGTATATTCTGCCGGAAAAAGCCGGGGGAAGGAAGCCGTTCCCTGAAGGCATGACTGTGGAGAAAAGCCGGAAGCTCTTTGTTTTCTGCCTGTTTTCAGGATTCAGGAACATGGACGTCCCTGAAAGGTGCCTGTGAGCCAGGGATGGTGGATAGGCACCGGTCCGTCCGGTATGAATGCTTTCCCAGCAGAAAACTTAGAGATTCCCGCTTTTCGGAACCGGAATGCCGTAGGGACCGGCTGCCTTTGCCCGGCGTCCGGGAAATATACATTTCTGCTGATGTATACAGTGCGCCCGTCTGCGGTAAGCAGTATCCGGTCCGGGAATCGCCTGCCGGAATTTCCGGATCATCCGTCCCCATACAGATATCTTTTCACTGTCTGCCACATGGATCTGTCCGGTACAGGCACTAAAGCGGGGGCGGGCATGTGTATATTCTGCCGGAAACAGCCGGGGGAAGGAAGCCGGTCCCTGAAGGCATGACTGTGGAGAAAAGCCGGAAGCTCTTTGTTTTCTGCCTGTTTTCAGGATTCAGGAACATGGACGTCCCTGAAAGGTGCCTGTGAGCCAGGGATGGTGGATAGGCACCGGTCCGTCCGGTATGAATGCTTTCCCAGCAGAAAACTTAGAGATTCCCGCTTTTCGGAACCGGAATGCCGTAGGGACCGGCTGCCTTTGCCCAGCGTCTGGGAAATATACATTCATTCGCAGCTGATCCGTTGCATGAAATAAAAGATAACCGTGCATGATCAGGTATGGTTTGCTGTAGTACCAGAGGTGTCTGAAAATCATTTCTGCCAGCTGCACTGCCCACTTTGCGGTATATCCGGCCCTCATCCGGGTCAAATTTCCCATATCATGCCCTTTAGGGTATATCATGCCCTTTAGGGTACAAATTGTGACGCATACCCTAAGGGGTACGATGTATCATACCCTTTTGGTACATTTGACAGAAATCATGTTTCAAACACGCTCTAATACCGGCAGATGATTGCGCTGCATGGCGGTGTCTGCAGACGTCCATTCTGCCAGAACAGTTCATCTGAACCGTCGTCCCTGCGGCAGGAGAAAATTATTTCTCCGGGCCTGCGGGATAACGGGCATTCGCAGGTACGGTCCGACGGGTTTAGGATTACCAGCAGTGTTTCATCTTCTGCCTGCCGTTCGTACAGGAACGGATAACTGTCTGGTTCTGCGTATAAAAACCGGATTTCACCACTGCCCTGCAGTGCTTTATGCGCATGGCGCAGTGCGGTCAGTTCCCTGACCGTATGATACAGGGAATGGGAATCTTTTGTCATGGAAGCAACGGTAGGGCGGGCCGGATCTGTATCCAGCGGAAGGTAGAGCTTTTCTGCCGGGGCAGTGGAAAATCCGGCGTTTACGGAGTGGTCCCACTGCATCGGCGTTCTGGAACCGGTACGGTCGTAGCCTCCTTCTTTGGAAGTGAGGTCTTCCAGATAACGCATTCCGGTTTCATCCCCGTAATATAAAAACGGGCAGCCCGGCATTGTAAACAGGAAAGCGAAGGCAAGTTTCATTTCCTCTTCGTCCAGTGTGGCCCGCATCCGTTTCATATCGTGGTTTCCGGACGGAATGCAGCAGTAGCCTTTTTGCTTTGTCAGCTGGTAATAGGACTCATAAGTCTGTACAAACTGGCTGATATCACCGGTTCCTTTCCTGGAAAAATAAGGATTTTCACGAAACAGCTTCATATAGCAGGTAGGGCCGGAGTGGAGCAGAAAGTCCATATGAAAGCCTGCCTCAATGGCTTCTTTTGGATCGCCCCATTCGGAAATCAGCACAGCCTGTGGATAATGTTCATCCAGGAAGGCACGTACCTGCTGCCAGAGGCGTTTTGTCCACTTATGTCCGGGATCGGCTTTCACAAGACTGGCAGCCATGTCTACCCGGAAGCCGTCGCAGCCCATATCCAGCCAGAAGGACATAATGTCCTGCAGCAGCAGCCGGCCCTGTTCTGCTTCCGGAGAATCAGCGGCAGTCTGCCAGGGTTTTGTCACTTCACCAAAACCATAATTTAATGCCGGCTGGGTGCTGAAACAGTTCATGGCCACGGCTCCGTCACGTTCCGAAATACCCCTGAGCCAGTTTCGGATGCCGCTTATTTCCCCGGTTTCTTCCATTACGCTGTCCGTCCATATAAAACGGCTGGTCCAGTCGTTTTCTTCCGCAAGGCAGGAGGCTTTAAACCAGGGAGATTCCAGGGACGTATGTCCGGCCACCAGATCCAGCAGAATATGCATGTCACGACGGTGGACCTCATCAAACAGTTCTTTCAGATCTTCATTGGTGCCATAACGTGGCGCCGCCTGGTAAAAGTCTGTGACATCGTAACCTGCGTCATAGAACGGGGATACAAAGCAGGGATTCATCCAGATAGCGTTGCAGCCAAGATCACGGATGTAGTCCAGCCGCCGGATAATTCCTTTAAAATCACCGATGCCGTCGCCGTTGCTGTCCTGAAAAGACTGTGGATATATTTCATAAAATACTGCGTTTTCTAACCATTTTACCATGTCTGTTTCCTCCTTGTGTAGTTGTAAAATATTCTGGTCAGGATAATGTATTTAGCTGTTTTCTGTAATCTAACGGCGTACAGCCCTGAAATTCCTTAAACCTGCGGATGAAATAACTGAAATTTGAATAGCCTGACGCAAGTCCGATTTCCATTACCGACAGGGCTGTTGTCTGGAGCAGAATGCACGCCTGTTCCACCCGGTACCGGTTGAGGTACTGGATGAAGCTGATATGAAGGGTATCTGAAAAATAACTTGAGAAATATTTGGGGGACATATGCATAAGATCCGCCGCCTGTTCCAGGGAAATACTTTCCATGTAATGATCCGCCACATACTGCAGTACGGTTTTTAAACGCAGCGCCGTATAGGAATGCTCCTGCGTCTGCGTTTCCTTCAGTACGAAAGCCTGGTGCTGTCTGAGCAGGGCGATGAGCCGGTACAGTTCCGCTTTGACCAGCAGTTCATAGGCGATGGGACGTTCCTCCACCAGCCGTTTTAATTCCGCCATAATATTCATCAGCGGATAGGAGCAGGGATGAAGCGGCAGGATCCGCTCCGGAAAGCACCATTTTTCTCCAAGGGGCGCTAACAACGCCGTCTGCGCATAGTCATTTTCCTTAAAATCCAGCGCCCGCATGGAAAATACAAAGGAATAAAATACATTTCCGCTGCCGCTGCCCTGCATCTGGTGGAGCTGGCCGGAATTGACGAAAAACACCTCACCTTCAGATGAGGTCAGATGTTTTCCGTCAATGATGACAGTCAGTCTTCCTTTTTCCACAACCAGGATCTCCACTTCTTCGTGCCAGTGGCAGGGGACCAGAAGCTGTGTGCAGCCTTCCGGTTTCGGATAGTACTGGAAACGGAACAGCGGGGAGCCGTGTATTTTCTTTTCTTCCAGATCATTTCGCATAGGCAGCCTCCGTGAAGGTGCGCTTATTCATAAGATACAGATAGCTGAGTATCAGTACCACATCTGCGCCGGCCCAGGCAAGTACTTCCGCCAGAAATACTCCGGTGCCTCCGATCATGGATGGCAGCAGCAGCGCTGCGCCGGTGCGCATAATCAGTTCCCCGATGCCGGATACCATTGGCCAGAACGTATTTCCCATACCCTGTATCGAAGAACGGATGACATAAAGTACATACAGGATGGGCAGGCAGACGCACATAATGGCCAGGTATTCATAAGCTACCGCAATGGTCTCTGTCACTTCGCTGGCTGTACCGGATACAAAAGCTCCCAGGACAGGTTTTCCGATCAGAAGCATGACGGTCGAAATTACCAGGGACGTGCAGACCGCTACTTTTAAAGCTGCCCGTACACCCTCACGGATGCGGCCGGTGTTTCTGGCGCCCAGATTCTGCCCTACATAGGTAGTCATGGCGAATCCATAGGAGGATGTGGCGATTTCCAGTACCCCGTGCAGTTTGCTGCCGGCTGTAAACCCTGCGATAAATATAAGGCCAAACCGGTTTACCACAGTCTGTACTATCATTCCGCCGCCGGCAATCAGAAGGTTCTGCAGCGCCATGGGAGTACTGAGGACAAACATCCGGCGCACCAGCTTTTTATCTATCCGGAAATCTTCTCCGGAAAGGGAGAGCAGTGGGATTTTGCGCATGTAACCAAGACAGAATACGCAGGAACAAAACTGTGCGGCTACAGTGGCCACCGCGGCTCCGGCAATGCCCCATTCAAATACCATGACAAACAGCAGATCCAGTCCCACATTTACCAGGGACGCCACTGCCATGGCAATGAGCGGGGTCTTTCCATCCCCGAGTGAACGCAGGATGGCGGCCAGCAGGTTGTAGCCTGTAATGACAGGAACACCCAGCAGGGAAATCTGCAGATACAGTATCCCATAGGAAATGATTCCGTCCGGCGTTTTTAAAAGTACCAGCAGCGTACGTGCCATAAGCAGCCCTGATGCCAGCAGGATCACCGAACAGATTCCGGAAAGAACAATGGAGTTGCCGGTTACTTTACGCAGCTGTTTTTCGTTGCCTGCCCCGAACGCCTGGGACATCAGAATGGCAAAGCCCTGCGTCAGTCCCTGGATAAAGCCGAGGACAACCCAGTTAGGCCAGGTGGTGGCTCCCAGGGCAGCCAGTGCGTCCACACCAAGGCATCTGCCCACGACCATACTGTCAACAACAGTATACAGCTGCTGAAAGACATTTCCCACCATTAAAGGGATTGCGAAGGATACGATCAGGGAAACGGGCGCTCCTGTCGTCATGTTCTGAATACGTGTGGTCATCTGGTATCTCCTTTCCGGAGCAATGCAGAAAACGGATACTTTTTTATCTGCATGCTCTTACTGATGATGTGGTAACGGATGGCAAGCCAGCTCCTGCTCCCCTGAGTGACACAGTTTCCTGTCTGCGCAGGGGACAGTGGAAGGAGGCGGGCTGCCGGAAGCGTTACATTTTCTGAAGTATAGCACGGCAGGGCAGACGGGGCAATACACAAATATCTGATTTAATTGTACAAATTCCAGATGTATGAAAAGTCATATTTTAAGCATTCCGGGAGCATGTCTTAAAAATCTTTCCCGCGATCCGCAGTTTCCGGTTTGTGGGACAGTTACGCCGGATGCAGGTTACATAGTCCTCTATATTCAATGGTCATGTTATACCCATGGGTCATGCAATCCCCGGAGGGTACGATGCGGCGTGTCTGTCTGGGTTCATTTCAGGATCATGGAAGAATCACAGGCCCGTTGAGGAATCTCATGTTCCTGTGGCACACCTGTCAGAAAGCGTTTCAGGACATGCTCTGGGGATCTGAAGGTTCTTTTATGTCAGAAACGGGGAGGGTGGCAACTGGCCGGAAAGAGTCCGGGATCCGGGCTTTTTACTGGCAAATCGCACAAAGCCGCAGACAGAAAGACCGGACTGTGTCGTTGTAAATACACCAATGAAATGCTGCTGTCATACATAAAAATATACGATATGCATAAAAATAAAAGAATTTTCAAGAAAGACAGAAGAATATTGTATGTTTTTTTACTATACACACTGTTATAATTCTGACTGTAACAAAGAGTTATAGAGAAAAAACACAGGGAGGGTAATATATGAAAAAGAAAGTAGTGAGTTTACTGCTCGCAATGACAATGGTAGCAACAATGGCAGCAGGATGTGGCAGTAAGGATGATTCAAAAGACAATACATCTGATACCACAAATGATCAGAACAGTGGGGATGAGGATAAAGAAAGTACACCTGACGATACGGCGGACGGAGATACAAAGAGTGATGACGCAACAGACGGAGATACAAAGAGCGATGACGCAACAGGCGGCGCAGATCTGGCTGACAAAAAGGTTGGCGTATGTATCTATCAGTTTTCTGATAACTTTATGACACTGTTCCGTGGAGAGCTGGAGAACTATCTGGTAAGCCTGGGCTTTTCCAAAGATAATATTAAGATCGTGGACGGTGCCAATGACCAGGGTACCCAGTCCGGACAGATTGATAACTTTATCGCAGAAGGTGTGGACGTGATGATTGTAAATCCGGTAAACTCTTCTTCTGCTGAGACAATTACAGATAAAGTAGTAAATGCGGATATTCCGCTTGTTTATATTAACCGTGAGCCGGATAAAGATGAACAGAAGAGATGGGAAGAGAACAACTGGAATGTTACATATGTAGGTTGTGACGCACGCCAGTCCGGTACATTCCAGGGCGAGCTGATTATGGATCTCGGCCTTGAGACTGTTGATAAAAATGGCGACGGCAAAGTACAGTACGTAATGGTACAGGGCGATCCGGAAAATATTGACGCACAGTACCGTACCGAATTTTCCGTAAAAGCTTTAACAGACGCAAAATGGGAAGTGGACTGCCTGTCTGATCAGGTAGGTAACTGGCAGCAGGATCAGGCACAGCAGATCGTTGCGAATGCGTTAGGACAGCATGGCGATTCCATAGAAGTTGTATTCTGTAATAATGACGCCATGGCACTGGGCGCACTGCAGGCAATTGACGCGGCTGGCCGCAAAGTCGGAGAAGATATCTTCCTGGTAGGCGTGGACGCATTATCGGAAGCTCTTGAAAACGTAATATCCGGCAAAATGACAGGTACTGTATTTAACGATCATTTCTCCCAGTCACACAGCGCCGCTGACGCAGCTGTAAAATATGTCAATGGTGAGACTAATGAACATTATATCGGCTGTGATTATGTAAAAGTTACGAAAGATAACGCACAGGACGTTCTTGATATGGTAAGTGGTAAATAAGTAACAGGCCGTAAATTATATAGAACCAGATAAGCGGTGCGGGTGTGCAAGGCACCCGCGCTTCTTTTTTGTCCTGTGTGAAGCTGTCAGGCGCCAGTACTGGCAGGTTTGCGCCAGGACTTGTAAATTGTGTGAAGCTGCGGGCTTTGGGCCGGCGTGTTTTACACCCGGACAATGAAAGAGGAGGAGTAGTATGGCTGAGTATAAACTGGAGCTGAAAGGTATCAGCAAATCCTTCCCCGGCGTAAAGGCACTGGATAATGTACAGTTGTCGCTTCGTCCGGGAACGGTCCATGCGCTGATGGGGGAGAATGGCGCCGGCAAATCTACCCTGATGAAGTGTCTGTTTGGTATTTACAAAATGGACGCTGGGGAGGTCTGGCTGGATGGAAAGAAAATTGAAGTAAATAATCCGGATGAAGCGATGAAGCATGGCATCGCAATGGTGCATCAGGAACTGCAGCCGGTTCTGGCAAGGAGTGTTGGGGAAAATCTTTATCTGGGCCGGTTTCCGACTAAAAATTTCGGACCGCTGAAACTGATTGACCATAAGAAAATGTATGAAGAGACAGCCAGATGGCTGAAAGAAGTAAAAATGGATTTCGATCCGAAGGCACAGCTTGGATCTTTATCTATTGGACAGATGCAGTCTGTGGAGATTGCGAAAGCAGTTTCCCAACAGGCAAAAGTCGTAATTTTTGATGAACCGACATCTTCCCTTTCTGATAATGAAGTAGAAGCTCTCTTCCGTATTATGAATGATTTAAGGGATAAGGGTGTTGCGATGGTATATATTTCCCACAAAATGGATGAAATTAAACGTATCGCGGATGATATTACCGTCATGCGGGACGGTACCTATGTAGGCACCTGGCCGGCAGCGGATATGAGTACGGACCAGATCATCGCAAAAATGGTTGGCCGTGAACTTACCAATGTCTATCCTCCAAGAAAAAACAAACCGGAAGAAGTAATTATGGAAGTAAAAAATCTGTGTTCCATCCATGAGAAGTCGTTCCAGGATGTCAGCTTTTCCCTCCGGAAAGGAGAAATACTGGGATTTGGCGGACTGGTAGGCGCACAGCGTACCGAACTGATGGAAGGGATTTTTGGAATCCGTGGAGTTGTGTCCGGTGAAATATATATGCATGGAAAACAGGTGAAAATCAAACACCCGATTGATGCCATGAATGCGGGAATCGGTCTGATTACGGAAGACAGACGTGGAAATGGTATTTTTGGATGTCTGTCCATCAAAGATAACGTAGGCGTATCGGTATATAAGAAGTATCTGAAAGCAGGATTTGTATTAAACCATAAAAATATTAACAGTGTTGTGGATGAAAGTATTCAGAAGCTGAGAATCAAGACTCCAAATATGAAGGAACATATTGCGAACCTGTCCGGAGGAAACCAGCAGAAAGTAATTGTTTCCAGATGGCTGGCCAATGATCCGGATGTGCTGATTATGGATGAACCTACCAGAGGGATTGACGTAGGCGCAAAACATGAGATCTATGAAATTATGAACGAACTGGCAGCACAGGGAAAGGCGATTATCATGATTTCATCTGAAATGTCAGAGCTTCTTGGAATGTCAGACAGGATTTGTGTGATGTGTAATGGAAAGCTGAGAGGGGAAATTGATCAGCCGGAAGATATGACACAGGCGAAAATTATGAGCTATGCGACACAGTTTTAAACGTGAATAAGCATACAGACAGGAGAGAGAGATATGGTAAAAACAAATCAACAGAGAGTAAAAGATTTTTTGATTAATAACGGAGTAATCATCGTTATGTTTATCCTGGTAATATATACCGGATTTACATCAGATAATTTCTTCACAAAAAACAATTTTATGAATATTCTTATGAATATGAGTTCCAGACTTGTAATCGCCCTTGGTATCGCCGGATGCGTAATTACAGCGGGCTGCGACCTTTCAGCCGGACGTATGATTGGTTTTGGCGGATGTATCGCAGGTACATTGTTACAGCGTGTGGATTATTCCGGAAAGTTCTTCCCGGACATGAAACCGTTAAACGTATTTGTAGTAGTGCTTATCGTTATGCTTATCTGTGGGGCATTTGGTTCTGTAACCGGATTTTTTATCGCATTTTTGAATGTGCCGCCATTTATCGCAACACTTGCCATGATGGAAATCGTGTATGGTCTGTGTATGATTTTTACAAACGCAACCCCGATTGGCGGATATGTAAAAGAGTATACGAATGTGGCAAACGGAAAGTTCCTTGGAATCAATTATCTGATCTGGATAGCGATTATAGTAGCGGCGATCAGCTGGTTTATCTTTAATATGACCCGTCATGGAAAATATATGTATGCCATCGGCGGAAACCCGCAGGCAGCGGAAGTAGCCGGCGTACCGGTAAAGCTGACTCTGGTACTGATTTATATGAAAGCTGCCGCAATGTATGGTCTGGCAGGATTTATGCTGGGCGCAAAGGCCGGAGGCGCTTCAGTAGCGCTTGGTTATGGTTACGAGATGGAAGCCATTGCCGCATGTACCATTGGTGGTGTATCTGTTACCGGCGGACGTGGCCGGGTATCATCCGCAGTCATCGGTGTGGCCGTCTTTGAACTTTTGAAAGTGGCGCTCCAGTATCTGGGTGTGGACGCAAACGCACAGTACATAGCCATCGGTATCGTAATCTTTATTGCGATTTCACTGGATATCAGAAAGTATATTGCGAAGAAATAATGGTAAAAATAACGGCTGGACATATGCTGGCATATGGTTAGCCGTTATTTGTATATCCGTCTGCGGACTGTCCGGATGTCCGGATCGTTTTGGAAACAGTGGATAAGGAGGTTTTATATGAAGGCAGAAACATTTCTGGAAATGGCTGGCATTCCGCTTTTAATTTTTGTGATTTGCATGTATTATGGAATACGACTGGTGATTTCAAAGGATATCAGTATGATCCGGGGAAAAGGGAAAGCGCCGGTGCGGGATGAAAAAGAGTATCTGGAAGGCGCCGCAAAGCTGATGTTTTTTCTGGGTGCGGCAGCGCTGTTAATGGCAGTGCTCGTGTTTGTCAATCTGTACGTGGCAACGGCGGAAATTATAATAAGTACATTCATTATGGGAATACTCTGGAAACGGCTGGAAATGAAATACGGATCATAATAACAGTGGGCATATAACAGTGGGGAAAGTATGGAAAAAATGAGCGGTTATTCGGTGTTGCTGGTAGATGACGAAGAAGAAGCCTGCTAGGTAATTATGAAAAAACTGGACTGGGAGCAGATGGGATTTTATATTGCCGGCTATGCCAGAAACGGGGTGGAAGCCCTGGAACTGGCGGAGGAAATGCAGATTGACGTGGTTATGACGGATATCAAAATGCCTTATATGGACGGACTGGAGCTGTGCAGAAGGCTCAAAGAGTCTTATCCCAAGACCCGGGCCATTATATTTTCCGGATTTGACGAGTTTGAATATGCGAAAGAAGCCATTAAAATAGAAGTGGAAGAGTATATGCTCAAACCGGTACATGTAAAAGAACTGCGGGAAGTGTTTGAACGGATTAAAAGTAATCTGGACAGGGAAATGGATGAAAAGAGGAATATCGAAAAGCTGCGGGAATATTATATGCAGAGCCTTCCGGTATTACAGGAAAATTTTTATACATCCCTGCTGGAAGGCCGGATTCCGGGAGATTCCATTGAGCAGTATGCCAGAAATTACCAGATCAGTCTCAAAGGGCCTTATTATATTGTTACAGTACTGCATATCAGCAAAGGCACAGACGGGGAGGAGATGGACCCGTTTCTGCTGGCGGTATCGGTAAGAAAACTGGCGGAAGAACAGCTGGCGGGCCTATGGGACAGTAAAGTGGTAACTTACCTGGGCGACAGTATTGTTATTTCACAACTGCGAAAGGAAGAACCGGTAAACCGTTTTACAGATGTGATGGACCGCCTCTGCAGAATGGCAAAGCGGGTATGTAACGCCAGGGTAACCGCTGGAATCGGACACATATGCAGTTCCCCCATGCAGCTGGCCCTTTCTTACCAGGGAGCGAAAAACGCAGTATCTTACCGTGTCTTATATGGAAATACGAGAGCGATCAGCATAGCGGAGACAGATCCGCAGGAGAATGCGGACCTGCCCTGGGAAGAGCCATATATACAGAAAATTCTGAAAAAAATTAAAATGGGGGAGACCGGGCCATTAAAAGAAGCCATTGGTGAATTTATATCCAGACTTGGCGGCAGCAGAATGTCGTTGCAGAAATACCGGATTCTGATTATGGAACTGATTACGGAAATCTTTCGTTTCGGAGCCAATAACCAGATGAATCTGGAAGAGATTTTTGGAAAGGACAGTGACGTATATACCAGGGCTATGCAGCTGGAATCACCAGAGGCGCTTGGCCAGTGGCTCAAAGACAATTGTCTTAAGATGCAGAATGTGATACTCCATGAGCGGCAGGACAGTACAAAATCTTTTGTAAAAAAGGCGATTGAATATGTGGCGGAGCATTATCCGGATCAGGATTTAAGCATAGAGACTGTCTGCGGCCACTTAAATGTCAGCGCATCTTATTTCTCCACTGTATTTAAAAAAGAAACAGGAAAGACATTTATCAATTATCTCACAGATTACCGGATGGAAGAGGCGGCAGGCCTGTTGTTGTCCGGAAATGAAAAGACGTATATTATTGCGGGCAGAGTGGGATACGCAGATCCGAATTATTTCAGTTATGTATTTAAAAAGCAGTACGGCATGTCGCCGTCCAAATATAAAATGATGAAGCTGGGTAAAAATTGAAACGTATAAAAGAATCCTATCGTAAATTAATTTCATATGCCGCAGCCCGTGTCAAATCCCAGTCCATCCAGATGACCATATCCGTTTCCTTTACGGCGGTGGCAATGCTTGGCATGGGGATTCTGGGTATTTCCCTGTATAACCAGTTTGCGAACCGGATGGAAGACATGACGGTACAGAGCTCCGAACAGCTGCTTAGCCAGACGTCTATTAATCTGGAGACTTATTTAAGGAATATGCGCCGGATATCAGACGCTATGTATTACACGGTGATTAAGGATAAAGATCTGGCTACAGATAACATGGAAGCGGAGATGAATCTGCTCTATGAGGCGAATAAGGATAATCTTATCAGTATTGCCTGTTATACCAATCAGGGCAGACTGGTGGCTGCGGTACCGGTGGCTACGGAAAAAAAGGACCCGGATATCCCGGGGCAGGAGTGGTTTACCGATGCGGTGGGGCAGATGGAAAACCTGCATTTTTCCACGCCCCATGTACAAAACCTGTTTAACAATACCAGTTACCGGTACTACTGGGTGGTTTCTTTAAGCCGGGCGGTGGAGCTGACAGAACAGGGCAGTTCCACACTGGGAGTGCTTCTGGTAGATATGAATTACAGCAGTATTGAACAGCTGCTGAATAAGGCGAATACAGATCATTCTTCTGAGTACGTCTATCTGATGGACAGTAATGGGGAGCTGATCTATCATCCGAAGCAGAAGCTGATTTATAACAGTCTGTATGAGGAGAATAACCTGGCGGCAGTCCTGTATGACGATGGGAGCAGGGAAGAAAGTTTTCAGGGGGAAAAGAGGCTTGTAACGGTAAAGACGATCAGTTATACAGGCTGGAGAATTGTCAGCGTGGTGCCTATGAGTGCGTTTAACATGGATATTTCCGGCACCCGGCTGTTTGCCTTTTTGTTTGTCTCACTGTCCATGCTGATGATCATGATTTTAAACCAGCTCGTATCCGCCCGGATCGCAAAACCCTTGCGGGAATTAAACCGTTCGGTCAGGGAATGGGAAGCGGGAAATATGGAACCGGATATTTATGTGGGAGGTTCCATGGAGGTGGAGCATCTGGGCAGGACACTGCGTTCTGCGGTAGGACAGCTGCGGCAGCTGATGAAAGATATCGTGGTGGAGCAGGAGGAAAAGCGCCGGAGCGAACTGGACGCTCTCCAGTCGCAGATTAACCCTCATTTTCTGTATAATACCCTGGATTCCATTGTATGGATGATTGAAGGGGAACGTTATGAAGACGCAGTCTTTATGATTACCCAGCTGGCCAGTCTGTTCCGGATCAGTTTAAGCCGGGGAAGGACAATTATCAGTATCGGGGATGAAGTAAAACATGCCAGAAATTATATGAACATCCAGAAGATCCGTTATAAAAATATTTTCAGCGTGGAGTTTCACCTGGAGGAGGAAATTCTGGACTGTTGTACAGTCAAACTCATTATACAGCCGCTTTTGGAAAACGCAATTTATTATGGTGTGGAATGTATGGATGGCGACGGGGAGATTGAAGTCCGTGGATACCGCAAGGAACAGGACGTATATATAGAGGTACGGGACAATGGACTTGGAATGACGGAAGAGACAGTGGGGGCGCTGCTGAAAAAAAATAACCGGGTACGTAAAAAAGGGTCTGGTGTAGGGCTGATTAATGTGCATACACGCATCCGCCTGAGGTTTGGAGAAACTTATGGTCTGGAAATCGAAAGCCAGCCTGATGAGGGGACAGTGGTGCGGATACATCTGCCATTTATCCGTTATTCAGAAGAGTCGGTGGAATATTTTGAAGGCAGATGAAAGGAGGGCGTCCATTGAAAAAAAAGAAAAGCCATTTTAGTATATTTATTCTGGTGTTTCTGGTAATGATCGTATGGACATCCTGGCATATGCTGGATGTGGGAGAAGAGGAAGATACGATTGCGGTATCCGTGATTGTCAGTGACAGCAACCATGACCGGTGGATTTCGCTGCGGCAGGGGCTGGAGCAGGCGGCAAAGGATTACAGAGTTCGGATGAATTATGTATCTACCGGAAAGTTTGGTCCGGGCGAGGGGCTGGCGCTGATGGAACGGGAACTGGAAAACGGGGCCAGCGGACTGATTGTCCAGATGGCTGCTTCAAAGGGTTTTAAGGAATCGGCCGGGCAGGCTGCTGTAATTCTGCTGGAATCTGATGTGGAGCCGGAAGATGTCTATGCGTATGCCGGACCGGATAATTATAAAATGGGCGAGGCGCTGGCACAGGCTGTAAAAAAGGATCTGGCGGAAATATCCGGGGAGCGACGGTCTGTGGACTGCAGGCGGCAAAAAGTAAAACTGGGGATTTTATGCGGCAACCAGCGGCAGCTTTCCATGCGGCAGCGCCTGGCAGGATTTCGCAAAGAAATGGAAGGAACGCAGACAGAGACGGCATGGATTACGGCGGATATTGCCTCCGGATCTGTACCTGAGGAAATACCGGATCTGATGGCTGCCCTGGGGAATGATGAGACGGAGCAGCTGGTGGACTATCTGCAGGAAGAAAAACGGGACAGGGAGCAGTGTCTGCTATATGGGATTGGCTGTTCGGAGAAGGCGGTTTATTATCTGGATCAGGGAATCATTGATACGCTGGTAGTTCCAAACGAGTTCAGCATGGGATACCAGAGTATGGAAGCGGTTGCCAGCCAGTTAAGATATCATACGGCAAAAGCGGCAGGCAGTATCACGGATTTTCTTGTGATAGACCGGAACAATCTGTATGATGCGGATAATCAGAAAGTGCTGTTTCCACTGGTACAGTAACCGTTTTGGGAAATGTGTGCCCTGATACAGCAATCAGACATGAGTCTTTGGAATGCGTGGGTGCTGGCGGCAGCGGAAAGAGGAGCAGAGTGTGAAAAAATATCTGGCAGGTCTGGCAGTCTGCCTGGCGGCTGGCTGGCTGGCAGGCTGCGGTGATGCGGAAAAAAAAGAAATACATAATATCAAAATAGGAGTCACAGTCTACGACCAGTATGATACATTTGTATCACAGCTGATGGAACGGTTTAACGACTACGCCAGCAGCAAGGAAGAGCAGACTGGCACAGCTATTGGCGTGGATGTATACAATGCGGCGGGCAGTCAGCTGAACCAGAACAGCCAGGTGGAAAAAATGATCAGCGACGGATGCAGCGTGGTATGTGTCAATCTGGTGGACCGGACAGAACCGGCGTCTATTATCGACCTGGCTGAAAAGCACCGGGTACCGGTTATATTTTTTAACAGAGAGCTGGTGGAAGAAGATCTGGAACGGTGGGATCAGCTGTACTATGTGGGCGCAAAGGCTCTGGAGTCCGGGATTATGGAAGGAGAACTGGCGGCGGAGGCGTTTCGGGAGCGTCCGCAGACAGATAAAAACGGAGATGGAATCATTCAGTATATGATACTGGAAGGGGAAGCGGGTCATCAGGATGCGGTGGTCCGCACAGAATATGCGGTATCTACCATTGTGGAAAAGGGCATTGAGGTAGAAAAGCTGGGATATGCCATTGCCAACTGGAACCGGGCCCAGGCACAGAGCAAAATGACGCAGATGTACGGGGAGTATGGGGATCAGATAGAACTGGTGCTTGCCAATAACGATGATATGGCCCTTGGAGCCATAGATGCCCTGCAGGCAGCCGGGGTGGCGCGGGAGAACTGGCCGGTGATCCTCGGCATAGACGGTACGGATGCGGGGTTGGAAGCGGTCAGGGATGGAAGAATGGCGGGAACTGTATATAATGATAAAGAAGGCCAGGCAAAGGCCATGCTGGAACTGGCGTTTCAGCTGTCCACCGAAGGAACGCCCGGCAGGCTGGAACTGGAAGATGGTAAGTATATCCGTCTGCCATATGCCAAAATAGGGCCAGAAGAGGCCGGTGAGCTGATGAAATAATACCATGGCCGTCTGAAAAAACAGTCCGGTTATCTGCGTCTGATCCGGTCAGAAAACGTGAGGAAAGAACGGAAGAATCCCCGGCTGATAGCTGTTGACGAAAGCGGAAAGAAAAGATATGATAATCAGGGTAAACTATACATGAACAGGCAGAAAAGAAAGGACAGGATTTCATGTACGAACATATGAATGATATGCAGATGCGGGCGATCCGTCAGACAGAGGGGCCGGTACTGGTGCTGGCTGGCGCAGGCTCAGGAAAGACCAGGGTCTTAACACATCGTGCGGCATATTTAATAGAAGAAAAAGGTGTCAGCCCTTATCATATTATGGCGATTACGTTTACGAATAAGGCGGCCGGAGAGATGCGGGAGAGGATTGACCAGATCGTGGGTTATGGATCGGAAAGTATCTGGGTATCCACGTTTCACTCAGCCTGTGTGCGTATTTTAAGGCGGTTTATCGACCGGACCGGTTTTGATACCAGTTTTACAATTTATGATTCAGATGACCAGAAACAGCTGATGAAAGATATTTGTAAACGTCTCGGGATAGATACAAAAATTCATAAAGAAAGAACGTTTCTCAATGCAATATCCCATGCCAAAGACGAACTGGTCAGTCCGGGGGCGTATCAGCAGACAGCTTCCGGAGATTTCAACAGACAGCGGATTGCTGGTGTATACGCAGAATACCAGAAGATGCTTGCAAGAAACAATGCTCTGGACTTTGATGATCTGATTATGAAGACTGTGGAACTATTTCAGACTGACCAGGAAGTGCTGGACTATTATCAGGAACGGTTCCGGTATCTGATGGTGGACGAGTATCAGGATACAAATACGGCCCAGTTTACACTGGTACGCCTGCTGGCATCCAGATATCACAATCTGTGTGTGGTGGGTGATGACGACCAGTCGATATATAAATTCCGGGGGGCGAATATCGAAAATATTTTAAATTTTGAAACCTATTTTCCGGAGGCAGTGGTAATTAAACTGGAACAGAACTACCGTTCGACTCAGAATATTCTGGATGCGGCCAACGGGGTGATTGCCAATAATATCGGACGGAAAGAAAAAGCGCTCTGGACAGAAAACGGGACAGGCGCTCCGGTTCTGTTTAAACAGTTTGAAGATGCATACGGGGAATCTGATTATATTGCCAGTGATATCCGGGAGAAAGTAAATAATGGTATATACCGGTATCAGGATTGTGCGGTGCTCTACCGGACCAATGCCCAGTCCCGTCTGTTTGAAGAACGCTTTGTAATGGCTGGTATTCCTTATAAGATCGTAGGCGGCGTGAATTTCTATGCCCGCAGGGAGATCAAGGACCTGCTGGCTTATCTGAAAACGATTGACAATGCCAGGGACGATCTGGCTGTCCGAAGGATTATCAATGTGCCTAAACGGGGCATTGGCGCCACGACGCTGGCAAAAGTACAGTCTTATGCCAATGAGCATGAAATCAGCTTTTACCAGGCGCTCCGGGCAGCTTCTGAAATTCCTTCCATTGGCAGGGCGGCGGTGAAAATCCAGCCGTTTGTGACATTTATCCAGGCAATGCGCTCAAAGGCCGCGCTTATTCCGCTGTCAGACCTGTTACAGGAAATCATTGATACTACCGGTTATGTGGCTGATCTTGAGGCGGAAGATTCTGATGAGGCCAGGGCCAGAATTGAAAACATTGAAGAATTACAGGGAAAAGTACGTGTTTACGAACAAAATGAGTCAGAACCGTCTCTTTCCGGATTTCTGGAAGAGGTGGCGCTGGTAGCGGATATTGATAATCTGGAAGCGGAAAGCGACTATGTGGTTCTGATGACGCTCCACAGCGCCAAGGGGCTGGAATTTCCACAGGTATATCTGGCAGGAATGGAAGATGGCCTGTTTCCGGGGTATATGTCCATTACCAGCGACCAGGCGCGGGAGGAACTGGAAGAAGAGCGCAGGCTTGCCTATGTGGGCATCACCAGGGCGAAGGAGAATCTGACGCTGACCTGCGCCAGACAGCGTATGGTGCGGGGAGAGACCCAGTACAACAGGATTTCCAGATTTGTAAAGGAAATTCCGGCGCATCTGCTGGAGGCGGAGGCTTTAAAACCACGTAAAATGCCGGAGCTGGTACCAGCGCCGGGACAGCGGGCCAGGAATGCGTTTCTGGCAAAGCCGGTGGCAATGCGCTCCGGCAGCTACAGCAGGCCTTTATCTGATGCGGCGGCTGCGGACGGCGTGCAGGCGCATTCAGCTTCCGGCGGCCCCGGACTGGCAGTCCCTGGCGGTGGAACGGATGACGCAATCCGTAAAAAGCTGGGATACGGAGTAGGAGATATGGTGCGTCACCAGAAATTCGGGGAAGGAATGGTCGTAAAGATTGTTTCCGGCGGACGGGATTATGAGGTGACTGTACAGTTTACACAGGCAGGGATCAAAAAGATGTTTGCCATGTTTGCCAGACTGAAAAAAGCATAGCCGGATACTTTTTACTTTACAGGAGAGATTGTCCTGTAAAGTAACCCCTTCCGGGAGGATCGCCATGCGGCGGAAATGAAAAATGCCGCAAAAGCGTCCCTCCGCAGGCGGAGTATCCGGCTGCGCCGGATACTTTTATAAAAAAATTATAAAATATAAATTTTTTCTCGCTATTTGGGAAAGATATGTTATAATGATTAAGATAAAACGAAGTGCAGCTTTTGTACTTTCAAAATAGAGCGGAAAGGAGAAAATAAGATATGAATCGTTTGGATGAACTGCATGCTTTGCTGTCAGAAAATGTAGCAAAGGTGGGAGAACTTCTGAAAAGAGAAAAAGAGGTGGAAGTTGAAGTGGAGGAGAAGCGTAAATGTAAAACGGGATGGATTTTTGCGGGTATCGGCGTTATTGTAGTAGCTGCCGCAGCCGCATATGGTTTATACCGTTTCTTTGCACCGGATTATCTGGAAGACTTCGAGGATGATTTCGACGATGACTTCGATGATGATTTTTTTGACGATGAAGAAGAAAAGGCGGAAGAAAAAACAGAAGAAGCTGTAGTGAATGTTAAGGAAACTACAGTAGAAGAAACTGTTACAGACGAAATGACTGAGGATGAATAATCAGTATTAAAAACTGGCCGGAGAGAATTTCCGGCCGGTTTTTTGCGTTACAGGAAACTGCGTCTGTAACGCTGAATATTGTATTTGAATACAATTACTACAATTCATTGACTGAATATCTTTTGCTACCCTGATCCTTATCGGAAATTTTTAAGACCACAGCGTGTCTGAAAATCATTCCTGTAATCCGCGCTCCCCCGCTTGGAGCGTGTTTGAAAAATGCTTTCTGGCATATGTACCCTGAAGGGTATGATATATCGTACCATTTAGGGTACATAGTGGGGAGTGCAGATGCCGGGAATGATTTTCAGACACGCTCTGGTACCCTTCAGGGTAAAGTGTGAAGCATACCCTAAAGGGTACGATGTATCATGCTTTTTGTGTGCATCTTACGAAAAGCGTTTTTCAGACACGTTCTGATATCGCTGGCGGAGCCTGCGTAAAGCATTTTCAGACAGTACCGGACACGATGGAAAGGTATTCCATAAATGTAAAAAAAATATAAAATCTATTGACATATCAGTTTTTTATTTTATAATAGTTAAAAACTTAACGATCTCAACCTGTGTAATGCACAATGCTTTTGGTCAAAGCTGATTTTTCTCTGGATTTCTTTATTTTCGCCCATAAGAAAAGATTCATTTGATGAATTACCATAGAATAAAAGTAAAAAGGAGGATTTATATGGAGAATCGTGAAATTGGCAATAATGAAGAATTAATGACGGCTGATATTGTAAGCCTTTCCCATGAACTGACGTATCGCAGATATCTGCTTAATAATGGCCATATCAGTCATTTTTTTCAAAAGATAAGTATCCCGGAATATCTGGCGCTGCATTTTATCAATGAGACGGCACAGCACAGTGATTCCGGCAGGACGTATCTGAAAGATATTGCGGACAAAATGAAGCGGCCGGTCCGCCAGATTTCCAGGGTTGTTAAATCTTTGCAGGACCGTGGGCTGTTGTCCTGGTCCCATGACGGGGACGGCCGGGAAGGTACCTATGTGGCGATTACGGAAGCGGGCAGAAACATACTTGGTGAGGAAGAAAGTATGTTAAAGGAATACTATGGCAGGGTCGTTGCGCATTATGGCCGGGACAATTTCGTACAGCTGCTGCAGCTGATGAGACAGCTGGAAGCGGTTATGGGAGAAGAATTTGAAGGGATGGAGGTGGCTGAAGATGATGAAACAGATGAATGATTATGCGGTTCGTAAAGAACAGACCTGCCGCGAAAACGACAGGATATCGCCCAGGCTGTTTGAAGAGTACGGTGTAAATCTGGGGCTGCGGGACGAAAATGGCAACGGAGTACTGACAGGACTGACCAATATTTCCAGAATTGTTTCCTCGAAGGTGGAGAACGGACAGAAAGTATCCAGCGACGGACAGCTTTGGTACCGGGGATACCGGGTGGAAGATCTCATTCACGGCCTGGGAGAATACGAGATGGGATTTGAAAAGATCGCTTATCTTTTATTAATGGGGGAAATGCCTTCTTTAGAAGAATACAGGGAATTTTATGCTCTGATCGGTCAGAACCGCCTGCTTCCTTCTAATTTTACAAGAGATGTCATTATGAAAAAACCGGGAGCGGACATTATGAATACAATGACCCGGAGTATTCTGACACTGGCTTCCTACGATGAAGCTCCGATGGACATTTCCATTTCAAACTGTCTGCGCCAGTGTATCCAGCTGATTGCCCGGTTTCCGACGCTGGCCACGTATTCTTATAATGCGTATAATTATTATGTCAATCAGGCCAGCATGATTATCCATATTCCGGATTCATCCCTGTCTACGGCAGAAAATCTGCTCCGGATGCTAAGACCAGACTGTCAGTATACAAAGATCGAGGCAAAGAGTCTGGATACGGCGCTGATTCTGCATATGGAGCATGGAGGCGGGAATAATTCCACGTTTACTACAAGGGTAGTAACATCTTCCGGTTCTGATACATATTCCACGATTGCGGCAGCCATGGCCTCCCTCAAAGGTCCAAAGCATGGCGGAGCCAATATCAAAGTGATGGAGATGATGGCGGATATCCGTGCCCATGTCAGGGACTATGGGGATAAAGAGGAGCTCTCAGCCTATCTGTCCAGAATACTGGATGGGGAAGCTTTTGACGGAAAAAAACTAATTTACGGCATGGGACATGCAGTCTATACAAAATCAGATCCAAGGGAACGGGCCTTTAAGCATCATGTGATCCAGCTGGCGGAAGAGAAAGGCAGACAGCAGGATCTGCTGTTATACCAGAATATTGAGGAGCTGGCGCCGGAACTGATCGCGCGGCGCAGGCGTGTCCATAAGGACGTGAGCCCGAATGTGGATTTTTACAGTGGATTTGTGTATGATATGCTTGGAATTCCGCAGGAGCTGTATACAGCCATCTTTGCGGTGGCAAGGATTGTGGGCTGGAGCGCCCACCGCATCGAGGAACTGATCTGTACGGATAAAATCATAAGGCCGGCTTATATGAGCGTTATGGAAGCAAAAACAGACAGCATGTGACAGTCCGGATATCCGCGGCCTGTGGAGCCGGCTGAACCCGGTTCTGGTACGGAATGGCATCTTGAAAAATTTCCAGACTTTTGATATAGTGTGATTTACCGGAAGGCGCCTGACAGATCCGCTCCTGTAACCAGAGCGTCTGGTACACGACAAAGGCGCCTGGCGGATCATAAATAGAGGAGAAAAGAATATGAAAAAACTTTCAGAGCTGATGGGATACCGTTCCAGTGTGCGGGTGATAGACGCCACATTGCGGGACGGCGGACTGGTAAATGATTTTTATTTTACAGATGAATTTGTCAAAGCGCTGTATGAAACCAATATCAGGGCAGGCGTGGACTATATGGAGTTTGGTTACAAAGCCTCTGGGGAAATGTTTGACGAGCACAAATTTGGCAAATGGAAATTCTGCAAAGAAGATGATATCCGTGCCATTGTGGGAGACAATGATACAGACCTGAAACTGGCGGTCATGGCGGATGTAGGACGCTGTGACTACAGGCAGGATATTGTAAACCGCAGCGACAGTCCGCTGGATCTCATCCGGGTGGCTACTTATCTCAATACGATTCCGGCGGCGATTCATATGATTGAAGACGCTAAAAATAAAGGATACGAAGTCAGCTGCAATCTGATGGCGGTGTCCAATTCCCAGGAGAGCAGCCTTCGCATGGCGCTGGATATGCTTGGCCAGACGCCGGTGGACGTACTTTATATTGTAGACAGTTTTGGCGCCCTCTATCCGGAAGAAATCGAACGTATCGTGGATGTTTATATGGAATTTGCGGATAAATATAATAAGAAAGTGGGCATTCATGCGCACAACAACCAGCAGCTTGCCTTTGCCAATACCATAGAAGCGGTAGGTGATGGCGTGGACTGGCTGGACGCTACCTATGCGTCCATGGGACGGGGTGCGGGAAACTGCGCCATGGAGCTGCTTCTTGGACTGTTGCGCAATCCGAAATACAATATATATCCGGCTTTCAAATTTATAGATAAATATATGAACCAGCTAAAAGAAGAAGGGGTTGTCTGGGGCTATGACCTGCAGTATCTGATGACCGGACTTTTGAACCAGCATCCGGGGACTGCGATCCGGTTTACAAAAGAAAACCGGAAAGATTATGCGGAGTTTTACAAAGAAATTACAACACAGTATGAATAAACCGGAGGAATCAGTATGAGTGAATATAAAATAAATACGAAATGCGTGCAGGCAGGCTATACACCGGGAAACGGCGAACCACGCCAGATTCCGATTATCCAGTCTACCACATTTAAATACGAAACCAGCGAAGCCATGGGCAGACTGTTTGATCTGGAGGACTCCGGCTATTTTTACACCAGGCTGCAGAATCCGACCAATGATTATGTGGCGGCCAAAATAACGGAGCTGGAAGGAGGAACGGCAGGAATGCTCACTTCCTCCGGACAGGCGGCGAATTTCTTTGCGTTATTTAATATCTGCGAGTGCGGCAGTCATATTGTAGCCTCTTCTTCTATTTATGGAGGAACTTTTAACCTGATTGCGGTGACCATGGCAAAGATGGGAATTACAGTAACTTTTGTCTCCCCGGACTGCAGTGAAGAGGAGTTAAATGGCGCTTTTCGTAAAAACACCAGGGCCGTATTTGGAGAGACCATCGCAAATCCGGCGCTGACGGTGCTGGATATCGAAAAGTTTGCGAAAGCGGCCCATGCCCATCAGGTACCGCTGATTGTGGACAATACATTTCCGACGCCGGTAAACTGTCGTCCGTTTGAATGGGGGGCCGATATTGTTACCCATTCCACCACAAAGTATATGGACGGTCATGGAGCGGCTGTAGGCGGCGCCATTGTAGATTCCGGCAGGTTTGACTGGATGGCCTGTGCGGATAAATTTCCGGGGCTTTGTACACCGGATGATTCTTACCATGGTATTACCTATGCGGAAAAATTTGGAAAAGAAGGCGCCTTTATTACGAAATGCACGGCCCAGCTGATGCGGGATTTTGGCTGTATCCAGTCCCCGCAGCATGCGTTTTTGTTAAATCTGGGTCTGGAATCACTGCATGTGCGTATGCCACGTCATGTGGAAAACGGACAGGCCGTGGCGGAATTTCTCCAGCGGCATCCAAAGGTGGAACAGGTTGTCTATCCGGGGCTGGCTGGCGATAAATATTATGAAACGGCTCAAAAATACATGCCTCACGGGGGCTGTGGCGTGGTGTCCTTTGAATTAAAGGGAGGCCGTGCCGCGGCAGAGCAGTTTATGAAACGGCTGAAACTGGCGGCCATCGAAACCCATGTGGCGGACGCCAGGACATGCTGTCTGAATCCGGCCACCTCCACCCACCGTCAGATGACAGACGAACAGCTTGCGGCAGCCGGTATCCCGGCAGGGCTGGTGCGGATGTCCTGTGGCCTGGAAGATAAAGAAGATCTGATTGCGGATCTTTCACAGGCGCTGGACGGCTGAGAGCAGTTTAAAAAGAATATATGAAAAGCTGCGGCGTCCTGCCGCAGACAGAGTATCCGGCAAAGTCCGGATACTTTTTGCTTTACGGGAAAATGCGCCTGTAAAGCAAAAGCCCGTCTGGCAGGACCGCCTGCGGCGGAAGATAAAATACGGCCGGATACGTATTTTAAATCCTGTCTTTATGAATCAGGAAGCCATTATGCGCTGGGACAGATGCGCCCGGTACAAAATATACTTTAAACTGGCGGCTTCCTGGTATATTCGTTCCTGTTTCCGGAGATATTAAAGCGTATCACGTAAATAGTAATATCAATAAAGTTACAGGAAAGGAATGTAGGATATGATAAGTGAAAAAAATGACAAAAGCCGTGCCCTTACCGGCGCCAGTAACGGCCGGATAGACAAAACTATCCGCTCCGACAGCCAGACCACCGCTGCCTGGGCGCAAAACAGTCATCAGACAAAAGAAGCCGGTGTGTCTGTTCCGGATGCCAGCGCTGTCATTCATGCGAAGGAATGGGCAGACAATGGCAGCCGCTTATAAGGAGGCCGGGACAGATGGGAAAAATGAAAATGACGGTGGATGGCAATACTGCCGCCGCCTATATCGCTTATGCATTTACAGATGTAGCAGCCATTTATCCGATTACGCCGTCTTCCACAATGGCGGAAGTAGTAGATGAATGGGCGGCTTCCGGAAGAAAAAATATATTCGGACAGACAGTAAAAGTAGCCCAGATGCAGTCCGAGGCCGGTGCGGCAGGCGCCTTTCACGGATCTTTGCAGGCGGGCGCCCTGACGACCACATTTACCGCTTCCCAGGGACTGCTTCTGATGATTCCCAATATGTACAAAACAGCCGGAGAGCTGCTGCCCGGGGTATTTCATGTCAGCGCCCGTTCCCTGGCTGCCCAGGCGCTGAATATTTTTGGCGATCATCAGGACGTAATGGCAGTCCGTCAGACCGGATGCGTCATGCTGGCAACCGGTTCGGTGCAGGAAGTCATGGATCTGGCTCCTGTGGCTCATCTGGCTGCGGTCAAAGGACGTCTGCCGGTGGTGCACTTCTTCGACGGGTTCCGTACGTCCCATGAGGTGCAGAAGGTGGAAGCGCCGGACTATGAAGATCTGGCGCAGATGATGGACTGGCGGGCTTTACAGGAGTTTCGTGACCGCTCCCTTTCCCCGAACCATCCGGTGACCAGGGGAACCGCCCAGAATCCGGATATTTATTTCCAGTCCAGGGAAGCCTGCAATCCGTTTTATGAAAGGATTGTTCCGGTGGTGGAAGACTATATCCGCCAGATGAGCAGGCTGACAGGCAGAAACTATGGATTGTTTGATTATTATGGCGCAAAGGACGCGGAATATGTAATTGTAGCCATGGGTTCCGTATGCGAAACCATTGAAGAGACCATTGATTACTGTAATGCCAGGGGAGAAAAATACGGGCTGGTGAAGGTACATCTCTTCCGGCCGTTCTCAGTCAGTCATTTCCTGAAACTGATACCGGATACGGCAAAAGGGGTGGCTGTGCTGGACCGGACCAAGGAGCCGGGCGCCATTGGGGAACCGCTGTATATGGATGTAAAAAACAGCCTGGGTACCAGACCGGATGCGCCGGTGATCATCGGCGGACGTTTCGGACTTGGCTCCAAGGATACGACGCCTGCCCAGATTAAAGCGGTTTATGACAATCTGGCGTCCAGGGAACCGAAGAACGGATTTACCCTGGGTATTACGGATGATGTAACCCACACTTCTTTAAAAACAGATAAAAATTTTATTACGGCAACAGAAGGGACAGTCCGCTGCAAATTCTGGGGACTTGGCTCAGACGGAACAGTGGGCGCCAACAAGCAGGCGGTGAAAATTATCGGCCAGCATACGGATAAATATGTACAGGCATATTTTGATTATGATTCCAAAAAATCCGGCGGTCTGACAGTGTCCCATCTGCGTTTTGGAGACCAGCCCATTAAATCCGCATACCTGATCGACGAGGCGGATTATATCGCCTGCCATAACCAGTCCTTTGTCCACAACTATCATCTGCTCAAAGGCCTCAGACGGGGCGGCACATTTGTACTGAACTGTATGTGGGAGGACGAAGAGCTGGAACAGCGCCTGCCAAAGGATATGATGCGGGAAATTGCCAGGAAGGAAATCGGGTTTTACTGCATCAATGCGGTAAAACTGGCGGAAGAAATCGGCCTTGGCAACCGGATCAACATGATTATGCAGGGCACATTTTTCAAACTGGCCGGCATACTGCCACAGGAAGAAGCAAAACGCTATCTGAAAGAAGCGGTGCGGAAAGCCTATGGCAAAAAAGGGGAAAAAGTCATCCGGATGAACCATGAGGCCATTGACCACGGTTTTACCGACTGGCGCAAAATAGAAGTGCCGGATCACTGGAAGGATTTCCAGACAGAGCAGACGCGGGATGTTGCGGACGCCGGGGCGCCAGAGGTAAAAGAACCGGAATTTGTAGCGGAGATTATGCGTCCGATGAACCGGCAGGAGGGAAACAGTCTTCCGGTCAGCGCATTTAGCGGAATTGAGGATGGTACGTTTCCAAACGGCACCTCGGCGTATGAAAAGCGGGGAATCGCAGTCAATGTGCCCCAGTGGCAGATTGAAAACTGTATCCAGTGTAACCAGTGCTCTTATGTCTGCCCCCATTCCTGTATCCGTCCGTTTCTGCTGACAGCAGAAGAGCAGAAGGGGGCGCCGGAAACATTTGAGACAAAGCAGGCAAAGGGCAAAGGCCTGGAATCTTATGGCTACCGTATCCAGGTCAGCACAATGGACTGTACCGGATGCGGCAACTGTGCGGATATCTGTCCGGCCACCCCGAAAGCGCTCGTGATGGAGAAGCTCTCCACCCAGTCGCCGGTGGAAGTGCCCAACTGGAAATACGCGGTCAGTCAGGTATCGGATAAAGGAAACATGTTTGCGGGTAAGACGGTGAAAGACAGCCAGTTCCGCCAGCCATTAATGGAATTTTCCGGCGCCTGTGCGGGATGCGGGGAACCGGCCTATATCCGGCTGGTGACGCAGTTGTTTGGGGAACGTATGATGATAGCCAATGCTACCGGGTGCTCTTCGATCTGGGGCGCTTCTGCGCCGACGACTGCCTATACGTGCAGCCGGGAAGGCAAAGGACCGTCCTGGGCCAACTCCCTGTTCGAAGACAATGCGGAATACGGCTTTGGCATGTACCTGGGTGTAAAACAGCTGCGGGACGGCCTGGAAGAGAATATGCGCCAGCTGATGAAACAGGACATTTCCCCACAGCTGCGGACTGCCTTTGAACAATGGATCAGTGTGCGGGAAGAAGGGGAAGCGTCCGTAAAGGCGTCGAAAGAAATTATACCGCTGCTGGAAGAGTGCCTTAAGGATACCGGGTCAGATACGGATGCCGGACAGGCACAGACCAGAAATCTGTTACAGGAAATCAGAAAAAACCAGGACTATCTTATGAAACGCTCCATCTGGATGATCGGCGGCGACGGATGGGCCTACGATATTGGTTTTTCCGGTCTGGACCATGTACTGGCTTCCGGTGAGGATATTAATATCCTGGTATTTGATACAGAAATCTATTCCAACACCGGCGGCCAGGCGTCCAAATCCACGCCGGCGGCGGCAGTGGCCAAATTCGCCGCTTCCGGTAAAAAATCCGGCAAAAAGGATCTGGGACGGATGATGATGACCTACGGTAATGTATATGTGGCGCAGATCGCCATGGGAGCCGATAAAAACCAGACGCTCAAGGCGATTCTGGAAGCGGAAAGCTACAAAGGCCCGTCCCTGATTATCGCCTATGCCCCGTGTATCAGTCACGGCCTGAAATGCGGTATGGGAAAGAGCATGGAAAATATGGCGCAGGCGGTGGAAGCCGGTTACTGGCATCTGTACCGCTATCATCCGGATCTGCTGTGCGAAGGCAGAAATCCTTTTACACTGGATTCCAAAGATCCAACCGGGGATTTCCGTGGATTTCTGATGGGACAGGTGCGTTATTCCGCACTGGCCCGCCAGTTCCCGGATCAGGCGGAACTGTTGTTTGACAAGGCCGGCAGGGATGCGGTACGGCGTCTGAAAGAATATAAAAGGCTGGATGGCCGGACGTAACCGGGATAGAAACAGAGCGGGTACTGAAATCGTATTCCGGAAATCAGAATCCCGGCGAAGTGTTTTGAAGAATCTCTCCGGTCAGTAATAGAATGTTTGTGAGGCGCACGCCATGTCGGGAAACGGATATGGCGTGCGCCGTTATTTTACTTTATAGGAATAAAGTAAAACCCTCCGGGAGGACCGCCCTGCGCCGGATACTTTTTTGTATAAATGGATCCGGGCAATGGACTTGGTAAAATACAGAATTGCTAAACCAGCATTTTTCTGTTATAATATATCCAATTATGTAAAAAAATAAGAATGATCCCTGCTGCGGCCTGAAAGTCCCGCTGATTACGGTAGTTCAGCCGGGCGGTATTCTCATAAAGGCATGAGGCGGATAAGGGGAAGGGTTCATGATGGAACAGTAATTAATTTTCTATGCATAAAGCTGTTTTTAACAGTTTTTTCATATAGGGAGAATAAAATGATTTAGCATAGTACAAGGAGAAAAAATAACATGGAAAATCTGATTGACAAAAGGCAGATCATTGCCAGGGTGACAAAGATTTCATGGGAACGTATCTGGCTGCATCTGGAACTGCAGATTACCTTTGCGCCCGGAGCGGACAGAGACAGTGAACTATCTTTTTTTCTGGTGAACGGCTTATTTGAACCGAAAGCAAAACTGAAAGTGACGCAGACCGACGGGGATATTTACCGCATGAAAGTCAATATTACAAATCCGGGTACCAGCCTGTGCCTGCCCCAGGGAACGTATTCCATTATTATCTGCCAGAACCAGTGTCAGATGGCAAAAGCGGAGGTGGCAGAGTCGCTGGTGAAGCATATGAGCAGCGCTTCACGCAATTTTCTGTACGGCGGGCGGGCCAAAGTATATTCTGTGACATTTTATGTGACAGAAGGGGATGAAAGCCTTCCGTTTATCATGTATGTGCTGGCAGGAGGCAGGACAGCCATCAGTGCGCCGGCAGTCCACACAAAGAAAAAATTTCACCTGAAACAGGAATTGAAAAAGAAATACTCCAAAATAAATAAACCGCTGAAAATTGATATGTACTGGGCTTACCGCAAAAAATATAAAAATAAGAGCAAAAAGCCGGTAATTATGTTTATGTCAGAGCAGAGCACCACCATCAGCACCAATCTCAAAGCAGTCAAAGACCGCATGATTTCCAGAGGCATGGACAAAGATTACGTCATCGTGGAATCTTACCGTTCATCGGTGACCAATCCCCGCATGGGACTGCGCAGCTGGATGGATACACTGCGCAAAATGGCCATGAGCGATATTATTTTCCTGGACGACCATGCGCCGGTGCTGGACTGGCTCATTGTAGACAAGGATACAATGATCGTCCAGCTGTGGCATGCGGGCGCAGGGTTTAAGTCTTCCGGCTACAGCCGCTGGGGGCATACCGGATGTCCGGCTCCATATGGCTGTCACAGACAGTATAAATACGGGATTTCCGGTTCCAGAAATATTTCCCATTTCTTTTCAGAAGTATGGGGGATTAACGATTCCCAGGTGCTGCCTACCGGTATGCCACGTATTGATGAATTTTTAGATGAAAACTACCGTAAGAAAAAGACAAAGGAAATTTATGAGAAGTTTCCGATCTGTAAAAATAAAAAAGTTATTTTATTTGCGCCTACCTACCGGGGTACAAATAAGAAAAATGCTCATTATCCTTACGAGCTCATAGATTTTGGACGTCTTTACGAACTGTGCGGGGACGAGTATGTGGTCCTGTTTAAAATGCATCCATGGGTAGCGGATGCGGTACCGGTTGAAGAACAGTACAAAGACCGGTTTGCCGATGCCAGCCGGTACCCGAATATCAATGATCTGTTTTATTTTACAGAACTGTTAATTACGGACTATTCATCCAATATTTTTGAATATTCCCTGATGCGCAAACCGATGCTGTTTTTTGCCTTTGATGAGATACAATATTCTTTCTCCAGGGGATTTCACAGGGACTATGAAGAATCAGCGCCCGGTAAAATCTGTCATACCTTTGAGGAAGTGTTAAAGGCAGTAGAAGAGAAAGATTTTGAGTATCCAAAGGTAGAAGAGTATGTGGAAAAGCACTTTGACTACATTGACAGTCATGCCTGTGACCGTGTGATCGACTGGATTATTTTAGGCCAGCTGCCGGATTTTGTGAAACAGGACCTGGAGGCGGACGCAGCGGTTAACAGAGAGCTGGAAACACTGGATTTTAAACCAGTGTAAGTGCGTGTTTTTTTGCGGACGCAGCTTTTAAGTCCGTCTGCGGGCGGCGCCAGATAAGTGAAAAGGAGGGACTACGATGAATATTGCGATTATATTTGCCGGCGGCAGCGGCGTGCGGATGGGTTCCGGTATTCCCAAACAGTTTCTGGAAATCAACGGAAAGCCGGTTATCATCCATACGCTGCAGCTGTTCCAGTATCATGGGGAAATTGATAAAATATATATTTCCATGCTGGATGAATATATCGGCTATATGCAGGAGCTGGTGGACGAATACCGGCTGGGCAAGGTTGTCTGTATTATTCCTGGCGGGGATACGGCCCAGGATTCCATTTACAATGCGTTAAAAAAGGCCGCTTCGGAAAATCCGGAGGATTCCATCGTGCTGCTGCATGACGGGGTGCGCCCTTTTGTATCCTATGAGGTGATTTCCAATAATATTCAAGGGGTAAAGGAAAATGGCAACGCTATTACCTGCACGGCCTGTTACGAGACGATTCTCTTAAGCCATGACGGCGTAAGTGTGGAATCGGTGCCGTACCGTAAGGATACGTTTGCGGCCCAGGCGCCCCAGAGCTTTTATTTAAAAGATATTATCGCAGCCCACGATGTGGTGCGGAAACGGCCGGAACGGTATGAAAATATGGTGGACGCCTGTACGATTATCCGCAGCCAGGGGATGACAGCACATATGGTGCCGGGCAACCGGGGAAATATCAAGGTTACCACGCCGGAGGATGTATATATGTTCCGGGCGCTGCTTCAGTATAAGGAAAATGAACAGGCCTTCGGACTTGGCATTACAAACCGGATTGAAACCAGGATGAACAAACATAGAAAAAGAAACGGGTAAGTAACAGGTAAAAGAAACGGATAAAAGATCTGGATAAAAGAAACGGGTGAAACGGGCGCATAAAACTGCCGGAGACGGTAAGACTTTCATAGTAATAAACGCAGTCTTATGTGCAAAAATATATAAAATGGGATGGAGGATGAGAACAGTGGGAGATCTTAAACATGTACCAGAAAGTCCGCAGAATCATATCTTACAGGAAGATATGGAGAACCTGGTCACAAAAGAGGCGGACTTATTCGCCAGTCTGAAAGGTAAAACCGTATTTGTCACCGGCGCAACCGGGCTGCTCGGTTCACAGATGGTCCGGGCGTTAGCCTGCAGCAACCGGCTGTCAGACACCGGAATCACAATTCTTGCGTTTGTACGCAGTGAAGAAAAAGCAGGCAGGGTATTTGGTGAACTGTTAAACCGTGGGGATGTACGTCTGGTGAGAGGGGATATCTCGTCGCCTGTCACATGCGGTGAACCGGTGGATTATGTGATTCACGGGGCCAGCGCCACCAGCTCAAAATACTTTGTGACTAATCCTGTGGAGACGATTATGACGGCCTTAAACGGTACCAGAAACGCACTGGAGTTTGCCAGGGAGAAACAGGTGGAAGGCTTTTTATACCTGTCCTCACTGGAAGTATATGGCACGCCGTCCGCAGGTATCAGTCATATTGAGGAATCTTACAGCGGGTATCTGGATCAGCTGCAGGTACGCAGCAGCTATTCGGAAAGCAAACGGATGGCGGAATGTCTGTGCGCTTCTTATGTCAGCGAATATCAGGTGCCGGTAAAGATCGCAAGACTTTCCCAGACCTTTGGCGCAGGCGTGGAATACGACGACGGGCGGGTATTTGCGGAATTTGCCAGATGTATTATTGAAAAGAAAAATATTGTGCTCCATACCGCAGGCAGAACGGTGCGCAGTTACTGTTATACTACAGACGCAGTGGCGGCGATGCTGGCTATTTTATTAAAAGGAGAGACCGGGACCGCATATAATGTGGCAAACATGAATACGAGAATTTCCATTGCCACCATGGCGCAGTTTGTATGCGGCCTGTTTCCGGAAGCGGGTATTCAGGTAACGTTTGATACGAAGGATGTATCGTCTTATGGATATAATCCGGAAATGACCGTTGCGCTGGACAGCGGGCGGCTTTCGGCCCTTGGATGGAATCCGCAGGTGAATCTGCCGGACATGTTCCGCCGTCTGGTAGCCAGCATGGAACTGGAGCGCGGATAAGGCGGACATCTGACAGCGTATATCCGGACGCCGCATGAAAGGCCTGCCGGTCCACACAGGGCAGGCCTTTCATACAGACGTGCCGGAATGAAACATAGTTTAAATATATTTTGGAACATATTATGAATATCGTACATGAGTGTGCAGAGTAAGGAGCGAAGACAGAAAATGAACAGGAAAAAATATGGCCGTATCTTACAGATTATGATAGTTTTCATGCTGGCCTTCATGACCTGCCCACAGATCAGTGCACAGGCAGCGGCGGCACAGACAGCCACATTGCGGATTATTTCCACGAACGATCTGCATGGACAGGTTTCTACTATGTATTATGATTTTGGCAGCTACAAATATGGCAGTCTGGCACAGGCTTATACACTGATCCGGAAGGCGAGGCTGGAGGCTGGACTGGATAATACACTGACACTGGATGTAGGAGATTCTGTATTTGGGTATGCGGCAGACTATATTATTAATTATTCAGACGGGGATGTAGTGCAGCCGATCTATCAGGCGATGGCTGCCGTAGGATATGACGGGATTACCCTTGGCAACCACGATCTTGACTATGGATTCGCATATTTGAAAAAGCAGCTGGAACTGTCCGGCCTGAAAGACAGCTGTGTGCTGTCCAATGTAATATTAAATGATACCGGTGAAACTCCTTTTCAGGAAACGAAAATGATTACAAGAAAAGTGAGAACAAATGAAGGGGAAACCAGGGAAGTAAAAATTGGCCTGGTAGGCGTGACTGTCCCTACCCTGTCGGGTTATTCCGACTGTGAACAGGATCTTACCGGACTGCCGATTGTAAGTTCGGTGGAGAGGACAGCCGGCAGGCTGAAAGAGGAAGGGGCTGATCTGGTAGTCGTTATGGCCCATTCTTCTTTTGGCAACGCAAAACCAAAAGATAACGCAAAAAATGCGGTTTACGCACTGACCATGCTGGATGCGGTGGATGCCGTGGCAGCAGGCCACGCACATAAAAATTTTCCATCAGATGATGAAAAGTCGCAGGAATTTTACCGGTTAGAAAATGTAGATAAAGAGACCGGACTTGTCAATGGCAAGCCGGTAGTAATGGTAGCGGACCATGGGGCAGGTATCGGGCTGATGGATCTGGAGCTTGAGATTTCGCCGGAGGGAGACGTGGAAGTGGCGAATGCTGTTGCGTCCAGGCGCATGGTTACAAAAGATACAATTGCGGACCAGGGGATTCTGGATACGCAGACAGAGGCCATCCAGCCGGTGGATTCTTCCCTGGACAAAGTAGTGGGAACGATATCCGCCGATGAGAAAATAGACAGTTATTTTGCGCTGATGGAGGATAATTATGCCATCCAGCTGGTGAATGAGTCCAAAATACAGTATGGACTGGCTTATACAGGAGGCAACGGCAGCGCACGGTATGCGGATTATCCGGTGGTAGCCATGACCAATTATAAACTGTGTTCCAGCCAGTCTTCCAGGGACCAGATCAGTTTAAACGGGCAGATTACGATGCAGGACATTTTAAATATGCAGCAGGCAGGCCACAATAACAATATTATTTACTGGGTCAACGGCGACCAGCTGCGGGAGGTGCTGGAGTGGTCTTCCAGCATATACAATACATCCGACGGCAAAATTACCTCAGATGAAGTGCTGGAACAGCTGCTGGAAAAGCGGGGAGCGAAAACAATAGCGTCGGAGGAATGGATGGAAGACTGGGGTGCGTTTGCGGTCTTCGACGGGATAGAATATACCATTGACGCTACCCAGAACCCCAGGTATTCTAAATATGGATCGTTAAAAGACCCATCCGCCCGCCGGATTATCAGTCTGACCTATAACGGGCGGCCGGTTACGGCAGAGCATAAGTTTATGCTGGTATGCGATAATATAGCGGACAATGACGCCACCAAAGGCATTTCAGACCAGAAAGTACTGGGCCGTATCGGCGTTGCCATGGCGTATAAAAACCTGACTGAGTATATCGGACAGCAGCAGGAATTTGGCAGCCTGGTGCCTTCTGTGGATCACAACTGGAGTGTGGTTTTTGATTATGGCAGTGAGTATATTGTACGGGCCAGTATTTTCTCCCAGCCAAAGGCGGCTGTAAAGACCTGGTTTAAAGAACTGGCGGCTACCAACGAGGCATTTGCCTATTATCTGGCCCAGTTTGCCCAGGCGGTGGAAGAAGACAGGGACGCACCGCTGCTTGTGGCTGCGCCGGTACAGACAGAAGATACTTCTGATCCGGTGGATATTAAAGTTCAGGCAAACGATTATTCCGGCGTGGATAAGATCCGGTATCTCAAAGGACAGGTACAGGCGGCAGACGCCTCCTGGGATACGGCAGGGGTAGTATCCGGCGGCGCTTTTACGGCAGATGTGAATGGCGTTTATTCTGTAGCGGCGGACGATATTTATGGCAACCGGACTGTAAAACATGTCAGTATCAAAAATATTAATCCCCAGTCGCTGCCGGCGCCTACGATTAAAAAGATTACAAATAAAAGTGAAGTAGTAAAAGGAAAAGCCGCATCCGGTACAACGGTGCATATCAGCGCCGGCGGCCAGACTTATGAGACTGAGACAGAAGAACAGGGTTCCTATTCCTGTGATGTGGACTATCTGGAAGCAGGCAGTGAAGTGACGGCTTACTGTACCGATGATTCTGGTAAATACAGTAAACCGGTTACAACGATTGTGGTAAAAGACGGGCCGGACGTGCCTGTTATTAAAGAGATTTCCAACAAATCCTTACAGATTACCGGAAAATATACAACCAGTGCGCCGTTTACCCTGGTTATGTTTGCCGGTTCCACAGCTTACTGCAGCAGCGACCAGGGAAAATCATTATATGAAAATTCTCCGGCATACCGGGAAGATTATACGGTGGAAGTAGTAAGTTATCAGCAGGACGGCCAGAATTTCAGGTTTGATATTCCTGATTACTATGATGCGGAAACGGATCTGGAATTTGTCACCATTGATAAAGTAGGCAGAATCAGCGGGACAGTAGAAATGACCACCGTGGATAAAGCGCCGGATATACCGCACATTCTGGAAGTATGCGATGCGGAGCTGACAGTCCGGGGATGGGTGACCAGTGTACACAAATCCGGTACCGTAAAAGTAACGGTGGGCGGTAAAACATATACTGGCAGGGTAACGCCGGAAGGTACTTTTGCGGTCAGAACAGATGGGCTGAAAAAAGGACAGAAAATAACTGTAGTGGCAAAAGACGTGAAAAGCGGCCTGGACAGAAAGAGCATTGCGGCAGAAAGCAAAGTTCTTTCCTATAAAGATTATATGAGCGAAAATCTGTTTACGGTCCAGCCGGTTTATAGTGACAGCACAAAGATTACAGGGCAGGCGGCGGCAGGATACCAGGCGTATATCCGTATTGGCCAGAACGAAGAGCAGCTTTTGACAGATGAAAATGGAGCGTTTGTATATACCCTGGATCATCCTCTGCCAAAAGGAGAGAAACTGTATTTTATCGCACGGTCAGAAGAAGGAATAGAGGAAGTATCCCTGCAGAAAGTGCTGAAAGCAAAAGTAAAAAAACCGAAAAAAACAAAGAAAGACAAACAGAAAGCGGAAAAGACAGATAAGAAGAAGGACAAAAAGACAGACAAAAAGACAGCCGGAATGACCGTTCCTGAGGAAATCTGTGTATTAAATGATGAGATTACCACAGATACGCAGCAGCTGAAAGTACTGGCAAAAGAGACAGGAACGGTCCGTATGGCGATTGACGGCGTGGAATATACTTCGGAAGGCGGAGAGTATGACGAATCCCGCAACGGGTATATCCATACATTCGACCTGCCAGAATCCCCGCAGGCGCAGGAAATATCCATTTCCCTGGGCGACGGCGGGGACGGAGAAGGCAGCAGTGTAACAGTGGAGAGGACTGCCGGGGTTTCCGGTACGTCTGGGGAATAAAAGGAAATATCCGGCCGCTGTAAGAAAGTAATGAGGGGATGGGATGAGTTTGAAAAGACCTTACCGGAAGGTAGTATACAGGCAAAAAGTAAAAATTCTGCTTGTCCGGATCGTGAACCGTAATCTGGGTGATGCGGTAATTGCGGATAATGCGGCTTTTCTTATCCGGCAGATACTGGAACGTCTGCCGGGGGAGCATTATGTGCTGCAGCCTTATAATATTTCCAGTGAGGATTTTGAGCTTGTAAAAACTGCGGACCTGATTATTTTCGCCGGCGGCGGTCTGATTAAATTCCGTCAGGAGCATTTTTATAAATATGTGCCTGATCTGCTGGAGTGCGCCAGGGAATGGGATATTCCGGTTTTCTTTAACAGCGTGGGAGTGGAAGGCTGTGACGCAGAAGACGAACGGTGCCAGCGGCTGATGCGCACGCTAAAATTTCCCTGTGTGAAAGGGATTACGGTTCGGGATGATCTGGATACGCTGCGGCAGGGATATCTGGACGGCGTGGACATCAATGCCAGTGCGGCTATTGATACGGCTGTCTTTACACCGCAGGTGTACGGTATCCGTAAGGACCCGGACTCTTCGTGTATCGGTCTTGGCATTGTCCGCTGGCGTATTTTTGAAGACTATGGGCTTGCGGAAGTGACAAAGCAGTTCCAGCTTTCCATGTGGATAGGCATTATCCGCCAGCTGGAAGAGAAGGGCTGTCAATGGAAATTATTTGTCAACGGACTGAAATCAGATTATGATTTTGCGCTGGAAGTGCTGGATTATGCGGGGCGTACCGCACAGGCAAAGCAGCTGCTGGTGCGGCGGCCGGCCCATGGCAGGGAACTGGTGGAGACGATTGCGTCGTTTGCAGGGGTGATTGCCTGCCGCATGCATGCCGGTATTATTGCCTATGCGCTGGAAATACCCGCAGTGGGACTGGTCTGGAATGATAAAATGACTTTCTGGGGAGAGCGCATCGGTTGTCCGGAGCGCTTTCTGTACAGCGGCCAGTTTGAGCCGGAACAGATTGTGCGGTGTCTTATGGATAGTATGTCCGCCGGCGTCCGTCCGTGCGGCAGCGTCTGGAAAAAGAGTATCCGGGCTCCCCTGAAAAAATTTATCCGCCGTTATGCCACGCAGGCTTGGAAACAGAAACGCAGGGTGTATCTGCCGGCGCCGGAACGCATGGGAGCGGAATTAGTGGCGGTTGCGTCAGGAGGTATGGGGCAGCTTTATACAGGTATGAATGCGCCGGAAGGTCTGGAAGCGTCGCTGCATAACGGATTCCGTAACCTGGAAGCGGATCTGCGGCTGACCACAGACGGCAGGCTGGTCTGTGTCAACGGCTGGAGCAGGGGCAGCTATATAAGGCTTGGCCTTGATCCGGACGCCTTTGACCGCAGGGGCGTGGATTATGAGACATTTATGAACTGCCGCCAGTACGACGGACATTTTGGCGTCATGGACGCCCCACAGCTGTTTAGCCGTATGAGACAGGTTTCCGGCGCCTGGCGGCTGATTCTGGATATTGGCAGGCCTGATAAGACCGTGCTGTCCGGTATGCTGGACAGGTTAAAGGAGCTGTGCGCCGGGGACCGGTACTGGCAGAAGCATCTGTTTGTGCGCCTGCAGGGAAAGTACGACGTGGAAGAGGTGCAGAAAGCCGGACTGCCGGTACAGCTGATGTACTATGTACCGGTGAAGGAAAAGCGGGAAGAAAAGAATCTGACGGCAAAAGCAATTGCCAGATATTGTAAAAAGCAGAACATCCAGTGGGTTTCCATGCCAAAGGAAGCGGTGGAAGAGTCAGTGATGGCATGTCTGAAACAGGAAGGGATGCGGGTGTGCGTATTTTCCTACGATACGTATACGGAAGCGCTGATGGCGTCAGGTCTGGGAGCGGACTGGATCGGAACGTCCTGTCTGTCGCCTGCCTGTTACGAACAATGGTATGAAAAGTCCCGGATACTTGTGTTTGGCCGCAGCTGAACAATACCGGAAGCGGTGAAAAAGATATGAACAGATTTAAAACAAAAAAGTTAAAAATAATACTCAGACAATATATGAAAATGGCAGCGCAAAACGTACTGCTTCCCTGTGTGTACCGTGTGTTAAAACCAGCCCATATCCAGAAAGAGCTGATTATTTTTGCGGACGCCCATCATACACAGGCGCCGCCCGGTATGGCGCCGCTGGTGGAGGAAGTAAAGCGGCGGGGAAACATGCGGGTAATGGAAATCTATGATGATTACCAGCAGATTTCCTTCGGGCGGCTCATAAAACGTATGCTGTATTTTATGAAATATTACGCCAGAGCCAGGTACGTGGTGCTCTGTGACAATTTCCTGCCAGCCGCCTCCTGCAGAAAGCGGCCGGGTACCAGGGTCATACAGCTCTGGCATGGCTGCGGTGCGTTTAAAAAATTCGGGTATGATACCACAGGCGACATTCCCGCATATTATAAAGGCAATGTGTATAAAAACTGTGATATCGTAACGGTCAGCGCCAAAGGCTGCAGTCCGTATTTTCAGAGTGCGATGCGTCTGCCCGCAAAGGTGTTCCGGCCATGGGGAGTATGTCATACGGACATGTTTTTCAGGGAAGAATACAACCGTGCCTGCAGGGAGCTGTTTTACAAAAAGCATCCGGAAGCCGCGGGGAAACAGATTGTATTATGGGCGCCCACATTCCGGGGAAGTCCGGCAGATCCACAGCTGGAACTGTATGAGGATATGGAGGAATTTGCCAGACAGGCGGAGGAGGATATCTTTGTTCTGATAAAAGTACATCCCCTTCTTGCGAAAAAATATCCCTATGATAACAGTGAGCTGTCCACAGACCAGCTGCTGCCGGTTACGGACCTGCTGATTTCAGACTATTCCTCAATTATTTTTGAATACAGCATTTACCGCAGGCCTATGCTGTTTTATGCGCCGGATAAGGAAACTTATGGCGTGGAACGGGGATTTTATCTGGATTATCAGAAACTGCCGGGCGCCATTGTTACGGATAGGCACATGCTTTCGCAGGCAGTGCGCCGTTCTCTTGCCGGGAATACAGAAGAACAGGCGGCAGTGCAGGAGTTTTTTGAAACGTATATGTCCGGCTGCGACGGCAGGGTGACAAAACGCCTGGCAGACCGGATCTGCGGGAAGGAACGCATGGATCAATAATCCATGCAGAAATTAAAAGAAGCATGTATTATATAAGGAAAGCATAGATGAAAATGGAAGAATAAAAATGGAAGAATTAATGACGAATAAAAAGAAAAATGTCTACGGGGTGCTTCTGGCCGGAGGGCTGGGGGCACGTATGGGAAATGTGGAAAAGCCGAAACAGTTTATGGAGATCGGAGGAAAACCAGTAATTATCCTGGCTCTGGAGAAATTTATCGTTCATCCGGGATTTGACAAAGTACTGGTGCTCTCACCAAAACCCTGGATTCGTTTTACCAGGGATCTGATCCGTAAGTATATTCCTGATCCGGAACAGGTGGCTGTTCTGGAAGGAGGAGAGACCAGAAATGAAACAATTATGAATTCCATCCGCTATCTGGAACAGGAGGGGCTGCTGGACGAGGAAACGGTGATTGTGACCCATGACTCGGTCCGGCCTTTTGTGACACACCGCATCCTGCAGGAAAATATTGAGGCGGCCAGGCAGTATGGAGCCTGTGACACGGTAATTCCGGCTACCGATACGATTGTACAGAGCAGCTCCCATGAATTTATTTCGGACATCCCGGACCGTTCCATGATGTACCAGGGACAGACGCCCCAGTCTTTCCGGGCGAAAAAACTCCGGCAGGTGTATGAGTCGCTGGATGAAAGAGAAAAAGAAATACTGACAGACGCCTGCAAGATTTTTGTTATGAAAAACGAAACAGTGCGGCTGGTACAGGGTGAAGTATATAATATTAAAATTACGTATCCGTATGATCTGAAAGTGGCGGAATCACTGATTGTGCATTAGCCGGGTACCAGAGCGCCGGTGCGGGAAAAGCAGTTTCCTGGCAGTAACAGGTAAGCGGCCGGATATGGGAAAATATGCAATATATTATCATAAGATCACTACGGAATATGAAAAGATCATTATTATAGTAAGGAAAAATATGTTAAATACAGTATATCAGTTAAAACGTCCAAGACAGTTTGAAGTTGTCTTTAAAGAAGCGGGACTGGAACCGGACAGGATTCTGGTCCGTCCGTCCCGTCTGTCCATCTGTCATGCGGATCAGAGATACTATCAGGGTTCCCGTCCGGAGGAAGTGTTACGGGTCAAGCTGCCAATGGCGCTGATTCACGAAGGAACAGGCCGGGTCATTTATGATCCCACGGGGCAGTTTGCCGTGGGAGACGCTGTCGTTATGATACCGAACCTTCCGATGGAGCAGGATGCGTATATTGGAGAAAATTACCTGCGCAGCTCCAGGTTCCGGGCCAGCGGTGTGGACGGATTTTTACAGGAATATATTCAGACGGTGCCGGAGCGGGTGGTTTTGCTGCCGGAAGGAATTCATCCGTCGGTGGCGGCGTTTACGGAACTGGTCAGCGTGGCTTACCATGCCCTGGGGCGTCTGTTTGCGTTTTCCCACGGGCGGATGGAACAAGCGGCTGTCTGGGGAGATGGAAATCTGGGATATGTGACAGCGCTGCTATTGCGTTATCTGCGTCCGGAGGCACATCTGACCGTGATAGGAACCCACGAGGAAAAGCTGAGTTATTTTACATTTGCAGATGAAACTATGCTTACCACACAGTTACAGGATGATTTTACATTCGATCACGCTCTGGAATGTGTAGGAGGGCCGGCAGCGCCATCAGCCATTAACCAGATTATCAGCCATATCCGTCCGGAGGGAACGGTGGGGCTTCTGGGCGTTACAGAAGAGCTGGCGCCAGTGAATACACGCATGGTTCTGGAAAAAGGTCTTCGTATGATTGGCAGCAGCCGCAGCGGCCGGGCAGATTTTACAGGGCTGCTGGAACTTTACAGCCGGTACCCGCAGCTGGTTTCTTATCTGGAAAACATTGTGGGAGAAGAGTTTGTGGTCCGGGATATCAAAGATATCCGCAATGCCTTTGAAGCGGATATTCATAAACTGATGGGTAAAACGATTATGGTCTGGAGCGAATAAAATGGGTACATTAAAAGAAAAAGTGGTACAGACGGTATCGGATCTGATGCAGGCAGCCGTATTCCGTATTCTGTTTACCGGTATTTACCGCTGGAACGCCAGAAAACCGGTGCAGGAAGATAAGGTCCTGTTTATCGAAGTATTTGAACCGGAGCTGACAGATAATTTCCGTCTGCTGTACCATACGTTAAGAAAAAAATACCGTTTTCGTCAGCATGTGCATTTTCTTCGTAGTGGATTCACAGGACGGGTGGATTATATCAGAAGATGTACGGCAATGTTAAAGGATATGGCGACAGCCAGATATGTGTTTCTGGATGCGGGCAGTAATGTGGCAGGCAGTATGCCGGTGCGTAAAGAGACTATCATTACCCAGACCTGGCATGCCTGTGGAGCGTTTAAAAAATTTGGTTACAGCGTCGCTGATCTGAAGTTTGGAAGTACGGCGGAGAAGATGGAGAAATATCCATATTATGCCAATACCACTTACGTCACGCTCAGCAGCCCGGATATTGCCTGGGCATACGAAGAAGCCATGATGCTGGCAGATCACAAAGAATGCATGAAACCGGTGGGTATCAGCCGCACGGATGTTTTTTTTAACAGAAAGTTTCTGGAAACGGCAAAGACACGTTTTTACCAGCGTATACCGCAGGCACTGGGAAAAAAAGTCATTCTTTACGCACCTACTTTCCGGGGACAGGTATCAGAGGCTGAGGCTCCTGACCAGCTGGATGTGCCTGTGCTGATGCAGGCCCTGGAACAGGATTATGTGCTTGTGATCAGGCATCATCCCCATGTGCGGACACTGCCTGAAATACCAGCCCGGTGCCGTGGTTTTGCGGTGGATGTCACCAGGGATATGTCTGTCGAAGATCTGATCTGTGTCAGTGACATTTGTATTTCGGATTATTCATCCCTGATTTTTGAATATTCCCTGTTTGAACGGCCTATGCTGTTTTTTGCCTACGATCTGGAAGATTATTTCGACTGGCGGGGATTTTATTATAATTACGAGGAACTGGCGCCCGGACCGGTCGTAAAGACAAATGAAGAAATCATTGACTATATCCGTCATGTTGAGGAACGTTTTGATATCGGGCGTGTCAGACGGTTCCGGAAGAAATTTATGGCGTCCTGCGACGGACATGCCACAGAACGGATTTTGAAGATGGTGTTTGGAAAAGCTCTTAAGGAGCACAGGATCTAAAGCCGGAAGAACTTTTATTCTATTACTGGCATTACAGCCGGCAATGCCGGATCGTACATGGTATGAAAAAGACTGCATTGCCATAAAAAAGTATCCGGTTTTTCCGGATACTCTGCCTGCGTCGGGTGACTCTGGCAGCATTATCCTTTCCGGCGCAGGATGATCTTTCCTATAAGATAAAAAAGGGAGATGTGCATGGCACATCTCCCTGATTATGGAATAGACGGGAATCGAACCCGTGTCCAAAGACCTCTCCACCGTACTTCTACGAGCGTAGTCAGTGTTTTAACATTCCCTCTGCGATACCCGCACAGACACGGTTACCGTTTCAGTAGCTTCATCATACGCCTGCATACGCAAAGCTTAATATGCATCGTTTCCTGCATCGTCGATGCCTGATTCTGACGTACAGGTGCGTCAGGTCAGACAGCTGCAACTAGGCAGCGTATGCTAAATTATCGTTAGCGTTTAATTTTAATTTTGAGAGTTAACGCATCTCCTGCGGCCCGCTTCTCCAGCTTCAAAACCCCTGTCGAAACCTTTACTATCCCCTGATCAGCCACTGGCATGTAACAGAAAGGATAAACAATACTGGCTGTTGTGTTATTATAACCCCTGATTGTGCATAAGTCAAGGGATTACGGAAAGTTTCTTGCTATTCAGTAACAGAACGTGTATACTTATCACATCTTCTGTGCTTTATATCCTGGAGGATCAGGGATCTGCGTGTCCGGATTCCGGATACCAGAAGGATATTCATACAGCAGAAACATGTAACGATTCACCCTCACCGGAAAGGAGGACATCCATGAATCCCGGACAGGAATTACATTCACATCAGAAGCCGTTTCCGGCGTCTGCCACCGCGGAAACTTCTGTTACAGATGAACAGAAAGCAGCCCTTATGGCGCTACAGGATGCGTTATCCGCAGAAAACGGATGGTCAGAGCCGTTGTGGAACTGTATCAGGCTGTATCAGAATTATTCCTTCACCACCTCCGGCCGGGGAAAAACGCCGGGTCTGCCTTTTACATATTCCATCAAAACAGGCAGGGGCGGCGTTATGACAGAGGAGATGGTGGTAGACCGCAAAGAAAAGAGTAAAACGATTACCAGAAGTACTGTGGAACTGGCAATGAAAAATGCGTTGTCTGTCCAGAAAGAAGAGGGGGCTGTCAAAGGCCCGAAAAAGCTGAAAACATTTGGTAGCAGCTATTTATATGGTATTTTTATTGCCTGGGGAGTGATCCATGGAGCCGGATGAGAGTTCAGGCACGCTCCGGGGCAGGGACAGGTTCACACCCGGAACAACTTACCAGCCGGTCCATGTCATGCGGCGGGGCGTATGACATGGTGTGAACCGTAACTATAAACGGACAATAATATGAAGTAAGGTTTAATATTGACATAAAAAGAAGGGCAGGGGTATAATAATCTGACAGTCATCAGCTGGAAGCAGTAAAATGGAGATTGGGGAATGAAAAGAAAAACGAAAAGCAGCTGGATGGATAAAGGGGCCACGTTCCTTGTTTCCATCATAATGATTTTTGGAATTCTGGGAATTGTTGTATTTACAGTATCCAGGAAGATAAACAGGGAAATGTCCGCCTCTGCGGTTACAAATCTGAGCGAGAGTCTGGACATGGTGAAAGGAACTGTAGAGACAATCTTAAAGAACCAGGCGGATTTTCAGAAGCTGATTGCGCAGGAGATCGGCATGATGAAAAATCCGGAGAAATTTGTCTGTAATTATCAGAAAAATCATGCAATGGTCCGATTCTCGTTGATACGTGTGGGAGATACAGAAGGAGTTTCCAATACAGGAGAAAAATTTACTGAAGAGGGACTTGATTTTTCTGCCGGAGCGGATGTAAACGGGTTGTCTGTGTCAAAATCCTATCTAAACTATATGGGAACCTGGGCATATACAATGAAATGTCCGGTTTTTAAGAATGGAAAGGAGATCGCAACCCTTTATATAGAATATATTTTTGATTCCATAGAAGAATCTCTGCCAGATGGGTTCTATAATGGAAAGGCAATGCTGTATATTATGGATGCGGAAAGCGAACGACTGGTTTTAAAGCCCAGGGGCAAGGGACAGCGGGATGCGGGACATCTGAATCTGGAAGATTATTACCGGGCAAACCGGATTGTGGAGCAGGACCTGCGCGCAGAGGTTTCTGAATGTGTGAAAGCAGGGGAAAATATTATGTTTCACCACAATATCCGGGGCAGGAAATCACTGAATTATATGTGGGCCATCAATGGGGGCGCTCTGTATCTGATCGGATATGTGCCTGTGGGAGCTATCCAGCAGGAAGGCAGGACGGTAAGCCAGAATATTTTTATAGTGGTGGCGGTCATGCTCATAACGTTTTTGCTGTGCTGTACGCTGTATTACTTCAGCCAGCGCCAGCAGAACAAAGTCAGAAAGGAACGGGATAAAGAGCGGGAAGTATACAGCCAGCAGCTGGCGGAAGCGCTGCAGGCAGCCAGAATTGCCAGTCATTCAAAGACCATGTTTCTTTCTAATATGTCCCATGATATCAGGACGCCAATGAACGCCGTGATCGGATTTACCACCCTGCTGGACCGGGATGCGGATAATCCGGTAAAAGTAAAGGAATATACGAAGAAAATCATGGCGTCGGGCCGGCATCTGCTCAGTCTGATCAATGACGTTCTGGACATTTCAAAGATTGAAAGCGGAAAAGTAGTGCTCACTATCGAAGAGTTTACCCTGAAAGATCTGGTATCGTCCATAGACGCCATTATCCGTACGATGGCAAGAGAAAAGAATCAGGAATTTCATGTTGAAATTACGGGAATTATGCATGAATATTTTCTGGGAGACGCAACCAGGATCAATCAGGTACTGATTAATCTGTTGTCCAACGCAGTGAAATATACGCCGGAATATGGAAATATCTGGTTCCGTATGATCGGAGGCAGGCAGCGTGGCGTTCAGTCAGAACATATCACAATTGAAGTAGAGGACGACGGTTATGGAATGACGCGGGAATACCTGGAAACAATTTTTGAAGCTTTTACCAGAGCGGAAAACAGCACAACTAATAAAGTACAGGGTACCGGGCTTGGTATGGCCATTGCGAAAAATATTGTGGAGCTTATGGGCGGCACAATCAATGTTTCCAGTGAAATAGACAAAGGCAGTCTGTTCCGGGTGGAAATTGAATTCCGCATTCCGCAGGAGCACACCGGAAAACAGCTCCTGGATCAGTGCGGACTTAGGAAAGTTCTGGTAGTCTGCCATGATCCGGATATTTGTGATAATATCTGTTCCCTGCTGGAGGCCAGCGGCATACATGCGGATTCTGTAGCTGATATCAATGATTCCACGGATACCGGACAATATCAGGTCATTCTGGCCGACTGGAGTCAGAAAGGAAGTGAAGGCATTATGTCTGCGAAAATAATACGCCAGATCGTTCCTGAAACAGTTCCGGTCATGTATCTGGCGTCTTTTGACGTGGACGGGACAGAGGAAGTCCTGCAGCTGAAACGGACCGGAATTCTTACCAGGCCGTTTTTCGTATCTGGTTTTGCCGAAAAGCTGCTGGAAATGCAAAAACAGGCGGCAGACCATGGAGATGAACAGACGTCTTATGGACAGGACAATCTGCAGGGACTTTATTTTCTGGCGGCGGAAGATAATGAGATTAATGCTGAAATTTTAACAGAGATTTTATCTATCGAAGGAGCCGGGTGTGAAGTGGTGGAAAATGGCCGGCTGGCTGTGGAGCGTTTCCAGAACTCTGCGGCAGGCAGGTTTGACGCAATTTTAATGGATGTCCAGATGCCTGTGATGAACGGATATGATGCCACCAGGGCAATCCGTGCAATGGAGCGTAAGGACGCTGGAGAAATTCCTATTATAGCAATGACGGCTAATGCATTTGCAGAAGATGAGAAAGAAGCGCTGGAATCTGGTATGAATGTACATCTGCCAAAACCAGTAGATGTGGAAGTCTTAAAAAAAGTAATCAGAAAGTGTCTGCGGGAAAAGGAGAAAGAATGACAAAAACTGACAGTAGAATCAAATGCGTGGCAGCCTGCCTGATAATGACAATAACAGCGGCTGCCATGGCGGCCTGTGGAAAACAGAATAAAACGCATATCAATCTGCTGGAACCAGAAGAACCAGAACAAAAAATAGTGAATTTATTCGGTCCGATGGAAAAAACAAATCCGGATGCAGACAACGTGGCCAGGTCTGCTTTTGATTTAACCATTGCACTGGCAGAAAAAGAGTATGGGGTGGTGGTGGAATACAAAACGTATACGGCTGATAATCATCAGGAAAAGACTTACGATGATGTGACGCTGGACAGAATTCGTAACGATATGGATGATCTTTACCTGTTAAATCCGGACACGATCCAGATTCTGGGAGAGGAAGGAAGGCTGCTGGATCTGTCCGTACTTGAAAATACCGGGAATCTGAGAGAAGTGGTAAAAATGGCTAATACTGTTAATGGAAAACTGGTGGCAGTTCCACAGGAAGTGGTGGCTTATGGAATGTTTGTCAATAAAGATATGTTTGATGAATATGATCTGGATTTGCCAGAAACACCGGACGATCTGCTGGAATGCTGCAGGGTATTTAAAGAAAACGGGATAGAAACGCCCATCGGCGCAAACCGCTGGTGGCTGGAAAACTTTGTATTTGCCCAGGCATATGCGGAATTATATAATGGGGGGAATACAGAAGCGGAAATAGAAGCGTTAAACCGGGGAAAGGCCCGATACAGTGATTATATGCGCCCTGGTTTTGAATATTTGAAAAAACTGATGGATTCTGGTTATATTGATGCGAAGACTGCCCTTGTTTCAGAAGCGATCGAAGGGGAAGGACCGGATTTTCTGGCGCAGAAGACGCCTGTTGTCATGGCGTACTGGGGAGCGGCCAATTCAGAGACTGCGTATGGCAGGCTGGATTTTAACCTGAATGTAATAGGGTTTCCAAGCAGCCTGGGTCAGATGCCGGTAGTATCAGTGACGGGATACGGTATCAGTACCAGTGCGGAACATATGGAAGATACTAAGAATGTGCTGAATTGTATCATCTCAGATGAAGCGCTGGGGATCTATGCGGAGAAAAACAAAGTAATCTCTCCGTCAAAAAATGTGGAAACAGACTGCATTCCGGCGTTAAAGCCGCTCAATGATAAGATACAGGATAATATCTATGTACTTGGCTCCAATGCGGAAATGAATGTGGAGCAGTGGGGAAATACATGTCTGATCGTGCGGGAACTGTTAAATGGGGCGACTGTGGACGAATGTATGAAGCAGTTTGACAAACTGCAGGATAAGGCGCTCAGAAAATAATTTATGAATGCCAGTTGTAAACTTTAGATAAACAGACTTTCATAATTTTGTCTATATTTCCAACTATATAAAGATTGCCGGATCATTTATAATACGTTTGTAAAGGATCAGAGGGAGGTAATCTTATGAAACAGACGAAAAGAGTAAAAAGCGGGGCGCTGGCAGTGGCGCTGGTTGCCATGATTTCCATGACACCAGCGGGTCTGGCGGTAAACCCGTCTCATGTTGTGACCACATTTGCTCATTCTGGCAGGACAGACGGCAATGGCGGACACCGGGATAACCGTAATGCCAGCGGGCTGGGGCCCTATCATTATCATTGCGGAGGATATCCGGCGCATCTGCACACGGGCGGGGTATGTCCTTATTCCAGTGGCGCCGCATCGTCATCCGGCAGTTCTGCGGGGCAGGGTACGGGCGGATCTGGAAGTTCGTCTTCCGTAAGCAGAAGCATTGTCAGAAAAGTACAGAAAAAACTGAACAGATTGGGTTATAACTGCGGGAAAACAGACGGCATTATGGGATCAAAGAGTAAAAAGGCGTTAAAAAAGTTTCAAAAAGATCATAATCTGGATGCGGACGGTGTCATTGGAAAGAAAACACTGGGAGCGCCGGGATTAGGATAGATCATCTGGCTTAGAGGCATGGCTGGCCAGGAACAGGCCGCATTGTGAAGCATATCCCGAAGGGCGTGGTGCGTGATGTCCTTCGGGGTATTTTTGCCAGAAAGAAATGTCAGATACATTCCGGAATGCGCTGTCTGTGACTGTCACTGTCCGGCTGCGTCATACCATACGATCTGGTTTTCATCAAGGCGCAGTGGAAATGCAGACCCGTCTCCACGGTAAACAACCGTATCCTGTGGCACATACGTGTTATTTACCACACAGAATTTACCGTTATCATAAGCATGGACTTCTACCTGACAGTTGTCCGAATACCATTTGCGCAGCTGGTCTTCTTTTCCGGCGCTCCAGAGAATCGCACGGTGCAAAAGTCTGTTATTTTCAAAGCTGTATGGCAGTCCGCTCATATATACGGCCCGTCCGTGTCCAAAGCTGTTCGCTGCCAGCCGCACATCCCGGTCTTCTTCCACGAGAACGGCTGTGCCTTCCAGTGCGTAAATATTTTTTGCGCCTTCTCCAAAATCCGGGTGATCCGGAGTGTCTTCCGTAATAAAATGTTTTTTACATTCCCAGTTGTATTTATCATATCCAAGGGTGAAGCCCCTCTCTTTTTCTACGCCAAATACACTGGCCAGCTGGAAGAAACGGCCATTGGCCTGGTGGGCCGAAGGTTCTCCCACGCCGATGATACCGCCGCCTTCATGGACATACTGGCGGATGGCGCTGGATATTACCGGATTGCACCACCAGCTGCCTCCGCTGTGGGCAGTATCCGCTGCCCCGATGTTTAAGAGCACATCAATGTCTTTTAAAATATCCGGATTTTTTTCTATATCTGAAAAACTGATAAAACGTACGTCAAAAGGAGCTCCGGACAAGGCTTCCAGGACGCCCGCATAAGCTTCGTTCTGCTTGAAATAAATGGCATGGTGTACCATATGACAGCCCCAGGCACGCATCTTACCCCAGCAGTTCAGCACCGCCACTGTTGCGGCGCAGTATGGGGTGCGGCCTTTGATGTTGTCATACAGCATACGGAATTCTTCGCAGACAGACTGTACATAGTCTATAAATTCTGGAAAATCCAGCGCCAGCCGCAGATATCCGCCATAGCCGATACGGTCCACCGGTTTTCGTAAAATAGCCCGTCTTGCGGTGACCCAGTTGACTTTTGCTTCTTTGACAGGATCTCCGCCGGCGTGGAATGTATCCGGGAAAAAGTAGGGCAGCAGCCGGCCCTCGGTATAACGTACACCTTCAATATCACTGATAAGCCGCAGTGTGGCTCCGTTGCCCACACTTCCAACCACTGCGTCAAGTCCGGTATCGGAAAATCCTTCCAGATAAGGCTCCGTACCGATCCAGTGATCGCCTAAAAACATCATGGCTTCCTTACCATGGGCATGGGCAATGTCTGTCATTTCTCTAATGATTTTAATGACCTCTTTATGCTGGAAAGCAATAAAATCCATATATTCCCTGGAGGGAATCCGGTACTGGCCGTTATAGTAGCCCTGGTCGATAATATATTCCGGACGGAACGGATAACCGGCTTCCTGTTCGAACTGTTCCAGAATATAAGGACTGACCGAAGCGGAATAACCATACCAGTCTACATATTTTTCCCTGCGCTGTTCATCAAAGAGCAGTGTAAACTGATGAAAAAATGTGGTAAACCGCAGCACGTCCACATATGGGTGTTCCCTGATAAAAGTTTCCAGCCGTTTCATTGTATAGGCATGGGTTTCTGGCTGGCGGACATCAAAAGTAAGCTGGTGTTCCACATCCTGCCAGTCATTGACGGTGGCATTGTACATATGCACCGGGTCCCAGATAATATAGGCAGGAAAACTGACGGTATAGTCATGGAAAGGGATACTTGTTACGATCACTTCCCCACAGCTTTGATCATACTGCCAACCGTCTGCGGCTACGGGATCTCCGGTTGTGCGGTCAATGACTTCCCACCAGCGGGTAATGTCATCTGTGGCAGGCTGGAGCATCTCCTCATGCAGTCCCTTCATCAGTGGTATATGCAGTGTCTGGCCCACTGCGGTATAAAACGGGGTCATGACATACATCTGCTGGATTTCTTCCGGATGCGCCTTTGCCCAGGCATTGTCTTTCCTTGTGGTATAATAAGTTGCGTATACTTTCAGTCCGGCGTCTGTTAACTCTGGGGGGAAGTCAGTGCCGTCGCAGTCTCTGACCGCGTCTGCGCCCCATTTTTCCGCCAGCCGTATTGTATCATCCACTACGTTAATATCGGTAGGTATTGTTACCCGTCCTTTCTGACTCATAGTTTTTCCTCGCAATCTTTATTTGTATTGTCTGTTATACAGCCATAACAGGACCACCAGTCCCGCAAGGCCGGTCAGCTGGCGGAACAGTCCTGGAGCTCCGGTCTCTCTCTGGCCTGTGATTACCAGCGTTACGCATATGATAAATATAATCAGCACAAGGATGGTTATCAGCAGTTTTCTGGTAAATTCGTTCATCTGCGCCACTCCTTTCTATCCTTTTAATCCGCCCAGGGTCATGCCCTGTGTCAGTTTATTTTGCACTAACATGTACAGTATCAGGGTAGGCAGCATGACGATAACCAGTCCGGCATACATCTGTCCATACTGTACGGCGGATTTTTGAGCCGCCATCAGGTTCATAAGGCCTACCGGAAGAGTATGCAGTTCCTCCTTTGTCAGCAGCGTCATGGAAATAATATATTCATTCCAGAAAGCCAGGAAATTAAATAGTATAATAGTAATGATACTTGGTTTCGCCATTGGGATCATGACTTTTATCATTGTATAGAAATAGCCTGCGCCGTCCACATAGGCAGCCTCCTCATAATCCCTTGCCAGGGATTTAAAATAACCGGACAACAGATAGATTGTAAACGGCAGGGCGGTAGCGGCATATACCAGCGCCACAATAAATAAGTTATTTAAAAAAAATGGTTCCCCGAAATGTTTACGTAAATAAATATCCGTGTCGTTTAACATCAGAAAGATTGGTACTACGATGTAGTTTACATTAATAAAAAGACCGGCCATAAACAGGGTATTCCACAAAGCCCTGCCTTTGAACTGGAAACGTGCCAGCACATAAGACGCGGGAAGGGCGATGACTACCAGCAGGACCAGCGCCAGTGCCGTCACGAATACGGAATTGAGCATATATTCCCCCATATTGGCCGTGGCCCAGGCGTCGGCGAAGTTTTTGAAATGAATGCCTTTTGGCAGTGACCAGGGATTTCCGTAAAATTCGGAATTTTCTTTGATGGATGCCATAAATACCCAGGCTACCGGTACCAGTATGGTAACAGCTAACAGTACAAGCACAACATAGATAAACGCTTTTTCTATCTTATAATTGTTTTCCCCATATCGTTCCTCTTTTTTCATATGTTCCTCCTGTTCTCAGACAAACCTTAAAATTCGATTTCTTCCCGTTTTGTTACGGCGTTTAAGATACCTGCCAGTGCGAAGGAAAACAAAAATACCATAACACCGATGGCCATGCCATAGCCATAGGAAGAGTTGGTGTAGGCCTCCTGGTACATATAACTTAGAAATACACTGGAAGCTCCGTCCGGACCTCCGTTTGTCATGGATTTTACCATCAGAAAGCTCATATTGATCGTACTGATAATGAAAAAGGTCAGTGTTGTACGGATATTGGTCCATATCAGCGGCAGTGTGATAGAGAAAAACTGGCTGATTTTTCCGGCGCCTTCCAGCGCTGCGGATTCATACAGGCTTTCCGGTACATTGGCCATACTGGCCATATACATTACCATATAATAACCCACTGCCTGCCAGATCATGGCGATCACAATACTGTAGATAACCAGTTTCTGGTTGCCCAGCCATAGAACAGGTTCGGCGTCTTTGCGGAAGAGACTGATCAGGCTGTTAAGCAGACCCCGGTTCGGATCGTAAATGGCAGAAAAGATTGCGCTGATTACTACTACAGACAGGATATTTGGTATGTAGAATACGATACGGAAGAAATTCTGGCCCTTTATTTTTTCCCTGGAAAGTATGGCTGCGAATATAAGCGACAGAGTAAAGGTTATCAGCGTGACAAGGACGATCAGCAGAATACTGTTCTGAAAGGACTGGTAAAATCTGGGATTGGAAAACAGTTTTGTGAAATTTTCCAGGCCCACGAACGTTTTATTCTGGGTATAGCCGCCCCATTTATATAAAGACATGCGGAATACATCAACCGTCGGAATAATCATAAATATGATAAATAAAAGTATGGCAGGTGTTGTGCACAGGATAATAAAACCTGTTTTTCTCTTTTTGTTTTTCATGGAGTCACCTTCAATCTTTTTATATAAAATGGCCGGTGAGTAATTCACCGGCCATTTTTTCCACCAGTGTATCATGTTTACTTTGCGTTCATACGGCAGATACCGTAATCTGGTGGTCGTTTTTTGTTCTTATTTTAAAGCTGCCCGTAATGCGTCGCTGTCAGATTTGATCTGTTTGATCCAGTCGTCTTTTGTCTTGTCCCCGGTTACCAGAGAGTTGATCGGATCCAGGAATGTGGTACGTACAGTAATACCTTCTACAGGATCAGTGGTAGCGAAAGCATCCATAACTGCGATTGCGCCGCCATCATAAATAGAATAAATTAATTTATTATCGCCGTCCAGCTTGTCTGTCATGCCCTGTACCGGCTGTACAGCCGCTGTTTTACTCTGGGTCGCAAAAATATCAGCTGCGGTGTCAGAGTATAAGAAAGCGATAAATTCTTTCGCAAGATCCTGATTTTCAGCGCCGGCCGGTACCCAGACCTGCTCAAAGTAAGTATAGGAAGCCCGGTCCCCGTCTTTTTCTATTGCCGGAAGAGAAGTAAATCCCCATTCAAAACCTTCTTCACGTGGAGCTTCCGCCATTTCACCCATTACCCAGTTGCCGTTTGGCATAAACAGGGCTTTGTTGTCCAGAACCAGCTGCTGGTTTTTCAGGTAATCATTGTCATTTGCGTTGGCCGGTGTGGTTTTTTCTGTGTAAGTAGTCAGCTTTTCAATAATATCAAATACTTTCTGTGCGCTTTCCGTATCCCAGATGCCTTCTTCGTATTTCAGCGCTTTCTGGAAGTCTTCGCTGCCCATGCTTTCATAAAGCAGGGAATATAAAAATGTATCAAAATAACCAGCGGTCGGGTAAGTAAATAAAGCGATGTTTTCTGCTTTTGCCTTATCGCCCAGTTCCCACATTTCATCCCATGTTTCTGGTACGTTCCAGCCTTTTTCCTTAAACAGGCCCTGGTTATAGAACAGTCCGCATGGAGCGTAAAACATAGGCATCAGATATGTCTTGCCGTCGCCATATGGTTTGATAATGGAGTTGTCGGTAAAGCCCGGCAGTATTTTATCATTGACAGTCACATCTTCTCCGGGTACTTTCATCGAGAGTACATCGGTCAGTTCTGCCAGGTTATTGTCTTTTATAAATGTTTCGGTCAGGCCGGATTCTGCGCCAAGGGAATGCAGGATCACATCTGGAAATTCCTGGGATTTCATTTCCTGGGAAATGGTATCTGCCAGTTTTTTATTAATGGTAAGTTCTACAGTGACTCCATCATGGCTTTCTTCAAAAGCTTTGCATACAGCTTTCCAGGAGTCCTGTCCGTAAGCGGTCTCTACAGCGGCTACTTTCAGAGTGCCGGTAGCGCCAGTGGTATCATCGCTGGACGTTGTGTCTTCTTCTCCGTCACTTTGAGTATCCTCTGTTTTCGTATTGCCATTGTCGTCGTTGTCAGTCTGGGAAACCGGGTCGTTTGTTCCCCCGGAGCTGTCATCGTTATCCTTGCTGCCGCAGGCCGCCATGCTGAACATCATCATGGTTGCCATAAGCACGCATAACACTTTTTTCATTTTCATACCTGTGTACCTCCCATTTCGTTGTAATTACATGCTGTTGTGCTGTTCCGGGCTGTCATAAAGATATTCCCGGATAATACAAAATACAGTCAGATGGTCCGCTTCGTTCCATAAAAATGTTTATCCGGCAATGGCGGCGCCACTTTCTCTGGTCCGTATTTTATGATAAGAGTATAGCGGTTCTTGTGGAAAGATACAATTTTTATATTGCTACATTTTTTATATATCTTGTCATTTTTAGTGAAAAGTGTTATGATATCAAAAATGTATGGGGAAATATTACATGTTTCGACAATGATTTTCTGTTTTATCCGGATATATTTGTACAGAATGCATATCTGATCCGGATTCTGGAGGAGGTGTATTGTGTAGTTTATATTTCGGAAAATTATTATGATGGAGGAATACTATGGGGAACACAAGATATCTGATGGAACACAGCCATTCACACCGGGTGGATGGCAGGCTGCTTTATATATCCCATTCAAAATACGAAAATGACTGGCCAAGCTTTCTGCATACCCATCCATTTTCAGAGTTGTTTTATGTGCAGAATGGACACGGCAGCATTTGTATTGGAGAAAACGAATATCCGATCCGCAGGGATGATTTTGTCATTATCAACGCCAATATACCGCATACGGAAAAGTCTTCGTCTGACCAGCCGCTGGAATATATGGCCATTGGTGTGGAAGGTATTTTATTTACGTTTGAGGATCAGAAGGAATATACTGTATTCAGCTGCGGGGAAGAGCAGGAAAATCTGATGTTTTATATGACGGCCATGCTTCATGAACTGAAAGAACGGCGCAGGGATTACGAAAATATCTGTCATAATCTGCTGGAAGCGCTGATGTATACGCTTATGCGCCGCACCAGCTTTGGATTCAAAGTAGAAGCGCCGACCCAGATCAGCAGAGAATGCTACAGTCTGAAACGGTATATGGAATCGAATTATATGCATGATCTGACACTGGATACACTGGCCGAATATTCCCATCTGAATAAATATTATATGGTTCACGCATTTACAAAACACTGTGGATGCTCTCCGATCCAGTACTTAAGCCGGATACGCCTGCAGGCGGCCAAAGAGCTGCTGGCAGGTACGGATTACAGTATTGCCGAGGTCGCCCATTCAGCGGGATTTTCTTCCCAGAGCTATTTTGCCCAGTGTTTTCAGAAAAGCTGTGGCATGACAGCTTCTGTGTATCGCAGATCCTGCAGGGGCAGTGCGTAAATTACCAGAACAGGTGAAAAGGGAGGTACTTACGCTTTTCAGGCACGTTGCTTTTTGGCGCAGAATATTCAGCTAAAAAACAGGTTGTATTTTGAGGACACACCCGGGATGTGGCAAACCAGAGCGTGTCCCCAAAATGCTTTCCGTATCATGCCCTTTGGGGTACAAAGCGGGGAGTGTGGATCATGGGAATGATTTTTCAGACACGCTCTGGGATAAACGGCTTACAGCCTGCTGTACCAGCGCATTCATCTGCGTCCATTTACGTTCCATATCAGCCACCAGCGCAAACTGGGTCCGGCAACGGTCCAGATTGTGGTGTTCTTTGTGGATACGGAAATAGACGTCCCCGCACAGATAATCCGTCAGAAAGCGCATACCGCATTCCAGCGTCATCAGTTTTGCGCCCACAGGAAGCATTTCCAGTTCTTTCTGCGTCAGGCTCTGGCCGCAGCCTTCCAGATATCCTTTGACATACAGTTCATACAGATCCATATCCAGGGATACTTTTGACAGGTCGGTCTCATCTTCAGCGGCAGTGTTTGCGCCGAAGCGGATTGCGTCGCCAAAATCATAGGCGGAGAGTCCGGGCATGACTGTATCCAGGTCAATGATACAGATTCCTTTTCCGGTGACGTCATCAATCAGAATATTATTCAGCTTTGTGTCGTTATGGGTTACCCGCAGTGGCAGTGCTTTTTGTTCCAGCAGACTGGTTAGTGCGTTCATCTGCCGGCTGCGTTCCATGACAAAACGGATTTCCGGATCCGCAAGGCCGGCCCTGTTGCGGGTATCTGATCTGACTGCCTCACAGAATGTTTCAAACCTTTTGCCGGTGTGATGGAAATCAGGGATTGTCTCATGTAATGTTTCTGCGGGATAGTCTGACAGAAGTGACTGGAATTTCCCGAAAGCCAGGGCGCTTTCATAAAAATCCGCCGGCTTTTCCACACAGTCGTAGCTGTATGTATGGCTGATAAAAGGATACATACGGTAGCATCGTTCACCACTGCGGTAATAGCTTTTTCCATTTCTGGCAGGGATAATCTGAAGCGTTTCCCTGGACGGGTCGCCGCCGGCCTGCAGGATCTTGCGTTTCAGATGCCCGGTGACACCGGTAATATTTTCCATCAGCTGGTCCACATTTTTGAAAATATGTGTATTAATCTGCTGTAAAATATAGTTTTCCAGCTTTCCGTCCCGGTTCATTCTGACCCGGTATGTCCGGTTAATATGTCCGTTTCCATATTCGCTGATGTCTGTAATGGAGCCTTCCACTGCAAACATCCGGATTAGTTCATGTAATTCCATAAAAAATACCTCCCTGAAGTAAAAATAGCCTTCCGGCATCTCTGGCCCCGGTTTTTCCGGGTTTGCGTAATTAAATATTTCCAATATTTTTTGTCAGAAGAGTCTGACAGGCTGCCATGACAGATGCGCTGACAGAATGTTCCGGAAACATCCGGATACAGACAGTATAACAGAACAACAGAAAAATAAAAAGGGGTTATGATTGTCGGGTATTGACAATCTATACTACTTTTGTTATATTGAATTTAGTGAAAATTACAGAAATATCTGTAATTTGTGCAGATGAAATTACTATATCAAACAAAAATAAATATATAAAGGAGGCAGTGTTATGTTATTTCAGACAACTACAGAACATGAGCAGCTGCGTGCAAAGATCCGCGCCTTTGCCGAAGAGGAGATCAGACCCATAGCCTTTTCCCTGGACCAGGAAAACCGTTTTCCGGATGAAGCTGTAAAGAAACTGGGTGAAATGGGCCTGATGGGAATTCCTTATCCGAAGGAATATGGTGGAGCAGGGCTTGATGTAGTAAGTTATGCGATAGCCGTGGAAGAACTTTCCAGAGTGGACGGCGGTTCCGGCGTTATTCTTTCCGCACATGTATCGCTTGGTACATGGCCGATTTTTGCGTTCGGAAATGAAGCGCAGAAGCAGAAATATCTGGTTCCTCTCGCAAAGGGTGAAAAAATCGGCGCCTTTGGCCTGACAGAACCAAATGCGGGATCTGATGCGGGTGGTACGGAGACTACTGCCCGGGATAAGGGTGATTATTACTTATTAAATGGCGGCAAGATTTTCATAACGAATGCGCCAAAGGCTGATACATATGTAGTATTTGCGGTTACCACACCGGATATTGGCACCAGGGGTATTTCTGCGTTTATTGTGGAAAAAGGCTGGGATGGTTTCGAATTCGGTGATCATTATGACAAGATGGGCATTCGTTCTTCTACAACTGCCGAGCTGATATTTAACGATGTAAAAGTTCCTAAGGAAAATCTGCTTGGTAAAGAAGGCGACGGATTTAAGATCGCCATGGCCACTCTGGATGGCGGACGTATCGGCATTGCGTCCCAGGCGCTGGGCATCTCCCAGGGCGCTTTCGAACAGGCTCTGGACTATGCGAAAGAAAGAAACCAGTTTGGAAAACCGATTGCGGCCCAGCAGGGAATTTCTTTTAAAATTGCGGATATGGCCACAAAACTGCAGTGCGCACGTTTCCTGGTATATTCTGCGGCTGAGAAAAAAGAGCATCATGAGCCATATGCCATGGAAGCGGCTATGGCCAAAATGTATGCGTCAGATTCCGCCCTTGAGATTACGAACGATGCGCTTCAGATATTTGGCGGCACCGGTTTCTTAAAAGGTATGGATGTGGAAAGAATGTACCGTGACGCCAAAATCACAACAATATATGAAGGAACCAATGAGATCCAGCGGGTAGTAATTGCGGCAAATCTGATTGGGAGAATGCCTAAAGATTCCGGAGGCGGGAGTCGTTCAACAGCAAAAAAACCAGCTCCCATTACAGGCGTCCGTAAAGGAAATATTTTTAAAGAAGGCGGTGCAAAAGATAAAGTAGATGCCCTGGTAGAAGCTTTAAAGAAAGACGGTCATGATTTTACAGTAGGTATTGAGGCTGATACGCCGATTAACCGGGCAGAGCGTGTAGTTTCTGCGGGAAAAGGCATTGGAAGCAAAGAAAATATGAAACTGATTGAAGATCTTGCAAAAGCGGCAGGGGCTGCCATTGGATCTTCCCGTCCTGTAGCAGAGACTTTGAAATATGTTCCGCTAAGCCGGTATGTGGGAATGTCTGGTCAGAAATTTACCGGAAATCTCTATATTGCCTGCGGAATTTCCGGAGCTACCCAGCATCTGAAAGGTATCAAAGATGCGTCTACCATTGTTGCGATTAATAAAAACGGCAACGCTCCGATCTTTAAAAACTGCGACTATGGCATTGTAGGGGATGTTAATGAGATTCTGCCGCTTCTTTCAGAGGCGCTGGACACTGGCGAAAAGCTTCCTGCGCCGCCTATGGTAAAGATGAAACGCCCTCCGGTACCAAAGCCGGCACCAATCGGCAGTACTTATGTATGCGGCGGATGCGGATACGAATATGTTCCAGAACTTGGCGATGAAGATGCGGAGATCGCTCCTGGTACATTATTTGAAAAACTGCCGGAAGACTGGGTATGCCCGGAATGTGCAGAAGGCAAAGATCAGTTTATTGAAGCGTAATAATGAAGGAGGAAATATATGTATTGTGTACGTAATATAACCGAAGATCTATACTGGGTAGGGGCAAATGACCACAGGCTTCATTTGTTTGAAAATATCCATCCGATTCCATATGGCGTAAGTTATAATGCTTATCTGCTGCTGGATAAGGAAACTGTTTTGTTTGATACTGTTGACTGGTCCGCCTGCCGCCAGCTTCTGGAAAATCTGGATTACCTGCTGGATGGCCGTACACTGGACTGGCTGGTTGTCAATCATATGGAGCCTGACCATGGCGCCTGTGTAGAGCAGATTCTGTTACGGTATCCACAGGTAAAAGTGATTTCCACTGAAAAGTCGTTCATGCTTATGCGTCAGTTCGGATTCCATCCGGATTCCCACGAGTGTGTGACTGTGGCGGAAGGCGATACCCACTGTTTTGGAAGTCATACAGTTACATTTGTAGCAGCGCCAATGGTTCACTGGCCGGAAGCCATGGTGACATTTGATGTGACGAACGGTGTGCTTTTCTCAGCGGACGCTTTCGGATCATTTATTGCCCTGGATGGAAAGCTGTTTGCGGATGAAGTAGACTTTGACCGTGACTGGCTGGATGAAGCACGCCGTTATCTGGTGAATATTGTAGGCAAATATGGCCCGCATATTCAGCTTTTGCTGAAAAAAGCTGGCGGCATTGTGGACAAAATTAAATATATCTGTCCGCTTCATGGCCCGGTATGGCGTGAAGATTTTGGTTATTTTATTGATAAATACGATAAATGGAGCAGATATGAGCCGGAAGAAAAAGGCGTTATGATCGCTTATGCTTCCATGTACGGTAATACCGAAGCTGCGGCACAGGCGCTTGCTTCAAAGCTGTGTGAAAAAGGCTGTACAAATGTACGTGTACATGATGTATCAAATACCCATGTATCCTATCTGATTTCGGACGCTTTTAAATACAGTCATATTGTACTGGCATCAGTTACTTACAATCTGGGTATCTATCCGGTTATGCATAATTTCCTTATGGATATGAAAGCTCTGAATATGCAGAACCGTACGTTTGCGCTGATCGAAAATGGATCCTGGGCATGTAAATCCGGAGATCTGATGCAGAAGTTTATAGATGAAGAGCTTAAGAATATGACCGTTTTGAACGAACGGTTAAGCGTGGCATCATCCATGGGTGCGGATAAGGCTGTTGAACTGGATATGCTGGCAGACGCTATTATTGATTCCATGAAAGAAGAATAATGCTTCTGCAGTGAAAGCCGGCATTTACAGAAATCTGTTTTTTGTAATCAGTATTAAGTGTGGTTTTACCAGAGTGTTTTATAATATGATTTCTGACCCGGTCAGTTCATCATTCAGAGTCCGGAGCATGTCTTTCAAATGGTTTCTGTGAGCTGTGTCTGAAGGGCGTGATATACCCGGGGTATGATACACTCCAGGGGCAGATTATGGAAAGTTTATCCCAAAATCATGAGGCATCCCGGAGGACACCATGCATCGTACCTTTCGGGGTATAGAAGGATATGCTGATTAGATCCGGGATGAATGATCCATATCATGTCGCAGAGGGTATATTATGCCCTTCAGGGGGCAAAATTGATGGGGATGGATCGCAGAAATGATTTTCCGGACAGACTCTGGAACACATGAATTGTCTAAAATATCAATGAAAGAATATAGAAGTCTGGAAAAGAGGAAAATGTTGCCCGGAGCGCCTGTTATATCAGGTCTTCCGGGCATATTTTCCTGATCAGGGACAGATATTATGCAGATATGGAAACATTCCAGGAAAATCTGTCGCATTATGTTTCCGGGATACATTTATATAAATGATTTAATTTATGGTATGGTAAGCGGCTCATATCCAGAATATATATTCCGGATTCGGGATATGAATATGAAAAAATATACGAAGGCAGGGACTGGCTTACGCCAGTCATAATTGTCCTGGCAGCCTTTGTGATAAGGTTGTGCATGAAACAATATAATTCCTTACCAGAAAATGTAAAAAAAAGAAAAAAGTTGTTGACAGAGAGGAAAAATTAATGTATTATATGTCTTGCCTCGTGAGTACAGTAGTAAACAGCTGACAGATCACAGGTTCCGGGCTTATAGCTCAGCTGGTTAGAGCGCACGCCTGATAAGCGTGAGGTCGGTGGTTCAAGTCCACTTAAGCCCAGTTCAGAAGTGATTCTGGATTTTAAGAAAAACTTTTGAAAAAGTTCTTGACACAAAGTGAAGTGTGTGTTAAGATAATATGGCTGTCGCAAAAAGCGACAAAATAAAAATTAAAAAAGTTCTTGACAGGCAGAAAAAGAAGTGATAGAATATCAAAGTTGTCAGAACAAACAGTAAAACAGCACATTGATAACTGAACAGTGGAACAACCTTGAAAGATTCATTATATCAAAGAGAATTGTTTTTGTTTTAAGTACAGGCATGACCCGTGCGTGACACACGCGC
>CANRTU010000024.1 GCA_947642745.1 uncultured Eubacterium sp.
ATACAATAGACATTTAATTATTTCCTGTGTCTGCCATGTAGGGAGCATATCAAAACTGGGCATTTTCTGGGATTTTTTTATTCCTGCTGGCTCTAAAACGGCTCTGATGATCTGATAACAGTTCCATTCCAATAATCAGATAAAGAAATTCCAGTATCTATGAGTAAGCTGCATGACACCGTTCTCTGAAATATTTACCAGACAGTATGATCTTTATTATGGCGACAGCCAGAGGAACCGGATACGATAAAGTAACCGGGCTTGATCTGGGAGCGGATGATTACCTTGCAAAGCCGTTCGGTATGATGGAAATCATTTCCCATATGAAAGCGGTATTGCGCCGCACAGGCCCAAAAGAAAAAACAAATATGCTCAGAATCGGAAATTTAGAATTGAATCTGGAAACATACATTGTGCTTGTAAACATTGAACGGATTTTGTTTCTTGCATTCGTACTTGGAGTGTTCTTCCCTGACGCAGTACGAATGCCTGTCGAGTTGAGCCTTGTAGTACATATCCTTGCGGATCAGGTCTACAGTCTGTGTTTCCGGGTCCCACTCAAACAAGAGAGGACCTTTGCCGTCTTTTGCGCGAACTTCCATACGTTCCGCCCCTCCTTTCTTCCATTCTCATAGGCATCACCTCCCTGACTTATATTGCAATTTAGCGGTTTCGCTTAATAGCGTACTCATAGAGCAAAAAAATATAAACTTGGGGATAGCGGGAACAGGAGATTATAAAATCCCCAGTTCCTGCATCCATATACCTGCCGACTGCTTCGATACTTGGAAGAACTCAGCAAGTTTGTTTTTGAGCGTGTAGCCCCAAATATAGGGGTTGTCGATTTCAGATAATTCCTCACGAAAATCCTCCGCCTCCTGAATGAACATTTCTTTCGGCATAAGTATTCTCGGTGCGATTCCGTTTGCCTGCCACTCCATCCAATCTTCATCTTTCCGCTCGTTCTGAATGCGCTCGTCGGGTTCGGCAGCAGGGCATTGTTGTTTCTTTGACCTTTTGATGTCGTTCACATGATCCAGGAGATGGTAATTCCGATGCTTGTACCAGTGAACGCACTCGTGCGTTACGGTATTGTTGAAACAGCCTTCATTCCTAAGCTCTACAACATCCGGATCAATGAACATTGTTCCTCGGCGGACAGTCAGCTGAATGTACTCGTCAGTGTCCTTAAGATAGACATCCACATAACCGCTGTTAAAGCACATCTGACCGAGAATACTGAAATCCTCAGAAAGCCGATACTTTGTACAAACGATTAATCCGAGCTTTTTTCGAGCGATCTTCATTATCGGAACGGGCATAGGCGTTTCAAGTGCCTCCGGACAATAAGCGGTTAAAAACTCCGCAGCAACATCGTCAAACTCGCTCTTATGGATGACAGGCACAAGTGGTGTCTCATCAACGATACTACTCATCCGTGCCTCCGTTCTTGTCGATCTCCTCCGCTACACGCTTCCAAAAGTCATCACCGAGACCTTTCTTGTTGGCCTTTCGGAGGGCGACACGGACGTGCGGAAGATTCTCGTCCATGATGTACCCCGGAAGGTCGGGAGCTGCCTCGTTGCGTTCCCTGCCTGCAAGGTCGTACATCTCGTCGCGCTCATCCGCATCAAGGTGAAGTTCGTCGGCGATGATCTCCAGATACTTCTTGTCCGGGGGATTATGGCGGCCTTTGATTATATTCGAAAGATATGACACCGACATATTTCCCATCGCCTTCGCAAGGTCGCGCAGCAGGATATCCGATCCATCGGAACTGCGTCCTTTGCGCTTCTGGTCGATATATGCGCCAAAATCTCCTCTCATGGTATTATCTCCCTTTCTCGTTACGTCGGCACGCTAACCAGCGTAATTCTACTATACTCAATCCCTGCCTTGTTGTTAAGTACGCTGAATAGCGGAATTGTAATTTTTTTGCGAACGCATTCGTCAGGCACTATAATTCTGGTGTTCGCACGAATACTATTCGAAAATCGAGAGCGAGTATTGATATCGGACGAATTTTGCGGCATAATAGTTAAAGTGCGTTAATGCGTCAGTTTTGACAGCCGCATCAATACGAACAGGAGGCAGATAAATGGCTATTTCTTACAAAAAACTATGGAAACTGTTGATTGATAAAGATTTGAAGAAAAAAGACCTATAGGCTATGGCTGGCATTAGTGCCGCTTCAATTACAAAGTTAGGGAAAAACGAAAATGTGAATACAGAAATCTTGGAAAAAATATGCCTCGCTCTTGATTGTGAATTTTCAGATATCATGGACCTGACAAGGGACGAGAGTGGGCAGGAGGTTGAAGTGAGTGATGAATAGTTATACACCACACCAGTCAAAATATTTTGCTGAACAGATTCTTCTGCAGCGACCGCAGTCCTCGTTAGATGGACTGGTATCTGCTATGTCCGGCGTGAAGGTTGACTTGAATCCCCACCAGGTGGATGCGGCTCTTTTTGCCGTAAAGTCTCCTTTGAGTGCCGGTGCCTTGCTGGCGGATGAGGTCGGTCTCGGAAAAACCATCGAGGCAGGTCTTGTCCTTGCTCAGTGCTGGGCAGAAAGGAGAAGGCACATACTGCTGATCGTTCCTGCCGCACTCAGAATGCAGTGGAGGGCAGAACTTTCTGAGAAGTTTTACATAGATTCCATGCTGATGGAGTCATCCGTGTACAACAAGCTCCGCAAGGAGGGAGTGACAAACCCCTTCGATGTCAGAGACAAGGTCGTGATTTGCTCTTACCAGTTTGCCTCGAAAAAGGCAATCGACCTGCAGCTTGTTCCGTGGGACTTGGTCATCATCGATGAAGCCCATCGTTTGAGGAACGTCTACAAGTCCAATAACGTCATGGGGAAAAAGCTGAAGACAGTCTTGGCCGGAAGAAAAAAGCTGCTCCTGACGGCCACGCCCCTGCAGAACAATCTCATGGAGCTTTACGGTCTGGCAAGCATTATTGATGACCGGGTGTTTGGAGACGATAAAACTTTCCACAAGATGTATGTCTCGGTGGTCAACAGCGATGTTAGGAACCAGAATCTGAAAAAGCGCCTTGCGCCGCTTTGCCAGCGTACTCTCCGCAAACAGGTATCTGAGTATGTGAGATACACAGGACGCCATGCGATTCTGCGTGAATATATGCCTGCGGCAGACGAGGAAAAGCTGTACAACGATGTTTCCGAGTATTTGCAGACGGACAAGCTCTACGCCCTGCCCGATGGACAGCGGACGCTTATCACGATGGTGATTCGCAAACTGCTGGCATCCTCTTCCTTTGCCATTGCAGGTACGCTCCAGTCCCTTATCAATCGGCTGAACGACCTGCTTGACGGCGTTGAGGCGGAGCTTTCCTTGGATGACTATGACGGTTTTGATGAACTTATGGATGAGGCGTCTGGGGATGATGACGCAGCTGAGGATATCCTTACCGCAGACCTTAAGCGTGACCAGGCTGGCATTAAAGCGGAGCTTGAAAAGTTGATGCAGTTTGCGGAACTTGCATCAAGCATTAACACAAATTCAAAGGGCGATGACCTGATTCTGGCTTTAGAGGCGGGATTCGCCAAAACTGAGGAACTTGGCGGGCAGAGAAAAGCAGTTATCTTCACGGAGTCCAGAAGGACGCAGAACTACATGCTTAATCTGCTTTCAAACCACGGGTATGAAGGAAAAATCGTATTCCTGAACGGCACGAACAATGATGAGATTTCCAAGCGGATTTATGCGGACTGGAAAGAACGCCATAAGAACGACGGCCTTATTTCAGGTTCAAAGCAAGCGGATATGAAAGCCGCTGTCGTAGAGGAGTTTCGTGACCATGCGAGTATCCTCATCGGAACCGAGGCAGCCGCAGAGGGCATCAACCTGCAGTTTTGCAGCCTGATTGTCAACTATGACCTTCCTTGGAATCCGCAGCGCATTGAGCAGCGCATCGGACGCTGCCATCGATACGGGCAAAAAAACGATGTTGTTGTTATCAATTTCCTGAACCGAAAGAACGCAGCCGACAAGCGTGTCTATGAACTGCTCGCCCAGAAATTCCGACTATTTGATGGCGTGTTCGGTTCCTTGGATGAGATTCTCGGCTCTTTGGAATCCGGTGTGGATTTTGAAAGGAAAATCTCCGAGATATACCAGAAGTGCAAAACCGCCGAAGATATACAGCGTGAATTTGATGCCCTGCAAGAAGAACTCTCCGACGAGATTGAAGATAAAATGGCGTCGGCAAGACAGTCTATCCTCGAAAACTTTGACGAGGTCGTTGCGGCAAGGCTTAAGGATTGCCAGGACGATACCATAGCCAGTCTCGATAAATTCACGCAGTGGATTTACTACTTCTTCCTGGCTCACGGAGCGGAGCGCGTCAAACCGCTTACACAGTGGCGGCTTCAGTTTGAGGATGGGGATGTAAAAAGGACTTATAACCTTAAGTGGCGAGACGCTGAAGAGGAAGGCGATGTGTTCCTCCGCCGTGAGGACCCGCTGTATGAGTCATGGCTGCTGGAAAGCCTGTCGGCTGACCTCCCGTCTGTTGCCATCCGTTTCTATCATACGGATTCCGACAGAAACATCTCCTTCTTTAATACGCATCCCGGCATCAAGGGTGTGCTGTCGATTGATAAGCTGTCCTATGACGGTCTCAGTCACGAGGAACATCTGATTTTTACCGTCATTACGGAAGACGGTACGACAATGGATGAAGAAATCATCAACAGTATGCTTGGCCTGCCGGCAGAGATTGTCGGGGACTGTCCGCCCGAAACGCCCGAACTGATTGCTCAGCGCGATATGCGGCTCGGAACACAACAGGATCAGATTGAGGAGGCAAACAAGCAGTTCTATCTGGATGAGTGCGATAAACTGGATGCCTACAGCGAAGATTTGAAAGAAGGACTCCAGCGGAAGCGCAAAGAACTAAACAAGCTGATTAAAGAAAAGGAAAGGGAATGCCGCGCAAGCACAAACCTGCCCCTTGACCAGATTATTGCCATGAAAGACGAGATTAACAGACTGAAGGACAAGCGCAAAAAGATGCAGCGTGAAATCTATCAGCAGGAAGACGAGATTGATATGCAAAGGGACAAATTGCAGGAGAAAATCCGTCAAAAACTGAATGGCATAACGGAGATTACCCACATTATGACTATCGCATTAGAGGTCGTATAAAGGAGAAGAAACTATGCAGAGATTGGAACTCACATGGATAGGAAAAGGACAGGGGCCGGAGGTCGAGCCTCGCATCCTGCTCCATGACCCGTCCAAGGATTACGGCGACCCCGACAGCGAGAATATGCTGATTCACGGCGATAACCTTCTGGCGCTGAAAGCCCTGGAGCAGCAGTATGCCGGACAGGTGAAGTGTATCTATATCGATCCTCCCTATAATACGGGTGAAGCATTCGAGCATTATGACGACAACCTGGAGCATTCCATTTGGCTTGGTCTCATGTATTCAAGACTGACGATTCTTAGGAATTTGCTGGCCGAGGATGGATTTTTCTGTTGTCAAATAGATGATTCAGAAGGGCATTATTTGAAGGTTCTTCTGGACGAAGTTTTTGGACGTGCTGGCTACTATCAGACAACGATATACATTCGCGTTCGGTATCCGGAGAAGACATTGAAGCAGGATATGGCATTTCATAAGGAAATTGAGCAGGTTCATGTATACCGCAGGAGTGGTCTCGCAAAGCCTATATTAAATACGGTTGATGCCGGATATGAAAAGTTTAAATATAAGATACAGACCACAGCTGATCCTATAAAAACACTTCAGTTAGGCGGCAAAAAGGTCGAGATTTATAAGAAGGGCGATTATGAAATTATACAAGAAGAAGGTTCCGAATACGGGCTTAAAGAAATTTGGGCTTCCGGAACAATACTTGATGGAAACTCCTCTGGACGATTTTTCAGAGATTACCTTACAGGAAGATACGCGGAAGATGGCTATGGTGTGATTTATAAGGTTTGGGGAATCGGTGATGATCGATACGATTATAGATTTTTTACTGGCCCCAATAGAGAAGGAGCAACAAAGGGCAAATATTATCAGGGCGTACCATTGGATAAACTTGAGAGCGGGGAAATGACAAGAGAAGTTCCTATCAACGGCTTTCTTGATCTGGCTGCCTACTTTGGAAATTGCCGTCAGGAAGGAGGAGCAGAATTTCGAGGTGGGAAAAAGCCTGAAATTCTGATTAAGACGTTGCTGTCTCATTTTACAAATGAGGGTAACTTAGTATTGGACTCGTTCTTAGGAAGCGGAACTACGGCAGCGGTTGCCCATAAAATGGGACGCAAATACATTGGCATAGAATTAGGAGATCATTGCTACTCTCTTTGCAAACCGCGCTTGGATAGAGTGATTGATGGCGAACATACGGGTATATCTAACGATGTTAACTGGCAAGGTGGAGGCGGATACAAGTTCTACGAGCTTGCTCCTACACTCATCGTCAAGGATGAGCACGGGAACGATGTCTTTTCCGATAAATACAATGCCCAGATGCTTGTGGCGGCTGTTACAAAGGTGAATGGCTATTTTTACGCTCCCGACCCGGAGATTTTCTGGAAACAGGGATACAGTCAGGATAACAGCTTCATCTATGTCACGACGCAGTATCTGACGGCGTCTATGCTGGACAGCCTTGCCAAAGAAGTGGATGCTTTCGAGAGCCTGCTGATTTGCGCACCGGCTTTCGATGTAGGTCTGAATAAACGCTACGACAACATCACCGTGAAGAAAATTCCGCAGTCCGTCCTCGATAAGTGCGAGTATGGCGTGGACAATTATAATCTAAACATTGTGGAAGTGCCGGAATGCGACGAGGAGGAATGGGAAGATGATTAAGGAGTCTTATACCGAGAATTTCTACTCGTACAATTCCAAGTACATAAACAATGTGCTTGCTCTGCGTCCGCCGCAGCATGAAAGCCTTGAGATTTTCGCCAGACTCTGCGACACGCTCAGTCTGGCAAAGAATCCTACGACAACGGAGCAGATTCGCTCCGCACACCAGACGGAACTTGAGGCGCTTGACACCGAGGACAAGAGAACGAAGAAAATCAGCGAATGGGCATCAGAGGCGTCTGCGGAATTTTACGCAAATGATCTGGCGGCGGCTCGTGCGCTGTGTCCGACTTTGACTTCCTTTGAGCGTGACTTCCCCTCGTTCTGCTTTGCCTTAGCGACAGGTATCGGCAAGACCCGTCTCACGGGAGCCTGCATTGCATATCTCCGTTACGAGAAGGGCATAAAGAATTTTTTCGTGATGGCTCCGAACCTCACGATTTACAGAAAACTGAAGGATGACCTTGGAAATCCTTCAAGCCCGAAGTATGTATTCCGAGGTCTGGATAAGTTTGTGAGTCCGCCTCGCATTATTGATGGCGATAACTATAATGACTGCCGCCAGGGAACCTTCGCCGTAAACGATGTCATTATCAACATTTTTAATATCGCCAAGCTGAACTCTGACAGCAAGGTCTCATCTGGTAGTCCGGCTCGTATCAAGCGTTTGAATGAGGTGCTTGGGGAGTCCTATTTTGCGTACCTGCAATCTTTGGATGACCTGTGCATATTCATGGACGAAAGCCACCATTACCATGCGGATAAAAGCTTCGATGTTATTAACGAGCTGCGTCCGATTTTGGGCGTGGAGTTGACGGCTACTCCACAGATTCAGAAAGGCGTGCGGAAAGTAGACTTTAAGAATGTGGTCTATGAATACACGCTTGCCCATGCACTGAATGACGGGAAGTATGTAAAGGTGCCTGTGGTCTTTACTCGTAAGGATTTCAGACCAGAGGAATACACGCTGGAGCAGCTTGACCACGAAAAGCTGAATGATGGCATCCGTCTGCATGAGGAGACAAAGAGCCACCTTGAGATTTACGCCCGTACTTATGGCAGGCCGGTTGTGAAGCCTTTTATTCTCGTTGTGGCGAAGGACACCAACCACTCGAAGAAAATCAGGGAGTATATCACCTCGGATGATTTTTTCCGTGGCTACTACAAGGACAAGGTTATAGAAATCAACTCTTCGCAGCGCGGAGCGGAAAAAGACGAGAACATCGAGCAGCTGCTTTCGCTCGAAAAGCCGGACAATAAAATTGAGATTGTCATCCATGTAAATATGCTGAAGGAAGGCTGGGATGTAACCAATCTCTATACGATAGTGCCTTTGAGGGCATCAGCCTCGGAAACCTTAACAGAGCAGACTATCGGCAGAGGTCTGCGCCTCCCGTATGGCGAGAGAACTCGTGTTGATGAGGTGGATCGTCTGTCCATCGTCAGCCACGACAAATACGAGGCGATTGTCAATCTCGCCAATGACCCGAACTCTCTTGTTAGGCGTGTTTATTATATCAATCCCGCTGAAACGGACATCTTCGATGAACAGCGGGTTACGGTAGAAATGCCGACAACTTATAACGAGCTCACATCGGACACGAGCTATCTGGAGCAACTGGCTCTGACGTTCGTTCAGGAGTCAACAGCTCATCACGGGCCGGAGCAGACTCGGACTCAGGAACAGGCGGCGCAGGTCGCAAGTTTCGTGGCGAACTTTGCCTCCCGTTCGGTTGTGGAATTGAACCGTCAGGTGAGAACCTTTGATGCGGCAAAAGACCCAGAGACGCGGAAGTTCGTGCAGAACAGCGTTATTTCAGAGACCATCCGTCAATTCCCGGAAATGAATCTGCGCCGTGAGGACCTTGAAGGCGTTGTTCAGAAAGCGATTGACACCTGTGTGCAGGCGTTGACGGATAATGTAATCCCTATTCCGCAGGCAGTAGTTCAGCCTTTTACGGAGGTTAAGCAGGGATTCTATCCGTTCAAGCTCGTTACGTCAGGCATGAACTGGCATCCATCCGATGACACGATGATTGGAACCGAACTCCAGGAAGGCGGACGCACCTTTGAATATGAGAGCGACTTCCACGCAAGAGATGTTGTGGATACGCCGGAAAATGAAATCGTCCGACACATTATCGTTAAGGATGATGTGGATTACCACGCAACTGCCGATTTGCTGTATTCGCTGGTTGAGGAGGCTAAACAGCACTTTTTGTCGTACCTTACGGAGGAAGAGGCCGTCAAGGTTATGCGTGACAGGCAGAAAACCATCGCAGAAATAATCTACTCACAGATGAAGCAGCACTTCTTCCGTGACGAAACACATTTCAGAGCATCGGAAATGCGACCGTTCTCACGGATAGAGACAAGTTTCGGTGGAAAGTTCCGTTCGGATGAGATTTACGATTTACGCACCAATATCCCGGCAGGCGAAGTACGGCAGAAGATTTTTAACGGCTTCACAAAGGCGTGTCACACACGCTATAAGTTCGACAGCAACACGGAGCGTATTTTTGCAATCGTGCTGGAGAACGATAAGGACGTCCTGAAGTGGATGCGTCCGTCTCCGAAGCAGTTTAACATATACTACGGATCTGGTGGCATGAGCAAGTACGAGCCTGATTTTATCGTTGAAACCAGAGATAAAATCTACATGGTCGAAACCAAAGCAAGCAACGAGATGGACAGTGCATCTGTAAACGAGAAGGCGGCTGCCGCTGTCGTTTATTGCAAAGCCGTATCTGACTGGAATGCTGCTAATGGCGGAAAGCCGTGGGAGTATGCGCTGATTTTACATGATGAAGTCAGACTTAATTCCAGCTTCAAATATCTTGTGAGTAATCGTGCAAGTTATGCCCAAATGGGCATAGAGGACTATACAGAATAAAATAAATGCAATATAATCAGCGCTATAAAAAAGATTGAACGAACTTGTTTTAGTTCGTTCAATCTTATGCGGTTCGTTCAATTATGCACCAAAGGCAAAAAGCCAGTTGCTCCCAGCGGGCAAAAAAATAAGACCTGGCTGTTTGCCAAATCAGAAAAGCCTTGAAATCAAGGGATTTAAGCCACCCTTGCCCCTATCCTTTGTATCAATCTCAGTACTGTTATATCAAGAAATTTTAATCCTGCAATTTTTTTCTGAAAGGAATTAAATTTTGACTTTTTGGTGCGTTCCACCGCAATTTGCCTGATTTCATTCAATTCCTCTTTTAATTCGTCCATAAATAAAGGATCAATCACTTTGTGGATATTTTCAATAGAAGTATAGTGCATACCTCCGCTTCTTCGCGTTTCCGGGTTCAAAGTGCTTTCAAACACTGCGCCAAAGATAGTCGGGCTGATATCTGACCAGTCAAAATCCGCACTTGCCTTATGTAACAGAATCTCTTTGAGTTCCTCTGTAAATGGCGGGATCTCTATCGTTTCATCCGCAAACAATCCGCCATTAACATAAGGAAAAGCGGCGAGCTTTGGATTATCCTCCGCTAAATATTTATCCCTGTCCTCCATTTGGGTATCTAATATCTTAAACAGTTCCACAAGAGCTTTCCGAAAGCCGTTTACCGGTATGTCTTTCAGATAATCATGAAACATCATATGTGAACCGAAAATGCCTGCATCTTCCGCATACAGACAGAATACAAGACGCACGCATAGGGCATTCAGGCTTTTAAAGGAATGTTCATTCGGTTCTTTATATTGTGCTATCAGCTTATCATATAGTATACCAACAATTTCTCCTGCCTTGACAGAGATTTCCATTTCATGTGAAAGCTCTTTGACCTCTTTCCTGAACATAAAATCAAACAAGGGAAGTTTATTTCGCACTTCTTCTAAAAGTATGATTACAGCAGGCTCATTTGGTTTATTCATATCATGAATTTCAAATGATCTAAAATTACATGCTACAATCCATAGCGGTGTTTCATTTGGTATCATCCATTGCGCATAGTTGCGCCCCTGCTCAAACGGTGTGCGCATTGAACCGTCTGATTGCGGCATCTTCCTGTCCAAGTCCTTATCGATGCTTTTCTGTTCTATCAAAACCCTTGTTTTGGGTATATAGACATCTATGTACTTTGTCTGCCCATCTACCACAACACGTTTTTCAAATTTAATCTTTTGTAAAACATCTTCAATTCCCAACACATTCGTAAAAAAATCTATCCAAAAACGCTGGCAGTCGCTCTTTTCATCACCAATACCACGCCAGCCATTATAAAATTTTGTGGCAGCGTTTCTTTGTTCTGTATCTGTCATAATGTACCTCTTGTTCTTTGTTCTGTAACCAAAAATTACCAGGAAAAATTATCATTGATATTTTACCATAAAAAGTGATAAAATAATATAAAAAGTATGCTTTTTATATAAAAATGTGGACAGACTACTCAAATCTGCCCACAAAAATAATTATTGATATATCAATTCGTTACATATTATTTCTTCTGCCGCACTATGAATATTATTGACAGCACCAGGCCGGCCGGGCCAATTCTCAGATTTCATATCCGCTGAAATCCCTTGACGCTGTATCATCTGTCTTACTAATATTTCCATCTGTTCATTAGCAGTATTGTTTATTTCATTTAAATGGCGTATTAGTCTACCCTCTATGCGAAGAGAACTATATAAGCCTTTTTTATACTCCTTTATATAATCCAACCCCATACTGCCATATTTGCCATAATGCGGTTCTTCATCCTTTGGAAGTTCCAGGTCAGGATAGTAGTAATCTCCAATCAAAACATAATCAATTCCATTTTCCGTTATTCTTTGTTCCAATTGTTTCATTATCCAATACCTCCATGATTACTGTATTTGCCAGTTTTTTTATGACAGGTATATTTGTAAGCGTGAGTTGATGGTTCGTTTCCTTAAATATGTGAAACCCCCCGTTTCCCATTTTGAAACAGCTTGTCTGGATATATCCAACCTTTTTGCTAATTCGTCTTGTGTGAAGTTATGTTTTTTTCGCAGTAATTGCAAATATTTTGAAATGATGTTTGTATTCATAAAAATTCCCTCCTATCTCAATATTTGAAATTTGTCAATATATCTCCCGATATATTTTTAAATTTATATATCATCATCCATAAATGAATGGAATGATTAGTGATGTTGTTCTGCCGATGTATATCCATTCGCTTACCCTGTCAGTTCTCGCTGGGTCTCTGCCCTCACATTCCTTCATTCTGCTTTATGGATAAAGGCACGGGGCAGACTTGTGCTTACCTGCTGCCTCTTTGGGCTGATGGAGGGATCCTCCTTGTCCCCGCGCCATTACCGGCTCATTCTGTTTTCAGGCGGCTGCCCCCAACTGCTCCCTGCGGACATGTCCGAATACTTTATCCGGATTGTAGTTTTCCTTCTTTTTTGCCAGCGCATGGATCAACGCCAGTATCTTCTTGCTGATGACGACCAGCGCCTGCATCTTCTGGAGGGGAGCTTTCTCCCTTGTTTTCAGGTATCGGTATAACTGCTTCATCTCATCGTTTGTCGCAGCCATTGTCAGCGCTATCTGGTATTTGAACACTTCTGCGTACTCTGGAAAAAATTCATCCATTACCGCAGTTATGGTATTCTTTAGCGCATTCCTGCGCTTATTTAACCCGGTTCTTGTTGCAGACAGCCCCCTGAGTTCCGCATGGACGTCATGGGGCAGGTACAGTTCAAAATACCTCCCGTCCTTCACCAGCTTCGCAATCGTCAGGGCGTCTTTCTTGTCGGACTTCGTCTGGCTGCTGTCATCCAGTTCTTTCGCCTGTTTTGTTGCATAGGGGTTTACCAAAACAACTTTTATCCCATACTGTTTTTCAAGCCAGTTCGCAAATGCCTTCCAGTAATGCCCTGTCGGCTCCATCCCCACAACAACCTTTGAGAAATTTTCCTTCTTGCATATCTCACGCATTCTTGCCAAGATGGTTTCAAAGCCGCCTCTGTTGTTTTTGAATTTCAAGGCACGGTCATGTTCTATGTCCCTGAAATCAACAAACCTTGCCCACTGATAGTTCTTGGCAATATCCACGCCGGCTACAAGGGCATCCGTTGTGATTGCGATTACTTTTTGTTTCAGGCGGTCTTCATACTTTACTTTCATTGCTATAAAATCTCCTTTGTATTTTGATGTATTAAGTCGCGAAACTCATATACATCATACGGGGAGATTTTATTTTTTCAAAGTTCAAATTTCATTCTCTATTAGGAATGCTTTTTCACTGTTGCTGTCGGCTTTTTCCGACATCAGGGTATGCCCGCAGGGTGTTTCCGTAATATCAGTGATAAATTTTACTGTAAAGGATGTCGTATCGTCATCATAAAGCGGCAGTCCCATATGGGCTAACACTTCTTTTACAAAATGATATTTATGATACACTTCTTCCTCTGTTGCAGGGAATACCGGGGGCATAAGCCAGAAGTTGATAAGCGGCAAAAGCCCGGAAAGCTCCTTTATGTATTCCGTCTTGATAGAACCGTCCTTTTTCCCCTCATCCAGCAATTCCAGCCACAAGGGAGTTAATACACGCCTGTTTTCTGCAACTGCCGCCGCTAAAATGTGCGGGTCTTTCAAAATCGGGACTGCCTGCATATTTATCTGGTTTCGTTCAGCGTCCGACTGATTCAGCGTAAGCAACAGCCTGATTTTTTGCAGACCGTTCAAGTCATCTCTCCCCCTGACTGCTTCAAATGGGTTGTCCTCGAAAAACATTTGATTGCCTGATGCGTACATTACCTCCTCTTTGCTTTGGAAACAACGGTAAAACATTCCTTTACCATTCTTATATATTTGCAATATCCATAACTTGTCATAGTGCAGTAATCAGGCACTTACAGAATGAAGTCCTGTCAAATCTGAAAGAGTAGCTTGTGTGGATAAAGGGAATTTTTAAGGCTGCGGAACGTAAAGCATTAGAAGCATAGATACAGCAGAAGGAGCAACATAATCCTGCAAAGCTGGATACTGCCCTATATTCTAAAAAATGACAGCTGTCCCGATGTGCGGCGTTTATGACGACCTGCCAGGAAGCAAATGCCATCGCAGAGTAGTATAACCGTAAACTTGTCGAGTGGGGACACACAGTCAGAGAAAAACAGGAAGCAGTCAAAAAAACAAGACGCAGACCGTCCGAAAAAAGCCTAAAAACAGGCTCATGCAGTTACAAGAGCAGGGCAGGCAGAAAAGCCAGCCATGACAGAATACAAACCATTTTGGCATAGACAGCTAATAGGCACAGAAAAACCGCCGCTATGGTGTTACCCATAATCGGCGGCGTACATATTAAAAATCAAGATGCATAGAAACAAGTTCTTCTATTCTTTTACTTAAGCTTGCTTTAATAGTATCGTATTTTTCAAGTCTTTGATATATCTTTTTTTGCGTTATCACATCATATTCCCCATTAACATCAACAGGAATATTTATAGATATTTTTTTGATTTTTTCTTTACTCGCTGTTTTACTCCATTCAAAAGCATCAGATGACAATATTATTTGTTGTAGTGTGTATCGAATATAATGCAAGTCAATTTTTCCATTATATTCATCTTTTAATATCATAGGTCTATGATGGTCATTAGTCGTAAACTTATGATTATGAAAAAATACATAACCAACAGAGCCTTCTCTGTTCCACGCAAGACAATTTTGAAAATATCTTACACCTGGCAAATTATCAGCTATCATGCCAACAGGGCTTTCTGTTTGTCGCCCACCATACACAGGAATATTTCCTGTATTGCTTCGTATAAACTTTTCTGTTAACCCTTTAATTTCAGGGAAGTTAAATAGCTTGTTCAGTGGTAAAGAGACATAGTTAATATTTTCTATGGACCCGGTTTTTGAATTAATAAATTGATTGATTTCCGAATCAATTGTTTCTAATTCTTTTATAAATTCATTTTCTGAAACTTTATTTATGGGTTTCAATAAGCCAATTTCTATTTTTTCTTCGTCGCTCAAATTCTTATCAATTAGCCATGTGGAAAAATTTGAAAAATCAGACCAGCTATATATTTTTGTTCTTGGAGAATTAAATTCTATGATGCCATTTTTAAAAAGCAAATAGTTATTAACACATTCGTTCAAATCATTTCTGATGGCTTCTCCATTTATATCATTAGTAAATCGTTTGCTGTCACGGGTTTCACCAATTTCTCCTACTATGTAAGTGAATACATCTGAACTCTGTAAAATATGTGATGGCTTTTTATTAAAAGCAATAATATATGTTTTTTTTGAAGTTGCATAAAAAGTATTTTTGGGTAAAGAAATTACAGCGTTTATTTGGCACTCTTTTTTCAAATATGTAATGATAGACTTTTGAGTCAATAGTCCATCGGGAACAACAACAATAGCTTCTCCATTTTCGTTTAAATTTTTTATAATCCATTCTAAAGCCAGTGTTTCTACACCCCGGCCTTTCAGAGAATAGTACTGTTTTTTCTCCTTCGTCATAAGTTGCGAGGCAGATTTTTTAATGTTTGCGGAACTATTGGTAACATAAGGTGGATTAGTCAAAATCAAATCATATTTCTCTTCATCAATCTTTCCAAAAGTTCCTAAGTTTGACTTGATAAGATGAAAAACACTGTTAAAAGCATTGTTTGAAAAAGAATGCAAATGCTCCTTTGTGTGATATTTTGCCAATAAATCCGAAAAATAAATGAGCATATTTGCTTTTGCTAATATAATTGTACGTTCATCATCTTTTTCATCAGTGCCCTTATCATAGCCAATAATTGTAATTTTAGGATTAATGATTCCATTATTCGGCTCAAATTCCCTAAAAATATTTTCATTCATTACAATCGTTTCAAGTATAAATCCGCCAACCCCACAAAATGGGTCGCATATTCTGGCTCCGTTTTTCAATGAATTTGCTGACGACATCTTAACCATAGCCTGAACAACATTACGAGGTGTAAAATATTGCCCAAGATTTTTGACGCCTGCACTTTGCCGCAAAAATGTCTCATATAATCTTGTTTTAAATTCTTTTGTTACATATTTAAAAGAACCGTGAATTTCATCATATTTTTGAAAACACTCCAAAACATCAGCAAATAAAGAAGCCTGACTTAAATTAGGTTCGCCCTTTTCATTGACAAAAATTGTACCATTAAAAATAGTTGTACCATCAGCGCCTTTAGGAAACATATCGTTTTTAATAGTCCGTCTGCAATCTGTCGCATAATGTGTCAATGCGGCATCTGTTCCTGACCGTTCTTTACGTTCATATACGCTATTAAAATTGTTGTAGTATTCAAGGACACCAATATCACTTAAAAATTTAAAAACAAATATCTCAACAACATTATACAAGCATTTTTCAGGCTCTTTACCTGTATTGATCCAAATTTTCTGCCAGACCTCTTTAGCTAACGGTGTTGGGTCTAATATTTCTGGTTCAACAATATTATTTTCGTCTTCAGTTAAAGAATATTCTGCCTGGTCAATTAAATTTTCTAAGTCTATCTTTTCTTCAACCGTAATCTTTCCGCTGATAATTCTTTCAGCATCAAAAATAAACGGAATATTCTTTCCGTTTCTTTTTATTTCTTCACCATTCAGAGCATTTATCCAAAAAGTTTTTGTACCATCCGTAACAATCAGTAGTTTGCATAAGAATTTTGCAACCTCTAATTCTTGTTTAATGGCTTTTGCTATCTTAGATTTTGTTGATAGTTCGTTGGATGTTTTATATTCAATTACAGCCTTAACAACCCCTCCTGATAATGTAATAAGCCCATCAGGTTTTTTGTCAGAAAGTTTTTTTGACTGCTTATTTATAATTTTTGCTTTTTTAAGTTGATTTAAAGTTGTACTTCCTAAGCGATAATATGAATATCTTCCAATCCAAAAAGGAGTTGTCTGTAATAACTCTTCACTCATTTTTTCCAACCTCCCTGGAAAAGTTTCGATTTTTCTTCAGATAAAAATCCACATCACTTTTTTGAATTCTCCAAGAGTTCCCTACCTTAGATGCCAACAAATCCCCTTTAGCAATTAATCGTCTCACAGTCTTATCACAAACTTGAAGATATTGTGCTGTCTGAGCTACAGTTAAAACATCACTAACAATCATAAGCGTATTCCTCCTCTGTATATAAAATATTATAATATAGTATAATTGGAAATTCAAGGATTTTTAAGGATTTTATAACCCTATAATAGACATATAGAAAGGCAACAAAGATTTCTCTTTGTTGCCTTTAATATGTATAAATCATTCACTTCTTCATTGTACAGGTCATTATGTTATTCTTTTTCTGTCCAAAGTCATTTGGCGGGTTATTAATAATTTTACTATATTATAATTTCTCCGTATAATTTGAATTTACTTACAATTCAATCATTCTGGCTGATTACAAAGTCTTTTGGTTTTAACTTCCTTATGCAACTTTACCCATTCCCATATATTTTGTGCTATAATATTTGATATGATTTTATTCCACTCATTTTTCTCTTATCAGGATTCGTAATGTCCTGTGGGAAGATATAACTCAAGGGAAAATTTAAGGGGAAGTTCACCTGTACAAACTTAGTGTTTTCAAGGGGGATTTGACGGAGGACCGGGAATTGAACTTAACATATAAAAAAGCTGCGATTGAGGATATAGATATATTAACAGAAACAAGGATAGAAGTATTAAGGGCTGCTAATAAATTGTCTGGCGATGTTGATATGGGTGAAGTAAAAAGGTAATCTTATCACTATTATGAAAAAGCTCTTTGTGATGGGAGCCATATCGCATATCTGGTATTTGATGAAAATTGTATTGCAGGCACTGGCGGCGTCAGTTTTTTTCAAATAATGCCAACGTATCATAATCCATCCGGAAAGAAAGCATATATCATGAATATGTATACGCATCCTGATTACAGAAGAAGGGGCATAGCATATAAAACACTGGACAGGCTGATTTATGATATTAAATGTAAGGGGATTACATCTGTTTCCTTGGAGGCAACTGCCATGGGGCGTCCTTTATATGAAAAATATGGATTTGTAAAAATGAATGATGAAATGGAGTTGCCAGAATTACTACTTTCAGTTTGCGGAGGAACTGAAGAAAAAGTATCGTTACGATCCAGGGGATTTTAAACGCTTATTTTATAAGGAGTCTGCCATGTATAATCAGGCTGTCAGCCGGGGAAGTTTTGAGAGTGGCGGTTATGAGGCGGGCTGATAAATACGTCGGGAAATATGATCAGGAACAGGATCAGTAATACAGCGGAAATTCAAATTCATATGACAGCCTGGATCATAAACCTTTTTCCTGATGATATGAATCCTTTATGGAGCGTCATCCGGAAAGAGGTTTTTATGTATCAGAAGGATTCATATCAGGAGGTATGGTCTCAGACAGCGAAGGGTATATTTCGTCAGAGCGTATTTTAAAAATGCTTTCTGTGGGATGTGCCCAAAGGGCATGATATGCGTTACACTTTGCGGATAATCTGTCTCAAATTTATGAGCCACAGCGGGCTATGTGGATTAAACCAGGGTGTACGCTCCACTAAGTGTGAAACATATCATTTCCTTTGGGCACATCTCACGAAAAGCATGTTTCAGGCACGCTCTGGAAGCGGGCAAAAATATCTTAATATTGCTTTTGAAATTTGTATGTATTATAATTCTCATGTATCATGTGATAAAAGTCTTTATCATTCAGTTAACAGGGTTCATATATGGAGGACAAAAATGAATACTGAATTTAAACCAGTCAGAGAAGGTAAAGTACGTCAGGTATATGATAACGGTGACAGCCTGATCATAGTGGCAACGGACAGAATTTCCGCATTTGATGTGATTCTAAAAAATATTATAACCAATAAAGGAGCTGTCCTGACCAGAATGTCTGAGTTCTGGTTTCAGTTTACAAAAGATATTGTGCCAAACCACATGCTGTCCACGGATGTCAGAGATATGCCTGAATTTTTCCAGACAACGGAATTTGAAGGCAAAAGCATGAAATGTAAGAAACTGACAATGCTTCCGGTGGAATGTATTGTGCGTGGGTATATTACAGGCAGCGGATGGGAGAGTTATCAGAAAAACGGAACAGTATGCGGCATCCGGCTTCCGGAAGGGCTGCGGGAATCGGACAGGCTTCCGGAACCGGTTTATACACCGACTACCAAGGCGGATCTGGGAGATCACGACGAGCATATCACATTTGAAGAAAGTGTGGATATTCTGGAAAAACTGTTTCCGGGTAAAGGCGCTTCCTATGCGGCGCAGATCAGGGATTATACAATCCGTTTATATAACAAATGTGCGGAATATGCACTGGCAAACAAAATCATAATAGCAGACACCAAGTTTGAATTTGGTCTGGACGAATCCGGAAATATGGTGCTGGGGGATGAAATGCTCACGCCGGACAGCTCCAGATTCTGGCCGCTGGAAGGATACCAGCCGGGGCAGGGACAGCCTTCTTTTGATAAGCAGTTTGTGCGGGACTGGCTGAAACAGAATCCGGACAGCGATTACCTGCTGCCAGACGAAGTGGTGGAAAAAACAGCGGCAAAATATAAAGAAGCGTATGAATTACTGACAAAAGAGGTATTCTGAATGTAGCGGCAGATGCTATATCTGAAATTGGAGGATTTTTATATGAATATGGACTTAGGCGGACAGGAGCGGCTTCCATTTATGGACACACTGCATGAAGAATGCGGGGTCATGGGCGTATATGATTTTGAAGGCAGAAACGTTGCTTCGGATATTTATTACGGCCTGTTTGCGCTGCAGCACCGGGGACAGGAGAGCTGCGGTATCGCGGTCAGCGACACAAAGGGGCCGATGGGCAAAGTGGATTCCCACAAAGACATGGGGCTGGTCAATGAGGTGTTTAATCCAGAGAACCTTGGAAAATTAAAAGGCGACATCGGTGTGGGGCATGTGCGTTATTCCACGGCGGGAGCGTCCATACGGGAAAATGCGCAGCCCCTTGTACTGAATTATGTAAAAGGAACGCTGGGACTGGCCCATAACGGTAACCTGATCAATGCGGCGGAACTGCGCCGGGAACTGGAATATACCGGTGCGATCTTCCAGACGACCATTGATACGGAAGTGATTGCGTATCATATTGCCAGGGAGCGGCTGCATACAAAGACTGTGGAGGAAGCTGTGATGCGGGCGGCGAAAAAGATGAAGGGCGCTTATGCGCTGGTGGTAATGAGTCCCCGCAAACTGATCGGCGCCAGGGATCCGTTTGGATTCAAACCGCTTTGTATCGGCAGGCGGGACAGTTCTTATATACTGGCTTCAGAAAGCTGCGCCCTGGAGACTATCGGCGCAGAATTTATCCGGGACGTTTCCCCGGGAGAAATCGTTACGATTACTCCGGAAGGAGGAATCCAGTCTTATACCGGACTGGGCATTCCGAAAGATCAGGAAGCCAGATGTATTTTTGAATATATTTATTTTGCCAGACCGGACAGTCATATTGACGGTGTCAGCGTCTACAATTCCAGAATTGACGCCGGCCGGTTTCTGGCGCAGGATTCGCCGGTGGATGCAGATCTGGTGGTGGGTGTGCCTGAATCCGGTAATGCGGCGGCCCTTGGCTATTCCATGGAATCCGGTATCCCTTATGGCATTGCGTTTATGAAAAACAGCTACGTGGGCAGAACATTCATCAAGCCAAAGCAGTCCTATCGTTCGGACGGTGTCCGGGTAAAATTAAACGTAGTGAAAGAGGCGGTAAATGGAAAACGGGTCATTATGATAGACGACTCCATCGTAAGAGGGACCACATCCGGCAGAATCGTTTCTTTGCTGAAAGATGCCGGGGCTGCGGAAGTACATGTGCGGATCAGTTCGCCGCCATTTTTGTGGCCATGCTATTTTGGCACGGATATTCCGGAACGGAGCCAGCTCATCGCATATAATAACAGTCTGGACGAAATCCGCAGCCTGATCGGCGCAGACAGCCTGGCATATCTGAAAGCGGAACGGCTGGAAGAAATGGTGGACGGACTGTCCATCTGCAAAGGCTGTTTTACCGGAAACTATCCGATTAAGCCGCCAGAAGAAGATATCCGGGGCGAATATTTTGACAAGAAAGAATAAAGGGAGGGACCATGATGGCGACAGACAGATATACAAGTCCCTTGTCGGAACGATATGCCAGCAGACAGATGCAGTATATTTTTTCACAGGACAAGAAATTCCGCACCTGGAGACAGTTGTGGATCGCACTGGCGCAGACGGAGATGGAACTGGGCCTGAAAAATGAGAACGGGGAGCCGGTCATTACAGAAGAAATGATCGACGAACTGAAAGCCCATGCACAGGATATCAATTATGACGTGGCCAGGGCACGGGAAAAGGAAGTGCGCCATGATGTTATGAGCCATGTATATGCTTACGGGCAGCAGTGTCCCAAAGCGGCAGGCATTATTCATCTGGGAGCCACGTCCTGCTATGTGGGGGATAATACAGATATCATTATTATGACAGAGGCGCTGCGCCTGGTACGGCGGAAACTGATCAACGTCATCGGGGAGCTGGCGGATTTTGCGGAACAGTACAAAGAGCTGCCGACGCTGGCGTTTACCCATTTCCAGCCGGCGCAGCCAACGACCGTTGGAAAGCGGGCCACATTGTGGATACAGGAATTTCTGCTGGATCTGGAAGATCTGGACCATGTGCTTGGCACCATGAAGCTTCTGGGGTCCAAGGGGACTACCGGAACCCAGGCCAGCTTTCAGGAACTGTTTCAGGGCGACCAGCAGACGATAGACAAAATAGACCCGATGATTGCGAAGAAAATGGGTTTTGCCTCCTGTTATGCCGTATCCGGACAGACCTATTCCAGAAAGGTGGATACCAGGGTCGTTAATGTGCTGGCAGGTATTGCGGCCAGCGCCCACAAGATGTCAAACGATATCCGTCTGCTACAGCATTTAAAAGAAGTAGAAGAACCATTTGAAAAAAACCAGATCGGATCTTCCGCTATGGCATACAAACGGAATCCGATGCGCAGCGAGCGGATTGCGTCCCTGGCCCGTTATGTGATGGCGGACGCATTCAATCCGGCAGTGACATCCGCCACCCAGTGGTTTGAACGGACGCTGGATGATTCGGCAAATAAACGTTTGTCAGTGCCGGAGGCTTTTCTGGCGGTGGACGGGATTCTGGATCTTTGCCTGAATGTGGTGGACGGACTGGTCGTATACGAAAAAGTCATCCACCGGCATTTAATGGCGGAGCTGCCGTTTATGGCCACGGAAAATATTATGATGGACGCAGTGAAAAAAGGCGGTAACAGGCAGGAACTGCATGAGCGGATCCGCAGGCTTTCCATGGAAGCGGGAGAAAATGTGAAGAAGCGTGGACTGGAGAACAACCTGCTGGAGCTGATTGCCGCAGATCCGGCGTTTCATCTGTCACTGGAAGAGCTGCGTTCCGGCATGGACCCGTCCAGGTATGTGGGGCGGGCGCCGCTGCAGACAGAGCAGTTTCTGGAGGACGTAGTACGGCCTCTTCTGAAAGAGAATCAGAAGCTGCTGGGAATGACGGCGGAGATTACGGTCTGACAAATATTTAAGCAGAGAGTATCTGTGGGCAGAAACTGAAGGAGCAGCATATGGTAAATAAATATTTCATAGGCGGATGTCTGTTCTGGGGCGGATTTTTATTTTGCCTGTATCAGATCTGCCTGAGGCCCGGGCTGCACAATCAAACGTTTGAGGCAGTGAAACCAAAAGACCGGACGCAGCTGGCGGCGCTGATTTCACTGCTGATTCTGCTGTGTATTATACCAATGGGGCTGACCCCGTTTCGCAACAGGGGATTTGATTCGTACAGCAGACAGTACGAACATATGGCGGAAGCGCTTCTGGAAGGACGTCTGTATCTGGATTATGGGGATATGGATGAAGGGCTGCTGCGGCTGGAAAATCCATATGATCCGGCGGAACGGGAAGAAGCGGGGGTGTCATATCACTGGGATCATGCGTTTTACGATGGCCATTATTATATGTATTTTGGTGTGGTGCCGGTCATACTTTTATTTCTGCCTTTCCGTGCCATTACCGGTATGAGTCTGGATACGCTGGATGCTACCCGGATATTTGTGGCGTTGTTTATCTGCGGTGTTTTTGCGGTACTGTATCTGATTGCCTTTCGATTTTTCCGGCAGATGACAAAAGGGATGTATCTGCTGCTTTCTTCGGCGGTGGCTCTTATGAGTATCTGGTACAGCGTGGATGCGCCCATATTGTATTGTACGGCCATCACTGCCGGGCTGTGCATGGAAATCTGGAGTCTGTTCTTTTTTATGAAAGCTGTCTGGATCGAAAAGGCGCAAAAGCGGCAGATTTTTTACGCTTTCTGCGGCAGCATTTTTGGAGCTCTGGCGTTTGGCTGCAGGCCACCGGTGGCGCTGGCCAATCTGCTGGCGCTGCCGCTGCTTGGTATTTATCTGAAAGGCAGAAAGCTGGAACTGAAATTAATCAGACAGCTGTGTCTGGCTGCATCTCCATATATTGTCATTGGCATCGGGCTGATGTTATATAATTATGCCCGCTTTGACAGTCCGTTTGAGTTTGGACAGACGTACCAGCTGACACTGGCGGATCAGAGCGGATATACGGACGTGATTTCCCGGTTCAGTCCGGTGAAAATCTGGAATGGAATTCTTGAGAATTTTATTTCAAGCAGTTCCCTTGGACATGACTTTCCATTTATTTCCTTTTACGGGGCGCTGGTCAATTTTCCGGTTCTGCTTGTGCCGCTGGCCGGTCTGACACATAAAGAGATACAGAATAAAATCAGAAAACGGAATCTGGGATGGTTTACGACAGTGCTTCTTCTGCTGCCGGTAATAATTACTGTGGCGGAAGTGGTATGGGCGCCATTTCTGATGGAGCGATACCGGATGGATTTGTACTGGCTGATGGGTATTCTGTGCTTTATTGTGGCCGGTCTTTTTGTTACGGAACGGCCGGAGCAGGAGCGCAAAAGGATCAGCCTGTGGATGTCGCTGGCGGCATTTGCGACGGTCATCAGCTGTATGCTGCTGTTTACGGTGCCTTATGACGGTAATTTTTCCATCACTTATCCGGGGATGCTGGAAGAAATCCGCCGGGTGCTGGCGTTTGGACGAAATTTCTGATTCTTTTCGGAAAACAGGATTCAACAGCTCAATATTCTATGTGTGTCAGCACAATAACACATGTACAAATTATATCCTTTTTTGTATAAATAATTATAGTTAATATAATGAATCAAAGGAGGATATTTATGAAAAAGTTAGTGGCTCTGATGCTTACATTTACCATGGCGTTTTCTCTGACAGCCTGTGGAGGAAAAGACGCAGGTTCGTCTGGCGGTTCTGGCGGCGGAGACAGCCAGAATGCTGGCAGCGGCAAAGTATCGTTTACAATTTTTAATTCCAAGACAGAGATTCAGGAATATCTGGAAGAGGCTGTGGAAAAGTATGGGGAAGAAAACAACGTGGATATTGAGGTTTATTATTCCAATGATACAGTAGCGGCGCATCTTTCCGTCAAATATGCTTCAAATGAACCTTATACACTGGCGATGACAGATGCCAGGGATATCTATTCCCTTGGTGTGGAACATGGCTATGATATGAAGGGGCAGAAGTGGATTGACGAAACGGATTATGCCATTACCGTGGATAATATGGTTCTGGGATTTCCGGTATGTGTTGAGGCACGGGGACTGCTGTATAATGCGGACGCAATAGAGAAAATTACAGGTGAAACTTTTAAGCCGGAATCAATTACTAATCTGGATGAGTTCACTGCTTTTCTGGACCGGCTGGTGGAAGGCGGAATGGAAGCGCCTGTGGCTATCCTCAAGCCAGACTGGTCACTGGCGGCCCACTATCTGCAACAGGTATATGAAGAACGGGAAGATGTGGACGGATTTATGCAATCCTTATATGCCGGAGAAACAGAGCTGATCAGGGATGAAAAATTCAATGCATTAATGGATACTTTTGATGTACTGATGAAATATAATACGTTTGCTTCTGCGCCAGTTTCAGCGGAGGACGAACTGGTACACCAGAAGATGGCCGAAGGTGAAGTCGCCTTCCAGTTCGGCGGATGCTGGGAGTGGAATGATATCATTGATTTTGAATATACAGGAAATATCGGAATCATGCCTGTTCCGCAAAATGTATCAGACGCATACTCTGATTGTCTTGTGGGTGGCGGTTCCAAGTTCTTTTATATAGACAACAGCGAATATACTTCCGATGAACAGCGGCAGGCTGCCCTGGATTTTCTCAACTGGCTGGCTGATTCAGAAGAAGGACAGGTGCTTATATCTGAAACCTGCGGTATGGTACCCGCATTCTCTAATAACACAGTAACCTGCAGCAATGATCTGGGTAATGCTGTAAAACAATATATAGATGCCGGAAAACTGGTGCCGGTCTATGATTATTGCCCAGATGACCATTATTCCAAAGTAGGCGCCTGTATGCAGGAATATCTGGCTGGTCAGACTGACCGGGAAAAACTGGCAAGAGATATTGAAGCATACTGGTCTTCTGCCACACCTGTGAAAGACTAATACAAGGGTTGTTGGGAAATGAAACATTTATACAATATATAGAAAAAATCTGGAGGATAAAACTATATATTGTATAAATACATCATTTTCCGTCAGTCCTTTTTTGTTCTGAAAGTATTTTTGAGCGGTAATTCGCAGGGCTGAGGCCATAGGCATTTTTAAAGATTTTTGAAAAAGTTAATGGATTATCATAACCGGATTTCTCTGAAATCTGCCGTACAGAAAGTCCGGTAGTACGCAAAAGCCGGGCGCTTTGTTCCAGACGGTAACCAAGCAGGTATTCCTGTGGGGAAACGTGCAGTCTTTCTTTAAATATATGGGCGAGATAATATCTTGAGATACCAAGGTAGGAGGCGATATCGCTGACCCGGATTTTGTTATAATGTCCCTGGATATATTCTACGGCAGAATTTACATAGATATCCGGAGAATAATCATAGGACTGATTCTTTGTGGAAGAGGTTTCTTTCTGGTTCTGTGAATCAATCAGCAGGGCAACCGCCTCATATAAAAGGGAGGTTCTGGTCAGTTCATTTACAATTGTGAGCTGGTGGCGGTTTAATATTTTTTCAATAATTGCCAGGTATTGTTCGGGTCTGGCATATGTATTCCGGGTGGGATTCCGGGCGGTAATACCTGCTTTTTCCACAAAATCTGCGGCCCTGGAGCCGCTGAAGGAAATCCAGGTATAATGCCAGGGTTCCTTTGTATCCGCAAAATAGTAGTGGCGGATACCGGGAAAAATGGCAAAAATCTGTCCACGCTGCAGGGAATAGGATGTATGGTTCGTTTCCAGTATACCTTTTCCGTCCAGAATAACGTGGATATGGAATTCATCCCGGATTACTGGTCCATAAGATTTATCCGGTCTGCATTGTTCAATTCCGCATTCTGCCAGACAGAGTTCTTCATTGGCTTTGATGGCATTATGGAAATGGCGGAAATTGGCGTCAATCCGGTAATTTTCAGTAATATCCATTTATATTCTCCTTAAACTGGCACAACCGCCGCAATGGCTGCTGTTGAATATATTATATTTTATATCAAAAAAGGCGAAAAGAAAAGACATGAAAGAAAAGACATAAAAGAAAAGACATAAAAGAAAGGAAACGTATTAATGGATTATATACTTCATAAAAATGGCAGCTGGGATATAATAGGTTCCACCATAACATTAAAGCATGCCTATCCGGCGGTTCAGGGCATACCAGTATCTCCTGTCAGCGTCACTGTAACTGACAATACTGCCATATACCAGCTTGCGCAGGGAAGGATCGAACTGGGGTTTTGCCGGAGGGATCATGATATTGGAGTTACATGCCGTGCACTTGGAATGGCAGGAGTACATGATATAGAGATTCTGGCAGACGCTGAGGCGGAGCATGTGGAAAAGGTGTTTATTCAGGGATTTGGGATGGCCGGTCCGTCCGGATGCCGTACGCTGACAGAAGAAACGCTGGAATCCAATGGCCTGGTCGCACTTTTTAACAGGCAGGGAGCATTTTTGGTATACGTTCGGGATCACAGACGCTATATAAACCGCTACCAGGTTACAAAAACAGGAAAGTTGTTTACAGATGAAAAAGTGTATGTCTGCGGAGGTTTTAATCTGGAAGGCACGGCATGTAATGAAATAGAGCTGCCGCCGGTCTGGTTTACAGAATCGGATACACCTGAGGATGGATTGCGGTATTGTGCAGGAAAGATTGCGGCCTTTATGGGGGCCAGGACGATAAAACCACCAGTTTTTCACTGGTGCAGCTGGTATTATCTGTATGAGAATTTCAGCCAGAATATACTGGAGGAATACATGGACTGCTTTCAGACAGTAGAGGGTGCCGGGTTTTGCTATATTCAGATAGACGCCGGATATACAGCGCATCTGGGAGACTGGCTGACGCCAAATCACAGATTTCCGCAGGGATTACGTAAAGCGGCGGAAACGATCCGCAGCGCCGGATACAGACCGGGTATCTGGATTGGACCGTTTATTGCCGGCGATCAGTCTGAACTGGTAAAAAATCATCCGGACTGGATTCTGCACGATCTGGAAGGCGGTCCTGTGACAGAAATCAGAAGTTACAACGAGCCTAAAATCTGGGGAAATACCGATTGTAACTATTATGTGCTGGATACCAGCCATCCACAGGCGCTGTCTTACTTAAGAGAGGTATTCAGGACATTCAGAGAATGGGGATTTACGTTGTTTAAGACAGATTTCATGTTCTGGAACATGCATGATACAGCGAAGGTAAAGCGTTATGACAGCAGCCTGACATCTGTGGAAATTTTCCGTAATACACTGGCCATGATCCGTGAAGCTATTGGTGAGGAAAGTTATCTGCTGGGATGTATTGCGCCGTTTCTGCCTTTTATCGGATATGCGGACGGTATGAGGATTGCGGGGGACGTGGGGGCCGGATGGGCAGAAGACTACGGACCAGTTAATATGATCCGTGAACTGGAGGCAGACAGTTACTTTAACAATGTATACTGGCAGAATGATCCGGACGCTGTTTTGTTAAGGGAGACGGATATATTCCTGAAGCCTCATGAAATAGAGAGCCTGGCGCTGCTACAGGCGCTTTCTGGCGGAGCGGTGACTACATCTGATCCGGTTCACAAGATTGCGCCGGAACGGATGAAGCTGCTGCGTTTTATTACACCAAAAGAAAAAGTATCTCCACAGTTTCCATATTTTGCAAAAGACAGGCAGGAGATTGTTATATTGCACAGTCTTCGGCAGGGCAAACTGCTGTTCGCCATGAATCCGGGCGAGGGGCCGCTGACGGTCATATACTTTTTTGGGGAAATTACCGGTGAAAAGGAATGGTATGTGAGAAAATATAACGATACAGTATCAGAAAAAAAAGAGTTTTATACACAGGTCCTACAGCCGCACGAGTCGGTGCTGCTGTTTTTAACCAGAAAACCATTGGAAAAAGAACCGGAAAATTTGTGGGAATGGTAGAGTATGTTTTTAAATGTCAATATTTTTCATACTGCCTGCTCCGGTATGTTGTGGACTGCCCATGCAGGGTTGCCTTTTTATGGAATTCGTGTTATTTTAGGATATAGCTTCTTATGTGCCTGCAGACAGGAAAGGAGAAACGGCCATGCATACAATCGTAAAACGTATGATTCTGGCGCTGGCGCTTGTCATATTCATAGTATCCGGCGCCGCCGCCACAAATGACGGCCAGCCGGTAGCGGACGGCACATATCAAGTGGTCTCGGCCCTGGACCGGGATTATGTATGGGAAATTGCGGACGACTCCGGTGTGGATGAAGGAAACTTACAGACAGGCCAGGACCGGGGCAGTAAGTCACAGCAGTTTATTTTTACTTATCAGACGGATGGTTATTATACGATTGAGAATGTAAACAGCGGCAGGATGGTGGAGTGCGCAAACGGCGGGTACGCAGATGGAACCAATATCTGGCAGTATTTATATGATAATTCCGACACACAGCGCTGGAAGCTGATCCGGACGGGAGACGGCTGTTTTGCGCTGAAATGCAGGCACAATGGAAAAGTAGCGGATATTGAAGAAGGACTGGCGGCCAGCGGGCAGAATATTCAGGCATACAGGTATAATGGCACCCCGGCGCAGCAGTTCCGGCTGGTGTCGGTAACAACCGGGGAGGTGGCGGCGGTGAAGCGTACTTCCATATGGCTTTACCGGGGAATATATCTGCTGGTAGCGGCTGCGGCTGTCTTTATTGTGGCTGCCGGTTTTCGCAGGCAGAAATAGCGGAAAACATAGCTGTTATATATAAAAACGGTGCGTGACAGTTGAAACTTATACTGTATGGTATATATGTAAATATTTCATAAAATATTTGAAAAAATACACCGCTTAGAGTATACTATAGCAATATGGGCAATCAGGCCAGTCATGATATCATATAAACTGAAAGGAGAAAGATCATGCAGGTAACAATTTCAGATGCGATCAGATATATCGGAGTAGATGATAAGGATCTTGATTTATTTGAAAGTCAGTATGTGGTGCCGGAAGGCGTCACTTATAATTCCTATCTGATTCTGGACGAAAAGACAGCGCTTATGGACACCGTGGATGTCCGGGGTATGCAGGAATGGGAAGAAAAATTAAAAGCAGCGCTGGATGGAAGAAAACTGGATTATCTGGTAATTTCCCATCTGGAGCCGGATCATGCGGGCAGCATAGGCAGACTGCTGGAACTGTATCCGGATGTGACGCTGGTGGGGAATGCCAAGACATTTGGCATGCTTCCACAGTTTTTTGAGATTGATTTAAAAGACCGTACAGTAACCGTAAAGGAAGGGGATACACTGTCACTGGGTTCACATACATTAAACTTTTATATGGCGCCGATGGTTCACTGGCCGGAGGTAATGGTCACATATGAAAGCAGCGAAAAAGTACTGTTTTCCGCAGATGGTTTTGGAAAATTCGGCGCAATGGACGCTGAAGACGATGAAGGATGGGCCTGTGAAGCCAGAAGATATTACTTTAATATCGTAGGCAGATACGGGACGTCTGTACAGGCGCTTCTGAAAAAAGCGGCCGGTCTGGATATTCAGACAATCTGTCCGCTGCACGGACCTGTCTTAAATGAGAATCTGGATTATTACATTGGATTATACGATACATGGAGCAGCTACAAACCGGAAAATAAAGGCGTCTTGGTAGCTTACGCATCCATTCATGGCAATACGAAGAAGGCAGCTGAAAAGCTGGCGGAACTGTTGCGGGAAAAAGGTGTGGAAAAAGTTGTAGTCAGTGATCTGTCAAGGGATGACATGGCGGAAGTCATTGAGGACGCATTCCGTTACGACCGTATGGTTCTGGCGGCTGCCAGCTATGACGGCGGTGTGTTCCCGTGCATGCAGGATTTCTTACATCATCTGCAGAGTAAGGCATACCAGAAGCGTACCGTAGGTATTCTGGAAAATGGCTCCTGGGGTCCGACTGCGGCAAGAGCAATGAAGGCGGTTCTTGGAACATTGAAAAATGTAACAGTGGTGGAGCCGGTGGTAACCATCAGATCTTCCCTGAAAGAAGAGAATATGGCGGATATGGAGGCTCTGGCTGAAGCAATGGCACAGGCGTAAGAGTGCGGGCCAAAGCTTCCGGAGAGAGGCGTACGAAGTATTCAAAGGGGCGTAAGGAGCTCTGGGAACATATTCAAAAATAGTCTGTTGTATGAAAGATGAAGCTGCCGGACAGGTTTATTCCTGACAGGATAAGTATCATATCCGGCAGGGGATTCTTTTATGCGGCAGACTTTTTTTACCGGAACATATACGCCTGCGCCAGAGACTGGAAAGGATAAAATATATGAGAATTGTGGTCAAAGTCGGGACGTCCACGCTGGCATACGCCACCGGATGTCTGAATATACGCCATGTGGAGCTGCTTGTAAAGACGCTGAGTGATCTGGCAAATGCGGGACATGAGATCGTGCTTGTTTCATCCGGCGCCATCGGAATGGGTGTTGGAAAACTTTCATTAAACGGGAAACCAGAAGACATGCCATCCAAACAGGCGGCGGCTTCTGTGGGACAGTGTGAGCTCATGTATACATATGATAAACTGTTTAGTGAGTATAATCATACGGTAGGTCAGATTCTCATAACCGGTGCGGATTTTTCCAATGAGGAACGAAAACTGAATTTTGAAAACACGATATACCGTCTGATAGAACTGGGGGTTATTCCTATCGTCAACGAGAATGATACGATTGCCACGGATGAAATTTCCGTGGGAGACAATGACACACTGGCAGCCATCGTGGCATGCAGCGTGCAGGCGGACCTGCTGGTGCTGCTTAGCGATATAGACGGACTATATACGAAGGATCCCCATAAATATCCGGATGCGTGTCTGATTCCGGTAGTGACGGAGATTACGCCGAGTATCGAAAGTCTGGCGGAAGGCGCAGGCAGCGGGCTTGGCACAGGCGGTATGGCTACCAAAATCAGTGCGGCACGCATGACGATGCGAAAAGGAGTCGATATGGTCATCGCAAACGGGGCCAGGCCGGAGCAGCTGTATGATATAGCGGAGGGCCGGCCGGCCGGCACCCGGTTTGCGAGTATTGTATAATCACAGAATATCCGGGAAAGTGCCGGGAAAGGAAGGGCGCCTATGACGACACAGGAAATTTTAAAACAGGCAAAAGAGGCAAAAACCACACTGATGCTGGCGGCTGCGGCAGACAGAAACAATGCGCTGGTAAAAATGGCGGAAGCTTTGATAAAGCCGGAACATACCGGGAAAATACTGGAGGCCAGCCGGCTGGATCTGGAGGCGGCAAAAGGAGTTATATCCGATGTCATGCTGGACCGGCTGCTTCTGAACACAGAGCGGATACAGGCAATGACGGACGGAATTTTAGAAGTGGTACAGCTGGAAGATCCGGTGGGAAAAGTAATATCGGAAACGGTAAGGCCCAATGGCATGATCATCCGTAAAACGGCTGTTCCCATGGGGCTGATTGCCATTATATATGAGAGCCGTCCAAACGTCACCAGCGACGCTGCGGCGCTGGCCATTAAAAGCGGAAACGCCTGCGTTCTGCGGGGCGGCAGAGAAGCCTGGCGCACCTGTTACGCTATTGTGGAAGCCATGCGTACCGGACTGGCGGCGGCAGGGCTGCCGGAAGCGGCGGTCAGTCTGATTGAAGATACGACCAGGGAGAGTGCGAAGGAGCTGATGACAGCGGAAGGATATGTGGACCTGCTCATTCCAAGGGGCGGAAAAGGACTGATCCGCACCTGTGTGGAACAGGCCACCGTGCCATGTATCCAGACCGGCACCGGTATCTGTCATATTTATGTGGACCGGGCGGCGGATCTGGAAATGGCGGTACGGATTGTAAGCAATGCCAAAACAAGCCGCCCAAGTGTATGCAACGCTGCGGAAGTCTGTCTGGTACACCGGGAGATTGCCGGCAGTTTTCTGCCAATGCTGCGGCAGGAGCTGTGCGACAGACGTATGGAAGCGGGCCTGCCGCCGGTAGAGCTGCGTCTGGATGGGAAAGCGGCGTCTGTCATCCCGGGGACTCCGGCCGGGGAAGAGGATTTTGACACGGAATTTCTGGACTATATTATGGCTGTGAAAGTGACAGACAGTCTGGAAGAGGCGGCTGCCCATATCAATGCCCATTCTACCGGACACAGCGAGGCGGTTGTTACGGAGGATACAGAGGCGGCTGCCAGGTTTACGGCAGCTGTGGACAGCGCAGCCGTATATGTAAATGTGTCTACCCGGTTTACCGACGGGGGAGAGTTCGGACTGGGATGTGAAATGGGTATTTCCACGCAGAAACTTCATGCCAGGGGGCCAATGGGACTGGCGGAGCTCTGCACATATAAATATATCATTGAAGGAAACGGACAGATCCGCTAGCGGTTCGTGCCACAGAGGCAGGGAAAGGAGGCTGGGGAAGTGGGACAGGTTACGATATTGGAAGAGACGACAATGAATCCAGTCAGTCTGATGGGACAGCGTGCCGGTGTATGCTGGGGCGCCGATATATCCAGTCCGGAGAAAAATTACCGCCGGGGACTGGAATGCCTGACGGCTGGTCACGGAAGGGTTATGGAATATGTCAATGTGGAAATGGTTCTGGACGGTTATTCGGCCAGGGTCATCCGTGAATGGTATACCCATCTGGGCGGTTCGCCTACACGTCTGCAGGCCAGCACCCGTTATATTAATTACGAAAATTTTCCATATGTGATACCGCCTTCCATACAGAAACATGAGCAGGCCCGCATCAGATATGAAGCGCTCATGGAAGAAATCAGCGGCGCCTGCGCCTGGCTGGAAGAGCAATGCCGGATTCCACGGGAAGATGCGGCCATGCTGCTGCCTCTGGGCATGGGGACCAGAATTGTGGATAAACGCAATCTGCGCAGTCTGGCGGACATGAGCCGTCAACGGATGTGTGACCGGGCATACCACGAATTCCGTGAGCTTTTTAATGATATCCGGACTGCCCTGTCCGGGTTGTCCCCGGAATGGAAATATGTGACAGACCATTGCTTTATGCCAAAATGCGAAGAACTGGGATATTGTCCGGAGAAGCATTCCTGTGGCAGAAAGCCGGCACGTGCCGGACAGGCCGGGAAAAAATAAACCACCGGAACATGCAATCCGGGAATGAAAGAGAGACGGCTGTTATGGACAGCGTGTAGTTTATGGAAGGAGAACCAGATGGGAAAAAAACGTTTTGTAGAAACTTATTCACAGGGAATGAGTAATGTACGTAAAATTATAGTGGATACAGAAACAGGGGTAAATTATCTGCTGGCTTCATCAGATATGACGTCAGGATGCGGGCTGACAGTACTGAGGGATCAGGATGGCAGACCGGTAATAACCCCGTATGTGGAAACAGAAAAATAAACAGTACCGGGATCAGCAGAACAGAAAAACCGGCCTGAGCGGCTGGTTCATGCAAAATAAATATTATATAAAAAAATATCATATAAAATAAATATCATGTTAAAATAAATAACTGGCCATATTGCGGCGGATAAATTTTTGTGCGTACCCGGAAAAACCGAAGGTGTATGGAATACATTGAGGATTTTTGCCGGATACCCATAAAGATTCATACAGGCAGTATGACCAGTTATTTATTTTTTGCGGAACCGGTGTCCTCAGCAGACCGGCTTGTTTTGTATACTCCGTACAGTCCGGAGGGTTACATATGAATAAGAAAAATGACAGATTTATTTGAAAATCGGTGAAAAATGTTGTCTATTTCAGATAAAAACAAGGTGGCGGATGATACAGGTTGTTGTCTATTTCAGAGAAAAACCGGCCGGACTTCACAAATGGGACGAGTTTTGGTTGCCAGATGGGCAAAAAAATGTATACTATAATAGGGTAAATGAAATGAACAGAAGTATATATTTTTTTATATGATGCATGCTTAACTATGGAAGGAGGAGCAAAACAATGAAGTTTTTTGTAGACACAGCGATTGTGGAAGACATCAAAAAAGCAAATGACATGGGGGTTATCTGTGGTGTGACGACCAATCCGTCCCTGATCGCAAGATCCGGAAGGGATTTTGCGGAAGTTATCCGGGAAATTACCAGTATCGTGGACGGACCCATCAGCGGTGAGGTAAAAGCTACTACACAGGATGCGGAAGGAATGATTGCGGAAGGCCGTGAAATCGCTAAGATTCATCCGAATATGGTCGTAAAGATTCCTATGACTGTAGAAGGTTTAAAGGCAGTAAAACAGCTGTCAAAAGAAGGCGTAAAGACCAATGTGACACTGGTATTTTCCGCAAATCAGGCGCTGCTGGCAGCACGGGCAGGCGCTACTTACGTATCACCGTTTCTGGGACGTCTTGACGATGTCTCCATGCCTGGAATTGATTTAGTACGTACAATTGCAGATGTATTTGCGATGTATGATGATATAAAGACAGAAATTATTGCGGCATCAATCCGCAATCCGGTTCATATCATCGACTGTGCGCTGGCAGGAGCCGATATTGCCACAGTTCCGTATGATGTGATCGAGACAATGACAAAACATCCGCTGACGGATGCGGGAATTGAGAAATTCGTACAGGATAGTAAAAATTAAGATGGAAAATCTGTAATGCGGTTTTCTACTATGCCATCCAGGAAAGGATATTACCATGACTGATTTAGAACTTCAGAAGATAGCAGTGGAAGTAAGAAAAGGAATTATTGCCGGAACCCATTCTGCCAAAGCGGGACATCCGGGCGGTTCCTTATCAGCAGCAGACTTATTTACTTATCTTTACTTTGAAGAAATGAATATCGATCCTAAAAATCCGGACAAACCAGACCGTGACCGTTTCGTGTTATCCAAAGGACATGCGGCGCCCGGCTTATACGCTGCGCTTGCCCACCGGGGATTTTTTCCGGTGGAAGCCCTGACCACACTGCGTCATGTCGGTTCCTGTCTGCAGGGGCATCCATGTGTGCAGAGTACGCCGGGGGTGGAAGCGTCTACCGGTTCTCTTGGCCAGGGTGTTTCCGTGGCGGCGGGAATGGCGCTGGCGGCAAAATTAAACGGGGACAGTTACCATGTCTATGCGCTTCTTGGAGACGGCGAAATCCAGGAAGGACAGGTATGGGAAGCCGCCATGTTCGCAGGACACAGGAAGCTGGACAATCTCTGCGTAATTGTGGATAATAACGGTCTGCAGATTGACGGAAATGTGGACGACGTATGTTCTCCATATCCGATTGATGATAAATTCAGGGCTTTCAATTTTCATGTCATAAACGTAGAAGACGGAAACGATATGGCGCAGCTGCGTGCCGCTTTTGCGCAGGTAAAAACCGTAAAAGGGCAGCCGGTGGCCATTATCATGAAAACAGTCAAAGGAAAAGGCGTGTCCTATATGGAGCACGTGGCGGACTGGCATGGAAAAGCTCCGAATGATGAGGAATGTACGGTTGCCATGGAAGATCTGAAGAAAGCAGGTGAAGCATTATGTCAGATGTAAAAAAGATTGCCACCAGGGATGGTTACGGCGAGGCTCTGGTTGAACTTGGAAATGAAACAGACAATGTCGTGGTACTGGATGCTGACCTGGCTGCGGCAACAAAGACGGGTGTATTTCAGAAAGCTTTCCCTGACAGACATATTGACTGCGGCATTGCAGAGGCGAATATGATGAGTGTTGCGGCAGGACTTGCGCTTTCGGGCAAGGTGCCGTTTGTAAGCTCTTTTGCGATGTTTGCGGCGGGACGTGCCTATGAGCAGATCCGCAACTCGATAGGATATCCTCATCTGAATGTCAAGATCGGCGCATCCCATGCGGGAATATCCGTAGGAGAGGACGGCGCTTCCCATCAGTGTAATGAAGACATTGCCCTGATGCGAGTGATTCCCGGCATGACAGTTATTAATCCATCAGACTATATAGAGGCAAAGGCGGCTGTCCATGCGGCATACCATCTGAACGGTCCTGTTTATTTAAGATTCGGCCGGCTGGCTGTTCCGGTTATTAATGATCGTCCGGATTATAAGTTTGAAATTGGAAAAGGCGTCACCTTGCGGGATGGGAAAGACCTTACGATCGCGGCTACCGGACTTTGTGTATCAGAAGCGCTGGCAGCCGCAGACAAGCTGGCGGCGGACGGCATCGACGCAAGAGTGCTTAACATTCATACAATTAAGCCGCTGGATGATGAACTGATTATTAAAGCCGCAAAAGAGACAGGGTTCCTGGTTACCGTGGAAGAGCATTCGGTGATCGGAGGTCTCGGAGCCGCAGTGGCTGGCGTGCTGTGTGAAAAGTGCCCGGCAAAACTGCGCAGAATCGGTGTCTATGATGTATTCGGTGAGTCCGGCCCGGCGTTGCGGCTGCTGGAAAAATACGGGCTGAACGCAGAAGGAATCTATAAAAATATTACGGCATATATGAAAGATATGAATGAGCAGTAAAATAATAACCCGGGAGCGGTTCTGTATATGTTACTGCCGGTTTTGGGGCTGTTGCGCCGCTTGCGGGGATCGTTCTGCCGGCAGCGTACCGCCGGCCGGCAGAACGGCATCGCCGCAGTGGCGCAGTGCTGTGTTTCCGGGATGATTTCTGGCAGGTAAAACCGCTGTGCCGTGGCAGTCTGTCCGCCATGGCCATCCTGGGAGATTTTCGCAGATTTGTGGTATGATCTTAGAATAAGATCTGCAAAATGGCGGGGGTAGTTATGTATAAAGAATCATTTGGAACGGATAAAAAAGGCGCTCCGGTTACTGTATACACACTGGAAAATAAACAGGGTATGCAGGTACGCATTACCGATTATGGCGCTACGCTGGTATCTGTGTTTGTTCCGGACAGAGATGGGGTAAAGCGGGACGTCCTGCTGGGATTTGACAATGTGACTGGTTATGAGAACCATACCTGTTATTTCGGTGCGGTAATTGGCAGAAATGGCAACCGGATCGCGGACGCCAGGGCAGTGATTAGCGGGATTACGTATGAACTGGACGCTAATGATAATGAGAACAATCTTCATTCCGGGTTTCATGGTGTTGATAAGAAAATCTGGACGGTAAAAGAATACACGGATACGTCCCTGGTTATGACCTGCGTCAGCGCTGATCTGGAACAGGGATTTCCGGGCAATATGGACATTGAAGTGGTCTATGGGCTTACAGATGAAAATATGCTGGATATCCGGTATCAGGCTGTATCAGATAAAGATACCGTGGCGAATTTTACAAACCACGCATATTTTAATCTGGCTGGTCATGATTCCGGCACTGTACTGGATCAGGAACTGATGCTGGCGGCGTCTGCATATACACCGGTGACGGACGCAAAGCTGATTCCTGTGGGAGAGAACGTTCCGGTGGAAGGTACGCCAATGGATTTCCGGAAGGCAAAAGCCATCGGTCTGGATATAGAGGCAGAGGATATGCAGCTGAAGTATGGCGGCGGTTATGACCACAACTTTGTGCTGGATAAGAGCCAGAAAGGGGCTTTCGAACTGATGGCCCGGGCATATGCGCCACGTACCGGAATTCTGATGACAGCCTGGACGGACCGGCCATGCGTACAGTTTTACGCAGGCAATTTCATCGGTAAATTAAATGGAAAGCAGGGAGCGGTATACGCAGACCGGCATGGTTTCTGTCTGGAATCCCAGGCTGTCCCAAATGCGGTGAATGTGCCGGCTTTTGAATCAACTGTAGTGAAAGCGGGCGAAGTATACCGGGCAAGGACTGGGTATCAGTTTTCAGTACAATAACTAAAAACAATAACTAAAAAAGAAAAGACAGCAGCCAGGGCAGGTAACTGCCTGGTTGCTGTCTTTTGTCTTATAAGACGGGGGTTTATTCTATCTTTCCATCCAGAAATGCGTTTAAAATGTTTTGCGGCGCATCATAATAAAAACTGCTATTGTAGTCGTCTATTTTGTCGCTTACAAAGGAGTGGTATGCCTGGAATAAAGCGTCTGTCACCGGTATGCGTTTTTCCCTGGCGATTCCCAGTATGAGTCTTTTATAAATTTTACCGATATCCCAGTGGCCCGGAAGGGAATATCTGGCACTGGCTATATTATCATAAGCGCCCGGTGTAATTCCGGCCTTCTGGATAAAGTATTCACTGACAGTATCAATATTGTCACTGTGATAGACGTCAGCCAGATCATATATTTTTTCGATTGTCTCCCTGCCCAGCAGATCTATAATATCGCATCGTTTATGTTTCGTTTTTCTGGCAATATATTCGATCAGGCTGCAGGTAAAAAACAGGTCGTTCTCTTTTTTGCTTTCTCTGCCAGTCATCTGATACCTCCACTGGATACATATTCCAGACAATCAAGAGCGTTATCAGAACAGAAGCAGATCTGATGTGTGGGATATTTAAATTTTGCCAGTACCCAGAATTGTTCCCTGGTTATGACGCCGTCTATAAAATCAGCTACATAGTTGTAAATCTGGTCATTTGCCATAGCGCCTATAACGATATCATAAGTATGGGGAACGTTGCTGCGACAGCTGACAATAAAATCCAGCCACTCTTCTGTCATGCCTTTAAATTCAAGGATGCGCAGACGGGTATTCATACGTACCGTATAAGTATTTACAACAGGAGTATCATATCTGCGTGCCCAACGCTCCGCCTGTTCCCGGATCATTGTACAGCAGAATCCTGTTCCAAAATCTTTCGTATTTTTTCCCCGCAGTATCTGCGGGTGCCTGACAGTTGTGTGACTGCCATGGTAAACGGTCATTTTGCCCATATCCGGAAAGTCCTTTATTTATAATTTGTTATATTATAATATGTATATTTTAATATAGCACAGCCACTGGAGGAATGCAATCATTAATGTCTGGTGAAAGGAACTTCAGAGAACTGGATTTAACACATAGCATTTAACACATAGGTTTTAAATCTTCACTGATAATCAGTTCAGCTTCAGTAGCGGCCTGGATTTCTTCCAGCGTAAATGCAGGGTTATATTCACTTAGCAGCAGTCCGTCTTTCGTTACTTCTATTACCGCCATTTCAGTAATGATCTTATCCACACACCTGACTGCGGTATATGGCAGACGGCATTTTTTCAAAATCTTTGGCGCGCCCTTTGCGGTATGTTCCATGGCGATAATGACTTTTCTGGCACCGGCCAGCAGATCCATGGCGCCGCCCATACCGGGCATTTTCTTACCGGGGATAATCCAGTTGGACAGGGAGCCTTCCTCGTCCACTTCCAGACCACCCAGAATGGTTGCGTCCACGTGGCCTCCACGGATCATCGCAAAGGAAGTGGCGGAGTCGATAAAGGCGCCGCCTGCGGCCACTGCGGAAGGCGAGCCGCCGGCGTCTACCACATGCAGCGGGCTGTGGGTCCATTCATCCACCGCGGCGGTGCCTAAAATTCCGTTTTCAGACTGCAGCGTTACATGTACGTCGTCAGGCAGAAAACGGGGAACCATTGTGGGCAGTCCGATGCCCAGGTTTACAACGTCGCCATCGTTAAGCTCTTTTGCCACACGTTTTGCAATAATCGTTTTAAATTCAGACCGTTCCACGTTTTTTCCCTCCTCTCACCACATAATCTACATAAATACTCTGGGTCCGTACATCTTCCGGGCGGATATAGCCCAGATAGACCATTTCCTCTGCTTCTACAATGACAGTATCTGCGGCGGTTGCCATCAGAGGGTTAAAGTTACTGGTGGCGCCCCGGTACCAGACGTTTCCTTTTGGATCAACGACTGAGCCGGCAATTACTGCCACATCGGCCCGGAGGGCGTCCATCAGCAGATAGTCTTTGCCATGAATAGTCTGTTTCCCAAGACAGAGCGGAGAATCTTCTACAATAGTACCCACGCCGGTAGGCGTCAGGATTCCACCTAGTCCGGCGCCGCCGGCACGGATCATTTCCGCCAGGGAACCCTGGGGTACAAGGATTACTTCCAGAGTGCCTTCTTCCATGGACTGTTTTGCCACCTCCGGATTCAGGCCCACGTGGGTAGCGATAAAACGTCTGACCTGGTGATTGTGTACCAGCTTGGCTACTCCGTAATGGGATTCTTTCATGGGACCTCCGGGCATGGATGCGTCATTGCAGATCAGTGTCAGGTCTTTGACACCGCTCTCTGCCAGCACGTCAATCAGATCGTGCGGGGTACCGCACCCCATAAATCCGCCAAACATAACGGTCATTTCGTCATGAATCAGTGCGGCTGCTTCTTCTAACGACACTAATGCGGGCATTGTGTCACCTCCTTGTTCTTATCATGGATTCTATTTGCCATACAGCATCCGGATCAGGTATTCATTCAGACTGGCGCTGGACGCTGCAGCCTGTTCTTCTGTCCATTTCTGAAAACCTTCGCCGGACTGAAAGCCGGTTTTGCCGGTGTCTTTTAACTCTTTCAGCAGTCTGGAAGGTTCATGGGAATCTTCCAGGTGTTTCAGTATGTAATCGTGAATATTGTAGGTCAGGCCGGTGCCCACCATATCGGCATTTTCCATCGGGCCCAGCTGTGGCAGACGCAGGCCGAAGGAATAACGGACTGCCTCGTCCACGGTTGCGGCGTCGGCAATGCCATTTTCCACAATGGAAATAGCCTCTCGCCAGAGGGCATGCTGCATCCGGTTGGCAATAAAGCCGGGAACGTCTTTTTTACAAAGTACCGGTTTTTTGCCAGCGGACCGCAGTACGTCCATAATCGTCCTGGCTACTTCGTCAGACGTAGCGTCTGACTTTACGACTTCCACCAATGGAATCAGATGACCGGGATTCCAGAAATGGGTACCGGCGAAACGCTCCCGGTGTTCCAGTTTCTCTGAGATCTGGCTGGGACTCATAACGGAAGAATTGGTACAGAAAATGGTATCTTTGCGGCAGCGGGCTTCCAGTTTTGCGAAGGTGTCCTGTTTGATATTCATGTCTTCAAACACCGCTTCGATGACAAAATCCGCAGAAGAAACCAGGGAACTGTCAATATCATCTGTAAAAGAAATACGGGATAACCGTTCCTCCAGTTCTGTCTGGGAAAGAACTTCTTTATCTACCAGCTGTTTTGTATTGATCCGGATACCGGCAGCCACATCTGTAGGATGGATGTCATACAGGGCAATCTGGTAAGCGGGATTGGAAGACATGACAAAAGCAATATTTTTGCCCATCATACCAGCTCCGCAGATCAGGATATTTCTGATACTGTTCATGGTATATTCATCCTTTCTTTACTTATTCTTTTATTTTCTGTTTCATAATGATGGAATCATAAAGGTGTAAAAGCAGGCGTCCTATTCTTCGATCTCAGGATAGTCAGCGTCATCCGGGGTACGGGCCCCGTCTTTTTCAAATACGCCCATAATACCGCAGTCCGGACAGAATCCAAAAGTATCCGCATAAACCGGAATCATGTCGGAGGCATACTTAAACTTTTTGCCGCAGGCCGGGCAGTGGTAATACAGGAAACATGGACCCCAGCTCATTATGCGAGCCCCAGTATTTCCCGTGCTTCAGCTGGTGTAGCCGGTTCGTTGCCATATTCCCGGATTACCCGTACCGCACGTTCTACAAACTGACGGTTGCTGCCGGCCAGCCGGCCTTTTGCGTACATCACATTGTCTTCCATACCTACACGGATATGTCCGCCCATGGCGACGGCGCCATACAGCATTTCCATGGCACAGTGTCCGACTCCGAAACAGCTCCAGGTGGAACCTGGACAGAGAGATTCCATCGTTTCTTTCATAAATACCAGGTTTTTCATGGAACCGGGTATGCCGTTGGCGCAGCCCATGCACATCTGGAAATGAAGCGGGGCTTTGAGTACGCCTTTTTTCAGGTAATAGGCGGCATTGGCTATCATGCCCGGATCAAAGACTTCGATTTCTGGTTTTACATTCCATTCCTGCATGTTGCGGCCCAGTTCCTCAAGAAACTTAGGGGGATTTAAAAATAAAGAAGAATTCAGCCAGTTCATGGAACCGCAGTCAAAACTGCCCATTTCAGGCCGCAGGTCTTTTAAATGGGCCTGTCTGGTCTCATCGGTGGCATTCAGATCTCCGGAAGTAGTCAGGTTTAACACAATGTCGCAGTCCGGATATTTTCCATGCAGGAGATTTACAGTTTCACAAAATTTTTCTGTGGACATGGTGCCGTTGCCCTCGTCATCCCTCATATGAAGATGGGCTACTGCGGCGCCTGCCTGCCAGCAGTCATACACATCGTCTGCGATTTCCGCCGGCGTCATTGGTACGTTCGGGTTATTTTCTTTTTTCGGCCATGCGCCGGTGGTGGCTACTGTAATAATTGTTTTTTTTGCCATGAAGATCACTACGTCCTTTCTGTAAATATGAAATAATAATTAATAGATATTTTGATCATAACTAAATGAATATCATCCTGGTCCGGGTTTCAGGTATGCTGTGAAAAAACAGCCCCGCAGCCGGGAATATCTGATCCGGCGGAGAAAAGGGATCAGTGCTGTGCGGTTTTAAAATCACGGTTATATTTATGTTCATCCACTGTAAGTACCAGTACGACATTTACAAGCGCCACAAAGGCAAATACCAGATAAGCATAACGGATCTGGCCGTTGGTCAGCAGCTGGACGATACCGTTAACAGCGAAACAAAGCGCTGTGATTGCTCCCTGGATCGGGAATATTACGCTGTTGACTTTATCAAAGCCCTGACGGCCAAAAATGGACGTAGGCAGGGAAGTCGTAAAGTTTGCCGAACCGCCGATACCCATGGCGATCATGAACAGGGAAACATATACGAACGGAGTGACAGAATCTACAGCCGTAAAGTTCAAAAGCAGGGCAATGGCATACCAGATGCCGAATAGCACCATTGTCTTTTTAGTACCGGCTTTTTCGTCTATGACGCCTACCAGCCAGGAGCCTGCGACGCCGCCCAGGGCAAGAACTGTCATGACATTCATGGCTTCCTGCTGGGAAAAGCCAAGTTCCACATTACGAAGCACCAGCTGGCTCATAACGCCTACGGAACAGATCTGGAAAAATCCGGTGGTAATGGCAGCCAGCCACAGCTCTTTGGTAGCCAGCAGACGGCTGGTAGTCCAGCCTCCATCTTCTGAAACAGCGCTGTGGTCGTATTCTTCCGCATACACTTTGTCTGAGACGTTGTCCGGATTCATGCCACGCTCTTCCGGTGTGTTGCGGATCAGGATCATGCCCAGAATACCCAGGATTATTGCGGCAATGCCGATAGGCACAACGCCCATGCCAATGTTTTTTAATACTGTGGGTCCGATCAGAATAGAGACCAGCTGTACATAAAAAGCGGAAGCCAGGTTGTGTCCCATGGTAGTGTAGCCCATAACGATTCCCTTTTTCTTAGGGAACCAGTTGGCGACCAGCGTACCGCCTGCCACATATCCGGCAGACATAATGCCTCCATATACAAAACACATGGCGATACAGTAAATAACCGTGCTCCCGGCGTTACAGGCTGCGATATATGCGATACCAGAAATAATAGTAAAAACGCCGGATGTCATGCGTGGACCGGCTTTCTGGTTAATCTGTCCGGCAATAATAAAGAATACAACGCCTACCAGTCCGGCCACAGAGTTCATGTTCATAATAACGCCGCTTTCCACGCCCAGTGCGGCCGCTACATTTGGTGCGGAAATATTGGAACCGTCGTTGCACATGCCCACGTAAAGAAAAAACATCAGCAGGCAGTAAAAAATTGTCAGCCATCCCCATGCGCCAAAACGAAAAATAGAGTTTTTATTGCCATCCGGCAGTTGATTTACATGATTCATCTTTTTTTCCTTCCGTAAAATCAGATCATGCCGGATGAAACAGAGAAACAGAGGACATCCGGCAGTTGTGTTGTCTGACATAATAAGATGGCAAAAAGGCCATGAAAATATTCCGCATGGCCTCCGCCTTTTTCAGTGGTATCCCGGATTCTGTGATTCCGGTTGCCGGGATACGGTTTCTATATAACAGGAAACGATTACAGCTGTTTATTTATTGCGATTGAAAAGGCGCTGCATATATTCCAGACAGCTGTCGCCGTTGCCGCTTTCATCAGCATAGCCTGTACCGCCATAAGTATATGTGCGGTCAGGAACATTTTCCAGCTGGTCTTCGTCTATGTATGCCACGCAGCGGGCCATACATCCATCACCCATATACCAGCGCAACGGGAAGCAGAAGAACTGGAACCATTTGCCAGCCGGAATTTTGTCCAGATCTCCTCCCAGATTTTCCACACCTACAATGCCGTGACCGAGCATTTCTTTGTGACATGGCTCCCAGGTACCCCAGATACCGATATTTTCCAGTTCGCCAAATTTTTCGTCATAAGCTGCCTGGCCGTGAATGCGGATGTATTCTTCTTTGTCAAATTCTGCATAGGCTTCTTCACCGAACAGCTCCTTATATTCTTCTGTAATCGGACGTCCGGTAGCGCCCAGCAGATTCATGCGGGTCATACCGTTATTGCCCATGGCGGTGTGAAGCGGATGATCCAGCGCCTGTCCGTCCATGGCGACACATTTTACTTTGTGTTTTACAAACCATTTGCCGGCATCAATACCCGTGCCGGAAGCATAATGATAGTATGCTTTGGAATCGTCGAACAGACGGTGCATCCCGGTATTCAGGCAGAGTACCTTTCCTTCCAGATCAGCAGGATTGATGCCGTATTTTTCACAGGCAGCGTCCAGATGTTTGTCAGTAATCAGTCCCCATGGTTCAATATCGATTTTTAATACGATAGCTTCTCCGGTATAAGCGTCTACAGGCATTTCGTGGGTATAACGTGCCCGTTTGCCGTTAAATTCGTATTCCATTACGTGGCGTGGCGCATCACAGTGGGTGCCGGTATGCATGGTACAGGTGATTTTCTGGGTCAGTACGCCGCCCTTTGCCATGGAGTGGGCATTGTCAATCAGCGGCTTGTCAAAATATGGCCAGCGTGGAATTTCAGCGCCAAATGGATGGGTAAGATCTACGTATACTTTTTTGCTCATGATAAATATCTCCTTTTCAAGCAGGTAATCCCGGAATTTATTTCTATCAGATAAGCCGGAGGGACGGTGTATGAAACAGCGTCTGTTTACGACATTTCAGAACTGTTTCATACGCAGCAAATCCGTCGCAACCGGATCTGTCTGAACATATGTCAGAGAAAACAGAATCTGTATAGACAGACCGGGAGTCAATTGTGTAATGAACTGAAATAAAAAAGCCGGTTTAGCGCCCTTTTAGCGGTCAGTACTCCGGCCGGGCGCACTGAAACCGGCTGATTATGGTGTGAGTGTAACAACGAGTATTTGTCAGTAAAAGGAAATGAGTGCCCTGTGAAGTCTGGAATTTATCAGCCGCTCCCGGGCCTGTATCTGAAAATGGCATAAAAAGAATACTTTACGGGCAGGTATCTGCGGACTGTATATAATTCTGAAACTAACAGGGCATATATTCAGGTAATACTAATAAGGTAAAATGAAAAGTATATTCAAAAGTATATTCAGGCAGGAACATTTATCAGTCAGCCATGGGAACTGATACGAGGAAAAGGCACTTTATAATACTTTGCATTGTGAATGCAAGACCAGTAAACCATGGCGTCACAGATAAACAGTATCCTGATTATCCGTTTCTTGTAGAAGGCTGCTGTTTCCGGCAGCTGAAGCCAGTGTTCATACAGGCGATATCAGCATGCCCAGTATCCGCCGGTAGCGTCATAGTTGCCGCCGGTAAGGAAATCAGACGCAGGTGAAGCCAGCATAATAGCCAGGCCCACAAAGTCGTACGGTTCACCAAGTCTTCCGATTGGCAGACGTTTTAAGAAATTCTGGTAAACTGCGGATTCCGGATCAAACATCCATTCCGTAAGGTCGGAGCGGAATACAGTAGGATTGATAGAATTTACATTAATCTTGTATTTTGCGGACAGGTCGCAGGCCATGGACTGGATCATTAAATCGCAGGCGCCTTTGGAAGCGCAGTATCCGGTATAACCAGCCATGCCCATTTTGGAGCGGGCGGAAGATACGACTACAATCTTGCCGCCTTTACCCTGGTCTGCCATCTGCTGTGCGGCTGCTTTACAAACTACATAAACGCTCTTTAAATCCGCATCCATAATGTACTGCCAGTCTTCTACGGACTGTTCCAGCATATTCTGCGGCTTGTTATAGCCGTGGGCTACTGCCAGAATGTCCAGACTGCCATATGTATCTACGGCAAACTGTATGATTTTTGCCACGTCGTCATTTTTTGCGGGATCTCCGGAAACAACTGCACAGTCGCCGCCTTCCTTTTTGATCTGCTCCGCTACGTCAGCCAGTTTTTTGTCATTGCGTCCGGTAATGACTACTTTTGCGCCGCTCATGGCATATGCCACTGCGATGGCTCCGCCCAGGGCGCCGGTTGCGCCTGTTACAAGAGCGGTTTTACCTTTGATGGAAAACAGGTTTTCCACAAAATCTTTTTGTACGTTGATCATTGTGAGATTCCTCCTTATCAGGATTCAGGATAATTTATAATCACCAGCATTTTAGCTGGCTTTCCGCTTTCATTTTTCAGGCCACGGCCTTCGTTTGGCGGAAAGCTGATGCTTTCATTTGCATGGATGACGTATTTGTTTCCATCCTTGTCGGTGACTGTCATTTCACCTTCCAGTACATAGTATACTTTTTCTAACGGATTGTCTTCATAAGCCCAGTCCGCACCCCCGTCAGGTTCAAATTCGGAAACGCCGATCCAGAATTTTTCAGCTTTTGTTTCGTCTTTCCCATGATAGCGTTTACATGTGACACCAAAGTGCCCCGGTGGAAAATAAGGTTCCAGTTCTTCGTAAGTACGTTTGATCATTCTGATTTTTCCTTTCTGGAATACAAAGTTTTCAGATTCTACAGGCTTCTGCCTTTTCATTACTATAAAATATAATGAGTTTTTGCGCAATAAGACACTTTTTGGATAGTTAGTCGGCATAAGGGCAGGTAGTTTCCTTTTGGTTTCTACAAACATTTACAAAATATCATTCGTTTTTTTGCATATAATAAACATAAAACGGGATGGAAAGTTAAATTTATTGTGCATATTTATTAACAATCGGCGGCTATTTTTGTGTATTTTGGAGAAAATATCAATTGAAAAAAGTGGTATATTATTATTAAATTTAAATTGACAGATACGATATTGTGAACAGGACTGGAAGTAAAGGAGGAAACCACAAAATGGCAAGAGAATGTTTTACAAATCCCACAAATCCATATCACTACGCCCTGCACTGCATCAGCGGCAGATGGAAAATGGTCATCCTGCATGAAGTCGATACATTCAAAACTATCCAGTTCAATCATACCAGGAAAGTACTGCCCATTACCGAAAAAGTGCTGAGCCAGCAGCTTAAGGAGCTGTGCGAGGATGGGATGATTGACCGTATTGTGGACGAAACAAAATATCCTCCTTCAGTAAAATATGTTCTTACCAAATCCGGGGAACAGCTGCTGCCCATACTGGACGCTCTCTATATCTGGAGCATCCGCCAGATGCATGAAAAAAATATCCCGATAGACACAGACGCTTTTGCGGTGCACCGCTCTGACAAATATCTGGACGAACTGCTGGATATTATGAAAGAGCATGGCTTTCAGCCAAATGTGGAAATAGAGCGGGGGCAGAAAGGAAAATAGATAACGATAATCAGATGAAGATAAGCTGATAAAAGTAAATTGATAAAATAAACTGATAAAGGTAAAAGTATAATCCCGCAGAAGAAAAGGCCGGCAGGGACGGGATCAGGTGCGCCTGCAGGCAGATAAAAAGCATGTATGAGACTGGGGCTGGAATTCTGGTTATACACCTCCGGACCATGTATAAAATACATGATTCCGCAGGTTGAATTTACTATCAGATTTATAATTGTGTTTTTCCTGTTGTACCGTTATATTCCAGAACGGGAATCTTTTTATAATATCTTTTGTTATCTGTTGTTTCAGCGAATAAGCTGTATTTGCCGGTTTCATTGGGAGAATTTAAATATGTCAGGTCTGCTTTACATATTCTCTTTTCATTTAAACTGGGGATTTCCCCGATGGTTTCTCCATTTGCGGAATAAACTTTATCTTTAAATAAAACCAGATCGTTTTCATGATAAAGTGTTAATGGATCCCGGTCAGAAAAAGAATGATTGTATATTTCTGTATTAACAAAGAAGACATTCCAGGATGGCAACGGCAGAGCCGGCAGGCTGATTGCATGAAAGGAGTGTCTGCGTTTCGGGCTTATTCTGTTTATTATATAATAAAAAATGTATTATTATCGGGGGCTTTCTGAATGGGAATGGAAGAAAGGCAATCTGACAGACACCTGTCTGGATGGACAGGATAGCTTTAGAAAACGAATGTCCATGTCTGGTGTCCTGCCATAAATCTTCTTTGGAGAGTCTTTGATGCAGGAGAAGAAATTTAATGAATATTTAATAGAAATATGCGTGTGATTGTGGTATTCTTTTAGAAATAAAAATTAGAAGCTGGGGGGATTGGTATGGTTGGAAGAATTGTTGGACTTGTATCCTGTTTGATGTGTGCTGTTCCATTTTTAATTATTTCTGTTTACAATAAAGATAGTAAAGAACCAATCAATTTTTGGAGCGGAGATACAACACTAAAATGCAAAGTAAAGAATGTAACTGAATATAATAATAAAATGGCGGCCTTATACAAAAGGTGTGCCATTGCGTTTTTAATTTCAGGATTAGGATTTCTCATTTCACTTTTTCCAGGTGTTATCATGATATGTTTTGACTGTACACTGGGTATTTACCTCGTGTATCGAAACTATAAACAAATATTAAATTTGTATTCATAACCTGAACTTCTCTCTATATCTAAAATGCAGGGAAAGCCCGCAAATACGGGCTATACCAGCATATAAGAACTTCTGAAGAGATAATCTGAATTTACCAATAATTTTATCAGAAAAATATATTTGATCTGATCAGATAAAACAGGATATTTCTGCGTCCGGATTCGTTTAATATGTAGAAGCTGACAGTTTCAGAACATACGGAAAGAGTACTCTGGAAAACATTGAAAGGAAGGAAAGCCATGACGGAACAGGAATTTCAGGCGGTTTACGGGCGGCAGGCAGACCGGGTGTACAAAATCTGCTGTTTTTATCTGGGCAATCCTGTGGACGCACAGGATGCGGTGCAGAATATTTTTATCCGTCTGCTGGAAAAAAAGACTGTATTCCGGGATGAACAGCATGAAGCCGCCTGGTTTTATACCGTGGCACGTAACCACTGCAGGGATATCCTGCGCAGCGGCTGGTATAAAAAGCGGGCAGATATAAAACTGCCGGAGATGACGCAGCCGGAAGAGTCAGAGCGCTGCGACTGGCTGGAACAGGCGCTGCGTAATCTTCCGGTGAAACAGAAAGAAGTCCTGTATCTGTATTATTATGAGGAATATTCAGTCCGGGAGATTTCCATGCTGCTTAACAGGAAGGAAAGCACTATACAGACACAGCTGGCAGCCGGACGGGAGAAATTAAAAAGATATTACGGTTCCGCCGGAGGCTGAACGGTAAGTAAAACAGTTTATGCAGGGAGGGATCTTATATGACACACAATCCATCAGATCATAAAGAGCTGGCGAAACAAAACACTGTTTCCAGTGACCCGCCAGAGCGGATGATAAAAAATACGATCCGGTCGTATATAGACGGCTGTCAGCTGACGGACGATACCAGACGGCAGATCTGGCAGAATATTCATCAGAAAGAGACACGCAGAGGACGTGTACTTTTGCGCAAAGTCTTGGGAGCCGCCGCCGTTTTTGTCTGCATCCTGTTTGTGGGAGGCATGGGCGTGGATGCGGCAGGCGGTGGAAAAGTAGCGCAATCCATTCAGCGGACCATCCGTGAGATATGCGGTATGGCGCCGGAGAGTGCGGAAATTATAAAGAATATGACGCCGGAAGCGGAAGTATATGCGCCGCCCCTTCTGGAATGCGGCGATAAACGGCTTATTTTTGCCACCAGCCGGGGCATGGTCATTTATGACCGTACGAAAGAACGGGTTGCGGCAACGATTGATCTGCAGAAAACAGACTGCCGGTATTTCCGGGCAGAAACACTTTCGACAAAAGTGATGATTGACGGTGACCGGCTGCGGATATTCAATACAAAAGACCAAAAAGTTCAGGGCGACTGTTTTGAATATGACCTGTCAGTCTTAAAGACACAGACGGATACAGTTGTAAACCTGGAACCGGCAAAGGTCCATAAAGCCCCGGACAGACTGTCAGACCAGTGGGAAGAAACCATGGCGGGCCGTTATCTGGAATCCTTTGGCAACGTGGATGAGCGGACCATGGAGCAGTGGCAGAATGACGAAAACGGAAATATAAAATACAGCGAACTGTCAGTCGCCTGGCAGTCATCTGGGCAACGGATGTTCTCCTGTCTGCTTTTGGTAAAAGATATCTATCAGCTGTATACATGGGAGCCGGACAGCGGGAAATCGCAGGTGACGGATTTACAGATGGAGATTCCGGAAGAAGTGGATAAAGTCCAGGAGGACAGGAACATCCTGCCACGGTTTGTTTATACGGGAGGGGATGCGGTTATGAAAGCTGTCTGTGAGTATCTGGTAGAAACAACGTCAAAAGAAGACGGATATGGTCATTCGCAGCAGTATGTGGTTATTCCGGCGCCGCTTATCCATGAGACGGTGAGAGAAAAAGAGGAATTAAAAGTATTTGGTAATTTCTGGTCATTTTCTTATTACAGGAATGGAAATACACTGGAAAATGAAGCCGGGGGTGAAATGCCGGCATGTATACACCTGAAAAAAGAAAACGGAGACTGGCAGGTGGTACAGGTGGAACGCACAGGAGACGGCGCTTATTACCAATCGGGAATCGAAAAGTTTTGCGAAGGCTATCCAGAGATTGCCAGAAAGTTTTTTGATTCTGATACAAATGAGAAACGGCGGGAACAGATACGGAAAAAACTGGTGAAACAGTATGTGAAAGATAATGGTCTGGACATCCGGTATTACCATGATTTCGGGTGGGACCCGGTGGAGCTGTTTCACTGATTCATTGTGATACGCAGTATTTCCGTATGAATGGAAAACTGGAAATTCAACAAAAAGGGTCATCCCGTCTGACATGACACAATTGTGAATGTCTGACAGGAAAAATATACGGATTCTGCCGGAAACAGCCGGGGAAAGAAGTGCTGCTCCTGGCCGGCGTGCCTGTTTTCCGTAGACGGAACAACGGCAGGAGCAGCACGCCTTTCCCCAGTGACCGGAAGAAACGGTTATCAACCGCTGCCATGATAAATAATGAAAAATAATCATGTATGATCAATATACCCGTTGTTTTAATACATCCCTGGTCACCGGTATCATGCGCATGGTCCTGCCCCTGGGAGCGATAAAGGCAGGTTCTTCTTCACAGGTGAAGCCCTCTTCGGGCAGATAGTATTCTTTTTCTGTCAGCTCTCCGCCGGCTTCCAGCGTCTGGATGGCTCCCGCCACATAAAACGGAGCCTGCGGATTGCACTCAAAGTCAGCGTTGATGTCTCCGTCCAGCACTGCTTCCAGGCCGGCCCGGGTGGCGTCAAAGGAAATAATAATCACATCCCCGTCTTTTCCATAAGATATATCCGCTTCTTCCAGCGCCCGGCAGGCGCCAAGCGCCTCATTGTCGTTCTGGCAGATGACCACGTCGATGTCCGGATATGTTTTCAGATAATCTTCCATTACCTGTTGCCCGCCGCTCTCAGTAAAATTTCCGCTTTTCTCTGCCAGAAGTTTCCAGTTATTGTTTTGTTCCAGATATTTCCGGAAGCCCAGAGTGCGTCCCAGCTGGGCGGAAGCGCCGGGTGTACCGTTAATGGTCACTATCCGGATTTCCTCAAAGGAACGTCCCTGCCTGCGCAGATATTTCTGCAGCCACTGGCCGGCACATTCCCCTTCCAGCATAAAATCAGAACCAAACCAGGACTGATAATATCTGGAATCACAGTCGATGGTCCGGTCCATGACAAATACCGGGATTCCCACATGGTATGCTTCTTTTAATACTTCGTTCCAGCCGGTAGTCAGTATCGGGGCGATAACAATATAATCCACCCGTTCCTGGATAAAGCTGCGCACTGCGTCCGCCTGTGCTTCGGGATTGTTATCCGCATCCACAAAATACAGCTGGTATCCTTTTTCTTCGCTGAACACTTCCTGACAGCATCTGGTGGACGCAATGCGCCAGTCAGATTCGTGCCCTACCTGGACGACTCCGACCCGTATCAGTTTCCGGGGAATCAGTTCCATTGCGTCCTGTATGGAAAGCGGTTCTCCCGAAGCGGTGCTGCTGTATGTGCCAGAGCCGCATGCGGTGATAATACTACAACAGAAGATCAGAATGATAAGAGCCGGGACTTCCGGATGTGGCCTTAAGCGGCGCCGGGGCTGCCAGCCGGCTGTTGTTTTGCAATTGCGTTTCATATGAGTTTCCTGCTCCATTCTTATTTGTGTCAGTGGACACACGAAAATCGTGTACATCATAACATACCGCCAGCCGCCTTTCAATCATATTTTCATGCCGGAGCGTGTCTGGAAAATACATACCGGCAGATGGCATTTCCTGAATTGTTAAGAGTTAATTTATCATTCTTTTAGTATTCTGACACACTTCAGACACATTTAACGGATATACTCTCTATATCAAATGAAGTTGATGGCAGATACAAGGTGCGCACCTGGTCGTCAGCTTCGACTAAAAATTATTCCTTTTATTATAGATGAACAGTTTCATAACAAACTCCTCGGAAAAATACCGGAAACGAAAGTTTCCGGTATTTTTCATTTTAATTAGGAAGTTCGCCCGGCGGCGGAGAGAAAATGCTGCCAGAGGCAGCCCGCCGCAGGCGGAGTATCTGGCTTTACCGGATTTAACGGGACGGACGTCTGGAAAAAGCCAGTCTGCCTGAATTACAAATTCAATTGAAAAAGTAGTATACACTGCCTGAAAAGTGAGGTATAATACATCTAAGTATAATTAAAGAGAACAATATTTTTACGGGGAGGGGAATTAGATGGATATTGGAGCAAAATTATTTGACCATCAGTCAGGCTATTGTGCGTGGTGCCACCGCCCGCTAAAAGAAGATTCCGAGTCAGATCTGTGCCCTGGCTGCCAGGAAAGTATGAAATTCCGGGAAGTACGGGAATATGTCAGAAAACATAACGTCAATGAATTTCAGCTGGCGGAGACATTTGGAATTCCGCTCCGGCAGGTAAAACAATGGATACGGGAAGGCAGACTGGAATACAAAGAAGATTCGTTACAGCGGCTCACCGCACTTCATTGCCAGAATTGTGGTAAAGAGATTAAGTTTGGAAATCTTTGTCCGGAGTGTACCCGTGCATCGTATGGTATACAGGGTGGGTTTGAGACTTTTAAAAGAAATGATGCAGATGAACAGATGCGTTTTTATGATAAAAAAAGAAAATAATTATCAGAAAATAATTATAAATTATCAGATTAAATATTTAAACGGAGGAGGAAAACTATGCCTGCAAAATATGTCTTCGTCACTGGCGGAGTTGTATCAGGACTTGGAAAGGGGATTACAGCGGCATCTCTTGGAAGGCTGTTAAAAGCCCGGGGCTATAAAGTGACTATGCAGAAATTTGATCCGTATATTAATATAGATCCGGGTACAATGAATCCGATCCAGCATGGAGAAGTGTTTGTCACAGACGACGGAGCTGAGACAGATCTGGATCTGGGTCATTACGAGCGGTTTATTGATGAAAGCCTTACGAAAAATTCTAATGTAACAACTGGTAAAATTTACTGGTCTGTATTACAAAAAGAACGGCGGGGTGACTATGGCGGAGGGACCGTACAGGTAATCCCCCATGTGACCAATGAGATTAAGAGCAGGTTTTACCGGAATTTCTCATCTCCGGATATGCACATTGCGATTATAGAAGTAGGCGGAACTGTGGGAGATATTGAAAGCCAGCCGTTTCTGGAATCTATCCGTCAGTTCCAGCACGAGGTGGGTCGGGAAAATGCCATGCTCATTCATGTGACGCTGATTCCTTATCTGAAAGCTTCCGGTGAGCTCAAAACCAAACCGACCCAGGCCAGCGTCAAGGAACTGCAGGGTATGGGAATCCAGCCGGATGTTATTGTGTGCCGTTCCGAACATGCCCTGGACCAGAGCCTGAAAGATAAAATTGCGCTGTTTTGCAATGTTCCAAACAGACGGGTGCTGCAGAATCTGGACGTGGAATATTTATATGAAGCCCCGCTGGCGATGGAAAAAGAAAACCTGGCGAAAGTGGCGTGTGAATGCCTGAATCTGCCTTGTCCGGAGCCGGATCTGGATGAGTGGAACGAAATGATCGAAAACCTCAAGCATCCGGAAAAAGAAGTACAGATCGCCCTGGCAGGTAAATACACACAGCTGCATGATGCGTATATCTCTGTGGTAGAGGCGTTAAAACACGGGGGGATTCCAAGCAGAACCACGGTAAATATCAGATGGGTGGATTCAGAGCTGCTGACTCCGGATACAGTAGATGAACTTCTGGGCGGATGCAGCGGTATTTTAGTGCCCGGAGGATTTGGCAACCGGGGCGTGGACGGCAAAATTTATGCTGCCAGGTATGCCAGGGAGCATAAAATACCATATCTGGGGCTCTGCCTTGGAATGCAGGTGGCTATTATTGATTTTGCCCGTCATGTGTGCAATCTCCACGATGCCCATAGTATTGAGCTTGATCCAAAGACGACCCATCCGGTGATCGCACTGATGCCGGATCAGGACGAAAACGGAGATATCGGCGGTACTTTAAGGCTCGGTTCCTATCCGTGCGTACTGGATAAGTCATCCAGGGCATATGAATTGTATGGCAGCGAAACGATTCATGAAAGACACCGTCACCGTTATGAGGTTAATAACGACTATCGTGGAATTCTCTCAGAGCATGGTCTTTGTTTATCCGGTTTTTCCCCGGACAGACGGATTGTGGAGATGATAGAGATCAAAGACCATCCATGGTTTATTGCCACCCAGGCACATCCGGAACTGAAATCCAGACCAAACCGTCCGCATCCGTTATTCCGGGGATTTGTGGAAGCGGCGCTTGCGGAAAAGCAGCGTATGGGGGAAACTGGCACAATGGACGGCAGGCAGACTATATAGAAATAAAAAAGTATTGACAGCTGGTGACGTATAGGGAAAAACTATACGTCATTTTTCAGGTTTGTGAACTTTCAGCAAAGACCGGATATAGCCGGAAATTGCCTTTCATATATTATAAAAAATCAGATAAGCTAATACAGAGTGCAGTGAATTTATCAATTAGTTATAAAATTTTTATTAAATTAAGAAAATTCGCAAAAAGTTCACCAATAGAATATTGCGTAATAAAACTAATCCACTTATAATAGAACAGGCGGAAATAATAAATTATGGGACATAGACCGGATGAAAGACCGCAGATGTACAACAGATGGAGGAAAAATGAATAATCAGTCACCCAATAATGGAAATAATAATTCCAATAACAAAAAAAATGGAAATGGTCAGATGATTCTGATCTTTCTGCTGGTAACGCTGGTTGCGCTTTTTTTTATAAGCATGTTCAGCCGGTGGCAGCAGCAGATGACCACAAAAGAGATTTCCTATACGGAATTCCTGAAAATGGTAGAAGAAGGAAAGGTAAAAGAGGTACATGTCACATCCAACAGTTACCGGATTACGCCGGTAAAAGAGCGGGAAGAGCTTATTACAATTACTTATTATACCGGCATCGCAGGTAATGATCTGGAGCTGGTCGCCCTGTTAAAGGAGCACGGGGTGGAGTATTATCCCTATATACCAGATGACTCCGCTACCTGGATATACAATATTTTAAGTTTTGTACTGCCAGTCCTGCTGCTCTGGGCTGTAATGGGATTTTTAATGAAAAAAATGGGTGGCAGTATGGGCATGGGCGTTGGCAAAAGCAATGCCAAGATTTATGTGGAAAAGAAAACAGGTGTTTCTTTCAAAGATGTGGCGGGACAGGACGAAGCCAAAGAATCGCTGCAGGAAGTGGTGGATTTTCTGCACAGTCCCCAGAAGTATACGGATATAGGCGCCAAACTGCCAAAAGGAGCGTTGCTGGTAGGGCCTCCGGGAACCGGAAAGACCCTGCTGGCAAAAGCGGTTGCCGGAGAAGCGAACGTACCGTTTTTTTCGCTGGCAGGTTCGGATTTTGTGGAAATGTTTGTAGGAGTGGGTGCGTCCCGTGTGAGGGATTTGTTTAAAGAAGCCCAGAAGCAGGCGCCGTGTATTATTTTTATTGACGAGATCGACGCCATCGGTAAGAGCCGGGATACCCGCTATGGCAGCGGTAACGATGAACGGGAACAGACACTGAACCAGCTGCTGGCCGAAATGGACGGATTTGACACATCCAAGGGGCTGCTGATTCTGGCGGCTACCAACCGGCCGGAAGTGCTGGATAAGGCGCTGCTGCGCCCGGGACGTTTTGACCGGAGGATCATCGTGGATAAGCCGGATCTGAAAGGCCGGGTAGACACGCTAAAAGTGCATTCCAAGGATGTATTAATGGATGAAACTGTGGATCTGGACGCTATAGCGCTGGCTACTTCCGGAGCTGTCGGATCGGATCTGGCTAATATGATTAATGAAGCGGCCATAAACGCTGTAAAAAAAGGCAGGAAATATGTGAACCAGTCCGATTTATTTGAGTCGGTGGAAGTGGTGATTGCCGGCAAGGAGAAAAAAGACCGGATTCTTGGAAAAGAAGAGAAACGGATCGTGGCTTATCATGAAGTCGGGCATGCGCTTGTTACCGCACTGCAAAAAGACGCAGAGCCGGTACAGAAAATTACGATTGTGCCAAGGACCATGGGAGCGCTGGGCTATGTGATGCAGGTGCCGGAGGAAGAGAAATATCTCATGTCAGAGGATGAGCTGAAGGCACGCCTGGTTACATTTATGGCCGGCCGGGCAGCGGAAGAGATCGTATTTCATTCTATTACGACAGGAGCTTCCAACGATATCGAAAAAGCGACCCAGATAGCCCGCTCGATGGTAACCCAGTATGGCATGTCCAAAAAGTTTGGTCTGGTCAGTCTGGAATCGGTGGAGAACCGGTATCTGGATGGCCGGCCGGTATTAAACTGTGGAGATAATACCGCAGCTGAAATAGACCAGGAAGTACAGCTGTTATTAAAAGAAAGTTATGAAACTGCCAGGAAACTGCTGGAAGAAAACCGGGAAGTACTGGATAAGATTGCGGAGTATCTGTTTCAGTATGAGACGATTACCGGCAAAGAGTTTATGCGGATATACCGTGATATAAAAGGAATTCCGCAGCCGCCGGAGGATGAAAACGACTTTCTGAAAAAGGGTACGCCCGCAGAACATCCGCCGGTGGCGAATCTGCATAAACCGGTACCACAGGGGGCATACGCTCAGGGTCAGTCCGGAAACCAGCCGGTCCGGGCAGGCGTACCACAGGGACAGCCAGTGCCTGCGGGTAATATGGTTCCGGCAGGACATCCGCAATACCAGCCGCCGTATGGCGGGCCGCAGGGATATCACCCGCAGCAGCCCGCAGGTAATGGGGCTCCGGCGGGAAATACTGGGGACTGGCAGCCGGATCACCCGCAGCCGTATGGAAATGGCAGGGAACATGGACAACAGTACCAGCAGCCGTATGGCTATCCGCAGGAACCGGGACAGAACCAGACGCTGTATGGTCATCCGCAGGGGCCGGGACAGGATCTGACGCCGCCCTATGGCCATATGCCGCAGCCGGGACAGAACCAGACGCCGCCCTATGGCCATATGCAGGGACACCCACCGCAGGCAGGACACCAGCCGGAGCCCGGCTGGCAGCCATGGCAGGGCAATCCGCAGCCGCCAGCACAGGATTTCCAGTCCCGTACAGCGCCACAGACAGTAACACCTGAGGATCAGGCGCACAATCCTGTGTCATCCACAGGGTATCCACAGAACAGGGCACCGTTGTGGCAGCCGTCCGGGAACTCTGTGGAACAGATGCGGCGTCAGGAGGATACGGAAAGTACCGGAGCCGTTCCGCAGCAGCCGCTGTCAGGAGAGTTTCCGCAGGATATGACAGATAGTAAACCGGAAGAAAAATAACCAGAATAAAAAGTTCCGGAAAGAAAATCTTCAGAAAAAAGGTTTTCCGAAAGAAGAGTTCGGAAAAAAAGATTTTCAAAAAGAAAAGTTCAGAAAAAAATTTTTCAGAAAGAAGATTCCGGAAAGAAGATATCAGCTAAACAGAGCAAAGATAACGGAAAAGAAAAGATAACCAGAAGGAAGATAACGGGAAGAGATGTTTGATATTCAGGAAGAATTAAAAAAACTCCCGGACCGGCCGGGTGTCTATCTGATGCATGACAAAAATGATACGATTATTTATGTTGGAAAAGCGGTGAATCTGAAAAACCGTGTGCGCCAGTACTTTCGTGCCAGCCATAACGAAGGAATCCGTAAAGACCAGATGGTCAGACTGATTGAACGGTTTGAATACATTATTACGGATTCCGAACTGGAGGCGCTTGTATTAGAGTGCAATCTGATCAAAGAGCACCGGCCCAAGTACAACATACTGCTGAAAGATGATAAGACTTATCCGTATATAAAAGTGACGCTGGGGGAAACTTACCCCAGGGTCCTTTTTTCGCGTCAGATGAAAAAGGATAAATCACAATACTTCGGGCCTTATACAAGCGCAGGGGCAGTAAAGGATACGATTGAACTGCTTCGCAGGCTGTATCAGATCAGATCCTGTAACCGTCAGCTGCCAAAGGATACCGGAAAAGAACGGCCCTGCCTGAATTACCATATTCATCAGTGCAAAGGACCCTGCCAGGGATACATCAGCCCGGAAGAGTACCGGGAGCAGATCCGTAAGGCAATGGATTTTCTGAATGGAAATTATAAGCCGTTACTGGAAGAACTGGAACAGAAAATGCAGGCGGCCTCCGGGGAAATGGATTTTGAAAAGGCCATGGAGTACAGGGATCTGATCAACAGCGTGCGGCAGGTATCCGAAAAGCAGAAAGTGACACATTCAGACGGAGAAGACAAAGATGTGATTGCGCTGGCAAAAGACGACCGGGATGCGGTGGTGCAGGTTTTCTTTGTCAGGGACGGCAGACTAATAGGACGTGAGCATTTTTATGTGACCATTAATGTGGGAGATACAACGCAGCAGATTCTCACCTCTTTCATTAAACAGTTTTATGCGGGTACGCCGTTTATTCCAAAAGAAGTTATGCTCCAGACAAAGATCAGCGAAGATGAGGTCATTGCCAGGTGGCTCTCAGAGCGGCGGGGACAGCGGGTATACATCCGTGTGCCAAAAAAAGGTATCAAAGAAAAACTGGTGGATCTGGCTCAGAAAAATGCCAGACTGGTGTTAAATCAGGATAAAGAACGGCTGAAGCGGGAAGAAGGCCGGACGATCGGAGCCATGAAAGAAATAGCGAAGCTGCTGGGGCTGCCCGGTATCAGCCGGGTAGAAGCCTATGATATCTCAAATACCAACGGCTTTGAAAGCGTGGGTTCCATGATTGTTTATGAAAAAGGAAAACCGTGCCGCAGCGATTACCGTAAATTTAAACTGCGCACCGTGGCAGGACCGGATGATTACGCATCCATGCATGAGGTGCTGACCCGCCGGTTTATCCATGGACTGGAAGAACGCAGGGAGCGGGAGGAAAAACAGCTGGAAAATGAATATGGCAGCTTTACCAGATTTCCAGATCTGATTATGATGGACGGCGGCCGTGGACAGGTCAATATTGCCCTTCAGGTACTGGAGGAGCTCCATCTGGATATTCCCGTATGCGGTATGGTAAAGGATGATTTTCACCGGACCAGGGGGCTTTATTTCCAGAATGTGGAACTGCCTGTCAACAGGGATTCGGAAGGATTTAAACTAATTACGAGAATTCAGGACGAAGCCCACCGGTTTGCCATTGAATACCACCGTTCCCTGCGCAGCAGGGAGCAGGTGCATTCGGTACTGGATGATATTCCGGGTATCGGGCCTGCCAGACGCAAAGCGCTGATGCGGTATTTCCAGTCCATTGATGCTATCCGGCAGGCAAGTGTGGAGCAGCTGTGCGAGGCGGACAGTATGAATGAAAAAGCAGCCAGGGCAGTGTATCAGTATTTTCAGGAGAAAACGTCCCACTGATTGCGGGCAGGGAGAGTTTGTGATACACTAACTCTATGGTGAATGATACAGGATAATACGTGGTTATCTGCTATTTCACGGCACTGGAACGGCTGGCGGATGGTGTATATTTCCCGGACGCCGGGGAAAGGCAGCCGGGCCCTGCCGGCATTCCGGTTCCGAAAAGCCGGAATCTCTAAGTTTTCTGCCGGAGAGGCATTCTTACCGGACGGACCGGTGCCCATTCGCCGTCCCTGGCTCAGGGGCACCTTTCAGGGACGTCCGTGTCCCTGAATCCTGAAACAGGCAGAAAACCAGGAGCTTCCAGCTTTTCTCCACAGTCACGCCGGCAGGGCCCGGCTGCCTTCCTCCCGGCTGTCTCCGGCAGAATATACACATGCCTTCCCCGGTTTTCTGCGCTGTCTCCGGACATGTACAAATGGCAGAAAGTCAGAAATACCTGTCTGCCGGGATATTTCTGCCGGAACACGGTATGCGGGGCAGACAGGAAAGATATGCGGATACTGCCGGAAACAGCCGGGGAAAGGCGTGCCGCCCCTGACGGTGTGACTGCGGAGAAAAGCCGGCCGTTCCCGGGTTTCCGGCAGTACACAGGATTCAGGGACACGGACGTCCCTGAAAGGTGCCTGTGAGCCAGGGATGGCGAATAGGCGCCGGTCCGTCCGGTATGGAAGCCTTCCGTACGGAAACCCTGGAACGGCCAGCTTTCCGGAGCCGGAACAACGGCAGGGGCGGCACGCCTTTCTCCGGCGTCCGGAATATACGCTTGTCTTCCGGCTGCCAGAATGCAAA
>CANRTU010000025.1 GCA_947642745.1 uncultured Eubacterium sp.
CCTGCGGCCTCTGCGTCCCGAACGCAGCGCTCTACCAAACTGAGCCACGCATCGAACAATTTTATACTGCTTTGCCGCAATCCCTGCGACTTATTAAGAATATCATAAATTGTTTTATTTGTCCAGCAAAAAATAAATTTTTTTACATAGTGTGGTTATAGCCGGGCAATGATAAATCAGAATCACAGGAATCTGTGTGTTGCCGCAGGTTTTTTCTGTCATCTGCATTCGCCCTGACAGGTACAGCCCCGGCTGCGTATATGTCCGGAATTCAGGCCCGGTTATATGAGGGGGGAGTGCCCGGCCGCAATATCCTGTCTGAATTCCGGTTATATATCCTGTCCGGGATCAGCCCTGCAGGAAGAATACGGGACCGGTTATTTAACGTTTGATATCATAATTCATGTTCATCAGATTACGTATGCTTGTGACATCATCGGTAATATTGGCGTCGCCACGGATTGTATGTTTGATGGCGCTGCTTGCGACTGCGAAGTTAACAATATCCATCGGCTTGTAATCATGCATCATGGCATAGATCAGTCCGCTGGCAAAAGCATCCCCGCCGCCTACCCGGTCTAAAATATTAAAAGTAAACAGCTTGCTTTCAAAGGTGTGGTTCTCATACCACAGGAACGCTTTCAGGCTGTTTTCGCTGCCGCTGTGGGCATAGCGTACATGGCGGGCGATACATTTAAGGTTCGGGTATCTGGCCACAAATGCCTGGAAGATCTCATCTTCCTGTTCATAACTTGGCTGGAGCGGCACGCCGTCTTTGACATCTCCTTTGCTGTGGTCATTTTCGTCAACCCACAGATGGTAAGGCTCAATGCCCAGCAGTACGTCCACATATGGCAGACATTCTGTACAGAAATCCCTGGCTTCTTCCCAGGACCAGAGCAGGCTGCGGAAATTGCCGTCGAAGCTGACCGTAATGCCTTTCTCTTTTGCTGTGTGCAGACAGTCCAGCGTCAGTTTCCGGCAGTTTTTGGAAAGGGCTGGCGTGATGCCGCTTAAATGCAGCCAGGTAAAGCCGTCCAGCAGTGCGTCAAGGTCCAGGGTATCGTAATCAAATTCTGCGATGGCACTGTTTTTTCTGTCATAAATCACTTTACTGGCACGTATGCCATAGCCGGTTTCCAGATAGTAACTGCCCAGCCGGTGGGTAGGAGTCTGCTGCGGCGTGCTTAAAATAACAGGAGTACAGTGGACGTCGTTGCTGCGAAGCATACGGATAGCGCTTTTTCCAAGACTGTTATTTGGGACCACGCTGAAAAAAGTGCTGTCAACGCCAAGGTTGGCAAGAGCCAGTGCGATATTGGCCTCGCTGCCGCCATAACTGGCTTCAAAACTGGTAGCCATACGGATTTTTTCGTAATTTGGCGGCGTCAGGCGCAGCATGATTTCGCCAATTGTAATAAATTTATGTCCGCTGTCACTGTCTGGTAATAATGGATTCATGTGCTGCATAAAAAACCTCCTTTGAAATATGTGTGTAAAATCTGATCATTCATAGTTAGATCATCAATAGTTATAAGTAAAAAATCCGGAAACTTTATATTATTTATTTTATGATACTCAGGAAGGTATTTCAACAAAAAAATGCAATATGCTGTCATACTGTTATTCTGGCGGTATCAGACATACATTCCGGAGGACTGTTCCCGGTTCGTGTGATGGTTACAGCAGATTCAGGTTACATAGCCCGATATACCTCAAGGGGTACGATGCATCATGCCTCTTTGGATAGCGTCCTTCATCTGGTACAAATTCCCGGCAAATTGTGTAATATATCATGCCCTTCAGGGTACATCTGACGGAAAGCATGTTTCAGACACGCTGGTCCCGGGACCAGTCAATACAGACCGCTCATTGCACTCCCACGGTTATGCTTCCGGAACCGGGAATCAATCCCCAGCACACGTGAAGGCTGGTATGGCCGGCAGGGGTATGTGGATTCCCGGGCTGCGGTGCGACCGGAGCACACTGTATAGCATGGCATAGCCGGGAATATCTGCCCGAAAGCTTTTTCAGACACGTTTATCGGAATAGTTCTGCGGAATATTCAAAATTGTAAGTGCTTTCCAGAGAAAACTTCCGAAAAAAAACAGGGGTAACGGGAAAATTATAAATATTCCATAAAAATTAAAAAAAAAGATTGAGAATATTGCTACATCAAATTATAATATAAAGCAGGCAGTTTTTCAGAAACGCTGTCTGAAAAATAAAAAGTGACGGATCAGGAGAAGTCCGTAGAACAGGAGGGAATTTATAAATGAATCTTAATTTAAGACCAGAAAGCAAATGTAAATTTGATGCGGTATCCTTAGGCGAGGTAATGCTGCGGCTGGATCCGGGCGAAGGGAGAATCCGTACGGCCAGATCTTTCCGTGCCTGGGAAGGCGGCGGGGAATATAATGTAATCCGTGGCCTTAGAAAATGCTTTAAGCTGAATACAGCGGTAATTACTGCGTTTGCCAATAATGAAGTGGGAATGCTTCTGGAAGATTTTATTAATCAGGGCGGAGTGGATACATCCCTGATCAAATGGATGGATACAGATGGCATCGGACGCATCTGCCGTAATGGTCTGAACTTTACAGAACGTGGATTCGGTATCCGGGGTGCGGTGGGCTGTTCTGACCGGGCAAATACAGCCATTGCGAAAGCGACGCCGGAAGACTTTGACTTTGAATATATTTTTGGCGAACTTGGCGTACGCTGGCTGCATACCGGCGGGATTTATGCGGCTTTATCAGAGCAGTCCTGCGAAACGGTACTGGCAGCCATTAAGACAGCCAAAAAGTACGGAACCGTAATTTCTTATGACCTGAACTACCGTCCGTCCATGTGGAGCGCCATTGGCGGACAGGCAAAAGCGCAGGAAGTTAATAAAGAAATTGCGCAGTATGTGGATGTAATGATCGGAAATGAGGAAGACTTTACAGCGTGTCTTGGATTTGAAATTGAGGGAAATGATGAGAATCTGAAAACCCTGAATCTGGACGGTTATAAAAAGATGATTAATGAAGCGGCAAAGACATATCCGAATTTCAAGGCCGTGGCAACTACACTGCGTCAGGTAAAGACAGCTACCGTGAATGACTGGAGCGCAATCTGCTGGGCAGATGGTGAAATATACAAGGCAAAAGATTATGACGGGCTGGAAATTATGGACCGTGTAGGCGGCGGCGATTCCTTTGCGTCCGGACTGGTGTACGGCCTGATGACTACCGGGGATGCCAGTCTGGCAGTTAATTACGGTGCGGCCCACGGTGCGCTTGCAATGACTACACCGGGCGATACGACCATGGCCAGCAGGAAAGAAGTAGAAGCTATTATGGGCGGCGCTGGCGCAAGGGTACAGAGATAACATCCGGTGATCAGGAACGCCACGGTGCATGGGAAACAGGTATAATGGATCTCATTGGTTTAAAATATGAATAAACAGGAGGAAGATAACATGAGTCATGTAATGGACAGCATGAAACAGTCGGTGATCGTGCCGGTAGTAGTCATTGAGGATGCAAAAGATGCGGTGCCTGCGGCAAAAGCCCTGCTGGCAGGAGGAATTAACGTAATGGAAATTACACTGCGTACAGCGGCGGCCCTTGAAAGTATCCGTAAAGTTGCCGCAGAGTGTCCGGATATGATTGTAGGCGTGGGAACAGCGCTGAATATTGATCAGGCGAAGGAAGCAGTAGAAGCCGGAGCGAAGTTTGTGGTATCTCCGGGCTTTGATGAAGAAATGGTGAAATGGTGCGTGGATAATCAGATCGACGTGGCTCCCGGCTGTGTAACGCCTACTGAAATTATGGCTGCCCGCAAACTGGGATTAAGAGTCGTGAAATTCTTCCCGGCAAATGTATACGGCGGATTGAAAGCTATTACAAATCTTGCGGCGCCGTTTACGGACATGCAGTTTATCCCTACAGGCGGGGTAAACACAGAAAATATCGCTGAGTTTGTGGCAAATCCGGCTATCTTCGCTGTAGGTGGAAGCTGGGTATGTAAGAAATCCGATATTACAGAAGGTAACTTTGACAAGATCGCAGAACTTTGCAAAGAAGCCAGAACACAGGCAGGCGCCTGAGATATTAAATCAAAATCAAAGGAAGGAGCTTTCTGGTGAAAGCCCCTTCCTTTTTTGGGTTTACAGGAAAGATGATCCAGTAAGTCTGTTATAGAATTATACTTTGATTATTCACATGGTTTTAAGTCAAAACCAAAATATCTGATAGCGTTGTTGTAGCAGATACCTTTAATAATTTCTGAAAGAGTATCGAAATCAGCCGGATATTCTCCGTTTTCTACCCAGGCGCCAACCAGGTCACAAAGGATCCGGCGGAAATAATCATGTCTTGTATAAGACAGAAAACTTCTGGAATCTGTAAGCATACCTACAAACCCGGATAAATTTCCAAGGTTTGCAAGGGAAATCATCTGATCCTGCATACCGGTCTTGTGATCATTAAACCACCATGCGGAACCCTGCTGGATTTTTGCCACTGCTGTATCATCCTGGAAACATCCCAGAATGGTGCCGATTGCCTGATTGTCATTTGGATTCAGGCTGTAAATAATCGTTTTAGGCAGCGCATCCGTAAGGGCAAGCGCATTGAGGTAATTGGCGATTTCAGAAGACGGCGCATAGTTATTGATGCAGTCGAAGCCGGTATCCGGACCCAGTTTCTCAAACCGTGGCGTGTTGTTGTCACGTTTCACACCGTAATGAAGCTGCATAACCCAGTTGCGTTTTGCATATTCCTGTCCAAGAAATACCATAAATGCGGTTTTGAATTTCAGTTCTTCTTCTCTTGTGACGCTGTTTCCTGCCAGACGTTTTGCGAAGACAGATTCAATTTCCTCTGGTGTAGAAGGTGCGTACATGACGTACTCCAGGCCGTGGTCGGAAACAGAGCAGCCCATGGACGCAAAGAAATCCATGCGCAGGGATAATGCCCTGCATAAGTCTGCAAAGGTGTTGATTGTTACGCCGGAAACATCAGCAAGTGTGGAAAGATAGCTGGTATAGTCCGGTTTTTCAATGTTCATGGCTTTGTCCGGACGCCATGCGGGAAGCACCTGTACGTCGAAGCTGTCGTCTTCCGCTATTTTTTTATGCCACTCGAGGGAATCCACCGGATCATCTGTTGTGCATATCAACGTTACATTTGATTGTTTAATCAGGTTGCGGACGGACATGGATGGATCGGCCAGCTTTTTGTTGCACAGATCCCAGACTTCTTCCGCTGTGTTCTTGTTTAATACGCCATGGTAATCAAAATACTTCTGCAGCTCCAGATGAGACCAGTGGAACAGTGGATTGCCAATAGCTTTGCCAAGACATTCCGCCCACTTTAAGAACTTTTCCTTGTCCGGTGCGTCGCCGGTAATGTATCGTTCTTCCACGCCGCAGGAACGGATAAAACGCCATTTGTAATGGTCGCCGCCCAGCCAGACTTCAGTAATATTTTTGAACTGACGGTCTTCGTAAATTTCCTTTGGATTAATGTGACAGTGATAATCCAGCACCGGAGTATCCGCCGCATTATCAGCGTACAGCTTCTGTGCAGTCTCAGTGGAGAGTAGAAAGTTTTTGTCCATGAATTGTTTCATAGTGTATGATCCCCCTTTTCTTCATATAGAAATTGTATTTATAGAAAAGCACTGCAGGAGCCTGATCATTCCATACAGGGCATTCTGTTGCGTGATCTGTTTAAAAACGTGTAGTGCTTCGCTGGCTGGCCTGCCGGAAATAATCGTCTGATCTGGTATGTTTTCGCCATCTGCTGCCCGCAGCGGTGTCTGAACCGGATGCAGGATCAGTGACTCCGGACGATTGTCCGCCGGACTAAGCTGTGGATTGTAACTTTACCATGGCGTGCTGAAATTTTTTCAGTTTGCGCACGGATTATCAGAGTATGTCTTTAAGATCATTCCAGTGATCTGCATCCGCTATTTTGTACACTGAGTGCATGATAGAAGATTTATCCCGGATCTGGTTCGTGCAGCCGGCCAGAACCAGTGAATTAAGGAAAACTTCCTGCAAAGTGAAAAGTACATTTCACAGTAAGCATTTTTAGACACGCTTCAGAGCGTGTCTTTAAAATCATTCATGCCAACTGCGGTTTCCCACGTTACGTGGTATTAGCGCCGGATTCAGGTTACAAATCCGCTGTACCGGCCTCTTGTGGTACATTGTGCCCTTGTGGTACATTGTGCCCCTGCGTAATATCGTGCCTTTTTTGGCAGGTGCCTTTCATCGGGTATAAGTTTCCCACACCATGCCTGTCAGAGTACAAATTGAGTGGTACATCTGACAAACGGTATTTTCAGATATGATCTGGTGGGTTTGCATGAAAATAACCGCACTATGGTTTGAATTATTATACATTATGACAAAACAGATTGCAAGATAAAATTTGCTGGCTTATATGTATTTAATATAGAAAAGCTAAATTATAAAAGAAATATTTGTAATATATATCTTCTTTTATTAAAATACATATTGACTAATTGGCATAATTATGGTAAAAATGTTAAAAGTAAACGCTTACATATAGTAAATTGTATAAAAATATATCAGAGCGTATCTCACAATCCATTTCCGGGATCTGTATTTTCCGGTTCAGACAGCTTATATCCTGTATCTGGGAACTGGCTGGCATATTCTTGTGCTTTGCGTCCGCACTGTGTATATTTTGGGTTAATTTATACAGAGCGGGATGTGCATCCAGGCAGAGCGATGTATCATTGACTGAGGGTGCATTTCAGGAAAACGTATTTCAGATAATAATCTTCCGGAAGTTTTACCAGAAAAGAAAATCCATACAAGTGGAGTCCGTGATACCGGGCAGAGGATTCCGGAAGACTGTTACATATAACAGATGGCAGAGCTGCGGGGTACTGCCTGTTTGTGGAAAGGATACAGGTACTGGGAAAGCTGCGTTCGTTACAGGGTGCGGGATGAATTTTTTAAAATAATAGTACAATATTCCGGATATTGGAAATTCAGACTGATTGACATATGATTCAGAAGAGGGCGGAAAGCTGCATCCGTGCGGCAAAAGCTGAAGCAGAAAGGGAAGAAAGGAAAACTTGCGTTATGGAACTTTTAAACAGACAAAAAACAGGGAAAAAGGAACGGCCGGTAAAGGTCCTGCAGTTTGGGGAAGGTAACTTTCTAAGGGCATTTATGGATTATATGATTGACATTGCCAATGAACGGGGCGAATTCAATGGAGATATTGTTCTGGTCAAACCGATAGAGGCCGGATCACTGGAGTCTTTTCATGAACAGGAGTGTCAGTATACGGTACAGTTAAGGGGACTTGCAGACGGTGAGCCTAAGAAATTTAACCGTGTGGTAACAAGTGTGGCTGATGCGGTGGACGCTTACGGAGAATATGAAAAATATGCGCAGTTCGCAAAACTGGATTCGCTGCGTTTTATTGTATCCAATACGACAGAAGCGGGAATTGTATATGATAGTACGGACAGAATGGATTTTTGTCCGCCAAAGTCATTTCCGGGAAAACTGACAAAGTTTTTATATGAAAGATATCAGCATTACAAGGGAGCGGCGGATAAAGGTCTGATAATGCTTCCGGTGGAACTGCTTGACGATAACGGAGCCAGATTAAAGGAATGCGTTCTGAAACTAACGGAACAGTGGGGACTGGAAGATGCGTTTGTAACATGGATCAATGATGCGTGTGTATTTACTTCCACCCTGGCGGACCGTATCGTAGCGGGATGTCCAAAAGATGAGATACAGCAGCTTTGTGAAGAACTGGGGTATCAGGATCATCTGATTGTTACCGCTGAGCCGTTTGCCCTGTGGGTCATTGAGAGTTCCAGGGATTTAAGCGATGAGTTTCCGCTGCCAAGAGCCGGTCTTCCGGTGGTGTTTACAGATAATCAGAAACCATATAAACTGAGAAAAGTACGCATTTTAAACGGAGCCCACACGTCTTTTGTTATGGCGTCTTATCTGGCTGGCAACGACAATGTGCTGGAATCCATGAAAGATCCGCTGATTCTGGATTTTATAAAGGGTACTATTTTTGATGAGATTATTCCGACGCTGGCGTTGCCAAAACAGGGGCTGCTGGAATTTGCGGATGCTGTGCTGGCCAGATTTAACAATCCGTTTGTAAAACACGGGCACCTTTCCATTTCAGTAAATTCAGTGTCAAAGTGGCGGGCAAGGTGTATGCAGAGCTTTCTGGATTATATGGAAAAACACGGCAGCGTGCCACGGCGCCTGGCGTTTTCACTGGCGTCGCTGATGGCTTTTTATACAGGATCGCTGACAGGTGAGAGGGAACTGACCGGACATCGTGGCAGCGAATCTTATAAAGTTGTGGATGATGTGGACGTACTGGAATTTTTTGCGGCAAACAGCGGGAAAGAAACGGATGAATATGTCCGCACAGTGCTTGGCAATACATCGTTCTGGGGTGTGGATCTGGGTGCGGAGCCGGAAGCGGAGAAAATGGTTGCTTCCTGTCTGAAAGATATCCGTGAACTGGGTATGCGGGGAGCGCTGGAAAAGAATTTTACATAATGACGGATGCTATGATTCCTGTGGCGCGGATACAGGTAACATATTTGTAATATATGATTAGTTTCAGGTTCCGGAGAGGATATCCGGCTGACAGATGAAAATTGTGGCCGGGTTTACTGATTTACAGGAACAGGCAGTTAAAAAAGGAGCTGTTACATTAAGAACCGGAGATACAGGGCAGGGTATTGTCTGAATAAAAATACCCACATACTGTATGGAGGGTTCTTATTGTGACAGCTTCTTTATAATTTGTTGCAAAATAATTACGTTTCTGTTATATTATAGTAAAACTTAACGGAATTAATCAGAATCTGGTAATTGGACAAACTGATAAAAGTGAGAAATATCAAAGAACTGTACAATAACAGGTCAGGGCTGTATGCAGGAGGGCTTACATGAATTTCGGAAAGGAAGGCACCCGTAAGAGGTGGAAGGAACTGTCATCCCGCAAAGGAAAAATAGGAAAAAAGTTTGCGACCATTTTTTATGAACTGATGCTGGTCGGGGCATTTGCTGTGGCAATCTGTGGAGGATGTGCGGGGTATGGAATGTATCAGGGGATTCTGGATTCTTCCCCGGGCATTGAAGAGATTGATGCGTCCCCGACAGGATATCTGTCTACAATTCTGGATTCCAGGGGGAATACGACGGCAACACTGGTGGCATCCGGTTCAAACCGGATTTATGTTACAATTGACGAGATACCGCTTAATCTGCAGAATGCGTTTATCGCAGTTGAAGACGCAAGATTTTATGACCATAACGGCGTTGACCTGAGAGGAATTGTGCGGGCCGGGGTAAAAGGAATCACATCGGGATTTCATTTTTCGGAGGGTGCAAGCACGATTACCCAGCAGCTGCTGAAAAATAATGTTTTTACGGAATGGACAGCTGAAAAGTCCCAGGCAGACCGGTTTAAACGTAAAATTCAGGAACAGTACCTGGCTGTCCAGCTGGAAAAAATTACATCTAAAGAATGGATTTTGGAGAATTATTTAAATACAGTAAATTTAGGACAAAATACGCTGGGAGTACAGTCTGCTTCCAGACGGTATTTTGGAAAAGATGTTTCAGAGCTGAAATTATCAGAATGTGCCGTAATTGCCGGGATTACTAAAAATCCAAGCGGATATAATCCGATTACCCATCCGGACAAAAATGCGGAACGGCGCAAAAAAGTACTGGATGACATGCTGGAACAGGAACTGATTACAAAGAGCCAGTATACGAAAGCGATGAAGGACAAGGTGTACAGCCGGATACAGGCAGTAAACAGTGCCATAGAGGATGACAAATCCAGTATTAATTCATATTTTGACGATGCGGTTACAGCGCAGGTAATAGAAGACCTGATGAATGTGCTTGGATATTCCCAGACCGAAGCGTACAGGGCATTGTATAATGGAGGGCTTACAATTTATTCAACCCAGGATCCGGATATGCAGGCCATCTGTGATGAAGAAGTAGCTAATATGCAGAATTATCCTTCTGATTCCAAAGTATCTTTTTCTTATACGCTGACCGTACAGAAAAAAGACGGTACTTACCGTTATTATGACGAGCAGACGATGCTGTCCTGGTTCCAGTCCGCCAACAAAGACTATACGATTAATTACACGACGCAGGAAGAAGCACTGGCGGCTATCGGGCAGTATAAAAAAGACATATTGCAAAAAGGCGATACCATACCGGAAAACGGCGAAGCCATTACCTATACCGTACAGCCTCAGGTAGCGCTGACGGTTATTGATCAGAAAACAGGGGAAGTAAAAGCCATTGTAGGCGGCAGGGGTGAGAAAACGGCTAACCGTACTTTAAACCGTGCCATGGATTCGGTGCGTCAGCCTGGATCTACGTTTAAAGTACTGGCGGCGTTTGCGCCTGCGCTGGATACCGGGCAGATGACGCTGGCTTCTGTGGAGGATGATGCGCCGTATACGTATGCAAATGGTACGCCGCTGCGCAACTATGACCAGAAATACCGGGGGTTTACGACCATACGTGAAGCCATTACCCGCTCTGTTAATGTAGTGACGGTGAAGACTCTGACAGATATAGGGATTGATACAGGATATGACTATCTGACAAACCACTTTGGATTTACCACATTGTCTGATCAGGACCGCAACGAAGCACTGGCGCTTGGCGGAATTACAAAAGGTGTGACGAATCTGGAACTGACCGCTGCCTATGCGGCCATTGCAAACGGCGGAATCTATATCAAACCCCGTCTGTATACAAAAATTCTGGATCATGATGGAAATGTTCTGATTGATAATGAACCGCAGTCCAGGGAGGCGGTTAAAAAGACAACTGCCTGGCTGCTGACAAGTGCGATGCAGGATGTTATGACAAAAGGTACCGGAACTTCGGCAAATTTTGAAGGTATGACGCTTGCGGGAAAAACAGGAACTACAAATAAAAATAAGGATGCTTTGTTTGCGGGATTTTCTCCATATTACAGCTGTGTGGTATGGGGCGGTTTTGATGATAACACGCCGCAGGACGACGGTACCACATCTTATCCCAGAATGATCTGGCGGGCTGTGATGAGCCGGATACATGCGGGACTCAAAGATAAAGAATTTAAAATGCCAGCGGGAATTGTTACGGCGGAAGTGTGTCAGAAATCCGGTCTGCTGGCAGCTGCCGGGGTCTGCGGGTATGATCCGAGAGGAAATATGGAGGAGACAGAATACTTTGCGCAGGATACGGTACCGGAAGAGGAATGTGACCATCATGCGCTGGTGCGTGTCTGTGCGGTTTCTGGCAGACAGGCAGGGATTTACTGTCCATCCGGGCTTATTTCCTCCAGTGTCCGGATTATTGGCGGATCTGCGGATTCTGAAGACGGGCAGTATCTGTATGCGGGAAATTCCGGATATACCTGTAATGTGCATACGGGTCCGTCCACGCAGCAGCCTTCGGAGGATGACGGTACGGATGAACCGGGGGAACCGGATACACAGACTGACGACCAGCCGGAACAACCGGATCCGGATCAGAATCAGGGAGGCGGCGCAATATCGGATTTTCCGCCGGAAACAGAAGATCCGGGGGACGGGGAGCCGCCGGAAGGCATGGATCAGCTGGGAGATGGCACATGATAACAAAGGAGAGTGGCTGATGCAGGGTTATAAAGTTGTTTATGAAGGCGGCAGTGGAGAGATTGTGGAAAAAAAATCACGGTTTATCGCCACTGTCCAGCCTGTGGAACAGGAAGAAGAGGCAGTCTTATTTATCAATGGCATGAAGAAAAAGCACTGGGATGCTTCCCATAACTGTTCTGCGTTTACAATAGGCAGAAATCATGAGCTGACCCGCTGTTCGGATGACGGGGAACCGGCGCAGACAGCGGGTCGTCCGATGCTGGAAGTGCTTTTGCGGGAGGATATCCACAATGTGGCAGTGGTGGTCACCAGGTATTTTGGCGGCACACTGCTGGGCACCGGAGGGCTGGTACGGGCATATCAGAAGGCTGTGCAGGAAGGACTGTCCGGTTCTGTTGTGATTGATCTGTGTGAGGGACGCATGCTGACCATTGATACAGATTATACAGCATTGGGAAAAATACAGTATCTGCTGGCACAGCATAAAATTGCCGTGGCGGATACAGCGTATACAGATAAGGTAATTATTCATGGAGTAGTTCCGCTCTGCCAGCAGGAGTCTTTTGCCAGAATTCTTACGGAAGGCACCAGCGGAACAGCCGGACTGCACTGGGGAGACAGGGTGGAATTTTCCATGATTCAGGAGCAGTTAAAAATTTTTAAAAAAATTTAAAAAAACACTTGATTTTTTTCCCGGGTCATTATATAATACATCATGTCGAAAGGCAAGAGAAAAGCCGGCCGGCATAGATAATGGCCCATCGCCAAATGGTAAGGCAACGGACTCTGACTCCGTCATTTCAAGGTTCGAATCCTTGTGGGCCAGCTTGGAAACCTCAGTGAGTTGATTGCTGGGGTTTTTTGTTGATGTGATACTGATTTTAAAGACAAGCCGCTTTCCTTATTGGAAAAAATGTTATATAATAGCGTGAAATGTGTTTAAAAAACCAGGAGAACAGGATGAGAGGAATCTGAATTATGGGTAAGAAAAAAGCAAAATGGTATCTGATACCGCTGATACTGGTAATGACCGTGGTACCGCTGATTGTGCGGATGTATTTCTTTAATTCGCATCTGTCACAGTTTGACTGGTACCCGGATTCGGGTGAAACACTGGATAAGCAGGACTTCTTCTTATATTATAAGGCCGTGGCAGTCATACTGCTTGCCATTGTCATGTGCGCGGTCCTTGCTTACCGGTATACGAAAAAAAAGAGGGAGTTTAAATGGTGCTATGAACTGGTACCGGTACTTATTTATGCGGTTCTTACGCTGCTGTCTTCCCTTTTTTCCCAGTACAGATACTTTTGTTTTCACGGTATGGCTGAAATATTTGAATCCGTGTGGGTATTGCTGGGATATTGTGTGATTCTGTTCTATGCATATGAGCTGATCAATACAATTGAAGATGTGGACTGTGTAATGCGGTGGCTGACAGTGGGACTGGGCGTTATGCTTGTCATAGGCGTGATGCAGGCGTTGGGGCATGATCCGTTTAACATGGAATTTGTAAAAAAGATGATTATCAGTCCGAAGTTTTGGGACGAACTGGATAGGTTCAGTATTGTCTTCGAACAGGGCCGTGTCTTTCTGACACTTTATAACCCGAACTATGTGGCGTCATATTTTGCGCTGATGCTGCCGGTGGAAATTGCCCTGCTGGTAAAAACGAGGAAATGGGTATACCGTATTATATATGTGGTGATGATCGGAGCGTCTCTGCTCTGTCTGCTGGCTTCTGGAAACCGGAGCGGTATTCTGGCGTTTCTGGGAACGATTGTCCTGGCGGTCATTGTGCTTTTTAAACATATGTTGAAAGCCTGGAAATTTGTCATTCCGGCGGCGCTGGCAGCTACGGTATTTTTTGCGGTGTTTATTTCCAGAAACGACATGATTATCCAGAAGTTTATTTATCTGTTTAATTTACCGGATAAGACCGAATATCCGGTATCCAGGATTGATACAGGTGACGAAGAGGTAGTATTTACTTATATGGGCCAGGAGTTTCACATTTCTTATGAAATTGATGCGGAAGGGAATATTTACGTATCAATGCTGGATGGTAACAAACAGGCTGTGAATCATACGCTGGATAGCGAGAATCTTATCTATGTGGTCCAGGACACACGGTTTCCAGATTTTGCCATACAGATTGTGCGTCTGAATGAGGAAATTGCCATTAAAGTAACGGCTGACTACAGGGATTGGTATTTTAAGAAAGGTGAGGATGGGACATATTATTATTACAATATTTTTGGCAGGTGGGATAAGATTAACAATGCGCCCCACTTTGCGGAAAATTTTATGTCAAAGACATTTGAAGCCAGAGGAGATATCTGGGCAAAAACCATTCCGATCCTGAAAAACTGTCTGTTGTTTGGTTATGGGGCGGATACGTTTACCATCGCATATCCTCAGGATGATTATGTGGATAAGGTTTACAGAGGGTCACAGGCTAATATTGACGCCAAGCCACACTGTTTTTATCTGCAGGTAGCTGCCCAGAGCGGTATACCAGCCCTGATTGCGGTTATGGCGTTATATATCTGGTATCTGGTTACGTGCTTCCGGTTGTATATACATGCCTCATATGAGAACGGACTGGAAATAATTGGCGTGGGACTGATGCTCGCCACATTCGCCTATCTGATCAGCTCGGTGGCAAACGACTCTACCGTTGCCGTGGCGCCTATACACTGGGCCATGCTGGGAATGGGTATCGCAATTAATGAAATTTTGAAAAAACAAAAAGAAAACGGGTCTGCGGAGGTTACAAAAGACGGCAAAAAGCCGAAAAAGTAATAAGAGGATACAGGTAAAGAAACCACGTAATTTGGAAGTATACCGGGGCAATGTACAGACACGTTCCAGACTGCTTTTAAGTTGCGTGGCTGTTTTTGTCAGAAAGAAAATTGATAAGGATAGAAATAGATAGAACCAGAGAAAGAAACGGATTCAGAAAGGTGCAGATTTCAATATGGCAGAAAGAGGAAAATTTATTGTATTTGAAGGGATCGACGGAAGTGGAAAAAGCACGCAGGTCAGAATTCTTACGGAAAAGTTACGGCAGGAAAGAATAGAATGCTATGCGACCATGGAACCTACTGATTCACCGATAGGTTCGTTGATTCATCAGATCATGACTGGCAGGGTATCGTCAGATCCGAAAGTAATTGCGGCATTGTTTGTTGCGGACAGACTGGATCATCTGCTCAATGATGTCAATGGTATCTGTAAAAAAATTGAGGAAGGCACGACAGTCCTGATGGACCGGTATTGTTTTTCATCTTATGCATATCAGAGTGTGGATGTACCGATGGACTGGGTGATCGGGGCAAACAGACTGGGAAGTGATATTTTGCGGCCGGATGTAAACCTGTTTCTGGATGTGGACCCGGAACTGGCGCTGGAACGGATCAGCAGGAACCGGTTCGACAGAGAACTGTTTGAAGAGAAATCCAGGCTGGTGCGGGTGCGGGAGAAATACATAGAGGCATTTGAACGGATGAAGGGTGAGGAACGAGTGGTTATACTTAATGGAAGCAAAAGCAGGGAAGAAGTCAGCGCAGATGTGTGGAAAATCGTAAAAGAAGTGACTGGCTGAAACGTAACTGGCTGCTGGCAGTTTGTCACAGGGTGTCATATGACGTATTTTTATTTGTTTATATAGAATTCAGGAAGGACAGAGACAGGCATGAATATTCAGAATAAAAAAAGAGGCCGTACGACACGTTTTCTGATTGGAAGCTTTATACTGCTGCTTCTCGTGAGCCTGGGCGCATTTGGATGTTTTGGGCTGTATATGGTAAAAGTAAGCAGAAATGCTGTTGACAAAGTAGGAGATTTGTATATGTCCGGTATCAATAATCATATTACCGCTCATTTCCGGACGCTGATTGATCTCAAGCTGGAACAGGCGGAAGCGGTAGTGCGGGTCGTTCCTGAGGATATGGACGATATTCAGGATCTGTATGATGAACTGGTGTACAGAATCAGTGTCAGAAATTTTAATTATCTGGCGCTTTATTCTGATGATGGATCCATGCAGATGCTGGATGGGGAACAGATCCGTCTTGCGGATCCCGGATCCTTTTATGAGTCGCTTCTAAAAGGGGAAAAGAAAGTAGCGGTAGGAAACGACAAGTCCGGCAACCAGATAGTAATGTTTGGCATTGCCGCAGATTATCCTATGAGTAAAGGAAGAACATGTCTGGCACTGGTAGCGGCTGTTCCGATAGAATATATCAGCACCATGCTGGGAACAGAACAGAGCGATGCGCTTATATACTCCCATATTATCCGGGAGGATGGCAGCTTTGTAGTCAGCGAGATGAGCGACGAGTACAGTAATTATTTTAGCAGTCTGTATCAACGGTATCCGGATGATGATCCTGCGAAAATAGACCGGTATGTGCGGGAACTGTCATCTGCCATGGAAAATAAAGAAAATTTTTCTGTCAATCTGGGCTTTAACGGGAGCAGGCAGCAGGTATACTGTACCATGATGCCTTATTCGGAGTGGCATCTGCTTACGACCATGCCATTTGGCATCTTAAACGAAACGGTGCAGGGTATGAACAGAAAACAGACAATCGCCGGAATTCTGGTATGTATCGTAATTCTTTTTGTATTGCTGATTATTTTTTATACGTATTTTAAAATGACCTGCCAGCAGATGCGTGAGCTGGATGAGGCACGGAAAGAAGCGCTGCAGGCCACGGAGGCGAAGAGTTCTTTTCTTTCCAATATGAGCCACGATATCCGTACACCGATGAATGCGATTGTGGGGATGACGGCCATTGCCACAGCCCATATTGATGACAAAGAGCATGTAAGAAGCTGTCTGAAGAAAATATCATCGTCAGGCAGGCATCTGCTGGGGCTGATTAATGATGTGCTGGATATGTCCAAAATTGAGAGCGGAAAAATGACCCTGACTGTGGAGAGGGTGTCCTTACGGGAGGTACTGGAAGGAATAGCGGGTATTGTACAGACGCAGGTCAAAGGAAAGGGGCAGAACCTGAAGCTTCAGGTGGATAATATTATAGCGGAAGAAGTGTACTGTGACAGTGTGCGTCTGAACCAGGTATTGCTGAATCTGCTTTCAAACGCTGTGAAATATACCCAGGAGGGCGGTACCATACAGTTTTCTTTATATCAGGAAGCGCCTGCAGGGGAGCGGGAGCGGAAAACGGTCCGTACCCATATGATTGTTAAGGATAATGGCCAGGGTATGACGGCGGAGTTTCTGGAGCATATTTTTGATTCGTATGCTAGGGCGGACACCAGGCGGGTGCGCAAAACCGAAGGCGCAGGGCTTGGAATGGCTATTACCAAATATATTGTGGACGCAATGGAAGGTACGATTACTGTGACCAGTGAACCAGACAAAGGAAGTGAATTCCATGTAACCCTGGATCTGGAAATAGCAGAAGAGCGGGATTATGAAATGGTCTTTCCGGACTGGAAGATACTGGTGGTGGACGATGACGAAGAATTATGCCACTCGGCGGCTGAAGCGCTGGAGTCTATTGGTCTGCGGGCGGACTGGACGTTAAGCGGTACGCAGGCGGTGAATCTGGTAGTAAAACATCATCAGGAAGGAGATGATTATCAGATTATTCTGCTGGACTGGAAGCTGCCTGATATTGACGGGCTGTATGTGGCAAAACAGATCCGCCGTAAGATTGGTGATAAAATGCCGATTATTCTCATATCGGCCTACGACTGGAGTGAATTTGAGGCGGACGCAAAAGCGGCGGGGATCAGCGGATTTATCGCCAAGCCGTTATTTAAATCCACATTATACCATGGAATAAAGAAATATATGGATGACGGGGAGACACAGAATGAAGCCGCCACGGATACCGGATTGTCGGGGCGCCGGGTACTGGTGGCGGAAGATAATGAGATAAACTGGGAAATCCTGAAAGAATTGCTTGGAGATGTAGGCCTGGAACTGGATTGGGCTGAAAATGGGAAAATCTGTCTGGAAAAATTTCAGCAATCCGGTCAGGGATATTTTGACGCAATACTTATGGATATCCGTATGCCGGTTATGGATGGTTACGAATCTACCAGGGCGATTCGCAGTCTGGGCAGGCCGGATGCGCAGCTGATTCCGGTTATCGCAATGACAGCGGACGCTTTTTCGGAGGATATCAGACAGTGTCTGGATAGCGGGATGAATGCACATACGGCCAAACCAATTAACCTGGACGAGGTGCTTTCACTGCTGAAAAAATATATCCTGAAGCAGGCGTAAAAAATATGTGCCGGGAGCCGTGATGATATGCGGCTCCCGGTTGTATTTTGCCGGGATGGCGCCAATGTGTATCAGCTTTTTACAGTACGGATGAACGATCTGGCCGTTAAGTTAATGGTGTTGAGATTTTATCAGCTTTCCTGTATCTGTTTCAGGTACTGTTGCGGCTGTCTGCCGGATGTTTTTATTCATAAATGATTCGTATACTACAGCCGCAGTAAAGAAATGTTTAGATGTGTGCCTGCCAGGTAATGGTCAAAAATCATGGATGCGGGCAGCAGCCGGATCTGGATATCCTGAAGGCCGGCGGTATGGAGCATATCCATGCGGACATATCCTTTTTCGATGATTTCTGTACCTTCTGTGGGCAGCAGAAAGCAGTTTTTTACTTCAGAGATGTGATGGGCTTCCAGGAACGGGCAGAAAGCCAGCTGATACAGATACTGTTTTGTCACGTCTTCCACGCCGGGGTTTCCCCGCAGCGGCTGGTCCGGCTCCAGTGTAAGGAGATAATATTTGGCGTCCAGTATATAAAAATAATCCCGTCCCTGTCTGTGGCCGGCAGAAATGAGATCAGGAATCAGTGTCCTTCTGGCAGTCTGTACGGTATCGTATCCATACCAGACAGGCCGGTCAATGATATCAGAAAGCCTGGAAATATTCTGGTATTTTTCTGCCAGAGGACAGGAAAGACCCAGGCGGTCAGGCGGTGTGTCCAGCTGGTTCTGGAAAACACAGGCGCATGCATGCTCCCATATCATATGAAACGCAGTGGTTCCATACATACTGATTCCCTGTTCTTCATCCATCAGTTTTTTGTCCCGGGCGATATAGGTACAGAGAGTCCTGAGCAGATGCTGCTTTCCTGTATCAAACTGGATATTCAGCTCAGACCGGAGCCGGTCCAGGATGTATTCTTTTTCACCAAAATCAGTTAGTTCCTCTTCGGATAATCTTAAAGGTTCCATTTCCAGCAACTCCAGCAGTCCGGACATTTCCAGCTGCCCGGAGCATTCAGTCAGGATACATTTATGGAGCCGGTTAAAATAATCCATGTCATTGTCAATGGTGCGTTTTGTGTACAGTTCCATATAACAGGGACGGCGGCGGCAGACCATGGCAATGCTTTCGTCTATGGTTTTCTGCCAGAGGACAGATCCCTGGCCGTTTATTTCCGTGATATCTTCACTATTATTATATATACCGTATGTATGATAATCGCTGATCAGGGAAAAAATTACTGCGAGCAGGTTGTGGTTTTTGTCATCACCGCTGTTATGAAACAGTGGAAGTATCTGTTCTTTGGAGTAAACGTACTTTTCCAGCACCCGGAGCACCTGCTTCATCTGAACCGCCGGCCCGTTTTCTGAAAGGATGTATTTGGGAAAGACTTTGATGATACGGCTGCCGGTAGTGATTAAGCCCACGTAAGAAAATACAAACAGTAATTCATCATTTCCAACGGACGCATCAGCTGTTTCAATATCTTCTTCTGTCAGATCAGACAGTTCTTTCTGGGAGATCGTGTGTCTGACAGTTTTTAGCACGCCGCAGTTTTTTAGTTTTTCAATAAACTGACTGATTCCTGTTTCATCAAACTCAAACAGATGTCGCAGATCGCCTTTCGTATATCTTTGCTGCTCCCGTATAAATCGTGAGATGATTTTCATGGATTCCGCTCCTTTCCGGCGGATAACAGTATAACTGGTCCAGATACCTCATTGTTTCGAAGGACTGATCTTTGGATCACACGTGCCGAAAATCCCGGGCGCAGGAGCTGCGGCGTCTCCGGCTTCTGGCAGGAATATCTAAAATCATTCCCGGGGAAACAGCGGGCTCTTCAAACTGGTTATACGGTTTTTTATTCTGTTTCCTGCCGCCGGTACAGGGCGGTAAAATCCGGTCCGAAAATTTCGATTCCGATCCGGTCAAAGGCTTCACAGACAGAGGAATACCGCCTGGCGTCGCATCCGGCGAACAGCTTATGCCGGTATTGTCTTGCCGCATCTTCATACAGATACATCAGTACTTTATTTCTGAATGCCCGGATAAATGCTGCCTGATCCGCAAAATAGCCGTTTTCCATAGTGTGCACTGCCCTGCCGGACAGAAAGAAAGGGCCCATCAGTTTGTCTTCATTTACGTTGAGCTCTGTCGCCAGCTTTTCATTAATGGCTTTCCGCAGCTGGTTCCAGCGGATTTCCATGGCGTGGGTTCCCCGGCCCAGAACGACAGTGCCGTCATTCATGGCATCTTCTCCGTCGTTAATGCCCAGATATTCAAAGTCCCAGCGCCGTTTAAATGCGGTATCCATGGGAAAAACGCCCTGATCCGCACTGTTCATTGTGGACCAGATAAACATATGATCCGGAAGCCGGATGCTGGCCCAGTTGTCCGGTGTCCCGCCCAGCTCTCTGGCAAGGTAGTTCCGGATCTCTTCAGAGGTCTGGATTTCATATTCACTGACGCCGCTTTCGTCCCGGTCCAGCAGTTGGAAAATATCCCCAAATACGGATGCGGCCCTGGCCCGGTTTATTTCCTCGATCAGCAGCAGGAATGGACTGGCAGGAAGAATAGTTTCTCTGACCAGATCCGCGATTTCCTGACTGACCCGCCCGTAACTGCGAATATTAGGATGAAAAGGCTTCAGTGTTTCGTAATCAACGACCGGATGATGGCAGGATATATAATCAAAGCGAATCAGCGCCAGATTTATTTCTGGTTTTCCGATAATGGTACCAATGGCATAGATACCGTTGACATATTCCGGTTTTGCATTGGATACATATATCAGCGCCAGATCGCCCGGTCCGGAGTTTCTGGGAGCCTGGAAAAATTCTGTCTGCCCGGGATGGGTGATTTCTTCAAATAAATCCCACTTTTCTTCTGTACCGGGCGGATTGGGATTTGTAGGAAACATATAAATGTTTTCCGCCTGTTCCAGCAGCTGGTAAGTTTTTGTGATCTGCTGGCTGTTTTTCATGGCGTTTACATAGACCCGCATAAATGGACCGGGGACGAATTCATACCGGATTTCCCCGGAAGCGTCTGTAACAGGTTTGTAGCAGCCGGCCAGCTGTGAGTAGGTATAATCGGAATGGAAGGTGACACGTTCCATATGACTGGCCGCACTTTTGAGCAGCGCTCCGGCTTCCTGCTGCAGCTGATAACTTTTGCCGGTACCGGGAGCGCCAAAAACGATCCGGTTGCGTGCATAGTCTGTTTCAAAATACGTATTGTATACAGGGCTGATATATGCATGGGAATCAGCCGGATCTTTCTGTGAAGTATCTCCGGGGACATTGTCCGTATGGATGGTATCTGGCGGCAGGACAGTTACGTTTCTGGATTCTGTATACAGGGTGTCGTCATTGACATAGGCATAGGTGATGGTGGCCACATAGGACTGGCTGGCGTTTACCAGATTCAGGGTGCCTAATACCGGAGAGAGGTAAAAATCATTGGTCCGTTCAATGCCTTTGCCGCCAAGCCACCATTTGTCGTCTGTGACAAAACGCAGCAGCAGTTTTGTGTTTTTACGAATGTCTTCCCAGGTCTGGCCGGCCCGTTGCAGATATTTTATCATACAGTTTTCAAATTTTGTCCGTAGATCCTGCTGCCCGGCGGATTTCAGACCTTTATATATATCTTTTTTTTCCATTGGCGTGCCGTCAGGCCTGATAAAATCCATCTGGTATGTTTCCAGCATCTGTTCTGTTATCGTGCGGTACTTTACAATTTCCCGGATCAGGGGCACCGGCCAGGCGGCCAGAACAAACCACTGGTTGGGAGCGTAAATCTTCTGACCGGAAGCATTGGTAATTACAGCGGTCGCCTGCCGGTATTCCACCCGGTTTCCGGCTGCGGCCACATTTTCTGAAAAAGCTTTTTTGAATTCCGGACTGAGCCGGATATCTTCATAGTCGTATAATTTTATTTGTGCCCGAATCTGGTTTACGATTTCACCCAGGTCACGGAGCAAATGATCTGGCATTTTAAACGCCTCCTTCGTTCCGGAGCTGTCTACTTTATTTCCGGTATAAATGTTTAATTCTGCTTTTGCGGATAATTTCAGGATTTGCCGGTACTACAGCGTGTTTGAAAAATCATTCCCAGCATCTGTACTTCCCACTTTGTACCCTGAAGGGCATGATACGGATTATTTTACCCAAATTTAGTCAATGTAGCCCGCTATATCATGCCCTTTGGGTACACCTCCTAAATTTGGGTAAAATCCTCCATAGCATCATGCCCTTTAGGATACAAACTGTGAAGCACATATACGAAAAGGTTATCTTCAAAAATTCCTTTACTCCATCATTATTATAACCTCCGGTGATTATTTTTTCAACCACGCTCCGGGAAGACGACCGCCTTTCAAAAATAATTGTACAGTTTCCAATGCCTGAATATCAGATATACCGTCAGAATAAGCGTGAAGAACTCCGCAAGCGGGACTGCCAGCCATACACCTGTTACTTTCCAAAATTCCGGCAACACCAGAAGAAACATCGTAATAAACCTAACCTTGAGGTGCTTTATGCGGTATGCCTATGGGAAATATGAATATTACGGCCGCTTCATAGGGCAATTCCACACCGTCATTTACGCATACGCCTGTACCAGAGATTACTTCATGCGTTTCCAGTTGTTTCCCGTGGATATGACTGCCAATCTTTTTATCAGGGGCTATCCTCACAAGATGGTAACGGAATTGTCCGTCTGTCTTTTCAGATGTGATAATAGCTTTAAACTCTACACCCTCGAAAGCAGGATGTTTCGACCACGGGATGGCATCAAAGGTAACTGTGGCATCTGGTAACAGCAGCTTTCCACCTTCATTGTACTTTTCAAACAGATTTTTGTAATTCATCTCAAACACTTCCTTTCAATTTTTTGGCAATTCACCTGACTGCTTACATCATACCAGCAGGTTTATGATTTGAATTGAAAAAATTGCGGAATACAAAACAGAGATGGTGAGTTACCGCACCCGGAACAATCGTATAGCCGCCGCAGGAAGAAACATTGATAAGCTGTGTCCCCTCTAAAAAAATCACATCCTTTTTTAGAAATCCCTTGTTTGCAGGTCCGTTCCGTTATTCTGTTTCTCAGTCCGTGAGAGTAACACGATACACTCCACATGTTCACCATTGTCCAAACTACTGCCCCCTTGCTATCGCAATAATTATTCTCTTAGTTTCCCGCTTATAAACTACTCTGTAATAACATTCATTATCTCAATTTTAAGCGTTTCATTTTGCTCATATGTGCCGTCCATAATAGCTGTCATTATTTTATGGAGAAGTTCTTTACTTATTTTTCCTTCAGCAACATGATAACTAATATTTTCTGTAATTGACATAAAGTTCTTTGCAATTCCCATGTACCCATTAAATAGTAGAAATTGTAACGATAACGTGATTGCAAGCCTTTTATTGCCGTCAGCAAAACAGTGAAATTCACAGGTACAAAAGAATAAATGTGTCAGCTTATCCACGAATGTCGGATAATATTCATCGTTTTGTATATGCTGCAAAACACTGTCAAGCTTTCCAATATCCAGGTATTCATAGATTCCACCGCCACTGTATTTGATGGTCTTTTTATGTATTACCTCTGCTTGTTCGAGCGTTAAATAAATAATCCCGTCCATTTTAATCCCGCTCCTTTAACCTGCGTAAAACTTCTTGATTTTCCTGCATCAGCTTGTCCAATTCATCCCCTGCAACACCCAGAAATTTCTCATATTCATCTTTATCCAGAGGTTGTATATACTCTGATAATTGATAATGAAAGGCATCCCTTAGTGCCATATCACGACTCGCCATTTTTACTCGTCCGCGTTGGATGAGTGGCTTCCATAGTGCCATATTTTCAAAACGTCTAAACAATTCTTCCGCTTCCTGTTGTGTTAAAATATGATCCACTCGTTCATATTCACACTTTATAGCGTCGGCAAGACCGCTCTCATAGGCTGCGATAATATCCAATATTTCACTATAAAAAGTGTCTCGAACCTTATCATTTGCTTTCAAATCCAAAATTTTCTTATACTCTTTTGCTTTTTCCCTAAATATACTTACATATATCATATCAGTAAAATGAGCATATTTATATCGATTATCTTCCACATAGTTTTTTAACGCATCAGTAAATTGCCTACGGTAATTATCTTCTTGCAAAGAAGAAAAAACAAAATCTTTATCCCGCTGGTTAATATATTTTGTTCCGCCGCCTGTCTTACAATTAATAAGGTCAATAACTATATCCAACATCAACTGTCGCAAGGCTCTTGCTTTATCACTTTCAGATAAAAGCATAGCCATATTCAAAAATGCACGAAAATCAAATACTCCAAGCACTGTTGTTTTGGTAGGGACACAAATGTCCTTACCAGAATCCTTTGCGGATTCTAAAAAATCTTTTAATTTTTTCCCACGAAGCACCTGATAGCCATTTGCAGAAAGTTCTTCTCCATTTTGTTCCAAATAGCGACTAATTGTTCTTATATCAACTTCAAAAAAATTAGCTGTCATTTCGCGAGTTACAAAGATTTTACCATCCCATAAAATACCGTCTATTCCTGACTTCTGTTGTATTTCGTCAATGGCAATTTCATTATTTAATATATTTTGTCTGTCCAGCCTGGAATTTGTTAAATCTTTTGCCATACTTAACCTCCTGTTCAACGAGCTATGAAATCATCTTAAAATATTTCAATGCCTCCCTAATGGCCCTTTCTTTCTCAGGCGGGCACTTTGGCTGTCTAAAGTTTTCCGATTTCGGCAGGTTATAATTTGCCCTCTCAATAATCCCGCATTTCTGCTTTACCTGTGCGATATACAAGCTGCTGACTTTCAATCCGCTTATCTTGAGAACATAATCCTTGATTTCCTCATAAGTTGCTTTACTCTCCGCCGCCGTCAAATCAAGTTCATCCATCTCTAATTCCACATTGATATGCTTCAACTGATTTGATTTAAGTTTTGAAAGCAACACGATACTTTCCACATGCTCAGAAAATGGAAACATATCAATAATCTGGCACTTCGTACATTCATATCCATGGGTGGTCAGATATTCTAAATCTCTCGCCAGTGTTTCCGGATTGCAGGAAATATAAATAATCCGTTCCGGACCCAGCGTTGTGGCTGAAAGTAAAAATTCTTCTGTACTGCCGTTTCTTGGAGGATCCATAAACAGTACATCCGCATGTTCTCCGGAATCAGCCATCTGTGTAATAAATGAGCTGGCATCCTGGTTATAGAAATAAATGTTTTTAACACCATTGAGCCTGGCGTTTATGACTGCGTCTTTTACGGCAGCCTGGTTAAGCTCTGCGCCAACTACGGTGCCGGCGTTTTGCGATGCGATCAGTCCGATGGTACCGATGCCGCAATAGGCGTCAATGACCGTTTCTTTTCCGCTTAGTCCTGCATATTTCATGGCAATGCGGTAAAGAATTTCCGTCTGGACCGGATTGATCTGGTAAAACGAAGACGGGGAAATGCGGAACCGGAAGCCGCAAAGTTCGTCTTCTATATAACCTTTACCATACAGAGTAATATTACGATCACCCAGTACCATATTTGTACGTTTCTCGTTAACATTGATCACAACTGTCGTAATTTCCGGATGCAGTTTACGCAGCGCTTTGACGAAGTTGTTTTTGGACGGCAGGATCGGGGAAGCCAGTACCAGTACCACCATGACCTGTCCGCTGGAAAATCCCCTGCGGATAAGTACATGGCGCAGCAGCCCGTACTGGCTGTCTTCGTCATAGATTCTGATTTTGAAAGATTTCAGCAGTCCCCGGATATCTACAATGATACGGTCTGCGGTTTCATCTTCGATCAGGCAGGAATCTACGTTAATAACATTGTGGGTTCCCTCCTGATAAATCCCGGATATTATTTTTCCGTCTGGCGTACGGTCAAATACGGCATGAACTTTATTCCGGTAATGGTAAGGATGTTCCATGCCAATGACTTTAGAAACTTTCACATAAGGCTTTAACAGTTTTTTCGTCTGTTTATATTTAACAGCCAGCTGTTCTTCGTAAGGAATGCCCTGATAGGTGCAGGCTCCGCATTTTCTGGCCAGCGGACATCCGTCCTGCGTATTTTTATTCCGGTTGCTACGGGCAGTCCGGGAATTTTTCTGTTTTGAAAAAGAATCAGAATTTCGCCCGGTTTTTTTTGCGGATAATGTTTCAGATGATTTTTTATATTTCAGGCCGGAATCTGCGTTTTTACCAGAATTTTTTTTATGACTGAAGAAAAACTCCTGTTCATCCGGCCAGTCCGCCCGGTCCGGTCTGCCGGAATGCTTTTTCTTACCGGAAGGCCAGTGCCAGTCTGCCCGTTCTGTTTTTGCGGAGCGCCTTTCAGGTCCGTAGAAAAACTTCTGCTCATCCGCCCGGTCTGCCCGGTCCGGTCTGCCGGAGCGCTTATTCTTACCGGAAGGCCAGTCCGCTTTTGCGGCCCTTCTTTTATGACTGGAGAAGAACTCCTGTTCATTTTCCCAGTCTGCCCGTTCTGTTTTTGCGGAGCGCCTTTCAGGTCCGTAGAAAAACTTCTGCTCATCCGCCCGGTCTGCCCGGTCCGGTCTGCCGGAGCGCTTATTCTTATCGGAAGGCCAGTCTGTTTTTGCGGAGCGTTTTTCAGGTCCGTAGAAAAATTCCTGTTCATCCGGCCAGTCTGTTCTTTCAGACCGTTTTTTCTTTCCGGCTGTCCAGTATGGTTCATTTGTCCGTTCCTCTCTTCCAGAACGTTCCTTTTTTCCAGAACGTTCCTTTTTACTGGAAGTCCAGTCCCGCCCATCCGTCTGTTCCGTCCATCCGGAATCATTTTTATTGTTACCAGAATGATCGCTGGTTCCAAGGTTTTCGGCGGCTCTGCGTTTCTTCCGGTTGAGATTCATTAGCTGGGTAAAATTATTTTTTTTCATCTGATGATCCTCTGCTTTCTGGCGTTTTTTTGCGTAATATCAATATATTAACATCTGAATTTCCCAAATACAATAGCGGAGTACGGAATATCACGAAAACAGCAGATCTGTATGTTTCTTAATTAAAGAGTGGCCGCTGCGGCTGTCAGATATTTTAAGACATTAAAAAAACAGTGATACGTCAGTGAGAGAGGTATGTCACTGTTTTTATCATACAGAGTATTGGAAACGTCTTTTGAGTTATGCGATAAACACATTAAAAATCACAACGATATAAGTAAATAATGCTGTTGCGAGAGTAAGAATAAAGCTGCCGTTACTCTGGCTTATTTTATATTCATAACTTCTTATTAGCAATAAAGTAGCAAGTGAAGTAAGCATCAGTGGATGTGATATATCAGATGATAAGATTTTCAGAAAAAATGCTGCGGCAAAAATAATAGTGACTACAGACAATATGATTTTTATGGTTTTCATATGGAATCCCCTCCTTTTCTGATGATGCGTGTCCTGGTGTTAATAATATTGTAGCATCTTTGCGGTGTGGTTACAACCCTGTACCAGTTTTCCGGGCTATAACGGCGACGGCCGGTATGCCAGAAAATGTACATCTACAGGTTACCTCTGATAAAGATGCAAAATCTGGTTGACAAATCACCTGATTGGTGATATGGTTAATTACACAAGTAATGAACCATATAACAAACGAAGCTATACATACGGCGGGGAAAAGTTATAAACAAGGAAACAGAAATCACAGATTAAAAAGTGAGGTGACATATTTGAATGAAATGCTGAATCAGGATAAATCCATTTATCTGCAGATTAGCGAAATGATAGAAAACGATATTTTAAGAGATATACTAATGGAAGATGAACGGGTGCCAAGTACAAATGAACTGGCAAAATTTTTCCGGATTAATCCGGCGACAGCAGCAAAAGGAATTAATCTGCTGGTGGATGAATCAATATTGTATAAGAAAAGGGGGATTGGCATGTTTGTGGCAAAAGGAGCGAAAGATGCTGTGAAAAAAAAGAGGAGAGACAGGTTTTACGAGAATTTTATCAGGTCTCTGCTGGATGAGGCGGCAAGTCTTGGAATCAGCCAGAATGAATTAATAGAAATGATCCGTAACCGGAATGTTAAGGAATAAAGCCGTCAATAAAATATGCCGGAAAGAAAATAAATATGGCCGGAATAAGTAAATCGTGTATCCATGCGGTACAGAAACGGAGGAAGTTATGAGTCTGATATGTAAAGGATTATGTAAATCATACCATAAAACGCAGGTGTTAAAAAATATTAATCTGGAAATTGAACAGGGCAAAATCTATGGGCTGATTGGAAGAAACGGAGCGGGCAAAACAACGCTGCTCTCTATTCTGACAGCACAAAATCCGGCGACAGAGGGCAGTATCTGTTATAACGGCAGGCCGGTATGGGAAAATCAGGATGCGCTGGACCATCTTTGTTTTTCCAGGGAGCTGAATCCGATGACTGCGTTTGGCCCTAATACACTTAAAATCAAAGAATATTTAAGAATAGCGTCCATATTTTTTCCGGGCTGGGACAAACAGATGGCAAAAGAACTCTGCGATCTGTTTCATCTGGACGTAAAAAAGAAAATAGCGAAAGTGTCCAAAGGGATGATGAGTATGGTGACAATTATCGTGGCGATGGCCAGCAAGGCGGATATTACGATTCTGGATGAGCCGGTGGCTGGTCTGGACGTGGTGGTGAGGGAGCAGTTTTATAAACTGCTGATTGATGAATATACGAATACAGGACGGACGTTTGTAATATCTACCCACATTATAGAAGAAGCGGCGGATGTGTTTGAAGAAGTTATTATTATGAAAGAAGGCAGTATTTTGTGTAAAGAAAATACACAGTGTCTGCTGGAACGGAGCATACATGTCAGCGGCAGTGTACAGGAAGTGGACGCCGCATGTGCCGGTCTGGACACGTATTGTGAGGAACACATGGGACGCAGTAAAGGCGTAACCGTTGTCCTGCGGGAAGGCCAGCGGCTGGCGGAAGGCTGCGATGTGACAGTACAGCCGGTCAGTCTGCAGAATTTGTTTGTTGCCCTGTGCGGGGGAGAGGAGCGGATATGAACCAGAGTGGGTTAAAACGTGCAATGCGTTATTTTATCCGGCAGGCGGAAATTTATGTAATGACGATATTTGCGGGAAGTTTTGGCATGGCCTGTTATCAGCGGCTTGTATTAGGAGAGCCCCTGAAGGCGGTAGAGACGTTGCGGCTGGTGCCGGGAATGATCCTGTGTTTAGCTTTTGTCGTTCTTTTCGCCACAGGCGCCGGCGCCGGGCAGACCGGGTATTCCATGCTGATATCTTTTGGATGCCGCAGGAAATATGTATTTCTGGGTAATCAGGTCATGAACCTGCTGGTAGCGGGCGAAAGTCTGATATTATTTGAAATGATGACGCTGATTATCACTTCCCGGAACCAGTTGTGGCTGCTGCCGCTGGCCGCTGCCGTATTTCTGGCGTTTTCAGGGGTGTCCCAGCTGGTTGGTACTGCGGCAGTCATGTGGGGAAAGAAGGTATACTATATCATGCTCGTTGTTTTCACCGTTGTGGTGGTCAGTATAGGCATGGTGGTAGTGATTGTATGGAATGGCGTACTGGTAAAAGCGGATTTCTTGGATGCGTTACATCAGCCGGTGTACCAGGCTGGTGTCCTTCTTGCCGCAACGGCAGTATACGGACTGTCAGGCATATTTACTTACCGGCAGTTAAGCAGTCTTGAGGTAAGAGTGTAAGACGGGCAGTGTGTTTATCAGGAGCGTATGTAGCGGGCGGAGAATGTGGCAGGAGGAAGAATATGAAAGAGTTAAAAAGACAGCTATATTTAAGATGGGATGAAATACTGGTCATGTTTTTTTCACAGGGAGCCTTCTTTTTGTTTGGCGAACTGATTCTTGTAATTACAGTGTATATTCTGGGAGAAAACGAACTGATTGAAGCAGGTACTCTGCTGGCGCTTATAGGGCCTGTATTTATTATGATATTTACAGGCGTCTGTTCTGTAGGTCAGTGTTTTAATCTGGGCATTGGGATGTGCGATACCCGCAGGCGGCTGGTACCAGCCCTGGCAGCCGGATCTTTTCTGCAGTTTCTGGCATTTTCAGGTGTTGCGTATTTATTGCATCATCTGGAGCTGTGGCTGTTCCGGGTATTTTATAAAGGAGCGGAGAACGAGGTAAGTCTGGCCGTTCTGTTTCAATGGAAATATATTCTGGTGGCATGCGTATTTATGGCTGCCTTACAGATGTTATTTTCAACATTATTTTTGAAATTGGGAAGAGCGGCGCTCTGGATCGTCTGGGGCGTATGGATGGCAGTCTGTCTGGGCTTGCCAAGGCTGACAGGAGCGCCGGAACTGATGAAAAATATTTTCCTGGAAATTACAGAGGCCATGGCGCTTACCGGAATCTCTGTTGCGGCAGTGATATTATTGCTTATTTCTTATCTGCTGATACGCCGCCAGCAGGTAACGCTGTAAACGGATTGTGGCATTCATGAAACGAAAACCCATGCGGTTACGGTCAGGAGGACTCCTGTTTATAACACAACGACAGGAACGCAGGCTGGATTTATGACAGAAATATGACGGCAAGTCAGGGACGCAGAATGGATTTATATGGAAAAATGATTTAGGGCTTTTCAAATCAGCTGTTTTGAGATACTATAACACTGAAGAGCGTGATTTTTTTACGAACTTTTTTCAGATACACGCTGTATACAACCGGTGGTCAGAATGAAAAGACTTCCGGAATTTTGCCGGAGAATGGCGGCATGGGGTTTCATAAAAGTGGAATTTTAACAATTCCATGGAACCGGTTTTAAAATCCGGAAAGCTGTAAAATGTAACGGAGGGGAAAATGGAGAGACTAATTAAAAGCGTTCAGAAATTTTGCGAGATTATTGAGCTGGCTGCGGCTGTACTCGTATCAGTGGGGATCGTGCTGTCTGTGATCAGTCTGCTGCGGGATTTTGAAATCTTTCAGCATCTGCTGAACGATATGTCAGTATTCCGGGAATATCTGGAAAAGATATTTTTTATTGTAATCGGTATCGAGTTTGTAGGAATGCTCTGTCGTCCCAGTTCAGATAATGTTCTGGAAGTTCTGATATTTCTGGTGGCAAGGCATATGATCGTAGGCGATACGTCGCCGTATGAGGATTTCGTATCTGTTATCAGCATTGCCCTCTTATGTGTATTGCGCAGATATCTTCACGATACGAAGGATAAGCATTCAGTGCGGAAAAAAGCGGCGCAGGAAGAACATATATCCTGATGGCGGGGCAGCGAAAAGGAGGATCAATTATTATGCACACAGTGACATTGGGGAAAACAGGAATCACAGTAAATAAAAATGGATTTGGAGCGCTGCCGATTCAGCGTATTTCCACAGAAGACGCAGTGAGACTGGCCAGAAAAGCATACGACGCCGGAATTACTTTTTTTGACACGGCACGCTGGTATACGGACAGCGAGGTAAAACTGGGAGAAGCCTTTGACGGTATGCGGGACAAGGTTTTCATCGCAACAAAAACAGGCGCCGCCACGGCGGAAGAGTTCTGGAAAGATTTAGAGACTTCCCTGCACAATTTAAGGACTGATTACATTGATATTTACCAGTTCCACAATCCTGCGTGCTGTCCAAAACCAGGAGACGGAAGCGGGCTGTATGAAGCCATGCAGGAAGCAAAGGCGCAGGGAAAAATCCGCCATGCCGGCATTACAAATCACAGGCTGGCGGTGGCACATGAAGCTGTGGACAGCGGCCTGTATGAAACACTGCAGTTTCCATTCTGTTATCTGAGCGGAGAGCAGGAATTGTCTCTTGTGAGAAAATGCAAGGAGGCGGATATGGGATTTATTGCCATGAAGGCCCTTTCCGGAGGTCTGATTACAAATTCTGCGGCGGCCTATGCGTTTGAGGCGCAGTACGATCATGTTCTGCCAATCTGGGGCGTGCAGCGGGAACAGGAACTGGATGAGTTTATTTCCTATATTGCTGATCCGCCAGCCATGACGGAAGAGATCCGGCAGCTGATTTCCCATGACAGAGAGGAATTAAGCGGGGAATTCTGCAGAGGATGCGGTTACTGTATGCCGTGTCCGGCAGGAATAGAAATACATACCTGTGCCCGTATGTCCCTGCTGATCCGCCGTTCCCCATCCAGCGCCCAGCTGACGGAACAGGCGCGGGACATGATGAAAAAGATCGAAGACTGTCTGCACTGTGGCAAATGCCGGAGCAAGTGTCCGTATGAACTGGATACACCGGCGCTGCTGGAAAAAAATTACGAAGATTATAAGAAGATTCTGGCAGGAGAAGTCTGCGTGGGTTAAGCAGGCGGTATCATGTGTAACGCCGGAAAGTTTTGCTTTTACAGGCAGAACTTTCCGGTGTTTTGTTATGTATGATCAGGAATGTACGGTCCCAAAAGTCATTGTATAGGATTTCTCAAACTGTTCCCCGGCCTGCAGACAGTTTGTATAGGCACGCTCGCTGAGTGTTCCGTTAAAATCAGCGCTGTCCGCCCTGCCGTACCAGGGTTCAATGCACAGAAACGGTGCGTTTTTGCCTTCCGGTGACCAGAGTGCGAATAACGGGGTGTCAAACCGCATGGTTACGATGCGGTTACCTTGTGGATCTTCCAGCCCCACTTCTCTGGTCTGGTTTCCTTCTATCATATAAGTACAGCGGTCAAAAAAGTCTGCCGTTATATTCGTACGGTGATTTGTCAGTGGCAGGATGAGATCCTCGTCCAGCGCCATACCGCTGGCCACATCATTTCCATGATAATGGACTTCTTCCAATCCTTCAAAATAGAGCTGGTAGCCGGTTTTGTCTGTTTCTCCATGAACTGGGCACAAAAAAGCAGGATGGGCTCCAATGGAAAAATAAACCGGTTCATTACCCGGATTTTCAACTTTCCAGATGACTTTTATAGTACTTCCGTCCAGTTCATATCCAATGCGCAGCACAAAGGCAAACGGATATCTGGACAGTGTCTCTTCGCTGGACGAAAGGGAGAACCAGATGGAAGTATCTGTCTGTTCTGTCATCTGGTGTTCCATGTCTCTGGCAAATCCATGCTGTCCCATGGGATAGGCTTTATCCTGCCAGTGATATTCTTTATTTTTAAGGCTTCCTACAAACGGGAACAGCACCGGAGACGTCCGCCCCCAGAACTTTTTATCCCCGTGCCACATGTATTCCCGGTTATCCTTTTTGGAACGGACTGATTTAATTTCAGCTCCCAGGGAATCAATCTCTGCTCTCAGATCAGAGTTCTCAATTACGTAACGCATACCATGCCTCCTGTATGAATGCGGGTCAGCTGATTACAGCATCCAGGTTTTCACCGTTGCTTTCAATGACTTTCTGATACCAGTAGAAAGAATCTTTGCGGTAACGGTCCAGTGTCTTTAAGTCAAATTCTTCCCGGTCCACATAAATAAACCCATAGCGTTTTACCATACCCTCATGGGTGGAAATCAGATCAATGGCGGACCATGGGCAGTATCCCATCATTTCACAGCCGTCACTGATGGCCAGCTGTACCTGATGGATATGTCTGCGCAGATAATCAATGCGGTAAGAGTCATGTATCCGTCCGTCTTCTGTCAGCTTGTCATAAGCGCCCAGACCATTTTCGGTAACGATCATCGGCAGACGGTATCTGGAATACATTTCACGGATTGTTGCCCGGAATCCCATCGGATCGATTTCCCATCCGAATTCCGTAGTCTGCAGATTTGGATTGCGGAAGCCTTTATAGAAACCAGCCTCTCCCCTGGCAGTCTGCTGGTCTGCTCCAGGGTCCATGGATTCGGTGCCGTCACTGGCCTCCACGGTGGATGTATTGTAATAATTAAATCCAATAAAATCCGGATGTCCGTTTTTCAGCGCCTCGGCATCCCCCGGGGCAAAATCCGGCGTGGCGTCCTGTTCTTCCAGATATGCCCAGACAAGATGATTGTAAACGCCATAGACAGCCATATCCAGATACAGCCAGTTACGGATAGCGTTATAATTTTGTGCCGCCAGGTTATCCTCTGGTTTGCAGCTGGCCGCATAAACAAGTGAAATATTTGGCGCCGGACCGATTTTTGCGCCCGGAAGCATTTCATGGCACAGCGCCATTGCTTTTGCCTGGGCTACCAGCATATGGTGATTCTGCTGATAAGTTTCTTTTAATACATTGGTACAACCTTCCGGGATAGTCAGGGTTCCGATAACAGGGCCGACTAATGTGAGCATGTTCTGTTCATTGATCGTCAGCCAGTATTTTACACGGTCGCCAAAATTTTCATACATTACCTTTGCGAAATTCACAAACCAGTCCACGGATTCCCGGTTCGACCAGGAACCACGTTTGTCCAGCGCTGCCGGCATATCAAAATGAAACATCGTTACCAGAGGTTCAATGCCGTGACGGATACATTCATTGATCACATTGTTATAGTATTCAATTCCCTTAGGATTGACTGCGCCGGTTCCTTCCGGCAGGATACGGGACCAGGAGATGGAGAAGCGGTATGTCTTAAATCCCATTTCAGCCATCAGCGCAATATCTTCTTTATATCTGTGATACTGGTCTGCGCATACAGTCAGGTCTGAAGTACCCTCCGGCACTGTTTTTACATCCTGGCAGGAAGGGCCTTTTCCGTCTTCCAGACTGGCGCCTTCTACCTGATAGGCGGAAGTGCTGGCTCCCCATAAAAAATTCTCTGGAAATGGTTTTAAAGTTTTGTGTTCCATGGTTTTATTTTCTTCCTTTCTTTCATTTTAGTTACCATCTGCGTCCATCGCCTGTGGTGATGGAAATCAGGTATTCTGGCATGTGCTGTATATGTTTTAAATGTTGTTCTGGTAAAAAACATATGCCTGTCAGCTAGTGTTATCATATCATTAAATAGCTGGTTTGAAAAGACAATCCGGTCTATAATCAAAATACCGGGTTGCCGCAGGGATAATTGCCGGAGGTTTTGCCAGGCAGTGTGGTGTAAGTGACGGCTATGCTGCGGCGCCTCTTATTTTCGTGCATAAAATGAGAGGACAATGCACAGCTTTTAAAATATAATGACAGAAAAGGAGATATTAAAATGGAATGGGTGAAACGATTAAATGAAGCGGTTGATTATATTGAAGACAATCTGACGGAAACCGTCAGTTATGAACGGCTTGGTAAAATTGCCGGCTGCTCTTCCTGGCACTTTCAGAGAATGTTTACTTTTATGGCGGGAGTCCCACTCTCAGAGTATATCCGCCGGAGAAAGATGTCGCTGGCTGCCGTGGACCTGCAGGATGGCGGAAAAATTATGGACATCGCCTTAAAATACGGCTATCAGTCGCCAACGGCGTTTAACAGGGCGTTTCAGTCCATACACGGCATTGCCCCTTCCATGGTAAAAAACGAAGGCGTGTCCGTAAAGTCTTTTCCCAAACTAATATTTAAAATCACAGTCAAAGGAGTAGCAGAGATGAATTACCGGATTGAAAAAAAAGAGGCGTTTCGTATTATTGGAGTATCAGAACCGATGGAACATGAAATGGAAAAAAATTTTGATATGGTGCCCCGTATGTGGCAGGAGGCGGCAGTAAACGGAACGATGCAGAAACTGGCGGGAATGATGGACGGTCAGCCCAAAGGCGTAATGGGTATCAGTGTATGCAATGATAAAGAACAGTGGAGATATTTTATCGCTGTTGTCAGCTCCCTGGAAGATGACAGCCTGGACGACTATACCGTGGGAGCTTATACCTGGGCGGTTTTTCCGGGAGAAGGCGTCTGCCCGCAGGCGATCCAGCAGCTGGAGCAGCGCATTGTGACAGAATGGCTGCCCGCTTCCGGTTATGAATATGATCATGGTCCGGATATAGAACTGTATTTAAATACGGACCCGCAAAATTCGAAATTCGAAGTGTGGATTCCTGTCGTACGGGCCGGACGTTCAGGAGATGGAAACCAGAGCCGGAGCGTGTCTTAAAAATCATTTCCGTAATCTGCACTTCCCGCTTTTTAAGACACACTCTAAACTACTGGCGGTGCGTCCGCCGGTTTTACTCCGATACAATATTCTGCAGCCATACGCCTTTTTTTACAAGTATAAACCCGATGGCGCATTTCACCCAGTCGGCAATCTGTACCAGTGCGAATATGGCAATGACAGGAAATCCGGTAAAACGGCTTAATACATAGGCTGTTGGAACACTGACGCACCAGACGAACACGCTGTCAAACAAAAAAGTAATAATTGTTTTACCACCGGAGCGCAGTGTGAAATAAGCCGCATGTATAAACGCCGCCTGCGGCATAAAGACAGCCTGGGCCATAATGAATTTTACTGCCAGCGCCCGCACGCTGTCTGTCGTATTGTAAATCCCTGGAAACAGCGGCGCAATGCAGATCATGACAGCGGCCACGCCGATACAGCAGGATACGGAAAAAGCGATAATCTTATTATCCGTATCCCGTGCTTCTTTCATGCGGCCGGCGCCTAACAGCTGGCCGATAATAATTGCCACCGCATCCCCCAGCGCAATGAATACTACATTAAATACATTGTTAATCGTATTGGCGATATTCAGTCCGGCAATGACATTCAGGCCCCTGACAGAGTAGCACTGGGTCAGTATTGCCATTCCGGCGGACCACAGAGTTTCATTAATAAGCAGTGGTGCGCCTTTTACAAAAAATTTTCCTGTAAGCCCTGCGGGTACTCTTAAGGTACGGTAAACGCCGGTAATATAAGTATTTTTTTTCTGATGCGTATGGGTCCAGATCATTACAATGGCGGCCTCCACATATCTGGACAGTACGGTGGCGATGCCGGCGCCCAACACACCCAGTGTGGGAAATCCCAGTCTGCCGTATATGAGCAGATAGTTAAACAACAGGTTAATCATGACGGCGGCAATGCCTGATTTCATTGGTACAATTGTCTCACCGGATTCCCGCAATGTGCTCACGTAGACCTGCAGCATCATAAAGGCAGGCAGTCCGGCCAGCATGACCTGCAGATAACTTTTGCCATATTGCAGCGCAGCCAGAAGGTCGCCTCCGTCGCTGCTGCCGCTTAAATACATCTGAATCAGATTTTTTCCAAAGAATAACAGCAGTAGTATGGCAGCTGCAGTCAGAATCAGCGCCATCCATAGTTTGTAGCGGAACGTATGCCGGATTCCCTCGTCGTCCTTCTGTCCGAAATACTGCGCTGTAAAAATGCCTGCGCCTGCCAGACCGCCAAAAATACAAAGATTGTATACCATTAACAGCTGGTTGACAATAGCGACGCCGGACATCTGTTCCGTACCAATCTGCCCAACCATAATATTATCCAGCATACTGACAAAATTTGTAATACCATTCTGAATCATAATAGGTACTGCCACTGACAGAACCATTCTGTAAAACGCCCTGTCTCCAATGAATTTATTTCTGATCTGTTTCAGCATATCATTCGCTCCTTCATTACAACAAAACACAATCTTTATTTTTGCGGCAGTCCAACCATTATACCTCATGTGTATGGAAAAGCAAGACATTACCTGAAAAAATTACCAGAGCAGCCGGAATTTTTAACCTGTTCGGAAAATTGCGCCTGATAGGGAAAAACCCTCCGGGAGGATCATCCCGCACCGGAAGGGAAGATGCGGCCGTATACTTTTTTATTTTCTGCGCAGATACTTATTGACAGAATACCCTGTGGAAGATAGAATAAACATTCAGAACAGGGTCAACCAGAACGGAGGCGGCTAACCAATGTATTCATTTGATACAAGAGTCCGATACAGTGAGTGTAATGCGAAAGAACAGGCGGGGCTTGCGAATATCCTGGATTATCTGCAGGATGTATGCACGTTTCAGGCAGAAGATTTGAAAATCGGCATTGACTATATGGAACAGCATCAGACAGCCTGGGTTTTAAACAGCTGGCAGGTAGATATCCGGCGTTATCCGGTCCTGGGCGAGTATCTTAAAATATCGACCTGGCCATATGACTTTTATGGCTTTTATGGTTTCCGCAATTTTCAAATAGAAGACAGCAGGGGAGACTGTATCGTCTGCGCAAACTCGGTCTGGGTTTTTATGGATCTGCAAAAAGGCAGACCTAAGAAAATTACGCCGGACATTGAGGCCTGTTATCAGAAAGAAGAGCGGCTGGATATGGAATATACAGATCGTAAAATTCCGGATTTTATGCCGGAACGGTCGGAAAAGGAAATCTGTATTCCACGCCATTTCATTGATACAAATGCCCATGTAAATAATGCGAAATATATTCTGATAGCGGAAGAATTTCTGCCAGAGGATTTTGAAACCGTGCGGATACGGGCGGAATACCGTAAATCAGCGGTATATGGAGATATTTTAAGGCCATGTATCAGACAGCGGCCCGGAACAATATCAGTAAAATTAGATGATACAGAAGGAAAGACCTGTGCGGTTATGGAATTTTCCGGCTTATCAGCATAAATGCGGCAGGATGAATATGGTAAATATCTTTACCTGAAAAAGCTTTAACTGGTATATCGTACACAAAATAACTTATAGTCAGGCGCAGAATATGTTTTCGGGAGTGCATGGCAAATACCAGAAGAGTACCGGGCGTACATGGAGGATGTTTGTCATGTACGATCAGAAAACAGACAGGTGTAACTGTGGACTGCTTTGTGTACGCTCTGGGAAAGCTTTACCTTAAGAAAGGAGTCAGTTATGAAATTAGGGGAGTATCAGTCACTACAGGTAGTAAAGCAGGTGGATTTCGGTATTTATCTGGCGGAGCATCCGGAAGATGAGACACGGGTGCTGCTGCCGGGCAAACAGGTCCCGGAAGGAACAGGTATCGGTGATGAACTGGAGGTATTTTTGTACAAAGATTCCATGGACAGGCTGATTGCCACAACAAACAGGCCCAGACTTGTACTCAATGGCTGTGCGTCGTTAAAAGTCGTATCTATTGGAAAGATCGGGGCATTTCTGGACTGGGGGCTTGAAAAGGATTTGTTTCTTCCATTTAAAGAGATGATCAGTAAGGTAGAACCGGGAATGGAAGTACTGGTAACACTTTATATTGATAAGAGCCGCAGACTTTGTGCGAGTATGAAAGGACTTTATGATCTGTTATCCACAAAATCCCCGTACCAGCAGGGAGATATGGTGACGGGAAGAGTTTATGAGATGAGCGAAAACTTTGGAACCTTTGTAGCGGTAGATGATAAATATTCTGCCATGATTCCTCATTTTGAAGACTGTTCCATGCTGCGTATCGGAGATCAGGTCGAAGCCAGGGTAACAAACGTCAAGCCGGATGGCAAACTGGATCTGACACGCAGGGAAAAGGCATATATTCAGATGGACAAGGATGCGGAACTGGTGATGCGGGTGATAGAAGAACATAATGGCGTGCTGCCATTTAACGATAAAGCGTCTGCGGAAGTCATTAAACGGGAATTTAAAATGAGTAAAAATGCGTTTAAACGTGCGGTCGGACATTTATATAAAGAAAGAAAAATAGAAATAACAGATCATGGAATCCGGAAAGTCTGAAATGTACATTGCATCTTTAGGGCGGGGCATATCAGCCCCGCTCCGGTAAAATTGTTATCATAATATTACAGCCTATGCGTACACATCTATATTTCCGCCTACGCCGGGATTCACAGACTGTTCCATGGCTTTAATCATATCTTCGCCCATTTGCTGTGATACATCAAGCTGTTTGCTGAGCATCGCAATGGATACATCGTTTGCCGGAGACATGGCCGGCATCTGCGCCAGGGCAATATCTGCTAAAGCATTTACCTGCATACAAAACCCTCCTTTCGTTATTAAAATAAGAATCTGACAGTACAGCATAATTATACATGCCGGCAGTCTAAAAAGCAACCACCAGCGGTTTGACAGACCGTATTCTTTTATTTTCTGAACCTCAGGAACGTTCGTGGTAACGATATGGATTGTATCCATGATGCCAGTCGTCAGTATTGTAACCGGACGGACGTTCTCATCTTTCATTTGTGATTTTGCATAAAAAAGTTAAAAAACTTTTTTATATCTGTGCCATATGTCTGTTGACACATTCGAAATGCTTTGTTATAATATGTTACGTAATATCGTAATAAATTTGTAACAAATGAATTATTTTTTAATATATTATTGGGAGGAAAACAGGAGGAATTATGAAGAAGAGATCACTGAGAATAGCAACCTGTTGCATGGCGGGGACATTACTGGTTGCTACACCGGTATATACTCCACAGAATATTACAGCTTTCGCAAATACAGTTGTCCAGAACGGGACAGACGCATCAGCGCCTGCCGCAGGCGTATCACTGGCAGTATCCGATTATATCAGACAGGCTGCGACCGGACAGGCTTCCGGGGAGAAGGAGGAAGCGGCTGGCAAAGAAAAAACAGCCAGTACATCCGGTTCTGAAAAAAATAAAAAAGAAGATAAGAAAGTTAATAAAAAAGAAAATAAAAAGACTAAGACAAAAAAGAATGCTCAGAATAAAGAAGACAAAACCGTATTTAAAAACATGGCGGTGGCACAAGTAAATGATTACGTAAATATACGTAATAAACCGGATGAAAATGGGAAACTGCTCGGCAAACTGCATGGCAATTCTGTAGCGACCGTTCTCAGGAAAAAGAATGGATGGTACAAAATTAAATCCGGCTCTGTCACAGGTTATGTAAAAGGCGATTACATAGTAGTTGGTAATGAGAAACTGATCAAATCAGTAAGCACACAGGTTGCCACCGTAAATACCACGACTTTAAAAGTAAGAGGTAAAGCGTCTGGAAAATCTGAAGTGCTGACTCTCGTTCCGGACGGTGAAGAGCTGACAGTATCCAGTATGAAAGAATATGAAGACGGCTGGGTACAGGTAAAAGTGGATGGAGGAAAAGGATATGTATCTGCTGACTATGTTGAAATCAGCAGACAGTATGCTTATGCGGAATCCAGGGCGGAAGAAGAGGCACGCATTGCCGCAGAAGAGGCCAGAATCGCCGCAGAAGAAGAACAGAGGAGGGCTGCGCAGCAGGCGGCTGCTTCATCAGCAGGCACAGACAGCAGTACTGGAAGTTCTGTTTCACAGAGCAGCAGTTCTGCGTCACAGGGCAGCAGCGTATCCGGATCATCCAGCTCGTCCAGTACATCATCTTCTTCAGGCACAGGTTCGTCCAGCAGTTCATCATCCAGCAGTTACAGTGCTTCCGGACAGGCTGTCGTAAATTATGCGATCCAGTTTGTTGGTAATCCATACGTGTATGGTGGTACCAGCCTGACAAACGGAGCGGACTGTTCTGGGTTTGTCATGAGCGTTTACGCACATTTTGGCATCTCACTGCCACACTCTTCCGGTGCGCAGAGCAGTGCCGGACGTGGAGTAAGCTATGAGGACAGACAGCCTGGGGATATTATCTGTTATGATGGACATGTTGCCATCTATGTGGGAAATGACACGATTGTACATGCAAGCAACCCTGCTACCGGAATTAAATATACATCTCCGGCAAATTACAGACCAGTTGTGGCTGTGCGCAGAATCTTCTAAATAAAATATCAGAATTACGGACTCCATACCTGATGGTATGGAGTTTTGTTTATACGACAGGAAGTCCGTGTCCGTGGTTCCTGTTGTTTTTTGTTTATAGGAAAGAGAGGCTGTAAAGTAAAAAAGCTTTGCGGCACAGGTGAAGATGCTGCCATGGGCAGCCCGGCGCAGGCGGAGTATCCGGCTTTGCCGGATACTTTTTTACTTTATAGGAAAGAACGACCTGTAAAGTAAAACCCTCTGGGAGGATCGCACTGCGTCGGAGAGGAAGAAGCTGCCAGAGGCAGCCCGGCGCAGGCGGAGTATCCGGCTTTGCCGGATACTTTTTACTTTATCAGGAAAGATCATCCTGTAAAGTAAAACCCTCCGGGCGCTCACAGGGTCTGCCCGGCCCGTGTGCAGAACCGTGTGTTCTCCTGCCCACAGAGGGTAATATTTATTAAAAGATTCTGTAACAATGATGTAATTCTTTCATAAAATGTGTGCGCAGCCGGGTCCTTGAAAATCCGGTTGTACAAAATTACCAAAAGATAGTAATGAACCGAAAAGCATCAACGGATAAAAGAAAAAGTTATCCACAGTTATCCACATTTAAAAATGTGGAAAAGGTGAAAAAATGGAGTTATACACGAGGTTATACACATTATCCACAGTTTTAACGGTGGAAAACCCGGTGGATAGACAGGATATCAACAAACACCTGTTTTGTATATATTTAACAAAGTTAAGGGTATACAGAAATAATTTCCAAAAACTATTGACAATTCAGATGTCGAAAAGTAGAGAAAAAGGAGTATAAAAGTCGAAATTTTTGCATAAATGTAATTATTAGTGACGCAAATATATCTGCGGCCTGAAGTGTGTCAGAAAAAATAATTTTTGTGGAAAGTATCCTCAGATATATTCTGCATGGTGCCTTCCGGACACGGGGATCTGGTGCGGGATGCCGCTTCAGCCTTTCCCTGTTAACTAATTTCAAACACACGCAGGTCAAAACTTGCCAAATCAAAAAAGTTTTGCTATACTGTATACTCATCGTGAACATGCTGGTATAGCGAGGTAATGTATGGTAAAGAAAATCCGACTGCTCGGTATGGAAATTGACAATTATTCCCTGCCGGAAGAAGTACTCCGGGGCGAAGAGTATATCAATAAAAGTGAACTGAATATTATCCGTACCGTTTCCATGAAGATGCTCAGTATGGCGGCGGATAATCAGGCGGTACGTGCCGGTATCCAGCAGGCGGATCTGCTGATTATTGGCAACAGGGAAATCCTGCTGGAAGCTGGTATCCGTTCCAGTCAGCGTCTGTGGGAAGCCAGTGAGCATGGTTTCATGCAGGAATATTTAAAATGCATGTGCCGTGACAGGCGCCGTGTGTTTCTTCTGGCTTCAGACAGCAGTGAACTTGAAATTTTTCAGGAATATCTGAAACAGACGTATGAAAAGATACAGATTGTGGGAAGTTATATATTAGATAACGGGAAAAAAGATTTTGATAAAATGATCAATGAAATAAACGCAATTGTACCGGATGTGATTCTGTCTGTTCTGGATTTTCTGCAGGAAGAAGAATTTTTACCGGATGCCAGGGAAAAAATAGACGCAAAAGTCTGGTATTCTCTGGGAGATCAGTATCAGGAGCCGGAAAGAAAGCAGTCATTTCTGGTAAAATTACAGCGATGGTTTTACAGAGGCAGATTTAAAAATATCATTCATAATTACAGGGAGTATAATGAGTAGGAAAAGATTTTATTCATACCTGCTGATTGTGGCGGGTACCGGATTAATGGCATTTGCGATTAAAAGCTCCTATGATTCCATCGGGCTGGTTACCGGAGGGTTTAGCGGTATCGGGATCATGTTGCGCAGACTTACAACGGGAATTGTAAAAGGCGGGATCCCAATCTGGCTGACCAACCTGGTATTAAATATTCCCCTTCTGATACTGGCCTTCCGGCTTAAAGGCGGGCGTTTTATTGGAAAAACTGTGGCTGCGTCTTTTCTGCTATCTTTCTGGCTGGGAGTTATACCTGACTGTGACATAGCCGGAGGAGATTATCTGCTGGCGTCCGTATACGGCGGCGTGCTTACTGGAGCCGGTGTGGGCATGGTGTTAAGTGCGCAGGCAGCGACAGGCGGTACAGATCTGATTGCCACGCTGCTGCATATCAGATTCCGGGCGTATTCGATTGCCTGGCTTCTTCAGATTATTGACGGCATAATTATTCTGGCCGGTATTTATGTGTGCGGACTGCATGCGTCCCTGTATGCGGTTTTTTCTGTGATTATAGTCTCATATGTATCTGATCTGATTACAGAAGGCGGAAAATTTTCCAAAGCTGTTTATATTATTTCAGAGAAGTACGAACGGATCGCGGACACGGTTTTGCACGATATGGATAGGGGCACAACACTGCTTCCCGCAGTCGGAATGTATCAGCGGGAAGACCGCAACATGCTGTTTTGCGTGGTATCCAAAAAAGAAGTGCCGGTATTAAAAGAATATATCAAAAACATAGATGCCGGTGCATTTGTGATTGTTACAGATGTGAGAGAAGTGCTGGGTGAAGGCTTTTTGGAATATTAGCACAAAAAAATATGAGTTTCCCCTTTATTTTTTCTACGTTTTGTATTATTATGTTCGTATCTGGAATAATGATAAGGCAGAATGTTACAGCAAGAGAAGGAGAAAAAAATATGATATCAAATCAGATACTCCAGAATACAATAGATGGATTAAAGGGGATTACACGCACAGATTTATGTGTCATTGATACAGAAGGCAAGGTGCTGGCATCGACATTTTCGGATGGGGAGAAATATTCGGATTCTGCATTGTTATTCGTAGACTCTCCGGCCGACAGCCAGGTGATGCAGGGCTGCCAGTTTTTCAAAGTATTTGATGAGCACCAGCTGGAATATGTACTGCTGGCAAATGGAGAGACAGACGATGAATATATGGTAGGCAAGATAGCCAGTTTCCAGATTCAGAATCTTTTAATTGCATACAAAGAGCGTTTTGATAAAGATAATTTTATAAAAAATCTGCTGCTGGATAATTTATTGCTGGTAGACATTTACAACCGGGCAAAGAAACTCCATATAGAGACCGATGTACGCAGGGCAGTCTATATTATAGAAACCAACCGGGAAAAAGATGGAAACGAACTGGAAAAAGTGAGAAGCCTGTTTGGCGGAAAATCAAGGGATTTTGTCACTGCCGTAGATGAGAAAAATATTATTGTAGTAAAAGAACTGGCAGAAAATGAAGGATATGAAGATTTAAATAAAACAGCGGAAGTGATCTGGAACCTGTTTTCTTCTGATCCGGGCGTTCAGGAACATATTGCATATGGAACGATTGTGGGAGAAATCAAGGAAGTATCCCGTTCTTTTAAAGAAGCCCGTATGGCGCTGGACGTAGGCAAGATCTTTTTTGAAGACAAAGATATCATTGCTTATTCCCAGCTTGGGATTGGCCGTCTGATTTATCAGCTGCCAATTCCGCTTTGTAAAATGTTTATTAAAGAAATATTTGAAAACCGTTCTCCGGATGAATTCGATGAAGAGACACTGACGACAATCAACAAATTTTTTGAAAACAGCCTGAATGTATCAGAGACTTCCAGGCAGCTGTATATCCACCGGAATACGCTGGTGTACCGTCTGGATAAGCTGCAGAAGAGCACAGGTCTTGATCTCAGGGTGTTTGAGGATGCGATTACATTCAAGATCGCATTAATGGTTGTGAAATACATGAAATATATGGAGACGTTAGACTATTAGGAGGTACTATGATTCGGCTTGAGAATGTAAGTAAGACATACTCAGAAGGTGTTCCGGCGCTGGATAAAGTAAACATTCATATTAAAGAAGGAGAGTTTGTTTTTATAGTAGGAGACAGCGGTTCAGGGAAATCCACCCTGATCAGGCTGTTATTAAAGGAGTTAGAGCCGACAGAAGGGACTATCTACATAAATAATCAGGCCCTTGGCCTTATTAAGCATAAACAGGTACCAAAGTTCCGCCGGCAGATCGGGGTTGTCTTTCAGGATTTCCGGCTGCTGAAAGACCGGAATGTGTATGATAATGTGGGATTTGCGCTGCGGGTAGTGGGAGAGTCCTCCCGTACCATACGCAGAAAAGTACCACAGATGCTATCCATGGTAGGGCTGGCAGCAAAATACCGCTCTTATCCCAAGCAGATATCCGGTGGCGAGCAGCAGCGTGTAGCGATTGCCCGTGCGCTGGTGAATGCGCCTAAAATACTGCTGGCGGATGAGCCCACCGGTAATCTGGACAATAATAATGCCTGGGAAATCATGAAATTACTTGAGGAAATCAATGCCAGGGGAACGACGGTAGTAGTGGTTACCCACAACCTGGATATCGTACATGGGATGAAAAAGCGTGTCATAACCATTGAGCAGGGAATTGTGGTCAGTGATGCCGGGCAGGAGGGGAATACGAATGAGGATTAGCGGTACTTTATATTCTGTGAAACAGGGTATTATTAATATCTGGAGAAACAAACTCTTTTCCACGGCGTCCATAGCCACAATGACAGCCTGTATTTTCCTGTTTGGCGTATTTTATTCACTTGTTACAAATTTTCAGGCGATGGTGGATAATGTGGAAGGAAGCGTAGCCATTACGGTTATGTTTGACGACGATATATCAGAGGAACAGATTCAGGCAATCGGGCAGGCAATCCGTTTAAGGCCGGAGGTTGCCAACCAGAAATATACTTCTGCGGAAGAGGCCTGGGAAACATACAAAGAGGTTTATTTTCAGGGAGATGAAGAGGCGAGTGAAGGATTTGCGGAGGATAATCCGCTGGCCTATTCTGCCAGTTATGAAGTTTTTCTGAAAGATGTATCGCAGCAGCAGCAGCTGGTAACATTTCTGGAATCCCTGGACGGGGTGCGGGAAGTCAACCAGTCCAGAATGGTGGCGAATATTCTGACAGATTTTAACCGTCTGGTAGCTTATGTGTCTCTTGGAATTATTGTGATTTTATTTGCGGTGGCAATCTTTCTGATCAGCAATACAGTAACGGTGGGCATTACCGTCCGGCGGGAAGAAATTGCCATTATGAAGCTGATTGGCGCAACAGATTATCTGGTGAAGGCTCCATTTTACGTAGAAGGTATTTTAATCGGTCTGATAGGTTCTGTTCTGCCGCTTTTAATATTGCGTGTGGTGTATGGAAAACTGATCGAGTTTATTACCGTAAGATTCAGCTTTTTGTCAAATTTGCTTACATTTTTGCCAGTGCAGGAAGTATTCCGCATACTGGTGCCGGTTGCGATTGTGCTTGGTATCGGGATCGGTTTTCTTGGAAGTGCGGTTACCGTACGCAAACATCTGAATGTATAAGCAGCAGTCATAGAAATGATAGGAAATTAGTATATGGAAGATAGACGGGAAGAACTGGAACAGGCAGTTGAAATTATAGAATTTAAGAAAGATCATAAATTTGCAAAAGGTGTGATAACAGGAATGTTATCCACCGTTTGCATTTTTCTGATTCTGGGAGCTGGTGTATTATTCTGGGTGCAGGGGCGTTTTAGTACAGGAAGTATTGGAGAGAGCGCATCCGCAAACATTATTAACAACTCCGTGCGGGCAAAGATCAATGAGCTGACTTCCATGATTCATCAGTATTATTATGAGGATGTGGATACCGGAAAATTAAAAGAAGGTTTATATAAAGGACTATTTAACAGTCTTGGAGACCCTTATTCAGCTTATTATACCGAAGAAGAATACCAGGAGATGATGATATCCGCCAGTGCCCAGTATTATGGAATTGGTGCGGTCTTACAACAGGACCGGGAGACCATGCAGGTAAAAATCATCCGGGTATACGACGGGACGCCTTCTCAGAAAGCCGGCCTGAAAGCCGGTGATATTGTAGTCCGGGTGGAAGATATCGAGGCCAGGACAATGGAACTTACTGAGCTGGTAACCCATATCCGGGGAGAAGAAAACAGTAAAGTGCATCTGGTCATAGCACGGGAAGGAGAAGAGGAATACCTGGAATTCGACGTCAGACGGGGAAAAGTAGAAGTACCCACAGTAGATGGCATGATGCTGGAGGATGGAATCGGTTATATCGTAATTGCGGAATTTGGTAAAGCCACTGCCAGGGATTTTGAAAAAAAAGCGGAAGAGCTGCAGGCGGAAGGAATGACAAAAATGATTATAGACCTGCGGGACAATCCGGGAGGCATGATGGAATCTGTGACAGAAGTACTGGATTACATTCTGCCGGAAGGCCTGATTGTATATACTGAGGATAAATACGGCAACCGTCAGGAAGTATCTTCGGATGCGGAACGGTATATGGATCTGCCCATTGCTGTTTTGATCAACGGAAACAGCGCCAGCTGTTCAGAGATTTTTGCCGGGGCAATCCGGGATTATGACTATGGCACGCTGATTGGTACGACCACGTTTGGAAAAGGCGTCGTTCAGACTGTCAGCCCGTTATCGGATAAAAGCGCCATTAAGCTCACAACCGCAAAGTATTTTACTCCAAAGGGAGAAAATATCCATGGAACAGGTATTGAACCGGATATTGAATTAAAATATAAATATACCGGAGCTAAAAACAAAAGATTTAATTATAAGAAAGACAATCAGATCCGCAGGGCTGTCAGGGAGCTGAAGCAAGCGGAACAGGGCAGATGAAACAGGTTATAGGAAACGGGCGGCGCTGTATTTCTGGCGGTGTGTCCGCCGGTTTCTTGTAATATAGATTTAAACCGGAATATAATTTAAAGAAAGTTGGTGATAAAATGGTTGAATTTGATTCATACCGGTATACATTAAATACCTTCCGGAAACCATTACAGGATTTGAGGGATTCACTTTGACCTCGCTAATAAGGGCAAAAAGGTAGAAGAATTAGAACGTGAGATGGAAGCGCCGGATTTCTGGAACAACGCCCAGGACTCACAAAAGAAAATGAAGGAACTAAAAAGTCTCAAAGATGATATTCAGATCTATGCGGAACTGGAGACGAAATACGAGGATATCGAGACGCTGCTTCTGATGGGGGATGAAGAAGGCGATCTGTCGCTGATTCCTGAAGTAGAAGAAGCGATTGCTGTATACCAGCAGCAGTTTGAAAATATCCGGATCAAAACACTTCTATCCGGAGAATACGATGCCAATGATGCGATCGTATCCTTAAACGCAGGCGCCGGAGGAACAGAATCCTGTGACTGGGCATCCATGCTTTACCGAATGTATACCAGGTGGGCATCGGACAAAGGATTTGATCTGGAAGTGATTGATTTCCACGAAGGGGATGAAGCCGGTATAAAATCCGTTACCTTTCAGGTAAACGGGCAGAACGCCTATGGCTATCTGAAATCAGAGAAAGGTGTTCACCGGCTCGTAAGAATTTCTCCGTTTAATGCGGCGGGAAAAAGACAGACCTCTTTTGTATCCTGCGATGTCATGCCGGAAATTGAAGAAGACATTGATGTGGAAATCAAAGACGAGGATATCCGCATAGACACATATCGTTCCAGCGGGGCAGGCGGACAGCACATCAACAAGACCTCTTCGGCAATCCGGATTACCCATTTCCCGACCGGGATAGTGGTAACCTGCCAGAATGAACGGTCCCAGCATATGAATAAGGACAAAGCGATGCAGATGTTAAAATCCAGGCTGTATCTGTTAAAGCAGGAGGAACAGGCGCAGAAAGAAGCCGGTATCCGTGGCGAAGTGACAGATATTGGCTGGGGCAATCAGATTCGTTCTTATGTCATGCAGCCTTACACGATGGTAAAAGACCACCGGACAAATGTGGAGAGCGGTAATGTGGGGGCAGTTATGGATGGGGATCTGGATATGTTTATGAATGCATATCTGAAATGGATGTCTAAAAAATAGCAAGGAGTAAATGAGATGATAAAGATTGCTGTCATGGGATATGGAACGATTGGTTCCGGAGTTGTAAAAGTAATTGAAACGAATCAGGAAAGTATCTGTAAAAAAACCGGAGAGGGCATTGAGGTGAAGTACATACTCGATGTCCGTGATTTTGAGGGTGATCCGGTGCAGGATAAAATTGTACATGATTATAACGTCATTGCGCAGGATCCGGAAGTTGCCATTGTAGTAGAAACAATGGGCGGCGTGGAACCGGCCTGTACGTTTGTGAAGGCCATGCTGCTGGCGGGCAAAAGCGTTACGACTTCCAATAAGGCGCTGGTGGCGGTACATGGGGCAGAGCTCATTGCCATCGCAAAAGAAAAAAATGTCAATTTTATGTTTGAAGCCAGCGTGGGAGGCGGGATTCCGATTATCCGGGCGTTAAATTCCTGCCTGACCGCAGACCGGATCGAAGAAATCAGCGGTATTATGAATGGTACGACCAATTACATGCTGACAAAAATGACACAGGATGGCTGTGAATTTGAAGAAGTCTTAAAAGAAGCACAGGACAAAGGTTATGCGGAAAAAGATCCTGCGGCGGATGTGGAAGGATATGACGCCTGCCGCAAGATCGCTATTCTGACTTCGCTGGTGGCGGGGCAGCAGGCAGACTTTGAAGATGTGCATACAGAAGGAATTACAAAGATTACAGCAACTGACATCCGTTACGCCGCAAAAATGAAACGTGTAATAAAGCTGCTCGCTACAAGCCGGCAGGTGGGAGACACCTATACAGTAATCGTTGCGCCGTTTCTGCTGCCGGAAGATCATCCGCTGTACAATGTAAATGGCGTGTTCAATGCCATCTTTGTACGGGGAAACATGCTGGGCGACGCCATGTTCTATGGTAGCGGGGCAGGCAGTCTTCCTACGGCAAGCGCGGTAGTGGCTGATGTGGTGGAACTTGCGAAACATATTGGAAAACACATTGAACTGGAATGGAAACCGCAGAAACTGGAAATATCGGATTACAGGGAGCGGACAGGCAGGTTTTTTGTGCGTACCAGAGCGGACCGGGAGAATATTGCCAGCGTATTTGGCACGGTAGAATATGTGGAACTGGCAGAAGCTGCCGGTGAAAATGGATTTATCACTCTGGAAATGAAAGAAGCTGATTATGAAAAGAAGGCTTTGCAATTAGGAAATATACTGCAGATGATCCGCTTTCACTGATGCGGGATCTGTAGTCTGGTACAGCAGCAGGAAAAATTTCTGCTGCTGTTTCATTTTCATTTAGTATTCACGGACAGACTGTTAAGCTGCCGAATCTCTTCTGCTTTCTGCGGAATTCTGATTATGCCGCATAATCAATGTTTGCGCCTGTATAGCGGATGGCATCCTGCGCCTTTTTATTCTGCTGGTAAGGATTCGATTCATTCGGATAAGAAATCTTTGTATTTGTGGTACCGCCTGAAACATAAGAAGTTCCGCATTCCGGACAGATGGCGGTACGTAAAGTTACATTGCAGGATAATACGTTTCCGTTATTTTTGGCGGCTTTTTCATAGGCATTTGATACGTGCTGCTGTTCATGCGCCATAACGGTGGCAGCGGACGCCTGTGGGGAGATATGCCCCGGCGCCTTAAAGGAAACATCGGACTCGTCAGAACCATCCTGATATTTACGTTCCCTGCAGGTCTGACAGTCAGCCGGAGAAGATTTGTAACCCTGTTTTACTTTCTGGTCGTCACCAGCCGCTGCCGGAACACCCTGAAGTGCGTCTGATGACTGGTCGCCCATACCTGTCTGACTGGTTCCCGGATAGCTGCCATAGGCTGCATAAGGATTGTAGTAAGCATTAGAAATTCCGTTTAGTGTCATAAAAATCACCTCCTGAATAGAAAATATGTTATACTTGTTCCGGAATATGTCACAGAGCCTGGCTGGTATTTCCGGATAACAGGTTCCTGTGGGCCTATTATATCATACAAGTACAGGAAAGAAAATTAAAATATGGGAAAAACAAATCAAAAAGACTATAAAAACATACGTTCCATCGAGGATTGTTTCTATTTCCCGGGGTGTATACTGCTTCTGATCCAGGTACTGTTGTGGATTCTGTTTTCTGTAAATCCCGGATGGAAAGCGTTTTTCAGATTTCCGCCATGTCCGTTTCATCTGCTGACAGGCTGCTATTGTCCGGGATGCGGCGGCACCAGGGCAGTGACAGAATTACTGAACGGACACATTCTGCGCTCATTCTGTTATCATCCCATTGTACTTTACGGACTGGCAGTATATGTCTGTTTTATGATTACCCAGACAATTGAAAGAATCAGCCGCCATACCATTCCGGTAGGGATGCGTTATCGTAATATCTATGTATGGGCGGCTGCCGGTATCGTTATGATCAATTTTGTGATAAAAAATATTTTGCATTGTTATTTCGGATTTATTATGTAATAATTGTTATCCCGGTTATGGATATTCTGATACGGCCTGTCTGAAAGCCGTTTATAGTTTATGCGCTCTGGCATACGCTGTAGTTACAACAGGTAATTTCCCGACGGATGTAGCATATGCGGGCATGAAAAACAATGTGGCATCAGGCTTTACACTTTGAAATCTTTTCAGTATAATGCTGGTATAACCACGCTGTATAGCTGCTGTTTTGCCGGCTGGGTTTTCTCATGGCCGCCGCAAAATAAAATATAAAAATACATAGAAAGGCGCATGGAAAACATGCGACAAAACAATGGATATTATTACAACGCTTGCAAAAGAATTGCAAATTAAACCTGAACAGGCCGGGGCTGCCGTAAAACTGATTGACGAGGGGAATACGATTCCTTTTATCGCCAGATACCGGAAAGAAGTCACCGGCGCCCTGAATGACGAAATACTGCGTGATCTTCATGAACGGCTGGAATATCTGAGAAATCTGGAAGAGAAAAAACAACAGGTAATTTCCAGTATTGAAGACCAGGGTAAAATGACAGAGGAATTAAAAACCCAGATTGAAGCGGCAAAAACCCTGGTGGTTGTGGATGACCTCTACCGTCCATACAGACCAAAACGCAGGACCAGGGCTGCCATTGCAAAAGAAAAAGGACTGGAGCCGCTGGCAAATATTATTACACTCCAGATGACAAAAAAATCCCTTGAAGAAGAAGCGCGGGCGTTTGTCGATCCGGAAAAAGGAGTGGACACTGTGGAAAGCGCCCTTGCGGGAGCCTCGGACATAATAGCTGAAGCCGTTTCCGATGAAGCGGATTACCGTATCCGGATTCGTGAGATGACAGTGAGAAATGGAATGATTGCTTCCAGGGCCAGGGATCCGCAGGCGGAATCTGTTTATGAGATGTACTATGAATTTTCTGAACGCATAGCTAAGATCGTGGGTCACCGGATACTGGCATTAAACCGTGGGGAAGCTGAAAAGATTCTGACAGTCAGAATCGAAGCGCCGGAAGAAGATATTATCCGGTATCTCGAAAAACAGATTATCATAAAAAAGAATCCGGTTACGACACCGGTTTTACAGGCCGTGATCAGGGACAGTTACCAGCGTCTGATTGCGCCTTCCATTGAACGTGAGATCAGAAACAGCCTGACAGAAAAAGCAGAAGATGGAGCCATACGGGTATTTGGTAAAAATCTGGAGCAGCTTCTGATGCAGCCGCCGATTGTAAACCGGGTAGTACTGGGCTGGGACCCTGCGTTTCGTACCGGATGCAAAATAGCGGTGGTGGATACTACTGGGAAAGTACTGGATACGACTGTTATTTACCCCACGGCTCCGCAGAACAAAACAGAAGAATCCAAAGCGGTTATCAAAAAATTAATTGAAAAATATCATGTAACTTTAATTTCTCTTGGAAATGGTACGGCATCCAGAGAATCAGAAATGATAATTGTAGAACTGTTAAAAGAGCTGCACAAACCGGTCCAGTATGTGATTGTCAATGAAGCGGGAGCTTCTGTATATTCCGCCAGCAAACTGGCCACAGAAGAATTTCCGGAATTTGATGTGGGGCAGCGCAGCGCTGCTTCCATGGCAAGGCGCCTGCAGGACCCGCTGGCGGAATTAGTCAAGATTGACCCAAAATCCATTGGCGTGGGCCAGTACCAGCACGATATGAATCAGAAAAAATTAAATGAAGCTTTATCCGGAGTGGTGGAAGACTGTGTAAATAAAGTAGGCGTGGATTTGAATACGGCATCCACTTCTTTGCTGGAATACATATCCGGCATCAGTAAGACAGTGGCCAGAAACATTGTGGCTTATCGTGAAGCGAACGGACGCTTTGAATCCCGGGCCCAGCTGCTCAAAGTAGCCAAACTGGGACCAAAGGCTTATGAGCAGTGCGCAGGGTTTACCCGGATAACAGACGGGAAAAATCCTCTGGATGCTACTGCCGTTCATCCGGAAAGTTATGAGGCAACCGGCAGGCTGCTGGAAAAACTGGGTTATACCCCGCAGGATATTACGGCTGGCAGGATGAAAGGGATTTCCGGGAAGATCCATGACTACAAAAAAATGTCAGAAGAACTGGATATCGGTGAAATCACGTTAAGGGATATTGTAAAAGAGCTGGAAAAACCAGCCAGAGATCCCCGTGAGGATATGCCAAAGCCAATTCTGCGCAGTGACGTACTGGAAATGAAAGACCTGACAGCCGGAATGATATTAAAAGGTACTGTCCGCAACGTGACAGACTTTGGGGTATTTGTGGATATTGGCGTTCACCAGGACGGGCTTGTTCACATTTCCCAGATCTGTGACCGTTTTATCAGACATCCATTGGAAGCGGTAAGTGTGGGCGATATTGCGGATGTAATGGTAATGAGTGTGGATCTGGCTAAAAAGCGGATACAGCTCACAATGAAAGGAATTAATTAAATATAAATTTTAAATATTTAAGAAGTTGTTTCCTGATATGAAAAATGTTATACTGTAGCCAGATTTGATTAAAGGTTTGGGAGCCTGTGCGGACATTTCCATAATCTGCGGGTTATTATGGAGACAGATCCGGGACAGGCTCTGGCACAAAGGGGAATTTTCATGAAGGCAGAACTTGATATAAAGCTTGGAACCATTGATATGTATCGCTACAATCTTTATCATGCGTATACATCACTTAACGGTTATCTTGGAATTATAATGGCATTTGTGGCTTTTGCGGGCGCCATAAAGACCAGGGAGGAAGCCGGACTGGCATATACGGTTCTGTATACAGGACTTGGCGTACTTTTGCTGTTTTATACACCGGTAACACTTTATCTGCGTTCTGCGCGGCAGGTGTCCGGTTCGCCGGTATTAAAAAATGTCCTGCACTATGTAATAGATGATACCGGTGTAACGACTTCACAGGATGGGGCCAGTTCTACACTGGCCTGGGATCAGGTTTACCGGATTGTGGCTACCAGGCATAATATCCTGGTCTGTATCAATCCGTGTAATGCGTTTATTATTCCAAGGGCGCAGGCGGAAGCGGAATATCAGACAATCCGCCAGCTTGCGCAGAAACATCTGGAAACATACAGGTTTAAAATGAAATAGTGTGTTTTACAAATAGTGTGTCTTACAAATGATTTTTGTGAGATGTGTCCGGACCGGCATGGTATCGGCAGACAGGCCGCAGAATGCGGAATAAAATTACAGAAATCAATATAAGACATATTTGTGGACGGACAGGAGGGCAGACCATGGTTTACGAAACATACTCTGCAGAAGAAACAGCAAAATTAGGAGAAGAAATCGCCAGGCAGGCAGAGCCTGGCAGTGTTTATGCCCTGCTGGGTGATCTTGGAACCGGTAAAACCGTATTTACCCAGGGAGTTGCCAGGGGGCTTGGAATTGAAGAACCGGTATGCAGCCCTACGTTTACCATTTTGCAGGTATATGAAGAAGGGAGAATGCCGTTTTATCATTTTGATGTCTACCGGATCGCCGGCGCTCCTGAAATGGACGATACCGGATATGAAGATTATATTTATGGCGACGGTCTTGCAATGATAGAATGGGCGGATCTGATCAGAGATATTCTTCCGCCAGAGTATGATCAGATCCGGATAGAAAAAGACCTGGAAAAAGGATTTGATTACCGCCGGATTACGATCGAACGGATCAGACAATAAAGAATTCTGGCGGAATATGCCGGAAGTACAGGCAAGGAGAAAAGAGATGAAAATACTGGCAATTGACAGTTCTGGTCTTGTGGCCAGCATAGCTATTGTGGAAGATGATACATTGCTGGCGGAATATACGTTAAATTACAAAAAGACGCATTCACAGACGCTTCTTCCGATGATAGATGAAGTGACCAGGATGACAGAGCTGGAACTGGATACACTGGATGCCATTGCGGTGGCAGGCGGTCCCGGGTCTTTTACCGGGCTGCGGATAGGTTCAGCCACGGCAAAGGGACTGGGGTTCGTACTGGATAAACCGCTGATCCATATTCCGACGGTGGATGCGCTGGCTTATAATCTGGCCGGCAGCAGCACGCTGGTCTGCCCGCTGATGGATGCCAGAAGAAACCAGACGTATACGGGACTTTACAAATTCGAAGATGGTAAAATGCATACCGTGCTGGAACAATGTGCGGTGGGGATTGATGAGATTATATCCATTATCAATCAAAAACACCGTAAAGTGACGTTTCTGGGAGATGGAACGAAAGTATTCACTCCTTACATCCGGGAGCATTGCGAAGTGGCATTCACATTTGCGCCGGCACATCTGAACAGGCAGCGGGCCGCCGCCGCCGCTGTGCTGGCAATGGAGTATTATACTGCCGGCAGACTGCAGACTGCGGCAGAACACCGGCCGGAATATCTGCGTTTGTCACAGGCAGAGCGGGAGCGCCAGGAGAAATTAAAAAGCTGTTAGTACCAGAACGTGTCTGAAAAATCATTCCTGTAATTTGCGCTCCCTGTTTTGTACCCTGAGGGCATGATACGGAGAATTCCTCCCGGATTTAACCGGCATAGCCTGCGATACCCATAGGGCACGATGCATCGTGTCCATTTAGGTATACCTCATAAATCCGGGATAAATTCTTCATATTATGTCTTTTGGGTACCAGAGCGTGTTTGAAAAATCATTTCCGGCATCTGCACGCCCCGCTTTGTACCCTGAAGCATATTATACCCTTTGGGTACATCTGCCAGAAAGTATTTTCAAATACGCTCTAAGTGTGAGGCATATCATGACCCCGGTTACATCTGACAGAAAGCGTTTTTCAGACACGCACTGGCGGACGCAAAAACAGATAAGAAGATAAGCAGGTTTAAAACACATTCTGAAATAAAAACGAGTATCAGGAGCCTGGAAATTATGATGAATGACCCGGACAGGAGAAAGATGCAGATTACACGGATGAAAATGGAACATATTCCACAGATTGCCGCCATAGAAGCGGAAACGTTTTCAGAGCCCTGGTCTGAAAAAGGCTTTGCCGATACACTGACAATGGACCATGTATTGTTTTATGTGGCAGTGACCAGCGGACAGGTGACAGGTTATTGTGGTATTTATCTGGCCGCTGATGAAGGCGAACTTACTAATATTGCGGTAGCAACTGGTTTTCGCCGGCGGAATATTGCCTGCCAGCTGCTGGATACAGCTTTGCCGCAGGCGTTTGCAAAAGGAGCCGGACGAATTTATCTGGAAGTGCGCAGGTCTAATGCGCCGGCTATTTCGTTATATGAAAAATATGGATTTTCTGTTGCAGGTATCAGAAAAGGATTCTACCAGTTTCCACAGGAAGATGCACTTGTGATGATGAAGGAATCTGCCGATAATGATACTAAAGATAAAGAGAAATTACTTTAAAATCCTTTCCTTAGACAATTAGCCAGCAATTCCCGCTATACTCTTCGGGTCTGTTTGATTATACTGTATACAGATCAGTAAATCACATAATAAAAGATCGCTGGCGCATCAGACTCCGGGCCATGTCAGGCAGGGCTGTTGCCGCAGATACAGAATTTATAAAATTAAGATTTGTATACTGACAGCGTTCATTGCCGATGGGGAGGTATTATGATGAAAATATATTGTAATTGCTGTGGAAAAGAAATCCGTTTTAAAGAAAATACAAATTTTGCGCTGGAAGATTATGTTGCCATTGACAAAAGCTGGGGATATTTCTCAGGCAGGGACGGTATCAGGCAAAAAATGAATATCTGCGAAGCCTGTTTTGATGCCTGGACAACACATTTTGCAATTCCGCCCCGTGAAGAAGAGGAGCTGGAACTGTTATAACTGTATTTAGAATGAAGGTGTAAATATGTTAGATGTTTGTTTACTTGGAACTGCTGGTATGATGCCGCTGCCATACCGTTTTCTGACGTCGCTCATGACACGGTATAATGGCAGCAGCCTGCTGGTGGATTGTGGAGAAGCTACCCAGATTGCGGTAAAAAAGGCAGGCTGGAGTTTTCATCCCATAGATCTGATCTGCTTTACCCACTATCATGCGGATCATATCAGCGGGCTGCCCGGCATGCTGCTCACCATGGGAAATGCGGATCGGACACAGCCGGTAACACTTCTGGGGCCCAAGGGGCTGAAACAGGTAGTGTCCGCCCTGCGTGTCATTGCCCCGGAGCTGCCGTTTGAAGTCCGGTGTGTGGAAATAACGGAGGCAGAGCAGGTATTTAACCTGTATGGATATAAAATTACTGCGTTTAAGGTCAACCATAACGTACCATGTTATGGGTATACGGTTGAGATCGGACGTCAGGGGCGTTTCCAGCCGGAGAATGCGCAGAAATACGGGCTGCCACAAAGATACTGGGGGATTTTGCAAAAAGGAACCCCGGTGGAATACAATGGACATACGTATACACCAGATATGGTTATGGGACCGGTGCGCAGGGGGATTAAGCTGACCTACTGTACAGACACCCGGCCTGCGGATTCACTGGTAAAAAATGCCAGGGGTGCGGATCTGCTTATCTGTGAGGGCATGTACGCAGAAAAGGAGAAACTGGCAAAGGCCAGACAATATAAACACATGACCTTTTATGAAGCGGCAAAAATAGCAAAAGACGCAGATGTAAAAGAATTATGGCTGACCCACTTTTCCCCGTCCCTGGTGCATGCGGCCGATTATATGCCGCAGGTACGCAGTATTTTTGAAAATTCCCATCTGGGAAAAGATGGGAAAATGGTGGTCATGAATTTTCCGGATGAAGAAGATTCCGAGGAAGAAGAAACGTAACCGGCTGGTTTGTCCGGCCGGAACGCAGCCCGGATTCGTTTTGTGTTACCGGACTGAACCGGCTGCTGACGCCGGAAAAAGAAAGGAGTGGGGTATATGAAATATATAAAATTTGTAATTATTGCTGTATTAATGATTGCACTGACTGGCGGGTATTACTATTATCTGTCGCACCGGGATTCAAAACCGGCAGAGGAAGATGTCACAATCACCCGCCTGGATGAGGTTTTGTTAAAACAGCTGGATAACGCCTACCCGCCTACTCCGAGAGAAGTGATCAAATTTTACAACCAGTTTGTGGAATGTGCGTACGGAGATACATATGATGAATCGCAGTTTAACCAGCTGGTGGATCAGGCAAGAAAAATGATGGATGACGAACTTCTGGAGGCAAATCCCCTGGATACGTATAAGAGCCAGCTGTTATCAGACATTGCGTCATATAAAGATAACAAGCAGCGCATTATTAAAACAGGTGTCTGCGCTTCAGATGAAGTAATTTTCCGGGAAATAGACAAAAAAAAGTGTGCCTATGTAAAGGCAACCTATTTCATGAAAAAAGGCAGCGGGGATTTTTTCAGAACATACCAGCGTTACCTGCTACGGAAAGATGAGGATGATAACTGGAAAATCCTGGCATTTTATCTGATGGACCGGGAGGAAGAATGATCAGAAAATTTTAGCGGTCGGAGGCAGTACCATGGACGGAAAACGGGATATAAATATACTTGCCATAGAAAGTTCCTGTGATGAGACAGCGGCGGCAGTTGTCGTGAATGGCAGAAGTATACGGTCAAATATAATTTCTTCTCAGATAGAAATACACACATTGTATGGGGGAGTCGTGCCGGAAATCGCTTCCCGGAAACATATAGAACGGATAAACCAGGTAATTGCCAGTGCGCTGGATACAGCGGAAATGACACTGGATGACATAGATGCGGTGGCGGTTACCTATGGACCCGGGCTGGCTGGGGCGCTGCTTGTAGGGGTGGCTGAGGCTAAAGCAATTGCGTTTGCCGGGCGGCTGCCCCTGATAGGCGTGCATCATATCGAAGGGCATATTAACGCTAATTATATAGAGAATCCGGATCTGGAACCGCCGTTTTTATGTCTGGTTGTATCCGGAGGGCATACACATCTGGTAAATGTAAAGGATTACGGGATCTATGAGATACTGGGAAGAACCAGGGATGATGCGGCGGGTGAAGCATTTGATAAAGTGGCAAGGGCAATCGGTCTGGGATATCCGGGAGGGCCAGAAATTGAGAAAGCGGCAATGGCAGGAGATGCGGAAGCAATCGGATTTCCACGTGCAAAAGTAAGCGGCTGTGCGTATGACTTTTCGTTTAGCGGTCTGAAATCAGCAGTTCTGAACTATCTGAATGGATGTAAAATGAAAGGTATTCCGGTGGTGCAGGAAAATGTGGCGGCGTCTTTCCAGAAAGCGGTGGTAGATGTGCTGACAGAGAATGCCATGCTTGGAGTGGATCACTATGGGGCAAAGCAGTTCGCTATTGCCGGAGGTGTTGCGTCCAACGCATCTTTTCGTTCTGCAATGGAGGACGCATGCAGAAAACGGGGAGTACAGTTCTTTTATCCGTCGCCAGTGTTATGTACGGATAACGCTGCCATGATTGGCACAGCGGCATATTATGCGTATCAGGCAGGCAGGCGGGATGACTGGACACTGAATGCGGTGCCGGATCTGAAACTGGGATGCCGGCAGGCAGATAAGTAATGAAACTATTGTAATGAAACCGTTATAATGAAACCGTTATAATGAAACGGCTGCGATGCCGGGCATGACGGCGTATAATACGTATCAGTCACTCCGGCGGCATGAGTGAACGCTGGATGATGTTTCGAAACGGATGGTAACAGACAGGTGATGGCTATGAAATATACAGCGATTATACTGGCGGCGGGAAAGGGAAGCCGCATGGACAGTGACGTTTACAAACAGTATATGGAACTTGGAGGGTATCCGCTGATATGTTACCCTCTGTTTGTGTTTGAACAGAGCAGGGTGGACGAAATTGTTCTGGTTACGGGAGAGGATGAAACAGAATACTGTCAGACACAAATTGTAGATAAATACCAGTTTCATAAAGTGAGAAAAATTGTACGGGGAGGCAGCGAGCGTTATTTATCAGTATACCAGGGACTGTGTGCCATAGAGGATACAGATATTGTGCTGATTCACGACGGTGCCAGGCCGTTTGTTACTGTGGATATCATCGACAGGACAATCTGTGCCGCTGAACAGTATGGCACAGGTGTAGCTGCGGTGCCTGCAAAAGATACGGTGAAAATTGCGGATGAACAGCATTTTGTGGTGTGTACTCCGGACCGCGGCACCGTATGGATGATGCAGACACCCCAGACATTCCGTTATCCGCTGATCTGTCAGGCTTATGAACGTGTGATCCGTCAGCATATCCGGGACATAACAGATGATGCGATGGTTGTGGAATGTGGCCTGAGTCAGCCGGTTAAACTCGTAGAAGGCAGTTACCGGAATATAAAAGTAACCACACCGGAAGATATGGAAATTGCCTCAGTATTTGCGGAAAGTACAAAAATAGATAAAAAAATAAAAAAATTTGAAAAAGAGTATTGACATGAAGTGACATAGGTGGTATTATCTCATTGTTCTGTTTGGGACACCGGACAGATAAAGAATACGGAGAGGTATCGAAGTGGTCATAACGAGGCGGTCTTGAAAACCGTTTGTCCGC
>CANRTU010000026.1 GCA_947642745.1 uncultured Eubacterium sp.
TTCTTACCAAAAAAGAGGTATTTTTTTCCAAAGACACAAACTATTTTACACTACCAAAACAGAAAAATGAGCATACGCACAACTTTGAACGAACTGCCCCCAAGTTCGTTCATTTTTATTTGGTTCGTTCAATTATGCACCAAGGGCAAACCACCGCCTACGGCATACAAGCAAAAAAACAAGTCCTGCCAGTCTATCAAATTGAAAAAGCCTTGAAATCAAGAGATTTAAACCATCTTTGCACCTATCCTTTGTATCAATCTCGGTACTGTTATATCAAGAAATTTTAATCCCGCGATTTTTTCTGAAAGGAATTAAATTTTGCCTTTTTGGTGCGTTCCACTGCAATTTGCCTGATTTCATTCAATTCCTCTTTTAATTCGTCCATAAATAAAGGATCAATCACTTTGTGGATATTTTCAATAGAAGTATAGTGCATACCTCCGCTTCTTCGCGTTTCCGGGTTCAAAGTGCTTTCAAACACTGCGCCAAAGATAGTCGGGCTGATATCTGACCAGTCAAAATCCGCACTTGCCTTATGTAACAGAATCTCTTTGAGTTCCTCTGTAAATGGCGGGATCTCTATCGTTTCATCCGCAAACAATCCGCCATTAACATAAGGAAAAGCGGCGAGCTTTGGATTATCCTCCGCTAAATATTTATCCCTGTCCTCCATTTGGGTATCTAATATCTTAAACAGTTCCACAAGAGCTTTCCGAAAGCCGTTTACCGGTATGTCTTTCAGATAATCATGATGCACCTCCTCCTGTTTTAGAGCAAAAAAACAGCGCCTAAACCGTTTTTGGCTTAGATGCTGTGATTGCTGTCCTTATTCTGCCCCGCCGCCCTCCGTTTTGCCTTCTGGCGGGATTTTCTCTGTCTTTTATCGTACATATCGTGTATCCAGTCCTTTACAGGGGCTTTCCACATCTCGCTTTTGTTTGGGATATTTTTTATAAGGCTTTTCGGGTTCAGCCCCATTTCTTTTGCCATGCGGATTTCTTCATCCCCGATACGGCATTTTTTCTTTGCCTCATCCCACAGTTCCTGCTTATATGCCATTTCTTTTTTCCTCCCATAGCAAGGAAATCCGATACAAGGCTCTCCTCCCTCTTATCCGTACATTTTCCAGGCAGGGCTTCATTGTCATTTAGCATATCTGCCGTATGGTATATGCCGAATTTTAGTTGACACATTTTCTTCAAGAATTTTGTATCCTATGCCGCTTCTTTCAGGGAATCATAGTATTGCTGTCGTTTAACCATAGGAGGAAGCCCTCCGTTGGCAGAGCAGATTCTTCGGTTATTCCAGTAGCTGATGAAATATCTCCAGATAATCGTCCTGAGTTCATCTGTGGTCATTTTTTCCGTATCATAACGGTCGTACAGCAGTTCTGATTTCATCCTTGCCCACATACTTTCACAGCGGGCATTATCATGGCATCTTCCGCCTGCACTGTTCATACTTTGCTGTATGCCGTACTGCCGGACCGCATTGCGGTATAGCTGGCTGGTGTACTGGCTCCCTCTGTCACTATGGATAATGGCTCCACGGATACCGGGGTACGCATTAAAAGTATTTTCCAGTGTCTGAACACATAACGGTGCCTTCATGTTGGTATCCATTGCCAGACCGACCACGCTGGAATCAAAACAGTCAAAAACAGCAGAAACATACAGTTTTCCATCACTGGCTTTGATCTCTGTTATATCTGTAACACATTTTGTCAGCGGCTCCTCTGCATGGAAATCACGTTTTAACAGATCGTCTGATTTTCTGGCTTCCCTGTCCGCTTTTGTGATCCCCTTTGGCTTGCGTCTGGGAGGATGGCTGATTCCGATCTCTTCCATGATACGGTAAACAGTGCGTTCACTGGGAATATCCACATTTTCCGGCTGCTTCAATGTCAATGCCTGATACATGCGGATACGGCCATAAGTATCATTGCATTCATCTTCCGTAAGAATCTCTTTCATGGCCTCCGCCAGTGGCTGATATTTCCATGGGCAGTCTTTGTTTGCAAGATACTGGTAAAACCCTTGTCTGCTGACATGGAGGGCTCTGCAGAAAAAAGCGATATCCCCTTTTAATTCGCCGTCTTTCGTTTTTAATGCAATAAACTTCATTCTTTCGTTTTTGCTGACTTCAGACGGCTCGCAGCGAAAAAAGCGCTGGCCTCCTCCAGAAAATCATTTTCTTTCTTCAAACGGCGGTTTTCTTTCTCCAGTTCTTTTACCTGTCGGCGAAGCTTTAGGAGTTCCTCGTTAAGCGTCATAGCGCTTTGTGGAGTCTGTGAACCAGCTCCAAGGTCAAGATTGCCAAGACGGTTAGCCCGTACCCAGCCATACATGGTGTTTTTGGGAACTCCCAGTTCTTTAGCAGCTTTAGCTTGTCCGATTTCTTTAGCGAGCTTCACTGCCTGTACTTTGTATTCGTGGTCATATTGTCTGTTTTCTGCCATTTTGTTCACTCCTTATTCTCTTGATTATATCTCAAATCCCTGAGAATGTGGTGTCAACTTTTTTATACCACATCAGCCACGATGGAGAACCGGTGTCAAAAACTGTTTCTGAAAGTACGGATACTTGCATATCTGAAACACTACATAACAACAAATTGTACAAGAAAAAGGAGAAGAATAAACAGGAGTTGCAGAAATTTCCACAATGCCTGTCGATTGGTCTTTCGTTTCGGGATCGTGCGGCGCTGGCGGTCTGCTTCTTATTTCCAGTTGCCTGCTTCTTTCCCATACATGAGCATTCAGACACGCCCTGAAACGTATCCGGTTTTTCCAGGGTCAGACTTCCTCATAAAACGTATCCGGCCTTTGCGGATCAAATACCCCGTCCGCCCAGATCAGAAACACCAGATTTTCCGTATCGGACAAATTCCGGATACTGTGTGTATAGCCGGGCAGCATCTGTACCGCCTGTATCCGCTCCCCGGACACCTTTATTTCCGTCACCGGATAAGGCTTCCCGTCCCTGTCCGTACCGGCGGGACGCTGTCTGACCATGCCCAGACCCGACACCACAAAAAATATTTCCCAGCGGGAATTGTGCCAGTGCTGTCCCCGCTCACAGCCCGGGCTTACCACATTTACGCTGAACTGTCCGCAGGAAGCGGTTTTTATAAGCTCCGCAAACATGCCCCGCCGGTCTTTATGCATGGTCAGTCCATATGCCGCCCTGCCTGCCGGCAGATAAGACTGGTAAGTGCTGTACAGCTTTCTGACAAAAGACCCTTCCGGAATATCCGGCATATAAAGAGTGGCCGGCATGGCCTGAAACGACCGGATCAGATCCGATATTTCACCCAGTGTCGCCTCATGGCTCCCAGACACAAAACAATACCTGCCGTCCGGGCGCTCCACCAGCCGCAGGCCGTCATAATCGCAGCGCAGCGGCCTGCCCTCCAGTACGTCCAGAAGCCCCTGCACCAGATCATCAATATATAACAGTTCCAGCCGCCTGTTTCTGTCCGTAACCGTATACTCCCTGCCATCCGCCGCCCTGTGGCAGAAGGTGGCCACCACCGAATGGGCGTGCGGCGGACACCATTTGCCAAACAGGTTTGGCAGACGGTAAACATATACGTCTCTTCCGGTGTGCCGCTGATCTGAAAAACAGAGTTTTTCCGCTTCCAGTTTGCTCCTTCCATAGGCAGAGTCTTGGTAACGGCCTGCCAGAGACGCCTGGACAGAAGAACTGTACATAACCGGACACGGATTATGATATTTTTTTAATGTGTGAAGCAGTTTTTCCGTAAGCCTGACATTATCGTCTGTAAATCCCGATTCATCCGGCGGACGGTTCACACCTGCCAGATGAAAGACGAAATCACAGCGGGCGCAGGCTTCCTCCAGCAGAGCGCTGCCGCTGTCCCTGCCGTATTCATAGATCTCCCGGATAGGCAGACTGCGGGTACAGTCTTTGCCGTCCCTGATATTTTTCAGGTTTTCCGCCAGATTCCTCCCCACAAAACCTCTGGCTCCTGTAATAAGTATGTTCATTTTCCTGTCCACTCTTTCCTGATCCGCCTACGATACGCAGCTCTGCGGACGCAGTTTTTTTAACGCTTCCTTCACATAACCAGTGGCCGCTATCTTTTTTACTGTTTCGTCCGTATCCAGCAGTCTGGCGTTACAGCTCGTATAAGCGCCCCGGGACTCTTGCGGAATCCTGCCCTCAATAAAATATTTATCATAATTTAAATCCCTGTTATCCGCAGGCACCCGGAAATAATCTCCCATATCCACGGCACGCAGCCGTTCCTCCCCGGTCAGAAGAGTTTCATGCAGCTTCTCTCCGTGCCTGGTGCCGATGATCCTTAGCCCGGTATCCCCGAAGAGCCGGCGGACTGCGTCTGCCAGCGTTCCGATTGTACATGCGTCCGCTTTCTGCACAAACAGATCGCCCGGCTTTGCATGGGTAAACGCAAACTGTACCAGATCCACCGCTTCTTCCAGGTTCATCAGAAAACGGGTCATGTCAGGGCTTGTAACCGTAACCGGACTGCCGGAAGCAATCTGTCTGATAAACAGCGGAATTACCGATCCCCTGGAACACATCACATTGCCATATCTGGTGGCGCAGATGACTGTGTTTCCCCGCTCCGCCGCCACACGGGCGTTGGCCCGGACCACATGCTCCATCATGGCTTTGCTGGTACCCATTGCGTTGACCGGATAGGCCGCCTTGTCCGTGCTTAAACAGACCACCCTCTTTACGCCGGCTTCAATGGCCGCATGGAGCACGTTGTCCGTGCCTTCCACATTTGTATGCACCGCCTCCATCGGAAAAAATTCACAGGACGGCACCTGCTTAAGAGCCGCCGCATGAAAGATAAAATCCACACCCGGCATTGCGTCCCGTACCGACTGCGGATTTCTCACATCCCCGATATAAAATTTTACTTTTGACGCATATGCCCCGTAGTCCGCCTGCAGCTGGTGACGCATATCGTCCTGTTTTTTTTCATCCCGGCTGAAAATGCGGATTTCACCAATGTCAGCGGACAGGAAACGCTTTAATACCGCATTCCCAAATGAACCGGTGCCGCCGGTGATCAGTAGTGTTGCGTTGTTAAACTCTTTCATTTGTCACCCATACCTCCAATCATCCTTCTATGACTCATACGCTTCTCCAGCCTTTTACAAATATCTCCAGCGCCTGCGGCAGAAATTCATCGTCTGTACCAGAGCATGTTCCCGCATTTCTGGCAGCACGGCCCCCGCATACACAGTCTATACATTTTCCTGAAAGGGAAGCCGGATCAGCTCTCCCAGCTTTCTGTCCCACTGTCCCGGACTGAACCCGGAAAATCCAGAACCCGGATAAAAAGTCAGTTCGCTAAAAAATACCTGTTCTTTAATTTCGTAAAAATCCACACGCAAAAATGGAATATTTGCTGACAATTTTCCTGCAAGATCCAGCATCAGATCATAATTGACAGGTCTGAGAGGAAGCCGCTTAAATCTGCGATAATCGCTTCTGCAAAACGGAGCGTTTTCCCATTCCAGCGTTACATAACTGATTCTTGCTGTTTCATGATTTTCCAGCCCTTTTGAAATATACAAAAAACGTGGTTTTCCGTTAAAACAGTAAAATTTATAATCAGTCAGTCCCGCCGCCAGGATCCTTTCTGGTTTTCCTGGTATCACACTCCATCCAGAATTAAGAAAATACCCCCCCCCGATAGTATCTGGTGATAATTTTAGTTTATCACCAAGTATCCGGTCCAGTTCTTCAGGCAGCATTCGCTGAAATCCACCTGCGGTATGTAACGTAATCTCTCCAAAATAAATACTGTGTCCAGACAGGTAAAAATCAATCCGTACAAAATCCATGTCCCTGCACAATTTTCTGCATATCCACAGAAGCTCATCCAGACAATCCGGTTTTGGAATAATTTCATCACTGATGGCAAAATGCCTGTCCAGGGAAATATGCTGCGGCTCCCAGTTTATATTATATACTGTCTCACTTAACGGTTCCGTATTGCTGAAACGGTTATGAAAAACTGCGATATATTCCGGTTCTCCATTGATACAATAGATTTTATAATCTTCCGGAACAATTTTTCCTTTTTCTTCGATATATTTTTCAGCTAAAATTCTGGGTTTTACATTTTTGTATGGCCACTCACGCCCCTGATAATAATAATTTCTTTTCAGACATTTCGTAAGTTTCTTTCTGGCAGCCGCAAAATCCATACTGCTTTTATTACGCACAATTACAAGACCGCCTGAATCATGGGTACATTTTAAGACAAAGCTCTCTGGCAGCTGTTTAAAATCAATGTCATCATACCGCTCCCATACACCCAGTGTCGGTATAAGATACTGTTCACCAATCATACCTGCCACATATTTTTTCACTGCATATTTATCAACCATAATCGTATATTCCGGTTTTCTGTCATTAAGTTTCAGCCACTGGATTTTCTCATTAAAGGTTTTTGGATCTTTTAAGTCCAGTTCGTATCCCAGCATACGTCTGAACAGTATTTTTAAATATGTCTCATCACTTAAAAAAGGAAGCCATCCTCTGGATCCCAGAGTCACAGCAACTCTCTCCAGACTATACATATCTGTTCCCCCTGCTTTCCCTTTGCGCTTTATATACATAAAAAAACGGAATCATTAAACTGAAATATGTAACCCGGACTGGATACTGAACCGACGCATAATCCAGAATGAGTCTCATAATAAGTATAAAGAAACAGATATAATACTTTTCATCCGCAAATTTTCGCAATTTAAGCATTCTGTATATCAGATAAATCCAGAACCAGTAATAAAAAATGAGTCCTGTCATTCCTCCTCCGGTTAAGACTTCATAAAAATTATTGTGCAGATATAATTCTTCACCCGTATAACTGGCAACTATAAATTTAGCGTTATCCGTACCTATACCGGTCACAGGATGTCTGATAAAAATTTGCCTGCCAGTTTCAATCAGTTCCATCCGGAAACGGTCTGAGGCCCCTGAAATACCAGTTATCTCTCCCCGTAATATAAAATCAGAATATTCCATCAGTCTTTCCCGTACCGGTCTGAAAATTCCTGAGAAGCAAAATATCACTATTCCCAGCACAATACCTGCTGTGATTATCAGCAACCGGTTTTTCCGTCTATGTCTGTCCGGATCAGCTATGATATAAACAACCGACAGTAATAATATTCCGGCAAATAAAACCGCAAAAGATTTCTTACTTTGAGAAACCGCAATTGCGGCCAGATTCACAGGTGCGATTATAATCCATATCTTTCCTGACTTTTTTTCTGCCAGGAAATAAAGCATTATTATCAGGCTGAACGCACTGCATATTCCCAGCGCATTTGAATTCATAAATTCATTATCTATACGTTTTCCCGAAAGCAAAAGACGGAATATCATATCAGGCCCATACCGGATGAGCGCCATTACAGACAGAACCAGACTGCACCATACATGAAGTTTTAGCATACTGTCAATATCCGCATTTTTCTGAAAACAGAGATATACAATAAATATAATTATAAAATTTTTAGCAAGACTCATACTGATCGAATAAGTATTACTCCGGTTTATCGCCCACAGACAGGTAAGAAAGGAATATAATGTGTAAAAAAGCGGATATACCCAGAATGAAGTCATGGTAACGCCCAGCTTCCATCCTGACTGAAACAGATATAATAAAAGCATAACTCCCAGACAGACCAGCGATACATACTTTCCTGCGGATTCATTTCCACTTCCCATAATTCCAGCCGACGCATAAGAAAACACCAGCAGAAGTAATGCCCCATGCCATAATAAACAGTCAGCCAGCCGTAGCAGTGGTACCCTAAGCTTCATTTATATCTCCTTTATATCTCCTTATTTTAAATGATTTTCCCGGTTAAACCGTGGATTATGATCCAGCCTGTTTCCTAAAACATAAATGCCGGATCTGTCAAAATTTGTTTTCCAGATAACATATGGCAGACTCAGCTGATCCCTTGTGGGATATTTAACATATTCCTGCCACCATGCTTCCATTAAGTCCCGTACAGACTGATTTCTATGGTCACGCAAAATTATTGAATTTTCATACAGACCAGAATGAGACGGAAAACGCTCTTTTCTATACGCTTTTATCTGTCGGTTTACAAGTGTCATATCTGCTTTCCCTAAATGTCTGATCCCATACATTTCATCATAAATACAATCCCTGGCACTATGAAAATGAATTCCCAGCGCAGCATCCCCCATAGCTCTTACAACCGGCGTCATCGCACCCACAACCTGGATATTTCCATCAACATAAATACTGTAATCATAATCCAGAAATAAGTACGGTCTGATTTTTATCTCCCTGTTCAGCTTTACAGGCGAAAACGTCTGGTAAGATTTTAACTGACTGATATCCTGTTTTACCCAGGCACTCCCCGAAGGCACCTGCTGGTCAGTAAATACTACAAAATCCACGCGATTTTCTTTTACCACTGGTTCAATCAGCCGGTCATACGCACCCGCAATACAGGTATACACCACAATCCGCCTGCCTTTAATATCCGCCTGCGAATGATTTTTTCTGTAATTGATATTTCCTTTTAAAGACTGATGTCTGCCTGCGTGTCTGCTAAACCGCAGTTCCCGGATCATCCTTTTTACAGAACCTGTTTTCAGATATCCAGTATACCTGCTCAGCCGTTCCATAGCCGCATATTCTTTAGAATCTTTTAAGTCCTGATACTTTTTATTCAGATTTACAATCTGACGGTCTAATCTTTCATCCATTACACTCTGTCCCTGCTTTCCAGCCCTTCAGTCTCTGATCGTTTTCCTGGTCTTACAGCACCCAGACGCATCCCTGATTCCTCTCAGAAGATTGTGAATTACTTTCCACCGTTTTTTCTCCCAGCACACCGCACACAGAACAAGATAAATTACTTTCAGATATTCTTTTGGAACATTCAGTCTGGTCCGGTATCTGTGGATAAAAACAAGCTGATTCCGGATCATGTAATAATACCTCCACGGCGCATGCAAAGAGTATCTGAATATGAACCCGCATATTCTTTTTTCTCCTGCTTTTCCCAGTTCATGATACATCTGTATGGAACTGACTCTCACAATCTGATATCCTGCCGCTTTTACCTTTTCGCAAAAATCATTGTCCACATAATCAATAAAAAAGGATTCATCATATCCGCCAGTCATTTCCCAGACAGATACCCTGGTTAAACAGCCGCTTGTCATACAGGCTTTAACTTTCACCGTACCAGCAGTTGTTTCAGGCTGTTTACTCCATCCATGGTACCAGACCGCAGGGCATAGAATCCCAATCTGTCTGTATTTTGTAAATTCCGCCATTTTGCGGATCATGTTTTTTGGACAGACAGTATCCTGATCCAGAGTCAGCACCCACCGGAAACCCTTTTGCCGCATGTATTTCATACCAGTATTTAAAGCTTTTGCGATTCCATAATTTACAGAATATCTGATAACTGTCAGATTTGCTGTCTCCCTGGCAAGTGCTTCTATCTGATCCGCATTGTCAGAACCATTATCAACGATGACTCCCAGAGCGCACTGTTTCATAATTGCGCTTATATTCTGTGAAAGACGTTCCATATCCGGCTGATATGTAACAATTACCACGCCCGCTTCCATAATTGTCACCTCTCATGCCTGAACAGTTTCAGTAATTTCTCTGGGATATTCAGCAGCCGCAGCGTCACTCCGCTTCCGGATACCAGAAGCATATAATAATATATTTTAGAAACTAAAGTGATTCTGATATCCAGGCTGTTCAGTTTTTTCCAGTATTTTTTCAAAATATGCTTACCAGCCGCTTCCGCTCTCACAAGCCCTGTAATACTACGAAGATTATATTCTCTCTCAAAAGTGCGGAATATATGTGTACCAAAATCCTCATCAAATTTTCTTACTGTATAAATGAGTCCTTTGTGAAATTCCAGATTAGAATAAACAGAATTTCTGTCTGCCAGTAATGGATTTTTTTCCGCTGAATCTGATTTCCCGTATGCGTTTTCTCCATCTCCCACGCACTGTACCATTGGTATATTAATATAAACTCCTCCATAAAAGACGGCTGTGTAAAGAAACATATAAACCTGAAAATAATTCCTGTTCAAAAACGGCTCTGCATCCAGCTTTTTGACACATCCTTTTTGAAATACAAGTCCGGAAAAAAGAATGCTGTCATACAAATGCCCCGCAGCATAGCTGACACTGTTTTTAAACAGAAAGCTCTTTTCATACATTCTTCCGCATCTGTTACTATTGTTGTACACAAATGGAGCATATAAAACCCCGGGCGCTGTCCTTCTTAGTACATTCAGTATTCTGTCCACCGCTCCTGTACACAGATAATCATCATCACTCATTAAAAGCACATACCTGCCCCTGGCAAGATAAATTATTTTTTTTATATTTCTGTCAAATCCCAGATTTTTTGGATTTAAATGAATACGGACCATATGATTCACCGTTCTGGCATATGTTTCAGTAACCTCTTTGATACAGGTTCTTTCTGGTGATTGATCTTCGCTTACAATCACTTCTATTAAATCCGGGTGATCTGTCTGAATACTGTATAAACACCTGGCCAGTTCGACTACACGATTATAAGAAGTAATTCCTATCGTCAGTACTGGATTTTTACGATTTCTACAGGCATCCTTTTTCATGATTTTTTCTATGATTATCTCCTTTACTGATTTAAAACGAAAGCTTTCCGGTGTATTAGAGCCGGTCTGGTTCTGGTATCCTTCAGGACTTATGGATTGTTGTGTAATGCGCCTTATGAGTAATTATCTGGTATGCTTTACTCACGTTATAATTCTTTTCCAGATACCGCAGCCCGGCCTCTCCCATGGCTTTCATCCCCTCCCCGCAGGCAGCCGCTTCCTTCACGGCCTCCCGGAACCTTTCCACATAATTTCCCGGACACCACCATCCAAACCCGCCTTCTGTAATGATTTTCCCCACATCCGTACACGTGTCGGTACAAGCCAGTACCGGGATTGCGGCCTGCATATATCCAAGCAGCCGGCTTGGCACATTGGGTATAGTAAACCGTTCATCCAGAAACAGCAGACCCACATCACAGGCCCCCAGCAGCCTGTGATATTCTTTCCCGGGAATCCACTGCAGCAGCTTTACATTCGCCGGCCGGCGGCACGTTACATACCTCTCTAACAGCGGGTATTCCGTACCGTTACCCACGATCAGAAAAAAAACGTTCTCCAGATGCCGGCAGGCGTGAAGGCACCGGATGACAAACGGAATATTCTGGGGCCTGCCCAGATTTCCGCCATATACAAACACCGTACTGTGCGGCGCAATGCCGTATTCTGCCCGCAGCGCCTTCCTTTCTGTATCCGTAAGGAGTATTTTAACCGGTGCAATGGCATTGGGACAGACTTCCGGTTTGTCCCCGGGTATTCCGGGATTATGACGCAGTACATACCGCACATTGGCCCGGGACATGCATCCGATAGTATCTGATACTGCATAGAGCTTTTGTTCCTTACTGCGGAAATACCTGTATATCAGGCCCCTGATCCCGTGCTTTCGCAAAATTCCGATATCCAGGGCATTCTGTGGGAAGATATCTTTTAACAGCAGATATGTCCTGGCGCCATCCCGTTTTTTTACATATGCGGCCGCTTTTAGAAATGTCACCGGCGGCGTCAGATAAATAACCAGGTCAAAACGGATTCCGTAAAAATAGCGGCGGACTGCGTATTGAAACACAGCTCCGGCAGCGGCTGTGGAAAGACCCTTTTCCACCAGGTTTGTCTTCTGGATATTACCTGTGCGCAGTTTTAAAATCACAGCGCCATCCGTCCGTATCAGCCTGGTCCGTATGCCGTTTCTGCGCTCTGTGGGCGAAATCACATACATGTGATGCCCGTGCTTTACAAATTCCCAGATCAGATCCGTATTAATTCCCTGCTGATTCAGGGTATCAAAGTCATCCAGCGTCATATATAATATGTTCATTGTTTTTCTGCCTGTCCTTTATTACCTGTAAATCCGCCTGCATCATTTATTCTTTTTTCTGAAAACAGTATACCTGTCCGTTTTCAAATCATGGTACTGAAACGGATGCGTCAGCATATGGGCCCCGCTTCACAGTTTACAAAGCAGCTGCCGGTTCTTTCCTGCCACAGTATGCAGAATGATCTCTCAATGGTCTATGTTATTTTTATTACAGAGCGTTTACTGTCTGGTTCCGCAAATAATCTCAGCCACTGACTTCATGATTTTCACATACATCTGATAATTATCAAAACCCTGCCTTTGTGAAGACTTCCATATATCCGGCAGATTAAAATTTTCCGGATGGATCACACCCCATAACAGCTCATCGGCGCCGGTTTCCAGCACACGGCAGATACAGGCAAGTGTATCCAGGCTCATATTCCTGGTTCCACGCTCAATATGCCCCATAAAAGAAAGGGAAATATCACATTTTGCCGCAAGCGTTTCCTGTGACCAGCCTCTTGACTTTCTGGCCTGCCGGATTCTCTGTCCGATTTTAATGTAATCCAGTTGCTCCATTACATGCATCCTTTCCGTATTTTACGGTTCTGGCTGTTCCACTTCATAAACAGCCGCTCCATTCTGGATACCAGCGTTCCCCCACCCGTTACTTACCATCCGCCGCAATTTCCTGATACATCTGCTTCTGCAGGAATTTGTTTCTTATTTCCGCAAATCAAGCCGGTTCTGTCTGCCCCGCAAATAAACAGATACGCAGCAATGTATGGCATTTCCCCCTGTTGTCTGCAGATAGTCCCACAAACCGGAAACTTTCCGGTATCCGCAGACCTTACGCATATTCCCATGAAAATTTAATCGCAGGGCGGCCGGAATCAGGGATGCCCATAGGAAACGATTTTTCGTATGCGCCACACTATTTTTATTTCTGATGGACCGCCAAAAGACGCATACCGGATGTACTGGAAATAATTCTGGTAAATCCTGATGCCTGCTGCATCACATATGTTACAGGTATGTTGTATCCGGTTTCTGAAATATTACCGGTTAATATCTGGAAATTTTGATGAACAGGCAAAGAATTGTAAGACCGCACAAAAAACTAAATAGAATCTTATATTTTTTGTGACTTATGACAATTATTATATTTCAGTTGAAAAACACAAAAAAATGGTATAGAATTCTTATAGTTAATATTTAATATAAAAATATTAATCAAAAGAATTTATATGATATATGTCCACACAACATTTCTGTAACAAATGTTATTAATTCTAACAATTAACGTTATCCCTTTCATATGATTCTGCTCCATATGATTCTGCTTCATAAGCCCATATCCGCACGTATGCCGCAGTCCGCCTGCGGGCCGCATCTTACCCTGATCCGCCGCCTCCCGCTTCGTCTGGTTACCGGATGCCTGCGTTTCCTGCCGGGTTACTACGATAAATCGCTAAAGCAGTTGCCGCATGTGGATGCAGGCGACTGCCAGGTTACTACGATAAATCGCTAAAGACCTTCTGATCCTGGCAGGTTACCCCTTTACTTTCCCGCTGTTTTTCATGTATAATTACATAAAATAAATTTACCCTGAACGGACAACGGGATACACGCCCCTGGCGCCGGATTCTGGTCCACGAAAGGTAACAGGAAAGGTTAAAGATATGGATATCAGACAACTGATGTATTTTCAGAAAGTTGCCGAGCTGGAGCATATGACAAAGGCTGCTGAGCAGCTGCAGGTGTCCCAGCCATTTCTTAGCAGGACCATTGCGTCTCTGGAAGAAGATCTGGGCGTACCGCTGTTTGACCACGGGGGACGGCAGATCCGGCTGAATGAATACGGCGCTTCTTTCTACCGCCGGACAAAAAAAATATTTCTGGAACTGGATGATGCGCAAAAAGAATTGAAAGACCTGGCCCTGCGCAAAGACCAGACAGTTTCCATTGTTACAAATACGGGCCTGTATATGCCGGGACTGCTCTGCCGTTTCCGTCAGGACATGCCCGACGTCCAGTTCTGCCAGGTATCTTCCCCCAGACACCGGATTTCCAGAATTCTCCATGACGGGGAAGCTGATTTTGCCATTACCGCCCCTCCGCTGACGGACAATCCGGAATTTGATACCATTACGCTGCTCCATGAAAAATGTGTCATTATCTATCCTTCCGGGCACTGGCTGGGCGGCAGGGAACAGGTTCTTTTGCGTGATCTGGCAAAGGAAGATTTTATCTGTGCCCTCCGGGGATTTGGTATCCGGGACCTGGCGGACCATTTTTTTCAGACTGCCGGTATTCAGGCCAGCATTATTATCGAAACGTCTGATACCTCCGCCATTCCCGATTATGTAAAAAACGGATTTGGCATTTCCTTTTCGCCCCTTTCCATCCTGCGCCAGCACCCGCTGTACCAGAATGGATGCATTGACTACATTACCGCATGCAGTCCGGACTGCATCGGTACCATCGGGCTGACCTGGAAAAAAGGACATTATCTGACCTGTGCAAACAGACAGTTTCTGGATTTTGCCATTCACTATTTTGCCGGACTGGATCACGGACTGGGGCGTTTCTGAAAATGATTGCGCAAATACGCTCCAGAAGAAGCAGACCGGCGGCATACGCAATAACCGCTTTATGAAACATGTTATCACCATCCGCCTGTATATACTGTATCATCCTGCATAAGCCGGGAAAGGAAGTGTTATTATGCCAGCATCAGCACAACAAAGGTTCCATACCATTTATGATATTTACGCCCTGCCAGACAAAGAACGCGCGGAACTGATTGACGGCCGGATATACTATATGGCACCGCCATCCAGAAAGCATCAGCGCATTGTCGGAGAAATGTTTGCAGTCATCCGTGAGTACATCAATCACAATCATGGTATCTGTGAGGTAAATATCGCCCCATTCGCCGTATTTTTGAATGAAGATGATAAAAATTATGTTGAACCGGATATATGCGTGATCTGCGACCATAACAAGCTCACAGATAAAGGCTGCTCCGGCGCTCCGGACTGGATCATCGAAGTCGCATCACCGGGCAGCCGTCCTATGGATTATTACACAAAACTTTTCAAATACCGTACAGCAGAAGTCAGGGAATACTGGATCGCAGACTATGAAAGAAATCTGGTAATCGTCTACGATTTCCAGAATAACAGCGCCACAAATTACACTTTTTCTGATGATATTCCCGTCAGTATATACCCTGGATTCTGTATTAATTTTTCCACTCTGAATATATAAAATAACATATGCGGCCTTTTCAGGCCAGTCAATAATATATCAGACGGAATGGTAACATACCCGCCCGGGAGACACAACGCGGCGGATACTTCATTACAGCGACGTTACAACAACACATGCCGGAAATCATCAGCGCAGGCCGGGCCACGCCTCTGGTTTGCGGCATGTTCTCCACAGAGTGTACCATACGAAACAGCCGGGTACTAAAAGCGGCTCATACGGGTTGTTACACCAGTTTTTCCAGACATTTTACAAATTCCCGGGACCTTTTCGAAATGAATGCCATGCCCGCAGTGAAAACGCACAATCTGTAAATCAGTCACAAGCCCTGAAACCCTTTCCAGATCTTTTTCGCTTAACGCCGCCATTCAAATACCGTCTTCACTGATATTTGTGCGTGCTTTCATAAATATTGTTTTACACTTAATATTTTCCAGTATCTTTTCATGCGGTATTCCACAATGAAAGCTGTCGTCAAAAAATGTCCCACACAGACAAAAGCGCAGAAATGGCGGGCGGCACAGACGGGAAAACCGGAATATTCCCAATCCCTCTATAACCCCAAAGGCGGATACCCCTGTGTCAGTGCCATCTCCTCTTATTCAGCCTTAAATTTACGAAAAATATTTCCTGCGTTCATGGCAATCATAAGCGATACTACGCCTGAGAATAAAACAACCGCATATTCATATCCTTTACACAGTTCAAACAGAATGCCATACATTGCGTTACCCAGTGGCTGTGAGCACATGGAAATAGTAAGAATGACCGCAATCACCTTTCCGATTAAATTCTGCGGGGTTTCTGACTGGATAAAGGACATCATCTGCACCGTAAAAAGTGTTGAAAATACCATAATGGCAAAACAGCATACGGTTATGACCATATAGTTTATGACCGGGTTTGAAAACAGGATCAGTGACAACCCCATGGGAAATACGCATACCGCACAGGCGACGATGAGGCTGCCCGCTTTCTGAACCGACAGTCTGCCAGCGAAAATGCCTGCCCCGATGCCTCCCGCCAGTCCGCCGGCCGCCAGCACCCCCTGCGCATAGCCGTACAGCCTGTTTGCCTGTGATGCTTCCAGGTTTAATACTTCCGTTATCAGATAGGGAAGTGCGACAATAATCATTGCGGAAAGGAACAGATTAATTCCGCAGATGACAACAACGGTCTTTCCGATTACAGGCTTCTCCCTGCGGATAAAGTGGACGCTCTGTGCGAAATCGTTTCTGGCTGTCTTTAATATCCCGCCATCTGAAGCCTGTTTCTGAAACGGTATTTTAATAAAAATTTCCATTACCGCCGACATAAAAAAACATGCCATACAGACCCGCAATACAGGCTTTAATCCATACGCACTGTATAAAACACCTCCAAGTACAGGCCCCATCAGGGACGCAAATGAACTGACCGTATTGATAACAGAATTTGCCGCCATAAAATTATCACGGCTGACAAGCGCAGGGACACTGGCCTGCACAGACGGCTGATACGCCCCCGCAATGCCATATAACAGCATCAGGGTAACCGTCAGCAGCAGAACCAGGTTTTCCCCGTTCATAAACAAAGAAAAGGTCATGACCACCGCCGCCGTAAAGAAATCCAGTATTACCATAATATTTCTCTTATTCACCCTGTCCGCCACAATACCGCCAGCGGGCGAGAGCAGAATAGCAGGAATAAAAGCGCACGCTGTAACCGTTCCGTATAGTGCGGACGAACCTGTCAGATTTAATAAATACAACGGTAACGCAAATCTTATGGTAGCATTCCCGAATAAAGAAATAATCTGGCCGATGACCACCAGTGTAAAGTCCTTTGAAAATAGTTTCTGATTCATTGATTAACCTCCCTGTTTCTGCTCTTTTAAAGCTCTGTTTTTATAAACTTATATAATACCGCACGACGGTATGTATAAGTTTCAAAATATGGAGCTGTCGCATTAAGAAAATGATACAGGATATAGTAATTCAAATTGTTCTTTTCTACTATATTTTGTATATGGTCTGCTTAATGCAACAGCTCCATGATTTTACCGGCTGCTTTTCCGGGCGTGTCTGGTCTTCTGATAGACACCCGTCAGCTCCCGCAGCCTCTCTGCCACTTCACTATCCACAATATCCAGTCCGAAACCCTGCAGCATCTGCTGAAATACCATAAACTTACAACAGGATTCTTCCTCCGTACTGTCAAAGATCATGGGATTCATCCAGACATTTGCCACAAGTAAGATCAGTTCCGCCAGCTGCTCTGGATAATCTGCCCTGACAGATCCGTCTGAAATACCCTGCTTAAGAATCGGCAAAATATAATTCGGAGCTGCGTTTTCAATCGTATCATGCAAAAGACTGAAAAGGAGTCTCGGATTATTGTGAAAATCCGGAGCCACCGCAAAAATATCATTCTGTACCGGCCGGCTGATTGATTCTTTAAAAATTGTCTTTAACTTCTCCTGCCCGGTAAGATCAGTACGGTCACGAACATCCGCCAGCATCCGGTTCGATTCCGATGTCATCCTGTCTGTAACAGCCATCAGAATATCTTCCTTGGACTTGAAATGATGATAAATGGCGCCTTTGCTAAGACCGCCCAGTTGTTTTATAATATCCTGAATGGAAGTATGCTCATATCCCTTTTTTATAAATAAGCGGAAAGCAACATCCAGTATCAGATTAACGGTTTCTTCCGGATGCTTATTTCTTGTCATGGTTTCTCACCTCCTTAACATACTTCCGGTATGTATCCACAATATCATACTGATGGTATGTTTGTCAAGATGTTTATCAGGATGATAAGCATATGAGAAAATTACTGGCATATTTCACATTATATTTGTCAGAAAACCTGTGCGGCCAGGGCTTTTTCCATGCCCAGGCCCTGATCAGAGCCTCCAGTAACGGATACCGCTTTGTTCCAGTTCCTGAATCTGATACATTCCTTTTACGTCTATCAGCACTTTCTGGTCATCCGGCACATATTTATATAATTCCATGATCCGCTTCAGTCCCTGCGCTTTAAATATGTCATGGGCCACCGCCAGGATCACACAGTCCACATCCCTGATATCTTCAGGCTGCGCCAGTCTGATTCCGTATTCCCTGGCCGCCTCCTGTACGGATACCCAGGGATCTGTAACTACCGGTTCGATGCCATAGCCGGCCAGCCTCTTTATCAGGTCATATACTTTACTGTTTCTGATATCCGGACAGTTTTCTTTGAATGTCAGTCCAAAAACCGCCACACGGCTGTATTTTGGCGTCTGTCCCGCCTCTATCATTTTGCGCACGGCGGTATCCGCTATGTACGCCGCCATGGAATCATTCACAATCCGGCCGTTTAAGATAATCTGGCTGTGATAACCCAGCTTTTCCGCCTGATAAGTAAAATAATAGGGATCTACGCCGATACAGTGCCCTCCCACCAGTCCCGGACGGAATCCGGCGGCGTTCCATTTGGTATTCATTCCGTCCACTACTTCATTCGTATCAATGCCCATCCGGTCAAATACCATTGCCAGCTCGTTCATAAAGGCAATATTAATATCCCGCTGGCTGTTTTCTACAATTTTTACTGCTTCCGCTGTCTTGATGGAGCTGACCGGGTACGTGCCCGCCCGGATAATCAGATCATAAACCGCCCGGATCACACCCAGACTCTCTTCGTCCATTCCACTGACAATTTTGCATATATCCGGTAACGTATGGACTTTATCTCCCGGATTGACGCGTTCCGGACTGTAGCCCGCTTTAAAATCAACACCGCATGTTAAGCCGGATTCTTTTTCCAGTATAGGGATACACACGTCTTCTGTTACTCCGGGATAAACCGTTGATTCATATACGACAACCGAATGTTTATTCAGATTGCGTCCTACGATCCGTGAGGCCTGCTCCACCGGCGTCAGGTCCGGCGTATGGTCCGCATTCACCGGCGTGGGCACGGCCACAATAATAAAACACGCTTTACGCAGTTGTTCTTCATCAGATGTAAACAAAATATCCGCATCCTTTACCGCCTGATCGCCTATTTCCATGGTAGGATCAGTCCCGGACCGGTACCGGCTGATTTTTTCTGCGTTTGTATCAAAACCGGTGACTTTTATCCCTTTCTCCGCAAATGCGGCCGCTAACGGCAGTCCCACATATCCAAGGCCCGTTACCGCCAGCCTGCCGGTTCCCTCTCTCAGGGATTTGTATATTGATGCGAAAGGTGTTTTACACATATCTTTATCTCCCTGTCATAATCTGTTTCTAAACTCTGTCTGTTATACCTCACAATGAAACTTCCGTGCGAACAGCTCTGTCTGTATAAAATAAAACACATCCTCAGACGCCGGATTGTTGATATACATTTCCCGCAGCTTACCGGTATCAAACAGCTCTTTTGTCACGGCGCCTTCAAACATGGACATCATATAATCCCTGGAAAATGACCGGTACCACAGATCCACCGGGGATTCAAATCCAATTTTATTCGTCCTCCAGACCACTTCCGCCGGCAGCCTGTCCTCACACGCTTTCCGGATAATATATTTGGTATAGCCATTATGTATCTTTAATTCCGCCGGAACCTTCACCGCCAGTTCCACAAGCCGGTAATCCATAAAAGGAATCCTGGATTCCACAGACTCCGCCATATAGCATCTGTCGTCAAAATGCACGATATGTGTCAGCTGTGTGCCGGTCAGTTCCCGGTACTGCAGCTCTTCCATATCTTTCGGATAAATGATAGGACAAAATTCATCCATACGCAGATGCCTCATCAGCTTCTTTGTACAAAAACGCCCTGCCCTGCGTAAAGCCCTGGCATTTCTGACAGCCGGAAAATTAAAATACATATAATAAAGCAGCAGTTCCCGCAGGGTGAGACCGGAATGACGGCCCGCAAGCCCGGACTCCTTTACCGCCTCTTTCAGCTTTCCATTTCTGGCCAGATACTGGAAATAATAGGCGTAATACCGCTCATAACCCAGCCAGGATTCGTCCCCGCACTGGCCGTTTAGTATCACTTTGCATCCCGCTTCCCTGGCTTTGCGGATCACGCTGCGGACACCGGCCAGTGAAATACTTACCGGCATCTCCATATGCCACAGCAGATCTTCCATCTCTTTTTCTATCCCCTGTTTCTCAGGATGAGGCGTATACCGGTATCCCTGACAGCCGCAGTGGGTGTTTACCAGATCCGCAAACTGCCATTCTTCCACTTTATCATGGCCCGGATAGCTGGTTGTAAATGTCCGCAGCTTTGACGGGTCATCCAGATGAGAACAGATTTCAGCTGTCATATAGGAGCTGTCCAGTCCGCCGGACAGAAGCGCTCCCACCGGAACATCGCTTCTGAGCCGCCATGCCACGCTTCTGGAAAATTCCGCCCTGATTCTCTCCACCCATTCTTCCAGTCCGGTCTCTTCCTCATACCCGCAGGATAAGTCCCAGTACCGCTCAGTTTTAACATCCCGGATCACCGTACGCTCTTCCGACAGCCGCAGTATCATATTATGGCCGGGCGGCAGCGCCCTGATACAGGAAATCATCGTTCTTTCGTTATAATCTGATATCCGAAAAGACATATCCGCCGCAAGAAACGCCTTATCCAGCCGTTTACGCAGTCCCTTTACCTGACAGATCTGTTTAAGTTCCGACCCGAACAGAAACTGCGTACCCCCCCCCCTAAAAAATAGTGAAATGGCTTTGCGCCCAGCCTGTCCCTGGAACAAAACAGCAGATTTCCCGGCTGATCCCAGATAACAAAACTCCACATACCGTTAAACCGCTCCAGACATCCGCTTCCCCATTTTTTATAAGCCTGTAAGACGACTTCCGTATCGCATCCGGTCCGGAACCTGCATCCTGACTCTTCCAGTTCCCTGCGGACTTCTTTATAATTGTAAATCTCCCCGTTAAACACAATGACAAGCTGTCCGTCCTCTGTCATCATTGGCTGATGTCCGGCTGCTGTCAGATCGAGAATGCTTAATCTCCTGTGTCCGAAACCAAGGAAATATTCCCTTCCGTTTTCCGTACGGATATCCGGCAGCCGCAGCTCTTTGAGCGTATCATTTCCGCCACAGCCCAGTATCCCGCTGTTTCCAATCAGTACGTATCCCTCGTCATCCGGCCCCCTGTGACGGATGACCCGGTTCATGGCAAGGAGCGTGGCGCTGTTTACTCCCCTTTTCAGATCCATATATCCACTAATTCCACACATTTTATTTCTCCTGTCTGCATTCCCGTTCAGAAAACCGCTGCTTATCGCCGCATGTTTCACATCCTGCCCGGTGATTTATGCCATTATACTAAATCCCCCCCCCCGGTAATTCCGAGGTTCTGCCCTGTCACAGCCTGCGCCTGGTCTGAAAGCAGGTACGCAATGGCCGGCGCCACATCCTGTACGGTGATATTTCTGCCAAGGGGACTGTCCGCCGCATGTTTTTCGATGACCAGCCTTGGAATCTCTGATAAAAACCTGGTTTCCATCATATCCGGGGATACGCCGTTTACCGTAATGCCTTTTGAGGCATATTCTGACGCCAGCGTACGCATCAGGCCGTACAGCGCATATTTCACCGTAATGTACGGACTCTGGAACCTGGGCGGTACGCCTCCCAGTGTATAAGAAGTCAGCATAAACACAATCCTGCCATATCTGCGCCTGCACATCCCGGGAATCAGCCGTTCCAGCAGCAGTACCGCCGGACGCAGCGACACGTCCAGGCCTTCCTGAAAGTCTTTCCACCCGCACTTGTGAAACTGCAGGTTAAATGTTTTCGGCGCCGCCAGATGCACGATATGATCCGGACTTTTTCCGGAATCCAGAATCTTCGCCGCCATTTCTTCAATGGCCCCCGGATCAGAAAAATCAGCCCTCACCGGAAGAATTTTTTCTCCAAAACGCTCCCGCAGCCTGTGGATCTCTTCATCAGACCTATGATAATGCGCCCAGACCGCCGAATACTGATCCGCTATCCGTCCGATCAGTCCGCAGCCGGTTTCCGAGGAAGCCCCGGTTACCAGCAGTATTTTTTCATTTTTCATTCAGGACACCTGCTTTCAGTTTTCCACGGAGTACTTTCTCCCCCTTCTGGTTTGTGATTTCCGCCTTTATCACTGCCAGACGCACAGTTTCGTTTAATTCTGTCACGGTTCCTGTTACTTTTAGTACGTCGCCCGCATACACCGGTTTTACAAATTTCACCTCCACACTGTGGAGAATCCCATATGCTCCCGGCACAAACACGCCGGCCAGGGCAGAGAGAAAAGACGCCGTAAGCATACCGTATATGACACGTCCTTCAAACCCCTGAGACTCAGCGTAAGCTTCATCTGTGTGAAGCGGGTTTGTATCCCGGGTCAGCTGACAGAACAGTTCCTGCATTTTCTGGTCAACCGTCACTACAAACTGTTCTGTCTGACCGGTTTTTAAATCCTCAAATCTGTAATGATTCATATATTCCTTTCCAATATTCTTTTTATATGTTCCGTTTCTTTTTCCAAAGCGGACAATACCTGATCATGCGGGATTATCTGCTATTTTCATACACTGGATCAGCTGGCGGATGACTTTTATATTTCCCGGACGTCCTGGAAAGACAGCCGTTCCCTGCCAGCATTCTGGTTCCGAAAAGCCGGAATCCACGGATTTTCTGCGTGGCAGATTTTCTTACCGGACGGACTGGTGCCCGTCCACCGTCCCCGGCTCAGGGAGCGCCTTTCAGAGACGTCTGTGTCCCTGAATCCTGAAACAGGCAGAAAACAAATGGCTTCCGGTTTTTCCGCACAGTCATTCTCTCAGGGAGCGGACGCAGCTTACCGCAGACGGAGGCACTGCATATATCAGCAGAATGGCCTCCTGTATTCAGCCATTAGATAAAAACCGGAATGATACATAATTCTTCCGGAAACCATTCCGGATAATGCCTGATTTATATGCCAGCTTCCCCGAAGACATGCTGTTGTCAGGACAGAACTGACGTTCCCGCGAAATTCCTCCATGCATGGCCGGCCGGAGTTACATATGGTTTTCCGGAAATTCCCCAGATACCCTCCCGCACATGGTTATCCTGTCTGCCGGAATATGTGCGGGGAAGACAGGAACGATAAACGGATACTGCCGGAAACAGCGGCAGGGGGCAGCATGACTTTCCCCGGCGTCCGGAAGATACGTTTATTTTCCGGCTGCCATAATAAAAAATGAAAGGTAACCATATATGATCCGTTATGTACGCCCCAATGCCGGCCCGCTATATCCGCCCGGTTCAATGCGGCGTTTTTTGCAGAATCATATCCACCATCTGGCCCACATTCTGAAACTGCCCCGCTTCCCTGATGGAAAATTTAATATTAAATTCTTTTTCCACCGCCACAATTAAATTGATCTGTTCCAGACTGTCCCAGTCCTCAATATCCTCCGCCGTAGTCGTATCAGAAACAGTAATGGTATCGTCGTCAAATACGCCCTGAAAAATACGATCCAGTTTTACATACACTTCTTTTCTGTCCATCTTCCTTCCTCCCGTTATACTTAACTGTCACTGCGTCCTCTGCCGGATCACCGTATTCTTATCTTTGTATCCGGCAGGAATCTCATACAGCCACTGCGTATCGCCTGATTCGTTTTTATTTACCTGTGTAAATCCCTGCGTCCCATAAAAATCTTTCACCATACCGTTCTTTTTCCCCGGATGGTAAAGTCCCACAATTCTGCTAACGCCCCGCTCCAGACATGCGTGTACCAGCGCATCCATCATGCAGTCTTCCATGCCCCGCCCCAGAACACGGCAGCTCATGACCCACAGCCGAATCACACATTCCGGTCCCGAAAGTGTCTGCCGTATATGACCGGCCAGCGCCGATACAATTCCGTTATCCCCAAACCGGTCTTCCAGCCTGCCGCAGAGTGTGATAACATCTTCCGCCTGCGCCGCACGGGTAAGATCCGCCTGTGTATAGCGTTCCAGCGTAAGATGAAACTGGTTGCTTTTATTGGCCAGCTGCATGACCCTTGGTATGGTATCCGCCTCAAAGCCGGTAATTACTGCCCGCATCTGAAGGGAAATCAGAAAACTGCGGTAATCCGTAAACTGCGCCGCAGACTGCTGTCTCTTTACATTCTGCCGGTACATGTCGCTGCGCCTTTGGTCGTCACCGGATAATATGGTCGTCTCAAAATAACCGCCACGGTCGATATTCTGTATATACTGGTGTACTTCACCAATCTGCGGAGCCGTCACACCCCTGAGACTTTCTGTAACAAGCAGGCGCTCAGCGGCATTATCATCTACAAACAGCAGACTCTCCGGTAACAGTCCCAGCGTATCCGCTATAGCCGCAAAATTTTCATTTTTAGGCTCCCAGTCTGCTTTTATGACAATAAAATCTTCCGGCTTTAAAGCGCCCCCGGGATGCGCCAGTCCGGCCAGCGCATTTTCTGTTTCATTTTTGGAATTTACATTTAAAACCACGCCCAGCTTTTTATGGGCCCTGATATATTTCTGGAATTCCAGATATGCCTCTCCGCCAGGCTCCTCCGGCCCGAGGACAATCCCCTCCGGCCCGTCGTCCCCGATAACGCCGCCCCAGAGCGTATTGTCCAGATCCAGCACAAACCCTTTTTTATTTTTTCCAAATATGGATTTCATAATATTTGCCACATGAAACGCCAGGTATGGCACTGCGTCTGCATTGAGCGCATATTTATACATATACCAGTAAAACGGATCAGACCATTTTTTCAGCCCGTAATCCGCAGAAATATACTGGATATCGCAGATAAAAAAATTTTCATGGGTCTGCGCATACTCATAAAATTTCATGTTCAGACGCATCAGATAATTACCGGCTCCGTGGATGTCGCTCACATCCTTATTGCCAAGCAGACGGTAAAAGGGCATTTCAAAATTGTTCTGGATCACCGGCACGCCATATAAATCCGCCAGCCGCTCCCACATGCCGTAAAACCGTTCATATTCCTCCTCCAGCATACGGTCTATCGTATCCGCTGTATCATCCAGGGCCGGATAAGCAGTAACATTCCTGTTGGAAGTATGGATATAAATAATATCCGGACGAAAGTCTTTCAGTCCCCTCTGCCAGAACATGGCGTCTTCATAATACCGGTTATAATCTGACTCATAAAAGACAGGACGGATACCGTGATACAGCAAAAACAGCTCCAGCACCGCCAGAATATTTCCGGTGGTGGAGCCGCCCAGTAATGCCACCCGTTTTTCCATAAAATCCTGGTCTGCGTCCAGCAGTTTCCGGCGTATCTGTTTCTTATGCGCCAGTATATATTCCGCATCAAACGGGTATTCCAGTACATGGTTCAACTGCCCTCACCCTGCCTTTCTTCCATCCTCTTTTGCTGCCATGGCGCACTGCCGTCTTCATACCGGACGAATTCTGACCGCAGCAGCCCGCCTGTTATCAGACCGTGCCGCCGGCCGGACTTAAAAATCTTTTCCCGCCGGATTCCTTCGTCCACATAACCCATACTCCTTGTAAGCCGGAGCGAAAAAATATTATATTCCAGTGTGGCGGACTCCAGCCGTTCCAGATTCAGCTCATCAAACGCATAGGCATGTACGGCATACATGGCGTCTTTTACATCCCCCCGTATCCGGCCACGCTCCAGCGGACTGATTTTGATGCCGATAGACGCTGTCCTGTTGATCCAGTCTATATCCGTAAGCATAATCATGCCGGGCACCGCCCCGTTATCCAGCTCTATCATCCAGCGCAGACAACGGTCCGTATTCTGAAAATTTTTGATCCAGTCCGCCTGGTTATAACTGGATATGGCATAGTTCATGCCCACTGTCATATGTTCTACCTGCGGACTGTTCATCAGGTACATAAGCAGCTTAAGATCTTCCATTTCTGCCGCCCGCAGCGTCACACATCCAAAACAAAGATTCATCGCAACCCCTTTCCGGCATAAGTCCGGGAAAGATCCCTCCGCCAGACTTATGCCATGATTTCCGCCGCTGTCTTATCCGCCAGCTCCTCCATATCATCCGGCCCATACCGCTGGTCCACCGGCAGCGGCAGTATATTCTGCGCCAGATTATATTCTGTACTGTCCCTGCCGCACAGATCATAAACATCCGGCCAGAGCGTGGGAATATAGATTTTCTGTCTCTGCAGCCCGCGCCGGATACTTTCCCCGTTTTCCACCAGGAGCGGATACATAAAAGCTCCCTCTGGCGAATGCGGACAGAGCCTGTTAAACGCTGACAGACGACTGTGCAGCAGGCGGAAATTCGCTGTTCGTTTTTCTTTTACAGTTTCATAATCAATCCCCCGCAGAAGGTTTTTTGTCAGCTTTGACATCTCCATGACCGGCTCCTTCGCAAAGGATTCGTTCAGTTTTACATATTCCTGGTAAAACTCCCCGGCCGGACGCTCATACCTGCCCAGCAGATATCCCATCCTGCCAAAAGATTCATCCAGGGGCAAAATCCCCCCCCCCCGGTTTTACATCTGTATATAAATAGGCTCCGTCCGGCACGCCAAAAAATTTCCTGCATCCATAGATCGTATCCACCCCATCCACCGGCTTTTGAAAAAAGGCCTGTACGTTGTCAACAATCATCTTGTTGCCATATGCACGCATCAGCCGCCTGATACTGGTTTCATCCAGCTGCCCGTAATAATTTACAACATACACAGATTCATCCGGACCGGGCGGCCCGTCATCCGGCATAAAATCCATGCCGGTGTGATAATATCTGACAGGAACCCCGTATGTTTCACAGATCTGCGCCACGCAGCCGCATAAAAAATACGGTACCGCCAGCTTACGTATTCCCTTCGCTTTAATCAGATATGCCAGGGCATTGCGCCCGCAGTTTAAAGCCACACAGCCAGTGTGGTATTCTTCTCCCCCGAACCGTTCCAGTTCCAGGTATCCGCCATATTCCTTCATTGATCTCTCCTGTATACGATAAAATATCCGGCAGCATTTTCCTCTCCGGCGCAGGCGATCCCCCGGAGGTTTTTCCAGGCGCTCTTTCCTGTAATGTAAAAGAGTATCCTGATACGCCGCCGGCAGCGTTTTCTCCGCCGCCGGGCGATCCCCGGAGGATTTTACTTTTCAGGCGCTTTTTTTTGTAAAGTAAAAGAGTATCCGGATACGCCGCCCTGACATTTATCAACATGTGTCCGCTGTAGTTTCCGCCAGAAAGCTCAGGCACAGTTGCGGGTATTCCCGCCCCGTTTCACAGAACGCCCGCAGAATCTGATCTGTAAATCCAAGTTTCAGCATCTGCCTGGTCGTCACCGGCTTTAAAAAAATTCCTTCGATATCCCTGACCAAAAGCCCGCTTTCCTCACATTCTTTCTGGAAAGAAGCAATGTCATAATATCTCCTGTGTCCCAGACCAATGTCGTTTTCCGACAGCTCTTTCAGATCAGACAGCAGTCCTGCGGCTTTTCCTACCCTGCGGTTTAACGCTTCCGCATTCGGAAGGGCAACATACAATACCCCCCCCCGCTTTAAAAAACGCCTGTAGCGGGACAGAATACAGACCGGATCATCCACATGCTCCAGAACAAATCCCATGATAATAACGTCATACGTTGTCTCAGGACAATAGTCTTCAAACATAGTATGAATAATCCGTACTCCGGAATCCGGATGCTCTTTTTTGAATGTTTCAATGATCTGCGGATCACCGTCCAGTATTGTATAATCCCCAAACGCCGGTTCCAGAACCTTTGCGGAATACCCGTGGCCCAGTCCCAGATCCAGCACACGCAGCTTTTTTAAATCTTTTCCTTTTTCCTTTAACTTTACAATAATTCTTTCCGCATAATCCCGCAGAATGACCCTGTTATCCAGATCATAAATATTTTCTTTTGCGTAAGTACTTACCTGCTGCTCAACCATATTCTCTCCTTTATACTACCGGCCCATTACCATATGTTCCGGCCCGAAACCAGTTTGTTTCCGGATCTTCATCCCGTCTGAAAGACACTGATATACCTGCCCGGAAGGACAGGAAGGATTATTATCCAGGATTTAATAAACATAATCCGCTATACCAGAAAGGCACAATGCATTTTGTTTTTGGAATATGCCTCATAACTCCTGCATCCATTCTCCATACCCTTTGAAAACATCACACAGATATCTTTTTAAGGCACGCTCTGGATACACCGTATATGATTTTCATGCGAAACAGAAGCAGATGTATATATTTTTCCGTAAACAATGTATGCCGTAAAGACGGAACACTGGCAGGGGCAGCCCGCCTTTCCCCAGCGTCCGGAAGATCCGGTTAACTTCCGGACACAGCAATACAAAAATGGCAGATACCCATACATTATCCGCCCTGCCGCACCAATACCCGGATATACTGTTTTGTATGACGCATAATATGTTCCAGTTGATCCGGACTGTCAGATTTTAAAATGACTGTGCCAAGGGTTCTGTCAGCGCCGGTAAATTCCTCCACCCAGTCCCCCTTCTCTGCCCAGATATCCAGTTCCACCACGTCGCTTTCGATTTCCCCGGAAATCCAGATACCGTCAAAGTATCCCGCCTTATCTGCATGGAGAATGATTTCCGCCCAGTATCCGGGGCCCGGTGGCGGCCCTTCTGGCAGCTGCGTCAGCTCCAGTCCGGCTGCCGCCCGCACAGACGCTTCGATTAAATCCACGCCTGTCACATACCGTATCATCTCCGCCAGCCTGTTTCCGCCGCCCCTTGGAGATACTTCCATCAGATACGGCACGCCGTCCACAGATTCCCTTGTTTCGATATTATATATGCCGGTCGTCATTCCAAGCAGCCCGGCCAGACGCTGGATTTCATTTTCCAGTATCTTTCTGCTGGGTGCGGAAATGGAAGACGGCCAGGAAAAACCTGCCGGTACATAAGGGTTTCCGGCGTCCCGGTCAAACCACTGGCTGGAAAAAGAAAGAAAGACCATTTTCCCATTTATGGAAAAACAGTCTGAATCGGAAGCGCATCCCCAGGCCTTAATATATTCCTCTATCACAAATTCCCCGCTGCGGGAATACCGCAGCGCATTCTGAATACTCTGTTTCAACAGGCCCCGGCCGTCCGCCATGGATACCCCTTTGCTTCCGGCAGAATCCGCCGGCTTAACCATGACCGGCCAGCGGAAGCGGTCTGCTTCCTTCAGGGCCCTGTCCATATCATCATAACATTCTGACTGTGGAACATTAAAATGATGATCCGCCAGAAATCTCCGGAACGCCCCCTTATTCTGCAGCAGCTCTATGGACGCCGCAGGCCCCGGAGACGGCAGCCCCAGCTGTTTTGCCACACAGGCCGCTGTCGTCACGCCCGGATCGCAGGCAAAGGACATAACGCCGTCCACCCGCAGCCGCTCTGCCTGTTTTAATACTTCCTGTCTGTCTGTAATACTGACATTACAATAGCCATCCCCATGGGAATGGGCTGGCTGGTCCGGCAGATTATCCATTGTCACAACACTGATTCCCAGCTTATGGGCCGATTTTATAACCGGTATCAGATATCTGGAACCACCCAGCAATAACAGCTTTTTATTCATAAAATCCCGTATCCTTTCAGGTAAGATCACCCGTTCGCCGGGCTGTCCAGCACAATATCACAGATTCTGTCCACATCTTCCATGGACAGATCCGCATATATGGGCAGTGTCAGTATCCGTCTGCTGATCCCCGCCGCAACCGGAGTCTTATTTCTGTCAAATTTCCTGTGAAACGCCTCAAACGTGCTGGTCAGCGGATAAAAATATTTTCTGGCTACAATTCCATGTTCCTCCAGCCTTTTCATCACTTCGCCGCGGCTGGCCCCAAACTGCTTTTCATGGAATACAACCGGAAAATACGCATGGTTGGAAGTCACATCCGGCTGTATTACATTCAGCTGCAGCCCTTCCACCCCGCCCAGTCTTTTCATATAACGGGCTTTCACCTTCGCCCTTTTTTCTATTTCTTCATCCAGATGACGCAGATTACAGATTCCCATGGCGGCGCAAAACTCATTCATCTTGGCATTGGCTCCCACTGCCGGTACTTCTTCCGGCCCGTGAAATCCAAAATTTTTTAAATCCCGCAATACCCCGCCCAGCCTCTCATCCTGATAGCAGACCGCCCCGCCTTCAATACAGTGAAACACTTTTGTGGCATGAAAACTGAATATGGCCGCATCGCCAAATAAGCCCGCGCTTTTCTTCCGGTATGTTTCTCCAAACGCATGGGCCGCATCGTAAATCACCTTCAGTTCATATTTATCCGCCAGACGGCCGATGGCGTCCACGTCGCAGATGTTTCCGTATACGTGAACCGGCATAATGGCGCATGTCTGGTCTGTAATCAGTTCCTCGATTCTGGCCGGGTCCATCGTATAAGTAACCGGATCAATATCGCAGAATACCGGCGTCAGCCTGTTGCGGACGATGGCATGGGTCGTGGACGCAAACGTAAAAGGAGTGGTAATCACTTCCCCCTGCAGATTCATGGCCTGCAGGGTCAGTTCCAGTGCCATATGCCCGTTTACGAACAGCTCGATATGATTTACCCCGAGATATTCCAGAAGCTTCCCGGATAACGCCTCGTGCCTGGGTCCCATATTAGTCAGCCGGTGTGTATCCCACATGGATCTGATTTCTTCCATATATTCCTCCAGCGGCGGCATGGAAGATCTCGTAACCAGAATCTGCCGCCCGGACAGATCCGCCGTCTCTTTTTTTCCGGTTTTATCATTGGTACCATTCATATTTAAATAAAATAAATCCTTTCCGCATGTTTATAAAATCCAGATACCGCAGCCCTGATTCCTGTACAATAAAAACGTAAGAAATCCGGCCATCAGAACAAGCAGTCCCAGCAATACACGATCTCCCAGAATGACTTCTGCCGGATCACCACCGGATGTTGTATTCTCAATATCCAGACAATATTTTAAAGATATAATTACTACAACCGGCACCGTCCATATCATATACTGGTCTTCGTGATTCATTGCCCAGAGCGAATAATACGTATTGGAAAGCGCCAGACACATGTACATGCCTTTGTCCAGAAACCGGTAATTATAATATGCCAGAACCTGCCTTGTACTTCCTGTTTTACCACCGGTACGAATAATTTCATTCCGTCTTTTGCCCATGGCAAAGAAAAACGACACAGCCATAATCATCAGATACAGCCAGCCGGATACCGGGATCTGTGTAACAGCTGCCCCATATACCGTACGCAGGATAAACCCTGACGCCAGAATGGATATATCCACAAAGGGAATATTTTTAAATCCGCTGCTGTAACATATATTGATTACAACGTAAAGAAGAGGAAACATACTTCCCCGCAGCTGTGCCATAACCTGTATGCTGGCAGACGCAGCCAGGCAGAAAAACATCAGAATGTCAGCTTCCCTCCTGCCGACTGCTCCACAGGCAATGGCCCGTTTCTTTTTCACGGGATGCCGCCGGTCATTTTCCACATCTTTTAAATCATTAAATACGTAAATACCGGATGATACAAAGACAAACACAAAAAAAGCCGCTGCCGCATGCTGTAATTTTCCGTCTGAGGGACTTAACTGCCTGCTGAAAAACAATGGCAGAAATATAATCAGATTTTTTATACAATGTCTGAATCTGAGCAGATTTATGTAATTTTTGATCCTGTTCATCGTCATACCGCCTATAGCTTTACAACAATTACACCGCCGATACGGCGGATACTTCCCGCATCCGGCCAGACTGGCATCTGTTCCACCGTTTCATTTCCGTCATATTCTGTTTCGTCATATACAACAGGCGCAAAACCGCATGTGTTTTTCAGAAAGTTAAGCAGACCGGATTTTGACCCCGGCGGATACATATAGCCATCACTATAAGGAATCATATGGCTGGTACACGCAAATTCCTGATACCGTGGAAGCGTATTGTTCCACTCTCCAGTTATAATAAAAGCTACCGGCATTGTATCCGTATATCCGCTGGTGGTGCGGATACCCGCCACAAGAGTTGTCATAACGCCTGTATACTGCTGATACTGCAGCTGCATCCGCAGATAAACCACATGATCAAACCCAAGATACATACATCCCGCAAGTCCGGTACTTAAAGCCACAGCCGCAGCAGCAGTCCGCCAGACGCCGGAACGCAGTCCGCACTGTGCCACTTTTTCTGCGCACCATACAATATAACAGAAGAAAAAGACTTCTGCGTATATCATCAGTGAATGTATTCTTGTACGTTCTTCACCCGGACACATAATAAATATAAAATGAAAACCGGCCGGAAGCAGTCCGGTAAGCAGACACATCCGGATAAGTTTCACAGCGCCGCCTTTTTTATATGACTGATACAAAAGGATACACGTAAGACAGATAAACAGCACAAGCATTACATGATATACTTTCTGAATACCTGCCGGAAACATATAAGCGCTGTTAAACTGATAATCATACCGCATCTTTTCCGGAAAAAAAAAGAAAAGATACGCACGTTTTATACCCTGTATATATTCAGTGATACGGGTACTCCCCACATCTGCGATTCCTTCATAGGAAGTCAGTTCACAACCACTTAATGCAAGCGAAAGTTTCATTCCCGCAAAGTACATTGCCATTCCTGTGACGCACGCCGTCAAAAGCCGCATTGCGCCTGCCAGAAACTCCTTCCAGTCTGTCTCTTCGTCAAACGTCTGATTGATAAACCATAGCAGCAAAAGACTCAGGAAGCATCCGATGTATGCCTGGTAAAAAGCAGGGACAAAACAAAAACAGACGCACCCGGCAAGCCAGGACCTCTTTCCTGCCCTGATCACACACCATACTCCCAGTGTAGAAAAAAACAGCGCCAGAAAATAATACGGCGCCAGAAACATATAGCCAAACGTGGCGGTTACTACCGGAAACGCCGCAAAAATCATGGCTGTGCCTGTTCTGAAATATTTATTCCGTATTTTTAGAATATCCAGGGTCAGACAGCAGGAAACTGCGATCAGTAAAATGCTGATCAGTCCGTTCAGCAATGGAACACTGTAAATCCATCCACTGGTAAACCGTGCCGTCAGATGTCCGGTCAGGGTCGTCATCCACCGGCCCATACCATAATTTAAAATGCCAAACAGCGCACTGCTGTCATCATGCCAGGTATATTTATAAAAAAAGACCGGCCCATGTGCGGCAATTCCGAAAATCGCGCAAAAAATCAACGTATGTTTATACGTATCTATCATATTTTCTATTTCTTTTCTCATCATATAACCCTTTTTACTGTTACATTTTTATATCCGTAAAATGGTCCGTAAAATATCCTGCCTGATATTACGCAGAAAGTTTCCCGCTTTCGTAAACTTAACCGCCGCTATCAGCCTTTCTTTCAGTGACAGGGCGGAGAATATTTCCTCCGCCTCTTCTTTCGTAAACATCTTTTTGTCCACATAATATAACTGGGCTTTTTTTCTCATAATATCATGTTTCATATCGTCCCAGTACGCTCCTTCTGTCGCCCTGTTAAAAGCCAGATTTCCATCCACACTTGTTTTTACCCGCATAATGGCGTATTCCCGGTTTTTTAACGCCTCATTGGTGCTGCCCGCAGACAATACCCTGTAGCAGGAGCATATGTCCCCCAGATAATATAAGGAACCTTTTACAGACGCCCACAGCAGAAGGGGAATATCTCCTACAAAATAAGCGTCCCGTATGCTCTGCGGCATACTGAATAACACGTCCTTCCTGATAAAATAGGAGCTGGTCTGAAATTCCTGATTATGCGAACCGAACAATTCCCTGATGTATCTGTTTCCATCTATGATGCCCGGCTCAAACCTGCCGGGCGCAATCATATATTCCGTCTCTGTCCCGTCCGCCTTCACTTTTCTGACTTTATGAACACACAGACCGCAGTCCGGATGCGACTGTAAAAGATCATACTGCTTTTGCAGCTTATAGTCGTCGCACCAGTAATCATCCCCTTCACAAAAAGCCACATAATCTCCCTGTACACGTGAATATACTGCGTCCTGCACCAGTACCGGGTTTACAGAATACCTGTTTTGCGGCTGGTACACAGCTTTTATGATCTGCGGGTATCTGTTTTCATATTCCCTGATAATACCAGCGGAACCGTCCGGGGACGCATCATCATGCACAATGACCTCATATCTGAAATCTGTTTTCTGATTTACAAGTCCGTCCAGACATTTGCGGACATATCTCTTCTGATTATACACCGTACAGGATACACTGACTTTTATATGATCCATTCTGAAACACTCCTCCGACGCCACGCTTTCCCAGTCTGGAAAACATCTGTTTAACGTTGTATCAGCCAGCCAGAAACGCCCCGACGCCCCATTTTCAGATATATAAACATCTGTTTAAAGCTGTATCAGCCTGCCAGAGGGCGCCATATGCGGCGTTGCGCCGCATGGGCTTTTATTTGCCATGAAACGGGACGGGCACAGCCGGCTGGCTGCGCATATACCTGCCGGCCTTTATCCTGTGCAGCCAGTCCAGTAGAAAAATCACAGCCACATAAGACAGCACAAAATCTGTCCGCAGCACAGGCACATTCTGCATTTTAATTACCAGATTACCTGCGATTACAATCTTAAGCCCCATTCCGTAACCGTCCAGCGCCTTTTCTGACCATTTCACGATAAAATAAATCAGAACCGGCTGCAGGATAATGCCCGCCATGCCAAGCTGCATATATGCGGCTCCAAACAGACCGGTATTGGGAGAGGCCATTGTTCCGTCATAATAAGTCACGCTGATTCTTTCCAGCGGGGAACTGTCGTATACATGGGGCAGAATTTTCTGCAGCCCGATGACACAGTCCGTCAGCAGTACTTTCGGATGCTGGCTGAAGTAATCATAATACAGCCACCCGAGCCATGCCGGCGCATACATAATCCGTCTGACGATCAGAATATAGATCTTTCCGGCCCGCACAAAAAACCGCTCCGCCACACAGACAGCCATAATCCCGGTAAAAATCAGATTGAAAAATTTCCTGTAGTCTTTTAACCAGCCACGAATATAAGAGTCATACAGCGCTACCACAAGCAGGATTCCAAACAGGGTACTTTTCATACTGTTTAATGAAAATTCTGCCAGTATTGTAACCAGAGCCAGAAAGGAAAGAAATATTTTTCTTCTGCGCAGTGAAATAAACAAAAGTACCGGAGCCGTCAGAGACTCCAGATCTGAAACAAGCGTCAGCAGATACCCGGCCACTGACCCGGTATAAACCGAAATATTGTGATTGTACGCTTCCCTGTTGGCATATACAAAGTCCCCGTCAATGGAAACCGTAAAGGACAGGCCATTATAAGATATTTTGTAAAGTATAAACACAATACAAAGCATGACGCCGAATAACGTCACCCTGTTATCCCGTAACAGATATTCCTTTCCGGCTCTCTGTTTTCCGTCTGTTTCCTGCTGACCGGGCTTCCCGCAGGTAAACAGAAAAATCATAAAAACAATATAGACAGTCGTTAATACAAAAAAAGAATCTTTCATATCATTGACCGCATAGCCCGCATTCACCGGTATATAATACAAAATAAGCAGCAGATGCAGTACGACAGACTTAAAATCATTTCCCACAGGACGCAGGGAATAGAATAATATGACCAGAGTAAATACTATCATCGAAACAACATCTTTGCGTACCTGATATGCGATATGATAGCTCCCTGCACCAGGATAAAAAAGGCCGTCCAGGGTATTGACAGTTACATATGAATATAAGATGCGGATCAGTAAAAAACAAAATACCTGTTTCCACGCATATCTGTGAATCTGTAGTCTCAAAATAACACCTCACCCGGCAACGCTTAACACCTGTTCCGGAAATCATCTGCCTTACGGCCAGAAATATTTAGCGCCTCCTGCTCTGTCCGCAGTTCATAATAAACCGCTGCTGTACATAATAACTGATAAAAAATAAACCTGTATCCGCCGCCACTTTTACAGGCACTTCCGGAACGAACGGAAATATCCGTGCAGACAGCGTCACCACCGCAGCGCTTAATCCCATCTGAACTGCCGCCAGAGCCGTATATTTCATGCCTGCGGTTTTTACCGGTTCCTTACTGTGAAATACAAAAGCGTAATTCACAAAATAATTATAGCCAGCGGAAAGAATCCTTGCCGCCACAGTTGCCACAGCCATATAAACATCCGGATAAACGGGCAGAAACAGCCGGCAGAATAAAACAAATAGCAGGACGTCCATCATACAGGATGATATGGAAGCCGCAGCGAATCCCGCTACTTTTTTTCCCAGAATCCGGTAGATTCTAAGAGAATCCGTAACGGGACGAAAATGGGTCTGATGATTCTCCTTTGAATCATAGACTGTTTCAACCGTCACTTCTGTCACCGGATACGTTCCGGCGCATTCCAGCAGCATACGCATTTCAAATTCAAACCGGTCGCCTTTGATGTGAATCAGCGGTTTTAGCAAAGAAGCGGGAATCCCCCGCAGACCTGTCTGTGTATCGCTTACATGTACGCCGGACACATACGAAAATATTTTTTCTGTCAGACAGTTCCCGATCCGGCTCTTCCAGGGGATGCCTGCGCCGGTAAATTCCCTGACCCCGAGAATCAGATGCCCCGGATTTTCCAGGAGCTTTTTTCGTATCTTCAAAATATCCTCCGGCGTATGCTGCCCGTCCGAATCAGCGGTAATAACGCCCGCTGCCTGCGGAATATGTTCCGTTACATACAAAAACGCTGTCTTTAACGCCCTTCCCTTTCCACGGTTTTTCCCATGGTTTAAAATCATTCCCTCATTTCCCATCATTGTGCCCGCTTTATGGAATAATTCATCATATGTGTCTCCGCTGCCGTCGTTTATAAGAATGATAAAACCGGCCCTTTGTTCCTTTAACCCGGTAAGCAGGGTGAGCAGCCGGTCGTCCGGTTCATAGGCTGGAATAATAATAACGATCTGTTCCATGCCATTACTCCTTAACGACCAGGGCCCTGCCGGCCTGATCCGGATAATTCTGCGCAACCCAGTCCTTTATGTTCTGGTTTTCCTGATCGTAGATCAGTATGTATCTGCCGTCTGCCAGGGCATCCAGTGTACCGGCGGAAGCTGCGGGAATGACATTCACGTCTTCTGACTGAAAGACATATTTTGCCATATAATAAATATAGTCCGTGCTGTCTCCCTGTTTTACCAGAATATCATAACTGCGCCCCGGCAAAACGCCATAACCGCTTTTCACTTCTTCCATCCATGTACGTTCTGCCGCTTCCGGCGCATATGAAAATATGGTTGTAAAACCTCCTGTCAGACGGGACTGCCATAAAAGAAACCCGGCGCAGACTGTCAGTACGCACACAGCGTCCCGTCCCTTTTTCCACTGTATCCTGGAAATCATTTTCATATACAGTAAAACCGTACCGTAAAAAACCGCCAGCAGTATGGTTTTGCAATAGCGGTATACGCCGGATAAATTCAAAGCCTCCCACACCGGCATGGAAAACAGATACATCAGAATCATCCCGGCCTGCCAGGCGGCAAATAACAGAACCGAAAAGATACATATCCTGCGAAACGTGCGCCGGCAGCTTTTCACCGCCGTATAACAAATGATTCCGCCGGCAGCCAGAGCCAGAAATATATACCAGATATCCTGCCATGTAACTGAAAATTTTAGCAGCGAACTGATAATTGTCCGGATATCCTCTCCGGTTTTACTGCCAGCCACCGCCTTATAATTGGCCACCGTCATGGCATGTTTGCTTATTTCAGAACCCGCATACACATAAGCGCAGTGTCTGTGCCATAACAGCAGGATCACATACGCAAAGAAGGCTGTAAAAATCCCCCCCCCCGGATAACGCACCAGATCCCGCATACTCCGCCCGGACAAAAAACGGGCTTTTACATCTATAAGATGCGGACGGCTTTTTAGCGCATCCATAATCCCACACGCTACGATCCACACAGTGGCAGCGGCGCAGAAAAAGACGCCCGAATTTTTAATCAGCGCAACCTGGATCAGATAAAAAACAGCCAGATACATCTCCAGACTGCCCGTGACTTTCTGTCTGTACGCTGCGCTGTAAATATATAAATACAAAAGCCCGTTCATGCCTGCTGCCGGCAGCAGGGTATCCACCAGCAGTTCGGTAATTCTGGTATTGTATATCAGAATAAAATGAGTGGCAAAAAACATCAGCGTTAAAGAAAGCGCCCTGTTCCGCTTACAGTATATAAATACCGGCAGCAGACAGACCAGGATCATATACGCCTGGACAGACATCTGCACCGCTTCGCTTTGTCCGATAAGTGAAGCAACATGATAAATATACGTAGCGCTGCCGGGCGGATACTCCCTGAACAGAATGGTAGTATCCTGAAAGTTCGGATACCGGTCTGTAAGAAGCATCTGCTTTACAATCAGCGCCCAGTGGGAAAAATTATCATAATCCGTAAACCGTTTTCCCCTGAAATAGCAAAGCAGTACTGCCGAAGACACCGCCAGATACAAAAATCCCGGGCAGAAATAACTTTTAAAAAAATATCCGGCACTGTCAGATATTCCGCCTGCGGCGGGCTGTTTCCCGCCGCCTTTTCCCAGTCCCATAACAGTCCTCCTGCCCGGATGGATCAGCCGCTTTACAGAAAATACTTTCCTCTCAGACGTATCATCATCCGCCTGCGGCGGACAGCCGGTTTCTTTTTGTATGGAGCGTGCTTTCCAGCTTTCCAGAAAACTCCATGCAGACAATAACAGACCGCCCGTCCATATCATTACCGATACTTCACGGAGTATGTTAAGCAGGCCGCCAAAGAAAAGAACGGATACCTGCAGCGCAACAGTAAGACCTGGTAAAAAATATATATGTATCCTGGTTTTTTTGCGCAGCAGTTCCTGGTATCCCAGATTTGATAAAATAAACATCGTAAACTTCATAAAATATAATATATAACGCATTGCGCCGTTCTCCATTCTGCTATCCAGCTATACCGGGCCGGCCCCGCAGAACCGCACCGGCTTATCGTTTTTTCCGCCGTAGTTTTCTTAAGGCTTCATGTCGTTTGTCCGCCGGTCCGTTTTTCCTTTCTGACTCACGCAGCGTCTTTTCCAGATGATAGTAAATACGCTGCCAGGCCATCACTCCGGTACGCATATCCCCCATATCTGTTACAAATTTCCGGAAAGCCTGTTCATCCACAGGTTGCGGAGGGGAAATTAATTCTTCAAACGTGCAGGTACGAAGGCTGCTTACCTTCTGCACCGGAATGGATTTACCCGCAAAATAACGGTACATCACCGAACCGTCTGTCAGATACAGCTTGACATTACGAAAAATCATTCTGTTAATATTTCCAAGTCCCTGCTGTCTGCTGACATGAAAGACCGCTATATCAGTCCGGCGGATAAATTCAAAGTACTCTGCCTCATCCATAAACTCCATAAGACAGACCGCCTTTCCCGGAAACATCTTTTCCGCCGTTTTTCTGACTTTGTCTGCGTATACCCCCCGGTCGCCATAACTAAGCGGCAGCACAATCTTTATATTCTGATCTGAAAACCTTTTTAGATATGACAAAACTTCCAGATGTCCCAGCGCCGGGTCCGCACTGTGTCCCACCTGTATATAGACGCAGTCCCGGTCCGCCAGCGTCTGTTCCAGTCTGGAAACCGGACAGTAGTGGTCGTATTCTTCCGGCTTTTTGCCAAGATAAGGCGCATAAAATACATGCGCCTGTGACTTTTGGAACCGTTTTTTAAAAAACTGACAGTCCGGCGGAAAAATCCCCACATAACCGTAACAGTATCTGGCAAATGCGCCGTTTAATAAATAAGCTGTTTTTTTCAGACTGTTTACCTGATAATAAAGATCATCCCCGAATCCGATCCAGAGCGACCGGCGCAGCAGTTTCTTATGGCATAGCAGGATACATTTAAAAGACGTAAACAGAAACAGGGAATGAAACATAATATAATCATAATGTCCGGCCAGTTTCAGAAACGAAAGCATCGGACGAATATCAGAAAGCCCCCGCATACGGATTTCATATTGTTTCGTTTTCAGATCCGGATCTGTCAGCGGCTGCGGCACATTTGTATTAATATATACGATATGATGAATACGCCGGTCAAAATAATGGTCAATAAAATAAGAAGCTCCTCTTACGAACTTTAAATCTGAATGAATCACATGAAGTATTTTCATCATCCGCTTCCTCCCGCCCATGTTCCGTCTGATTTAAATATAAATTACAGATACTGAATATAATATAAAAAATCTTGCTGTGGAAAACCACATCAAACACGCCGTCCAGCAGCAGCATTGCCGTAAGTATGGCTGGAAAATAGCTTTTTTTTCGCAGCAGCCGGAAAAAACAGCGCCCATGGGGAATGTAATATCCGGCCAGTCCCGCTATGCCCATCTCATATGCGATCTGTATCAGATTGTCATGAAAATAACTGCCGGATAAAAACGCCTTCGCAGAACCTGCTCCATACCCCCACAGAGGTCTTTTCATAAATTCCTGAAATCCCAGTATTTTCAGATACATGCGCACGCCTGTGGAACCTGACGCCGGCCCCGGACGTTCCGTGCTCATAACCGTAAAAAATTCCTGAAACCGCCAGAGATATTTCTGAATATATCCGCCGGAAACAGCCAGAAAAAGCAAACACACAGTCACTACCGCAATGCCCGCTTTTCTTTTCATATTCCTGTTTACTGTATATCCGCTGATTTTGTATATTCTTGCGCCCTGTTTGTATTTTACTGACGCAAAAATCAGAACTGAAGCCAGCCCCGCTATCACCGCCGGTCCCCTGGACCGGGTCAGTAAAAGCAGCAGCATACTGATCCCATATAACAGGCCATATTTTTTCATGCCGTATCGCACCATATCACGCATCAGAAACATGGAACAAAACGCCAGTGTGATTCCCACATTAATACTGTTTGCGGCGATACCGTCCCCAAGCCTTGTATCCGGTGCCCGCAAATATGCCAGAAAAGCCCACAGGCCCAGTACAAGCGCTCCCGCCACATAGGAGCGTTCCACATATACCAGGTCTTCTTTTTCAAGTACTTTTCCTGATAAAATAACCATGCCGCACAAAGAAACAACCGAATAACACGACCTGACGCCTTCTGCGCCAAACCCGTTTCCAAAGGCCGATGCGGCTACAATCAGGCAAAAGACCATCAGCCAGATATCTCCTGTATACAGCGCCAGTTTATGACGCAGTACAAAAGCTGCCGACAAAATAAAAAACGGCAGATAGAGCAGATTGCAGATCCTGTTATATCCGGCCGCATTGAATATAACAGTAAAAAACACAAAGATACAGTAACACGCACAATACAAAGAACGTCTTTTTTTCAACTGTATCATCGTTTCGTTTCTCCCATACTTTTCGTTCTGTTTTCTGCCGCTTTTTCATACCAGTGCGCATATTCCCTTCCGATTCTGTTCCAGTCAAACCGGTCCGCAAGGTTTATGCAGTTTGCGGAAATGCGGCTGTAATTGCCCATCACCTGTCTGATTTTAACTGCCAGATCCATGGCGTCCCGGTCAGAAACGGCGTATCCTGCCGTTCCGTCCGGAAAACAGCCGTCAAATCCCTGTCCTTTTGTATACAGTACCGGCAGCCCCTGGCTCATGGCCTCTGCGTAAACCAGACCGAAGGTCTCGGTATGGGAAGGCATGACAAAAATATCCGCCTCTCTGTAATGCCGGATCAGTTCCTGCTGGCCGCATGCCGGAAAATGCCGTACCAGCGGATCTTTTAACAGACCGGCACACCTTTTGTCTGTCAGATTTCCTACTACCGTTACGCTGATCCTGTATCCGGCACGTGTAAGAATCTTTGCCGCCCGCAGGGTTTCTTCCAGATTTTTATTCTGATTGATCTCTCCGGCGTAAATCAGGCGGATCTTATGTCCGTCCGGCTGTTTTACGCTTCCTTTCTGTTCCAGGAAAAGATCCGATATCCCGTTTGGAATCACCACGCTTTTTTTCTGTATGGCCAGTCTGCACTGTTCCGGTACATACTGTCCGGTTACCATCCGCCGGTATGCCCCGGATAAAAAGACTACCAGGGCGGCATTTTGCAGGATACGCACGCCTTCCGGCCGCAGATGCGGGAATTTCCTGAAAAATACATTTACATCCGTATTTCTGACTGCCACAATATAAGGAACGTTATATTTTGCGGACAGATTCATGGCTGCGTATCCGGCGGAAAACAGCGTATGGGCGTGTATGCACCGGATCTTGCTGAAATCCCCGCAGGCCTGCGCCTCCCGGATAATATGTTTTTGTTTCGGATAATACAATAGCCGCTGCGCTGTGGAAAAACAGGGAACGATCCATATGCGCCTGCCCGTTTCTGTTTCCCGCATTTGTATTCTTGCGTGTCTTTGCTTTGATACGGGCACGAAAACCGTATTCGAAACGCCGCCCGCTTCCAGTGCGTCAGCCAGTAATGAATATAACGGCGTATTCAGATAATCATTGGCCAGATGTAAGACTCTCATAGTTGCTGCCCGCATGCTTTACAGATCGTCCCGATCACCACATCCTGTTCTTCTGTTGTCAGATACGGTGAAAAAGGAATGCCAAAATTACGTCCGGCGTATTCTGACGCATGGATCATTTCACGATTCTGACCGCCGCCAAACGCATCCATACGGTGCAGTTCCTTTGGATAATAAGATATCCAGGGAACCGCCTCTTCCTCCAGCGCCCGGACAATCTTCTTTTTGCGGTCCTCATGATCCGCCAGCAGAACATACTGGGCATAGGCGCTGCGGCACCCCTTTGCTATCTGTGGAACCTGCAGTATACCGGCAAAGGCTTTGTCATAACGTGCCGCCACTTCCTGGCGCTTTTCCAGTTCCTGATCCAGCACTTTTAACTTTGCCAGCAGTACGGCCGCCTGTATCGTATCCAGTCTGGAATTTATGCCGGTTCTTACATTATCAAATTTACTACTGCCTTTGCCATGTACTTTATAAGACCGTATCAGCGCCGCCGTATCATCGTCGTCCGTAAACACTGCCCCGCCGTCGCCATAACATCCCAGCGGCTTTGACGGAAAGAAACTGGTACAGCTGATATCTCCCAGGCTGCCGCACATGCGCCCTTTGTATACGGCTCCCACAGCCTGGGCCGCATCTTCTGCCAATAACAGTCCGTATGTTTCGCAGATTTTCCCAATGGCGTCCGCATCCGCCGGATTTCCGAGAAAGTCTACCATAATTACCGCTTTCGGCCGCAGCCGCCCTTCTTTTATGACCCGCTTTATTTCTTCTTCCAGCAGACTGGGAGACAGGTTGTAACTGACCGGATCAATATCCACAAACACAGGCTCCGCTCCCAGCAGACAGGCAGGCTCTATGGAAGCGATAAACGTCATATCCGGACAAAAGACCGCATCCCCTTTTCCAATGCCGTACGCCATGCAGGCAAGCAGCAGCGCATCTGTGCCGCTGCCGCAGGAAATACAGTGCTTTCTGCCAGTATACCCGGCAAGGGCCTCTTCAAATATCGTAACTTCCGGTCCGCCGATAAATCTGGCGTCCGCCATAATGTTTTGTATCCTTTGATCTATGTCCGGCTTTAGCAGTCCGTACTGTTTCTTTAAGTTTATAAATTCCATTTCAAAACCATCCTGTTTCTGATCTGATTAATTTGTGAACCTGCCGCAAAAATCCATTGTCGCTCCTTCTTTGAGCGGCAGCCGCACCGGCTGCCCGGTGGCCGCCGACTGGTAGACCGCCAGCACCAGTTCCAGCGCCCTTTTACCAGATTCCGCACTGGATACAAGCGCTTCCTTTCCTTCAATGGCCCTGATTACATTGCGGTACAGCTTTGTGTGTCCAAAACCATATACATTAGGCGGCAGTTCCGCACATTCTTTTTTGACCCTCTCCTCATCTCCGAAATAATCGGAAAACTTCCACTCTTCAATAATATTAACCGCTTCCCCGCCTGCTTTTACCGTGCCCTTTTCACCAAAAATACACAGGGTCTCCTCCAGATTTTTGGGATAAATATCTGTAGTGCCCTCAATGATTCCGTAACTGCCGTTTTTAAACCGGATCACCGCTATGCCCAGATCTTCCGCTTCTATGTAAGGATGCGCCAGACGGTCCGTCATGCCATACACCACGTCGATCTCATCCCCCATCATCCACCGCAGCAGATCAATATCATGAATACACTGGTTCATCAGGGCGCCGCCGTCCTGTTCCCAGGTACCCCGCCAGTGTGCCCTGTCATAATATTCATGATCCCTTGCCCACCGGATATGGGCCGTGCCGTACAGCAGCTTTCCAAACCGCCGCTTTTCGATGGCTGCCCGGATTTCCTGTATGCTTTTGTTAAACCGGTTCTGGTGACAGGCGCATACTGTTACATTCCGCTCCTTTGCTTTTGCAATGATGGCGTCCGCATCCTTGATAGAAAGCGCCACCGGCTTTTCAATAATCAGATGTGTCCCGTAATCCAGACAGTCCAGGGCGATTGCGGCATGTTTTCCACTTTCTGTGGCTATGGCTGCCAGCTGCGGCCTCTCCTGTTCCAGCATTTCCATATAATCCGTATAGATACGGATACCCGCCTCCCGCAGATCAGCCTTTCGTATTTTATCCTCAGCCATAGTTTGATCAATATCCACAAAAGCGGCAATATCCAGTCCGTTATTTTTTGCGGCCACAATATGATTCATTGAAATTCTTCCACAGCCAATCAGTGCGTATTTCATAACCCGTTTCCTCTCTCTTTCTTCTCAGACAGCACACCGGCAGTCATCCGGTATCCCTTTTGGCAGGCTGGACAGACAAACTGCCCGTCCAGCCTGCAGCCGCATTCACATACGTAGCCGGTTATTTTTCCGGGATTTCCGGTTACCAGCGCATAATCCGGCACATCTTTTGTCACCACCGTCCCGGCGCCCGCCATGGCGTACCTGCCGATGGTATGGCCGCAGATTATGGTGGCATTTGCGCCGATGGTGGCGCCCTTTTTCACTATCGTCTGCCGGAATTCCTGCTTTCTTTCAATAAAACTCCTGGGATTTATAACGTTTGTAAATACGCATCCCGGACCGAGAAATACGTCGTCTTCACAGATCACACCGCTGTAGAGCGCAATATGATTCTTTACTTTTACCCGGTCTCCCAGTACCGCTCCGGCTTCCATATATACATATTCTCCCAGATTACAGTCTCTTCCGGTTCTGGCGCCTTTCATAATATGACACCCGGCCCAGATTCTGGTACCGGCGCCTGTTACGCTGCCTTCCTCCACAACTGCCGACGGGTGGATAAATACATCCGGACCGGCCGCCTCTATATGTTCCACAGATCTGTTGATCCTGTCTTCGTGTATCACTTCTCTTCCTCCGGTTCGCATGAACATTCTGATTCCCTTGCGAGGGTCTTTTCATTTTTCAGTTGTTATTTTCAGTTGTTATTTTGTTATTTTTATGGCTTTTTCCAGTTCCGCAGACGCAGCGGACCACGACTTTCTGATTTTTCCCGCCGCAGCGCGGATCCCCCGGGCAGACTGCTGATATTACTGTATCCCCTGTCTTATTCTATAAACTTTCTGAATTTTCTGGCCAGCGGCGCCAGTTCATTGAGACGGGAATGGGGATAATGACTCTGTTTTTCTGGCGGTTTCGCCACCCACCGCTCCAGCGTGGCCACGGATATTCCCATAAAGTCAGCCAGACATTTTTTATCCTGCTCCAGAAGATCCGCGGAAGGATAAAGGGGCTGCCGCAGTTTTTCCAGCGCCTCCTTTCTGCTCATCTGCCCGGATACTATGAGGCTGGAAAAATGGGACTTGCGCTTATCCACCCCGTATTTGACAGGCAGATAATAACACTGCAGATATCTGGTCAGTACGGATTCATAATGCTTTCCGCCGTAATATTCAAATCCGCAGAAATTCTCCAGCGTCTTTACTGCCCGGTCCAGCCGGTAGTCCAGATAGTTCAGCGGTCTGACATGCTTCATCCCCCGGCGGATGTTTCGTCCCACATAGCGGTCATAAAGACTGATAAATTCAGTTTTGTGAATGGGCATGGCGCCATAGAGTCTGTGAATGGCCAGGATATGCTTTTTGTCGCAAAAATTAATCCCGTCTCCCCGTTCCAGTATGCTCTCATGGGCAATGTTATGTCCGTCCAGCGAATAACGGATATGAAACCTGGCGCCTGCCCGGTCGACGGCCTTTAAAATCAGATTATCCTGCACAATCGCAAGGTTCGGCACGGAAGCCTTAAATAAAGCCCTGAGCAGATCGGCGTATTCCCCGTGATCCGGTTTTAAAGTAAACAGATCCGCACCTGTCCGCTCCGTCAGTTTTGTTATATTTGCCCCGGCCACCGGATTGTCCAGACCGTCGTCCACATGGACCGCCAACATCCGAAGCCCCGCCCTGTATCCCAGATATAATAAAAAAGAACTGTCAATTCCTCCGGAAAGTCCTACCAGACAGTCATATGTATCGTTCCTGCATTTTCTTCTGATTTCCCTGAACAGGGACTTTAATTTTAACCCCCCCCCCGGAAAATAAACGTCAGGCATCCTGCGTATTACGTCTGTGCAGTAATTACAGTATCCATTCTGATCAAACGTAATGGAAGAGTCTGTCTCATTATCCATTACGCACCTGGTACATCTTTGATATTTTTGATTCATTTGTATCACCCTTATCCACGCATGACCCGGTACATGATTTCCATCAGCCTGCTCCCCAGCGCTTCAAAATCATATTGCCGGGCCGCTTTTCTGGCACTGGCAGACATGATTTCTCTTTGTTGCGCTGACAGACCGTACATGCTTATAATTCCTTCCGCAATCTTATCCGGCCGGAAACATTCCGCCTCAAAGCCGCATCCATAGCGCCCCGGCAGACTGTATTCCGGCTTTATGGTAGAAAATACCGGCCGTCCGGCTGCCAGGTATTCCGGTATTTTATTAAAGCTCACCCCGTATTTTAACAGCGGGGATATTCCCCAGTGTATGAGATTGATATCTGCGTTTCTGGTTATATATGGAATATATTCTTTTTCCACCCTGCCTTTAAATACGACGTTTTTTATTCCCTCTTCCTTTACCCGCCGTTTTAACGCCTGCAATTCGTCCCCGTCTCCCCAGATCAGAAATCTGATCTTCTGGTTTTGTATCAGTCTGGCGCTGTCCAGTATGATTCCAAGCTGGTTGACATGTCTGATGGAACCTGTATAGACGACTTTAAAGCTGTTTTCATCCAGCAGATCCGGATCTTTCCAGGGATAGTTTTCCGCCTTTTCGTCAAAATCCGTAAGGCTTACTCCATTATTAATATGAAATACCTGATCCGGACGGATCTTCCCGCCATTTCCCGTATCCCACTTTTTTTCCCTGATATAATCCAAGCCGCCTTCCATTGTAAAAATCAGTGCGTCCGCATGTTCATAGATCCACTTCTCGCCCCAGTAAAGCATTTTTATAAGCGGGCTGTCCTGCCGCCACCGGTCTGAATAGGCCACGATACTTTCCGGCCATAAATCCCGCACCTCACAGACGCACCGGACACGAAAATACGCGGCCAGCCGGATACCTGCCACCAGAGTCAGCGGATGGACGGACGAAGCCAGAATCAGATCCGGTCGGCCCCTTTTTCTGGCATACAGCTTTGCCGCAATCATCACATTCCGGTAAAAATCCGCCATATTCAAAATACGCTTCCTGCCATTGTCACGATACGGGCGGGCTTTTACGAACACAAAGGGCACCCGTATTTCTTCCGCCATTTTCTCATGAAATACCGGCGCCTGGTCAAAATACACGCTTCCATTCCCATGTCCGGAATTGGCGCAAAAGATAACCGGTTTGTGGCCATGCTGCCTTAAATATTTCGCAAACTGGTAATGCCTCCATCCTTTATCAAAATACATGCCCCCCGCATAATGGTTCATGATCCAGATTTTCATATGCCCTCCGTTCTGCCAGGTTTCTGTCTTTTTTTAATCACCACTGCCGGAGTGCCCACTGCCACACAGTTATCCGGCAGATCCCGTATCACCGTGGCGCCGGCGCCTGTCACTGTACCGGCGCCTATGCTGATTCCCTGGATGATCTGCGTGCCTGTACCAATCTCCGACTGCGGCCCGATCTTTACGCAGCCGCTTACATGTACGCCCGGACAGAGCGTGACAAAATCTCCCAGTCTGGCGTCATGGCCAATGGTGCATCCGGAACAGATAATGGTATGACAGCCGGCCGTTACATTGACCGTAATCAGACTGCCTGCACAGATCATACTGCCCGCCCCTGTCACTGTGCCGGACGGCATGATCACGGACGGATCTGTCAGCGTGGCAAACTGTACCCTGGAAAAACGGCTGATCTGACGGATTTTTTCTTTCCGGACGATGGCGTCCGCAATGGCGCATACAAGCCATACGCCGCTGTCCAGACACTTCAGATATTCCATGCCTCCATATACAGGAAATCCTCCGGCGCTACTGCCAGCCAGCGCCGGATCATCGTCCAGAAATCCTTTCAGGTTCCATACCGGGGATTTCCGGTTGATCCGTTCCACCAGAAAGACGGTCTCCCTGCCTAATCCTCCGGCGCCATAAATATATAAATCCTGCGGCTGTGTACCGGTTTCACTCATCGTACTTCCCTTTCATCATTTCCCATAAACTCATCCGCCGTTGCGGACGACGGACTGTGAATGCCTTCTTTTGCCAGCACCCTGTGGACGGTACGAAGTAAAATTTTCATATCTCCGGCAAAGGTAATGCGTTCCACATATTCCAGATCCTTTTCAAACTTCTCTTCCCAGGAAATGCTGTTTCTGCCGCTTACCTGGGCCAGTCCCGTAAGCCCCGGCTTTACGTCATGCCGGCGCCGCTGCTTTTTGCTGTAACGGGGCAGATATGCCGTCAGAAGCGGTCTTGGGCCCACAAAGCTCATCTCTCCTTTCAGAATGTTCCATAGCTCCGGCAGCTCGTCCAGGCTTAAGGCCCGCAGCCCTTTTCCAAAATCCGTAAGCCTCTGATCATCGGAGAGAAGTATGCCGCCGCTTCCCCGAAGAGCGCTCATGGTGCGGAATTTACAGATCGTAAATATTTTTTCATCCAGTCCCGGGCGCTGCTGGCGGAATAATACCGGCTTTCCCAGCTTCCAGCGCACCAGCGCCGCCACCAGGGCCATTACGGGAGAAAGCGTCAGCAATGCCGCCGCAGAAAGCGCCGCATCCAGAGGTCTTTTAAATACCGCCTCGTAAGGCCCATAAGGAATATGTCCGCCCCGTCGGGCAGCGGACGACTGTCTTTTTACTGTAAGTTTTTGTATTCCGGTTTTTAAAACTGCGATGATACCGGCGCCAGCCGCCACGGTCTTTATCTTTTGATTCATAATTCTCCTGAAAACTTTGTATTCCACAGATTCATCATTCCGCAAAAATGTTCCTGCGCAATTATTCCAGACAGCGCCGGACAATTTTGATAATCTGTTCCTGCTGCTCTTTTGTCATTTTAATATCAGACGGCAGGCACAGCCCCCGCCGGAACAGATCCGCTCCCACGGAAGGATCTCCGGCGCCGGAACCTCCCTTCGCTGTCCGCTCCCCGTCTCTCGTCACAAACCGGTTGTTTTTGTACAGATCCTGCATATGCATCGGCTTCCATACCGGCCGGCCCTCCGCATGAAAACAGCGCAGGGCGTCCAGTATTTCATCCGGACAGGTCTTTCCTTTTTCACGGATGTATAAATACTCCCGTTCTGACCGTATCGTTTCACACATGGCGTCTTCGTCCACAACCAGGCAGCTCATCCAGCAGTTTGACAGGCTCTCTGCGGATTCCGCCGGATTCATCCGGACCGGAAGATCTTTAAAGCCCTGCTTATACCGCTGGTAAATTTCCCGTTTGGCCTTTATATGTTCTTCCAGATAATCCATCTGTCCCCTGACCACTCCTGCGATTACATTTGACATCCGGTAATTATAGCCAGTCTCGGTATGCTGGTACCAGGGAGCGTTCTCCCGGCTCTGGGTACTCCATTTGCGTACCCGCCGCGCGCATTCCGGGCTGTCTGTCAGAAATGCCCCGCCGCCGGAACCGGTTATAATTTTATTTCCATTAAAACTTACGATACCGTAATCCCCGATGCTTCCCGCAGCTTTTCCCTGACAGACCGCTCCAAGACTTTCCGCAGCGTCTTCCACCAGCAGCGCCCCATGTCTTTTGCATATCTCCCGGATTCTGTCCATATTTGCGGGCATTCCATACAGATGGGCCACGACCGCCAGCCGCACCTGCGGATAAATGGCAAACGCCCGCTCCAGCGCCTGCGGGTCCATATTCCAGGTATCGTATTCCGAATCAATCAGCACCGCTTCCCCGCCTTCATAAGCAACCGGATTCACCGTAGCGGCAAATGTCAGATCGGAACAGAACACCATGCGCCCTCCAAACGCTGTGCCACCCCTCCCAGGAATCCCGTAAAGCTGCTCTGCGGCCAGCCGGACGGCAAGATGCAGCGCCGCAGTTCCGCTGGACAATGCTACCGCATGGGACACGCCGGTATATGCGGCAAGCTTTTTTTCTGTCTCATCAATATTTTCACCGACTGTACTCATCCAGTTCGTCTCAAAGGCCTGTTTCATATACCGCAGTTCCCCGCCATGCATCGTGGGAGAGGAAAGCCAGACAGTCCCGGCAAATGGTTTAATATCCGCAAACTGCGGATCTGATTGAAAATCATGTAACATTTTTATTTTTATCCTCTGTGTATATATTTCTTTGATTTCATGTTTATGATCATGCTTATTATTATTTTGTTTCCGGGTCCTGTTTTCGGGCGTGCTTCGCCATCCACGCCGCAAAGCAGGGATCTCCCCTGCCCGCTGCCGCAGTATGCCGGTACAGGCCCGGTATGCTTTTGCCGTTTTCCGGATTTCACACTTTCATATCCGGCGCCTGTGCTATATCATATCCCGCAGGCTCTGTGTGCCCATGCTTCACAGACCGTTGGAAATAATCCTGTTTCATGGCGTATTTATCAATGCTTTTTGTATTTCGCACAAACCGGCCGCAGATTAAGCGCCACTCATAATCTGCGCCACTGACTTCATGATTTTCATATACATCATATAACTGTCCGTATTTTTATCATCCGAAGCCGACTGCTCCCAGATTCCCGCCAGGGCAGCCTGCCCTGCCTCAGGTATGCCCCAGAGCAGTTCATCCGCTTTTACCCCCAGCGCATGACAGATACACGCAAATGTATCCAGGCTCATAATCCTGGTTCCCCGCTCAATATGCCCCATAAAAGACATACTGATGCCGCATTCCGCTGCCAGCGTCCCCTGGGACCAGCCCTTTGCCTTCCTGACCTGGCGGATTCTTTGTCCGATTTTTTTATAATCCGGCTCCCGCATCTTACACACCTGCCCTTCCCCCGCAGACTGCTTTTTATCTGCCGCTGTATTTCTGGCCCGGTATTATCCGCTGTATGCAGATCCTGTAACCCGGTCATTCCCGTACACAGCAGATAACATTTTGTATAGAAATGTTATGTTAATTTTCCAGACTTACCGGAAAGATATGCGGATACTGCCAGAAACAGCTTAGGAGAGGAGAGGCGTGCCGCCCCCGCAGATATAACCGGGGAGAAAAACGGCCGGTCCCTGATTTCCGGCTGTACAAAAATTCCAGGGACACAGACGTCCCTGAAAAGCGCCTGTAAGCCCCGGACAGTGAACAGTCACTGGTCTGTACAGTATAAAAGCCTTCCATGGGGAAACCCTGTCCCTGCCAGCTTTCCAAAGCCGGAACAGCGGCAGGGGCAGCACGTCTTTTCCAGCATCCGGAATATACGCTTCTTCCAGTAGTGTCTGGTACCAGTCAGGAAACACGGACTGCGGGAACCAGAGCGTGTTTGAAAAATGCTCTGTCAGGCACTGGAAAAACAGCCCGGACAGCCCTGTACAGAAAATTACCGTAAAAACCTGTGTCAGCTGAAATACCTGTGGATCAGTGATTGTACGGCAGCCGCAGCAGACATTCCGCCTCTGATCTAAAACCAGGAACATGAAAAAGCCGGATACGGCAGATATCAAAAAAACTGTGACTGTCCGGCTTCCGGCCACTCTGTAAGAAAACAATCGTGCGAAAGAAAATAATGAAATTCAAAATTAGAGTTGCAAAATGTAAACAAATAGTATAGAATACTTGTTGTTAACATTTCTATACAAAAAGTTGTGCATAAGAATTATATACTTCTGAATCACTCTGTATTTCTAACCATTTTAGCAATCTTCGTACCGCTGTCATACATGCATTACCATTTCAGATTTCTCATTTTACCGGCCTGTTCTGCCGCTATTGCGCCCTCCTGTTCTCTGGCTCCTCAAATTCTTTCCGGATTGTAATAAGCCAGACATGACAGCCAGCAAAAATCATTGTACGGATTATATCACGTAAATATTTTAAGAAAAACTCTGGTACCCATTCTCTACGGACCAGAGTATGATTTTCACAGAAAATAAAATTTCCGGGAACCAGAACGCCATTTTCAGTGTCTTATATACAGATAGTTGTAAAACAGGAAAACCGGTTTCCATTTCACAATTACACCTGACACCATAAAACACAAACAGACCTTATGCATCCATTGAAACTTTTTCCGCTCCTGGAACAGACCGCCGGAGAATCTTCCGGACTCACTTACGGAATCATGTCTTCATACCCCGTTTTCCAGAGCACATGTTACGAAAACAGTTTCAGACACATGCCAGTCATCCGGAGGTTTACCAATGAACGTAACAGAAAAATTACGGCAGGAATGCTTTCTATATGTAATAAAAGAACATTCCGGCGCTTTTTACAGATACGCATACTCGGTTCTGCTAAGCCGGCAGGATGCGGAAGACGCCGTCAGCGAAACCGTTCTGAAAGCTTTTGAGCATTTACAGGATTTAAAACATCTATATAAAATGAAAAGCTGGATGTTCCGGATTCTGGCCAATACATGCAGCACGCTGCTGCAAAACCGGCTGCCCGTATCCCCACAACCAGAAAATGAAGCCGGAACTGTCCAGGATCTGGAAAGCAGCATGGATCTGCACAACTGCATTTACCAGATGGAACCAGAATTTCGTGAGGTAGTCGTTCTGTATTATTTTGAAGATTTAAAAACAAAAGAAATCGCCCGTATTCTGGACATTCCGGAAGGAACTGTCAAATCAAGACTCTCAAGGGCACGGGACAGGTTAAAGCAGCTTCTGAAATAGTGCGTGTCCTCCCCCGTAATGGATAAATCCAGAATAAATCCAGATTAAAGAAACAGGGACCCGGTATCAGATCCGCAGTCCGTTATCCTGCCAGACTCCCTGACGCAGAAACACAAATTCTTAACATATTTTATTTAAAGAAAGGTATTAAGCGCTTATGAAAAAGATATTAAATCATCATATTATTAATAATTCAATGCGTAAATCCATAAAACATACAGATAAACAGATATCTGAACTGGCAAAAAAAGAATCCTCTCCCGGGAATCCTGAATTTTGCCAGCAGCTGGTTCAGCAGGCTCTGGAACTGGTGCGCCAGTCCGCAGACAGACCGCAAACCGCTTCCCGGACATATATCAGATATGTCACGGCAGTCATCGCTGCCGCCCTGCTGGCTGTCTATCCGGTAAAGGCAGCGACAGACTATGTAACCACACGTCTGGCTGGTATGTCTGAAAAAGAAAAAGATGATTTAAGAACTATGGTATATAAAGACGAGATGAGCGGCACCAGGGAAGAGCGGGAAGCGATCCGCTATTCCAGGGATTTCACCGGCAGGGAACAAAAACAGTACGAAATCATACAGGATCAGTATGAATCAGGCATTTTCCCAAAAGGAGCCGTCACCATCTGCGGGAACCTTTCTGACGCTGATAAAGATATGGTCTGCTACATTCCAAAAGACCGTTATCTGTATCTGCCAGACCGTACGCTTACCGACGAGGAACTACTGCAGATCACAGACTTTTACCATAAAACAGATTACAGTCTGTATACAGGCGATACCACAACGGATTATAAAAAAGAAATGGATCAGAAAGCGGACAACGCCGCCCCTGAAAAAGGCTCCCTGTCCAGAGACCGGGCCGCATCCGCCGCATCCGCCTGTATGAAAGCCATGTACGGACTTTCCACAAATGGTATGAGCCGCAAAATAACGCTGGATAAAAAAAAGGATTATCTGGTCACTTTTGTTTCAGACAGCGCCGTCTACACAGTGGGCATACAGGCGGATAACGGCAGATTCCTGCACATTTCCATGGAACAGGAAGGCTTTGTCTTCTATCAGGATAATCTGCAGGCCGGTCAGAACAAAATACGCAGACAGGGAAAGAAAGCAAAAACCATCGCAAAACAGCTGGCCGGACCAGATGCCGTGATTACAGATTCCTGCGCCAGTTACAAAGTAAATGAAAACGGACAGATTCCCCATGGCAGTATCCTGTATTTATTTGAGCTGGAAGACGGCGACCGGATACGGATGTCCTTCAGCCTGGCGGAAGACACCCTGTGGGGCGCTTCCCTGGAACCGGGCGGGGCGGGACACAAAGATACGAATGTCAGACCCGGGGAGACACGGATTTTTCTAAACACAGACTGACCAGACTTAGTCCGTACGCCCTGTAAGAAAACACTGGGTATCCGCTTGAAAAACAACTTCAATCATGATAAAATATTCCAGGCAGTAAGAAAATACTTCATGAATATACCGGAGGCATGTCAGTACCGCTTCATGCGCCGGAGACTGCCGGCAGGATATACACATCTTAACAGGCAGATTTCCAGAAATATTCCGGTGCGGGTACATGAGGAAGCGTTTACGAAGGATTTTCTTATTGTAAGTTATTTTACAGGGGGAATCTTATGAAATTTCTGGTAAACCGCAGGCTTGCTACACGTATCAGTATCATTACCACCGCAATCACTTTTGCGGGTATGCTTCTGCTCTGGTTCATTGTTTCCAGCCGTGTGGCATCCATGGTAAAAAACAATATTACCAATCAGATGACCGACGCAGTGGAATCCAGGGCTTCCATTATCAACGACTATGTAACTTCCGCAGAAGAGTATATCACGGCTTTTGCTCTTGGCAGTGAAGTCCGTAATCTTCTCGCCAACCCGGAAAATCCGGCCCTGCTGCGGCAGGCGCAGCAGTATACGGAAGATTTTGCCGCTGTCAAGGGTATTTTTGAAGGATTGTACATCAGTACCCCTTCCACTTATGTCCTGACACATACTTCCGCGGACGCCATCGGCATTACGACCCGTACCGGCGATTCACTGGAGGAATTCCAGAATACGATACTGACCAGTCCGAAACTGACCAATCTGGGCATTATGAAATCCCCGGGCACCGGAAGCATGATTCTGTCCATGTACTATCCTATTTTTGAAGGAAAAAAATGCACCGGCTACGTAGGCGCCGGCGTCTATGCCGGCCAGCTGATGAATGTCCTTCTGGATCTGGATATCGAAGGGCTGCCCAACAGTGAATATGTATTTTTAAATGCCTCCACAGGCACCTATCTCTACCACCCGGACGACGCCCTGTTAAATACAGAAACTACCGACTCCGGCTATCAGGAAATTATAAAACGGATTAATATAACAGATGAAACTACAATGACAGGCACATATTCCTATGAGGACGGAACCGGCGAGCAGCAGCTGGTAGTCTACAAATATCTAAAGGAACAGGACTGGATCTTTATGGTTCATGACAGCTCTGCGGAAGTGTATAAAAACGTTTCGTCCATACACCGCACGGTAGGCCTGCTGTGTGCCTGCGTGGCGGCATGTATCGTACTTATTACGCTGCTTATTCTGTACCGGGAAGGCAGGGAACTGATGGTAGTGGAACGTGCCATCCGACGTCTGGGCAGACTGGAACTTTCCGCAGACCGGGAACTGGAAGCTTTTTTTGACAGAACCGACGAAATAGGCATGATCGCCCAGACCATTCACCAGCTTAGCGACTGTCTGCGCAGAACCATTGAAGATATCGGCCGGATTTTAAAAGAAATGGCGGACGGCAACATCAGTGTGGATGTATCCAGAAATGAAGACTACTATATCGGAGATTTTAAAGTACTGGCCCAGAGTCTGCGGAGTATCCGTACCCACCTGACTGACGTTATGCGTGATATTACCCATATCGCAAGCCAGGTAGACAGCGGCGCCAACCAGGTTTCCGCCGGCGCACAGGCATTATCCAGAGGCACCATGCAGCAGCAGGATTCCATGAACGGTCTGGTTTCACATATGACCGATATTACCGCTCAGATTAAAAACAGCACCGCCCGCTGCACCAATGCCAGCGATCTGGTGGACCGGGCAACCGGATACGCAGCGGAAGCCGGCCATAAAATGGAACAGCTCGTGACGGCCACCAGAAATATTGACCAGTCTTCCGCCCGGATTGGCAGCATTATCAAAACGATTGAAGATATCGCTTTCCAGACCAATATCCTGTCGCTGAACGCAGCTGTTGAGGCCACAAGGGCAGGCGAAGCCGGAAAAGGCTTCTCCGTGGTCTCCGATGAAGTCCGCAATCTGGCTGCCAGATCCGCCGAAGCCGCCAGGGATACGAGCACGCTGATCGGCCGCTCGATCCAGGACGTACAGACCGGTACGGAATCTACCAGCCTTGTTATCTCCGCCATGCAGGTAATCAGCGAATGCATCCAGTCCATCAAGGCGCTTATGGATGAAATCGCAGGCGCCAGCATCCAGCAGTCGGAAATGATCGTTTCAATAGAAACAAGAATCAGGGAAGTTTCAAAAGTCATAGAAGAAAATTCAAAAGCAGCCAGGGAGAGCGCCTCTATTTCCAACGAACTTTCAGATCAGGCAAGAACACTGAACCAGCTGATCGGACAGTTCCGGATCAGCTGACGCAGTTTTTCTGAAATATAAAAAGTATCCGGCAATGCCGGATACTCCGCCTGCGGCAGGGCTGACTCTGGCAGCATTTTCCTTTCCGGCGCAGCGCGATCCTGCCCGGAGGGATTTTTACATTACAGGGCGCTTTTTCCTGTCATGTAAAAAGTATCCGGCAATGCCGGATACTCCGCCTGCGGCAGGCTGACTAAAATATTAAATTACGGATATTATGCAGTGTCTCTCCATATCCAGTCCCCTTACCAAACAAAAGCGTGGTGCCCAGTACGAAGCCCTGACGCCTTTGACGGAATATTCCCGTATCTTATCAGCGCCGCACGCCCCGTCCCAGTATATTTCAAAATGCATCTCGTCTTTCATGGACAACAGCTTTGTATATTTCTTCCCCACATAAGGCAGGTACATCTGACCCGCATTGCCCGGGTTTACAGACATGACAAGTACTTTTTTTACTATTGTAAGCATCTCCATAACTGTTTCTATACTCGTGCCCGGATTAATGGCAATTCCCGGAATCATGCCCGCATTAATGATTTTCTGTAGTGTGGTGGACGGATGATACTCCGCCTCCGGATGAATATACACCGTATCTCCCCTGCGCAGCTTTTCCAGAAAAATATGTATGTTGTTGTTTGGATGCTCAATCATCAGATGGACATCCAGCGGCTTACTGGCGGCTGATGCGATATAAGCCATATCATTTAAGGACATGGCAAAATTTGGCACATACCGTCCGTCCATAATATCAATATGAAACGAATCAATGCCTCCTTCTTCCAGTGCTTTTACTTCCTGTTCCAGATTTCCATAGCTGGCACACATCATGGATGCCGTTAATTCAAAATTCATATGTTTCCTCATTTCTGCCGCCTTTGCGGCGCTGATTTTTCCGTTTCTTTATCTTTTCCGGAGCATTCCGCATTCCCGCAGCGCCGGTTCTAAAACAGATCCGTAAGATCCGTCGTCCTGTTAAAAAACGGGTCCTCTACTTTCAGGTTCAGAAAATCCCCGTCCAGAATCGTAACGGCGCCCGGCAGCGACAGGATGGCTTCGTCCAGTTTTTTGTTAATATGCATGACTTCCCTGGGACAGAGTTTTGTGTATGTATGAAAATACCGTTCAATTCCCCGCTGCACCCGGAGCAGGCAGCTGATATCCTTTTTCCGCCTGGTCTCTTTTGCGTAGCATGGCGCCCCCTGTTCGTCAAAGCCGGTTACCATGGCCTCCGGCGAAGTCAGTACAGTTTCCAGCATATAATACCGTTCAAACATCACACTGTCTGCTTTTTCTTCGTTTTCATAAAAAGGCACGATATCCAGTCCTGTCTTTCGCATATATTCTTCCTCCAGCCGCAGGAAATAAAAGCCTTTCAGCGGATGGGAAGTCAGCCGTGACAGATACATCTGGCTGGTTCCTTTTGCCACGAAATCAATAAAAGCAACCGTCCCTTCCCTGACTGGAAGTCCGTCTATATATTTTTTATAATTTTTTCTGCAGCTTTTCGCCTTCTCCAGAATCTGTGCTGTAAAATCTTCCAGGGTCTGTGAGGTGTCGTTACATTCACATTCTGCGGTAATCCCGAAACGCTCCCGCAGCTGCTGCCGCAGCGTGCCGCTGTATTTCATCTCCCCCACGGAGCGGATGTCCGCTTCCGTTTCTACTCCCGCACGTATCGCCGCAATTCTTGACGTCAGAAAATAAACCGGGTACCTGTCCGGTTTCCACGAATCATACAGTTTCCTGATTAAATAGCCATCCCTGGCCGTGAACCAGACATTCTGAATGCCGTATTCCGTTATCTGCCGATCAGACCAGAGCACAAAGTCTGTAATGACAGGCGCAAAAAACAAATACCCGGTTTCATCCGCACGACGGACGCAGATCTTTTCCCCTCCTTCTTCCGGCCGGAAAGGACTGTTAAAAAGCACTGACGTAAACATGCCCCCACGGATTCTGTCCGAAAGGCTCTCCATGCTGTCCCAGAGGCCAAGATAACCGGTCTGTTCCATCAGCTGCGCCCCGCTGTATACCCTAAGGGACGCTATATGGTTTCTTTGCGCCGCCGCAATATCCGCATCCGGATCGTCCCCGATATGGACACATGTCTTTCCACCAGTTTTTTCTTTCAGCACTTCGAACAGACGCTGTTTTTTACCGGTATGATGACAGCAGGATAAAATACAGTCTGTCACAAAATCAATTCCGCATTTTTCCAGTATTTGTTCAATCTGCTCCTTTGTATAATATGTATCCGAAACGATATATACCTCCCTGCCCTGACGGTACAGTTCACTGATGACCCGGCACATTTCCCGCCTGGGCACAAGCAGGTCATAATCCACAGACCATTCCATCTGCGCCAGCTCTTCTGGTGTTACGCCCGGTGACGCAAAATCCGCAATTGCCCGTTCATAGATCTGTGTCAGAGAAGGCGCTGACGACGCAGATAACGCCTTTTCACTTTCCAGACGCCTGCCGCAGAAGTTTTCTATCCGCACTCCCTTCTCCTGCCACCTGTACTGTGCGATTTCAGGCACATCCTCCGGAAACATGGTCTGTCGCATCACCAGTGTGTCGAATAAATCCACACTGATTACGTCGTATGTTTCCGCCTGTTTCAGCAGCCAGCTTTTACCGCATTCCTTCTGATCCGGAAAACAATAAGAAACCTTTTTAATTTCACACAGATTGTTTCCCCGGATATCCATCAGAGCAACCTGATTTTCCTGACATATTTTTCCTGTCCGCCTGGCAATCGCCCTGCAGGACCCTGGACGTGCCACCACCAGAATCAGCTTTACGCCCATATCCAGCGCCTGCTCCAGGGAAATAATATCCTTTTCATAGAGCCTGCCGCCCGTCCTGTATCCGTCCAGCAGGCCCGCTATTTCAAAATCATTTCCCAGCTGGCGGATAACCTGCCGGGTTTCTGTTCCAAGTCCGTATAACGCAATGATGCTGCTTTGATATGTTTCATACATCCACGATAACCCGGACATTTCTCCACTTCCTTTCTTTTCAGCGCCTTTACATCTTAATTTTCCCTGAAACCGGCCTGATGCCGGATATTCCCACAGTCCCCTGCGCTTTCCGGTTTTTCTGTTTCTCCTTCCGCCCTGTATACGCCATGATTTTTCAGTACGTCCCTGACAGGACGACGCAGCAGGCCCGCCTTTTTATGTAATTTAAGTTTCATTCTGTTCCAGTACATCCCTGACAAGCCCCGTCAGGTTATGTTCAAATTTCTCCATGGAAAACTTTGCCTGATAAATCTCTCTGGCCTTAAGGCCCATCTGCGCCAGTTCCTGCGGGTGGCCGCCGCACCAGGCCAGAAGATCCGCCAGCTCCGCCGTATGACCATCCGGAAAAATAAATCCGTCCTCTCCATGATGGATCAAAGCGGCGGTCCCGGTGGCATCCGATACCAGACATGCCACACTGTGCATCATCGCCTCCGCCGCCACCGTAGGCATGGAATCCTGTCTGGAAGGACAGACAAGTAAATCCGTGCGTTCCAGCAGTTCGTGTACTGCCTGCCTGCTTATACTGCCAGTAAAACGCACTTCTTCCATTCCGCCGTACGTTTCTTTTAGTCCGGCGCCAAAAAGCGTCTGGTTATAGCCCACAATCCACAGTTCCATCTTTTGTCTTACAGATACCGGCAGACGGCAGAACGCTTCCAGCAGTATATCCTGCCCTTTGATATCTTCCAGATATCCGATGACCGCCAGACGGATTTTTCCGTCTCTTATAAACATTCCGTGGCTTCCGTGATAGTCCG
>CANRTU010000027.1 GCA_947642745.1 uncultured Eubacterium sp.
ACACTGGGGTTACAGTGATTCTTTGTTTACACAACTGTTAAAAACAGGATTATAATCCTAAAAGATTGTTTTGTAAAGCAGACCGGGCCTATTCGTTACGACAAACACCCACGCAGCGGATATATGGCATCTGATACTTGACATGAAGGCGGAAACAAAGTAAAATGATAAAAGAGTGCGGATGACACAGTTCAGCTACACGAAGGGGTACACCACCACGGGTGTATTCTTTTGTGTAGCTTTTTTTCTGCACAGAATCAGAAACAACATAACGTGTTTGAAACATGCGATCCGTGAGATGTTCTTCACACCGGACGGAGAGTGCGGATGGCGGGAAAGATTTTCTAAACACGCTATAGGAAAGGAGGACTTTGTATGGTCCGTATCAATGGAAAAGAGGAAGCAGCTGACGGAATGCTGCTAAAAGATTATCTGGAACAGCATGGATATCCGCTGTCAGGCATTGCGGCAGAGTGTAACGAACAAATTATATCTAAAAATAATTATGATTCTTATGTGCTCAAAGACGGGGATGTGCTGGAAGTGGTGAGTTTTGTAGGGGGAGGCTGATCCATGCCGGAAAATTTATCAGATCAGAAAGGAAAAATCATGTCAGAATTTAATAAAACAGACACTACAGATATATTTACACTGGGAGGAAGGGAGTTTTCTTCCCGTTTTATACTGGGTTCGGGAAAGTATTCCATGGAACTGATCCGGGCAGCCGTGGAACATGCGGGGGCGGAGATCATTACACTGGCAGTGCGCCGGACCAATACCAGACAGAATGAGAATATTCTGGATTACATACCCGCAGGGGTTACTCTTCTGCCAAATACTTCCGGAGCCAGGGATGCGAAAGAGGCTGTCCGGATTGCCAGAATGTCCAGGGAATTAGGATGCGGGGACTTTGTGAAAGTAGAAATTATGAAAGACAGTAAATATCTGCTGCCGGACAATGCGGAGACAGTCAGGGCTACCGCACAGCTGGCGGATGAGGGATTTGTGGTACTGCCGTACATGTATCCGGACCTGTATACTGCAAGGGATCTGGTGCGTGCGGGGGCAGCGGCGGTTATGCCCCTGGCATCTCCGATTGGTTCCAATAAAGGGCTTGCTACCAGGGAGTTTATCCAGATACTCATTGATGAAACAGATCTTCCGGTTATTGTGGATGCGGGAATCGGCAGACCATCCCAGGCCTGTGAAGCAATGGAAATGGGTGCGGCGGCTATTATGGCAAATACCGCCATTGCCACAGCGGGAAATATACCGGTAATGGCCAGCGCTTTTAAAAAGGCAGTGGAAGCCGGGCGGAGTGCATATCTGGCTGGTCTGGGACGGGTACTGGAACGGGGGGCCTCCGCTTCGGACCCGCTGACAGGATTTTTACGGGATTAGAGTGCGCAGAACAGATCATACACGAAGGTCCATGATATGATGGCACGGACCTGCCGGCGATGGCTGTACATTTCCCAGCTGTTTCCGGCACAAGATACATACCGGCTTTGACATTCTGTGCTGTCACCGGACAAGGTACATGTGGCAGAACGTGAAAAGCCCCATATTGGCCGGAAACAGCCGGGAAATACGTCTTTCCCCGGTGGTCGTGCGGTTAATTGAGGAAAATCTGCCAGAAAATACGAGTATGCCACTCCCGGAAGAGCGGCCGGATAAAGGCCGCCGGCATCCCGGGCCTCTGCGATCAGTTTTGTATCGCCGGGAATCGGAGCAAAGGCCAGACGCTGGATCAGCGGTGGTTTACTCAAAGGAAACATAGAAAGAAAAAGGTAAATATATATGGAAGAAAACAGATTTTATGTGGATTCAGATAAACTGACCGCAGAAGCGCTGGACTATAAGCACCGTCTGGAACATGATCCGTCTGTCCGGACTGATCATATGGAGTATATGGATGGAATGGAGCGTATTTCATCTGATATTATGGACAAAGTGCTGACGCAGATGAACGCTTATGACTATAACAGTTATACGGATGAAGATGTGCGGCGTGCGCTGATGCGTGAAACCTGCAGCCCGGAGGATTTTAAAGCGCTGCTTTCTCCGGCTGCGGAGTCTCATCTGGAGGAACTGGCACAGAGAGCGGGAGCGGAGACTGCCAGACATTTTGGCAACACGGTTTATCTGTTTACACCCCTTTATCTGGCTAATTATTGTGAAAATTATTGTGTATACTGCGGATTCAACCGCTATAATGATATCCGCCGTAAGAAACTGACGCCGGCGGAAATGGAAAAAGAAATGAGTATAATTGCGGATTCCGGTATTGAAGAAATTCTGCTGCTTACCGGTGAGAGCCGCAGTATGAGTGACCTTTCCTATATTGGAGAAGCCTGTAAACTGGCTGCGGCATATTTCCGTAACACGGGACTGGAAATTTATCCGGTAAACAGTGATGAATACAGATATTTGCATGAATGCGGCGCAGACTATATTACGGTATTTCAGGAGACTTATGATCCGGACAGATATGAAGCCCTGCATTTAATGGGCCATAAACGGGTATTTCCTTATCGCTTTGAGGCGCAGGAACGGGCAGTGCTGGGGGGAATGCGGGGCGTCGGTTTTTCAGCGCTGCTGGGACTTTCTGATTTCCGCAAAGATGCGCTGGCCTCGGCGTTGCATGTCTATTATCTGCAGCGGAAATATCCGCATGTGGAATATTCCCTGTCCTGTCCGAGACTGCGTCCGATTATCAATAATAAAACTATCAGTCCGGTCAATATAGGGGAAAGACAGTTGTGCCAGGTACTTTGCGCCTACCGTATATTTCTGCCTTATGTTGGGATTACCGTATCGTCCAGGGAGCAGAAGCATTTCAGGGATGGCATGATGAAAATAGCGGCCACAAAAGTATCAGCAGGCGTGTCTACCGGAATCGGGGATCATGAAAGTAAATATCATGGACTGGAAAATGAATCCTGTGGGGACGGTCAGTTTGAGATTTCTGACGACAGGAGCTTTGAGGCAATGTACGGTGATATTTCCGAAGCGGGATTACAGCCAGTATTGAATGACTATGTGTATGTATCATAAAGAAGACGGTTTGTCTGACCACAGGAAGCGCGGTTATCAGGAATACCCGGCTGGCGTGGGTGTCATCTGCATGACGAACCGTCATCTGGCCAGACAGGATTATTATGAACAGATCCACCGGATTGCCGCCAGCCGTCCCCTGGCGGTGATTGTGCGGGAAAAGGATCTGCCGGAACCGGAATATGAAGCGCTGGCAGAGCGTGTGATGCGCATCTGCGGCGCATATCAGGTTCCCTGTATCCTGCATACGTATGTGCGGGCGGCGGTGCGTCTGGGGGCTGGCGCCATTCATCTGCCGCTGCCTGTGCTGCGGACCATGACGGAAGCGAAAAAGAAACATTTTCGCACGATCGGGGTATCAATTCATTCCCTGAGGGAAGCAGAGGAGGCGCAGAGCGCCGGGGCAGCTTATCTGACTGCCAGCCATATTTACGCCACAGACTGTAAAAAGGGGCTGGCGCCCGCAGGAATTTCTTTTCTGGAAGAGGTCTGCAGGTTTGCGGCGGTTCCGGTCTATGCGCTGGGAGGTATTCATGCGGGAAATGCGCTGGCGTGCGTAAAAGCCGGAGCGGCGGGGGTATGTATTATGTCTGAATGTATGCGGAATGAATTTACGGCAGATAAAGACCAGCCTGCCCGGGATATGGATGAGAATCATAACCGGGAGTTTTTTGACGGAATACATTTTTTTTGAGATTCATCTTGACAAAATTAGAAAATCTTATTATGATTAAAAAATCCCGGATAAAACCAATGGATATTATATGAAAAAGGTAATGAGAAAGAGGAGTACATCAATACGCCCGGCAGAGAGGGGCATTCGCTGGCTGGAAGATGCCCCGGAAAACGGTTGATGGAAGGTAGCTTTTGAACCGGACTGCAGAACACGCAGAAGTAAGCAGTCCCGCCCTGTCCCCGTTAACGGACCAGAAAGATTCTGAAAGTTATTTATTTTGGAAGAAAAGAAAAGGTGGTACCGCGTTCATTCGCCCTTTGCAGTCAGCTGGCTGTAAAGGGTTTTTTTATCTTATAGGAAAGAGCGTCCTATAAGATAAAAACCCTCCGGGAGGATCGCAGGGTCTGCCCCAGCGAAGCGAGGGCACTGTGGCGGAAGGGAAGAAGCACACGTTATGTTTTATATTTTATATAGAAGAAAGGGACTTAAAACAATGCACAGAGAATTGGAAAAAACATATCATCCGGAGGGACTGGAAAGCCGTCTTTACCAAAAATGGGAAGATAACGGCTATTTTCACGCAGAACCAGACCGCAGTAAAAAACCGTTTACTATTGTTATGCCTCCGCCAAACGTAACCGGACAGCTTCATATGGGGCATGCGTTTGACTGTACCATGCAGGATATACTGATCCGTTATAAAAAACTGCAGGGATACAATACTCTTTGGCAGCCGGGCACCGACCATGCGGCGATTTCCACTGAAGTACGGGTAACCAATATGCTGAAAGAGCAGGGAATTGACAAAAAAGAGCTGGGGCGGGAAGGATTTCTGGAAAAGGCCTGGGAATGGAAACAGGAATACGGCGGACGAATCGTCAGGCAGCTGAAGAAAATGGGTTCTGCCGCTGACTGGCAGAGGGAACGGTTTACCATGGATGAAGGCTGCTCAAAGGCAGTGGAAGAAGTGTTTATCCGTTTGTATAAAAAAGGATATATCTATAAAGGAAACCGGATTGTCAACTGGTGTCCGGTCTGCCGCACTTCTATTTCTGATGCGGAAGTAGAGCATGTAGACCAGAAAGGGCATTTCTGGCATATCAATTATCCGGTGGCAGGTGAAGAAGGCAGGTTCGTGGAAATAGCAACCACCAGGCCGGAAACAATGTTTGGAGATACGGCGGTGGCGGTTCATCCGGACGATGAGCGTTATCAGGATCTGATTGGAAAGACGCTGATACTGCCGGTGGTAAACCGGGAGATTCCGGTTGTGGCGGATGAATATGTGGACCGGGAATTCGGAACAGGGTGCGTAAAGATTACGCCGGCCCATGATCCTAACGATTTTGAGGTAGGCAGACGGCATGGACTGGAACTGGTAAATGTCATGAATGACGATGCCACCATGAATGAAAATGCCGGAAAGTATGCGGGCATGGACCGCTATGAATGCCGGGAAGCGCTGTTAAATGAACTAAAAGAGATGGGGCTTCTGGCAGCGGTGCGGGATCATGAACATGCTGTGGGAACCCATGACCGCTGTAATACAACGGTAGAGCCAATGGCAAAGCAGCAGTGGTTTGTATCTATGGAAGAGATGGCAAAACCAGCCATGGAAGCGGTAAAAAACGGCGCCGTAAAGTTTGTGCCAGAGCGTTTTGACAAAATATATATGCACTGGCTGGAAAATATCAGAGACTGGTGTATATCCAGACAGCTGTGGTGGGGGCACCGCATCCCGGCCTGGTATTGTCCGCGGTGTGGTAAAATGGTCGTAGCAGCATCGGACGATGCGCCGCAAAGCTGTCCGGAATGCGGGCATTCTGGCATGGAACAGGATCCGGATACACTGGATACCTGGTTTTCCTCCGCCCTGTGGCCATTTTCCACGCTGGGCTGGCCGGATCAGACGGAAGACCTGGATTATTTCTATCCGACAGATGTGCTGGTGACCGGTTATGACATTATTTTCTTCTGGGTGATCCGTATGGTCTTTTCCGCTTATGAACAGACCGGCCGTGCGCCGTTTCATACAGTGCTCATCCACGGGCTGATCCGGGATTCACAGGGACGCAAGATGAGCAAATCCCTGGGAAATGGTATTGATCCTCTGGAAGTAGTGGACAAATACGGCGCAGACGCACTGCGTTTAACGCTGATTACCGGCAATGCTCCGGGCAATGATATGCGTTTTTACTGGGAGCGGGTGGAATCGTCCAGAAATTTTGCCAATAAAGTGTGGAATGCGTCCCGTTTTATTATGATGAACCTGGATGGAAAAGAAATTACCAGACCAGACCAGAAGGAATTTGCTCCGGCGGATCTGTGGATTATATCCGCACTGAATACGCTGGTCCGTGAAATGACGGAAAATATGGATAAATACGAACTGGGAATCGCCGTATCCAAAGTATATGATTTTATCTGGGATGAATTTTGCGACTGGTATATAGAAATTGCCAAACTGCGCATCTATCATTATGAAGAAAATCCGCAGGCGGCAAATGCAGCGTTATGGACGCTTCGAATGGTACTGACAGAAGCGCTGAAGCTGCTGCATCCGTTTATGCCGTTTATAACAGAAGAGATTTTCTGCACCCTGCATCCACAGGAGGAGTCCATTATGCTGGCACAGTGGCCACAGTATAAGCAGGACCGCTCTCACCCTGAAGAAGAGATTCTGATGGGCCATGTCAAGGATATTGTACGGGCAGTGCGTAATGTGCGGGGAGATATGGATGTGCCAAACAGCCGGAAAGCAAAACTGTATATTGTTTCCCCGGACGAGGGCATCCGCAATATTTTTGAAGAAGCAAAAGAGGCGTATGTAACTCTGGCGTTTGCTTCGGGAGTTGTTATACAGGCGGACAAAGAAGGAATCGGAGAAGACGCTGTGTCAGTCGTAATCCCGGATGCGGTTGTATACATTCCGTTAGAAGAACTGGTGGACAAGGATAAAGAGATCGCACGGCTGAAAAAAGACAAAGAAAAACTGGCGAAAGAGCTGGCCCGTTCACATGGAATGTTAAACAATGAGAAATTTCTAAGCAGGGCGCCACAGTCTAAAATTGACGAAGAAAAGGAAAAACTGGCAAAATATGAAAAAATGATGGAGGAAGTAGAGCGGCGTCTCGCTTCTGTTACCAGAAATTAAGGAAAAAATGCGTATTATTATTGCAGTTTGCCCCAAATAATGTTAAAATGGATTGTACTTAATATAAGAGTTGCATGGTTGAGGATAAAATGAGAATGGGAGAAAGGTGGTAAGGTTATGCAGGCACAACAGCTTGATAAAACCGCAATATCGATTAGCCAGGATTCCATGACTGCATATCTGCGTTTACCAGAGCCTTTACAGGGACAGAAGTATTTATTGGAAGATATCCGGTCAGTCATAGAAAGTGCCGGGGTAAAAGTCGGCATTGATGAACAGGCGATCCAGCAAATGATTGATTATGGTATTTATAACCGTACAATGGCAGTGGCATCGGGCCAGGCACCGCAGAATGGAACGGATGGTTATTATGAATATAAGTTTCAGAAGCAGCTGGATGGCAAGCCCAAAATTAATGAAGATGGCAGCGTCAACTATACGGTGCAGTTGTTTGAACTGGTGCAGAAAGACCAGGTGATTGCATTATACCATCCGGCAGTCCGGGGAGAAAACGGAGTTACGGTAAGGGATACGCCGGTCCGGGCAAAACTGGGCAGGGATCTGCCTCCATTGAGAGGCCGGGGATTTACCTGTAAGGAAGACGGGGTTACTTATGTAGCTTCCATTACTGGTAAAATTGATGTAATTAATGATAAAGTCACTATTCTGCCAGTGTTTGAGGTAAGAGGTGATGTAGATGTAAATACCGGAAATATTGATTTCCGTGGCGATGTGGTAATACATGGAAGTGCTTTTGATATAGAGATACGTGCCACAGGCACTGTATCCATAGACGGGACTGTCCAGGGTGCCAGCATTTATGCAAACAAAGGAATTGTGGTAAGAGGCGGTGTACTTGGCAATGGTAAGAGCATCATTGATTCAAAAAGCAATGTATCTGCGAAGTTTTTTGAATTTGCAACAATACGCTGCAAAGGAGACATTACGGCTGATAACCTGTTAAACAGTAATGTATACTGTGAAGGCAAGGCAATGGTGCTGAGCAAAAAAGGATGTATTGTAGGCGGCAGCGTCCATGCGGTCAGTGGCATAGAAGCAAACAGTATTGGCAACAATGCCGAAATCCGGACCCATGTACTGGTAGGTAATGGTGGTGAGGTCCGCAGAAACATGGAAGAACTGCATCAGAGTATAGCGGTGGCAGTAGCGAATCTTCAAAAAGCGGATCAGGTACTGGAGAAGTTTGCGGAATTCGAACAAAAGACAGGCCAGTCCTGTAAAGACGACCCGAGACGTGTACAGCTGGTCAGACTTCGTGTACGTGATATGGCGCGTAAAGCGGCGGATGAGGAAGCGCTCAGAAAGCTGGAAATGATGCTTGTAAATGCGCAGGGTGCTAATATTAAGGTAAGAAAGAGAGTATATCCCGGAGTAAATGTATCTATTGATACATACGATACTGCCTGTAAGGATATATTTGAGGACATTATCTTTATCAAAGAACAGGGAAATATTGTTATGCGCAGATTGTCAACCGGATAAACGCTCCCGCAGAAATAAATCGGACATTTTACTTGGCAGAAGTATTTTGTCCGATTTTGCTATGAAACGAAAAATGATGAAAAAACAAGACAACCGTTTCTTTACAAAGCCGGAAGATATGCTATAATTAATTCGTTTAGAAAATCAGCTGGAGGTAGTGCGATGATAGATTTTGAAGAAGAATTAAAAAAATTTCAGCCCAGTCTTGAAGTAGAGGAGGCGGAAGAAGCAATATATAGTCATGATCTGACGGATATGACCGATATTCTGCAGGAGATGATGAAAGAAGCAAGACGGAACCGTTAGTCAGGGAAGGAGCGGACATGGAGTGTTATAAATGCAGGGCAAAGCTTGGAATAGAAGAAAACTGCCCTAATTGTGGAGTGAATGTCAGGATGTATAAAAAGCTCGTGGCCACTTCTAATGCTTTTTACAATATCGGTCTGGAACGTGCCGGGGTAAGGAATCTGTCAGGCGCCGTTGATGCGCTGAAAATCAGTCTGCAATATTATAAACGGAATATCAGGGCACGGAATCTGCTGGGGCTGATCTATTATGAAATGGGAGAAACCGTATCTGCGTTAAGCGAATGGGTAATCAGTAAAAATTACCAGGACAAGGATAACAGTGCGGACCGTTATCTGAATGACGTACAGAATAATCCTTCATTGCTTAATACTATTAACCAGACGATTAAAAAATATAATCAGGCGCTGGTGTACTGTCATCAGGACAATACAGATCTGGCGGTGATCCAGCTGAAGAAGATTATTTCCACCAATCCAAAGCTGGTGAAAGCCCATCAGCTGCTGGCGCTTTTATATATCCGGGATGGTAAATATGATCTGGCAGTCAAATCACTGCGGCTTGCGGAAAAAACGGATCACAACAATACCATTACAAGACGTTATCTGGAAGAAATTAATGTGCGGTCCGGAGCGAAAGCGGATAAAGGCAGGAAGATACGGAAAAAAGAGACCACAGTGGAATATCATAATGGAAATGAGACAATTATCCAGCCCACAAACCTGCGGGATAATTCCGGGTGGATGATGATACTGAATATCCTGGTAGGACTGGTGATTGGCGTCACAGCCACTTATTTTCTGATTGTGCCGAGTATCCGCCAGAGTCTGCAGAAAGATATAACAGTGGCAGAGTCTGAAAAAAATGATACGATTGCTTCCAAGAATCAGGAAATCCAGGAACTGCAGGACCAGATGAGCAGAATGGAGAAAGAAGTATCTGAAGCCAGAAATGAAAGTGAGGCGTCCAAAACGCAGATTGACAGCTATAGCAGGCTGGTTACGGCTTTTCAGGCGTACCATTCGGGGGATAACGAAGCGGCGGAGCAGGCGCTGGCGGAGCTGGACGCAAACGGACTGGACAGTACCTCGAAGGAGCTGTACGAATCAATCAAAGGTGAGATTGATTCAAAGTTTCTGGAAACTACTTACAACGAAGGCTATTCGGAATATATGGCACGGCGTTATGAAACGGCCGCCCAGATGCTGCAGAAAGTGGTGGATATGGACGATACGTATCATAATGGCGATGCTGTTTATTATCTGGCGCAGTCCTGCCGCATTTTGCAGAATTATGACAAAGCAAGGGAACTGTATCAGAAAGTTATAGATGAATATCCGTCCACCTACAAGGCGCAGCACGCCCAGAACTATCTGACGCAGATGCCAGAACAGACTACGCAGTAACAGTTCAGGTAAAAATACTACGGGAAAGACAGTATCCATACCGTGCCGATGGGACAGTACGGATGGATGTGTGACCCGGAAAAATAAAATATGTTTTTTACAAAAGACGTTAATCACAGGCAGATTGGCGTCTTTTTTGTTTTTCAGGAGACAATTTTTCAGCAAATATAACGATTACAGGAGGAGTATTGCATTATGGAATGTCATTACGAACTGACGAAAGGATGTCTTACGATATCCATGCCAAAGGAGCTGGACCACCACAGTGCGGAACAGCTGCGCCAGGAGGCGGATCTTCTGATAGATTCTTACCGGGTGAGAAATCTTATCTTTGACTTTTCCGGAACAGAATTTATGGACAGCTCCGGGATTGGCGTACTGATCGGCAGATGCCGGAATATGAATTATTGCGGGGGAAGTGTAAAAGCAAAACATATGAATGCGAGGATCCAGAAAATTTTCAGGATATCTGGTCTGCATAAACTAATGGAAACGGAGGAGATAGGAAATGAACAGGCGAAATGAAATGAGTATCCGGTTTGACTCTTATTCCACAAATGAGGGATTTGCCAGGGTGGCGGTGGCTGCGTTTCTGGCAGATCTTGATCCGACGCTGGACGAGCTGGCGGATGTAAAGACTGCCGTGTCGGAAGCGGTAACAAATTCGATTATTCATGGTTATGAAAACCGCATTGGAAAAATATATGTTACCTGTTCCAAGGAAAGACAGCAGATCAGAATCGAGGTAATAGACTACGGAAAAGGAATCGAAGATATAGTAAAAGCAAAAGAACCGTTTTATACGACCAGACCGGAGCTGGAACGCTCCGGAATGGGATTTGCGTTTATGGAAGCATTTATGGATGATGTAGAGGTAGATTCCGCGCCGGGACAGGGAACTACGGTACGTATGGTCAAACAGCTGGGAATCGGGGAGATTTAGCCTATGAATGAGACAATGGCTTTACTCCGGGAAGCGCAGAAGGGAAATCAGGATGCAAAAGAGGAGCTGGTGAAGCAGAATCTGGGACTGGTAGGAAGCATTGTCAGAAGATTTGAACACCGTGGACACGACAGAGAGGAATTATTTCAGATCGGCAGTATCGGTCTGATTAAAGCGATTGATAAATTTGATCTTACATATGAGGTGGCGTTTTCCACCTATGCGGTTCCGCTGATCAGCGGGGAGATCCGGCGGTTTTTGAGGGACGACGGACTGGTGCGCATCAGCAGGAGCCTGAAAGAAAACGGCTGGCGCATAAAGAAAGCGGCGGAAAAAATCAGCAATGAAAAGGGGCGGGAAGCCACGATGCAGGAACTGTGCCAGGCTACAGGACTGGGGCAGGAGGATATTGTGATGGCGATGGAAGCCAATATGGAAGTAGAATCTATTTACCGCAGTATTTACCAGTCTGACGGAAGCGAACTGTATCTGGTAGACCAGGTGGTGGCGGGCAGCGGCATCGGACAGACTGTTTCCGGTACCGGGGAATATGCGGCGCTGCCAGCGGGCAGCAACGATCCGGAAAAAGAAAAGATACTGGATGATATGCTGCTGCGCCAGCTGCTGGACAAGCTGGAGGAGCAGGAACGCAGACTGATTGAGCTGCGGTATTTCCAGGACCAGACGCAGATGCAGGTGGCGGGAGTGCTCGGCATGAGCCAGGTGCAGGTAAGCCGTCTGGAGAAAAAAATTCTGCTAAAAATGCGCAGGGAAATGCTGGCATAAGAAATAAAAGAGACAGGTGGCGGACCCTGTTTCTTTTTACGTTACAGGAAAAGGCGTGCGCGGTATCCGGTACAAAACAGGGTTATTATCAGAATAAAAAGTAGCAATTTCATACAGATTTCAGATTCGGGTGCTACAGTAACATTTATCACAGATCAGTCTGTAATGAAACGGTAACGGAATCCGGCGGTAAAAAGGGCTTCTGGCAGGAGCGTGTTTTCTGTTATGGGCGGGTTCCCATATTTTCAGGCTGCGGAGTAATTTAAACATATGAATGCGGAAATATGTATAATGACAGATCAGGGAAAACGTGGTATGATGATCTGAAATACAAAATCAGGAGGAGAGATTGTTGAATAGTGAACATAAATTTGCCCCGAATATGATCGAAGTCCTGTTATCTGTTTTAAGTCATCCGGATGAACCAGATGTGGATGATCTGATGAATCAATCTGAATTTTCGGGACTGCCTTCTGTATCGGATGTCCAGAGTAAATATACTGCATATCTGACTTTGAAATTACTGGATGAAATGCCGGGTGGTTTTTTCATCTGCCGCATGGACCAGAGGGAAACAATTCTCTATGCGAATAAGGCGCTGATCCAGCTGTTTCAGTGTAATAATAGAAAAGAATTTCAGGAGCTGACAGGAAATTCCTTCCGTGGAATGGTGCATCCGGACGATCTGGAAATGGTGGAGCGGAGTATCTACAGACAGATTGAGGAACACAAAATAAAGCTGGATACAGCAGGTTACCGGATTGTCAGACAGGACGGCAAAGTCTGCAGGGTAGATGACTGTAGCCGTTTTTTCCGCAGCCGGAAGGGAGAAAACGTAATTTATGTATTTATTACAGAGATAACAGAAAGCATATTACCTGTGCCAGAGCGGCAGGAGAATCTGCAGGCAGAAGAAAAGCAGGAGGAGCGGCAGTTAAGGCTGATTCACCAGGAGCATCTAAGACGTCTGGAAATGATAGAGGGACTGAGTATTGATTACCAGTCGATCTTTTATGCGGATCTGGATGAGGACAGAATCCATGCCTACCGGCTTAGCGAGCGCTTTGAGCAGGTGTTTGGAGAGGGGCGGCAGGTTCGCGGATATCGTGGGTTTGATAAAGACTATGCGGACACCTGGGTGTACCCTGAGGACCGTAAATTTTATGTCCAGCATACCAGGCCGGAGTACATACGCAGAAAACTGTCAAAAGATAAAGTCTTTTATATCAATTACCGGATTTACAAAGGAGGAAAGACCGCATATATCCAGCTGCGGGTAGTAAATGTGGGAAGCGGCGGTTCCCAGGTTGTGCTCGGTTACCGGAATATTGATGATGAAATTATATTGCAGATGCGGCAGAAACGAAAGCTGGCGGAGGCTTTAAACCAGGCGAAGTTTGCCAACAAAGTCAAAAATTCGTTTTTGTCCAATATGTCCCATGATATACGGACTCCCATGAACGCCATTGTAGGATTTGCGAATCTGGCGAAAAATCATATAGATGATAAAGAAAAAGTGGCGGAGTATCTGCGACGGATTACGAATTCCAGCAGCGAACTTCTGACCATGCTCAACAATGTATTTGAAATATCAAGAATAGAGTCCAGCCAGATCCATATTGTGGAAAGCGAATCCAGTCTGCTGGATATTCTGGATAATGTGAAAACAGCCATGCAGCCCAGGGCGGAGTCGGTTAATATTGATTTTTCCATGAATGTCGCCGGACTGGTTCATGAAAAGGTACTGGTAGATCAGCAGAAATTAAGCCAGGTACTGCTCTGTCTTACTGAAAACGCCATAAAATATACCAGAACAGGCGACTGGATCCGTGTCAGTCTGAGCGAGCAGGAACAAAAACATGGCAGCAGATCAGTGTTCCGGTTTGAAGTAGAGGATAACGGAATCGGAATTCACAAAGAGTTTATCGCACACATATTTGAACCGTTTGAAAGAGAAAAAAATACAACGCTCAGCGGGATTCACGGCTCCGGGCTGGGGCTTGCGATAGCTAAAAAAATAGTGGATAAAATGGGCGGAACCATAGAGGTGTCCAGCATTCCCGGAAAAGGAAGCAGGTTTACGGTTATAATTACACTTTCTTTTCCAGAGCAGCCGGATGATCTGCGGCAGGATGAATATGAGAATGATCCGGTCCACAGGCCGGCAAAACATAAAATACTGCTGGTGGATGATAATGAGATCAATCTGGAAATAGGCATGGAGGTGCTGAAAGATGCTGGTTATCCGGTGGATACAGCCATGGATGGCAGCATAGCCGTGGATAAAGTCAGAAATGCCGGGCCTGGGGATTACGCCCTGATCCTGATGGATTTGCAGATGCCAGTGATGAATGGCCATGATGCCGCCAGGGAAATCCGAAGAATTAAGGATCCCGGCAAAGCCAATATCCCGATTATAGCGCTCTCGGCCAATACTTTTGAGGAAGATAAAAGAATGTCCATAGAAAGTGGTATGAATGCTCATCTTCCCAAACCGATTGACGCCCCGCAGCTGTATGAAGTGATTCGTAAAATTTTAAGCACAGTATGACAGATGCGGCGGGTCATACAGGCAGCAGACGGGATGGTTTCCTTATGGCGGCCTGTATGGCCCGCCGGTCTGTTCCGGCATCTGCTCAGGAGCCTTGTTCCGTCTGCTTTTTTTCATGTAACCTGGCTTCTTTTTCTTCTTCTTTAATTTCCCAGTGGATTAGAAAAGTCAGTGTGGCACGCAGTGCGATAATTCCGGCCACAATGGCGATTTCGCTCCATTCCCTGACAATGACAGTTCTCAATATCTCACTGCCCAGTTTGAATTCCAGTCCCATGGACAGTCCTTTTCCCAGATAAATGCGGGTATCCGGTTTTTTCATCAGATATTTATAGAAACTGATCAGGCAGGTAACAATAATGATGGCTACGCCAATAAATTCAAAAATCAGTATACCAGTTTCTACAATATGGTCGAGTATTTCATTCAAAAAAGAAATCATAGGGATATCCTCCATACGTTTTATTGTACTGGTTCCGTATAAAAAGTCAATTAATTTTTGCGGGGAAGGGGAAATGGAGCGCATATCTTTTAGAATTGTATTTTCTGGCAAACTCAGCAGAATAATTTTAATAAGCTATATACAAATGGACCGGGATATTGCTATAATGTGTTGCATGATCTGCCGCAGCCTGATCGGGAAGTTTGTGTATACAGCAGGCATTCCGGCATGGTTCCGGATGCCGGGGCGGGCAGATCGTGGGCATGATAATATTAAGGAGGACATGAGATTTGATCAGTAAATATGTATTTGGGCAGCCAGTGGAAACAGGAGCGGCGGTCATGGAGGTGCCGGAGTGTACACAGCCGTTATCCCTGATGCAGACAGAGCAGACACCGGAAGGGGTCAGATTTTTCTGTGGAATGGACAGAATGGATGTGGTATACGGTCTGGGCGAGCAGATGCGGGGGATTAATAAACGTGGATTTTCCTATATCAGCTATGCGACAGATGATCCGGTGCATACTGAAAGCAGACACGCTCTGTATGGCGGTCACAATTTTCTGATTTTAAGCAGAAGAAACCTGCCATCTTTTGGTGTTTTTGTAGATGATCCGGGCAGGGTAGTCTTTGATGTGGGCGAGACGAAACTGGACAGGCTGGAAATAACTGCCAGCTGTGACTGCGTGCTCTATGTGATTGAGGGGGACAGCCTGAATGATATTGCCGGACAGTTCCGTAAACTGGTGGGTCGCAGCTATATTGCCCCTAAATGGGCGTTTGGTTATCAGCAGTCCCGCTGGGGTTATACAAATGAAGCGGATGTGTGTACGGTAGTCAATGGATATCACGGTTGCGGGATACCGCTGGACGCTGTGTACCTGGATATAGATTATATGGAAAATTATAAAGACTTTACAGTGGACCGGGAACGGTTTCCGGATTTTGCGGGACTGGTGGCCAGTATGAAGGAGCAGGGAGTCCATCTGGTGCCGATTATAGATGCGGGGGTAAAAGTGGAACCGGGTTATCCTGTCTATGACGAAGGTGTTGCCAATAACTATTTCTGTAAAGAAGAAGACGGAACAGATTTTACAGGTGCGGTATGGCCGGGCAGATCCCATTTCCCGGACGTGCTGAATTCCGCCGCCAGGGAGTGGTTTGGCAGCAAGTACCAGTGGCTTATTGACCAGGGGATAGACGGATTCTGGAACGATATGAACGAGCCGTCAGTGTTTTATTCTGAAAAAAGGCTGAAAAGTATTATGGATGAGGTGCTGTCCATGAAAGAGGAACATCCGGATATGCACTCATTCTGGCTGTTAAAAGATAAACTGGGCAGTCTTGCCAACAACCGGGACGATTATAAGAGTTTTTACCATAATATGGACGGGGTAAAAGTCTGCCACGATAAAGTGCATAACCTTTATGGCTATCATATGACGAAAGCTGCGGCGGAGGCGTTTGACCGGATTGTACCGGACCGGAGGATCCTGCTGTTTTCCCGTTCATCTTATATTGGCATGCACCGTTATGGCGGTATATGGACAGGCGACAATGCCTCCTGGTGGAGCCATCTGCTGCTGAGCATCCAGCAGATGCCGTCTCTGAACCTGTGTGGTATTTTGTATACAGGATCTGATATCGGAGGCTTTGGCTGTGACGCAACCCAGGATCTGCTGATGCGCTGGCTGGAATTTGGTATATTTACGCCGCTGATGCGAAATCATGCTGCGTTTGGTACGAGGGAGCAGGAAGTGTACCAGTTTGAAAATATCGGGGATTTCCGGAATATTATCCGGATCCGTTATGGGCTCGTGCCATATCTTTACAGTGAATATATGAAGGCTGCTCTAACTGACGGGCTGTATTTCCGGCCGCTGGCCTTTGATTATCCGGCCGATGCCCATGCGCCAAAGGTGGAAGACCAGCTTATGGTGGGCGAAAGCATTATGATTGCGCCGGTATATACCCAGAATGCGGACGGACGGTATGTATATCTGCCGCAGGATATGCTGATGGTACGTATGAAGTCACTGGAAGAAAGACACTGTGAAGTGCTGAAGAAGGGACACCACTATGTGGATGTAGCGTTAAATGAAGTAGTGTTTTTTGTGAAAAAAGGCTGCATGCTGCCAATGGCAGTCCTGGATGAAAATATAAAATCAATTGAAGGAATTGATGCGTCCGGGTATGAATGGATAGGATTTGCGGATGACACCGCAGAGTATGTGCTGTATGACGACGACGGCCTCTCGAAAGAATATGTGCCGCGGAGTGAGTGGAAAAAGGTAACTATGGTAATGGCAGGCGCTGGCACCGTAAATGTCCGCTGTTAACAGGCGGATATTTCCATCTGATAAATACACTCCCTGCCGGGAGGATGTGCTTTAACCGGAAGAACTGCTTGCAATTCTTTCGGTTATGTGTTATCATATTTTTGCTGGTTTTCAATAAAGTGTTCACGAAAATAATATAAATAAAGTTCGTGAACAAGCGGCAGGCAAATACAATGTACCATCTTTGTAACGAACGATACAGAAACCGTCATATACCAGCAGTTATATGTATGAATCAGATAAATTATTTCTGACAGAATGTTCACGAAAATAAGGAGAAGAAAGTTCATGAATAAGCAGGAATCAGATGTTTTGTACTGTCTATACAACGAACCGTTTATTAATCAGCGGATACTTGCGGAAATGTCCGGACATTCGCTGGGGGTGGTAAACCGTTCGGTGAAAAACCTGATTGGCAATGGTTATCTGGACGACCATGTACAGCTGACGGCAAAGGCCAGGGCAGAATTCGCATTGAAGAAACCGGAAAACGCCATTATTCTTGCCGCGGGATTTGGGATGCGGATGGTGCCGATTCATACATCTGTACCTAAAGCGCTTCTGGAAGTAAATGGAGAGCGGCTCATAGACCGCCTGATCCGCCAGCTGCAGGAAACAGGCATCCGGGAAATTATCGTAATCGTGGGTTTTATGGTTGAATCGTTCGAATACCTGCTGGATGAGCCCGGCGTGGAGCTGATTTATAATCCTGAATATGCGGTGAAAAATAATATCAGCAGTCTTTACCTGGCGGCGGACCGGATTTCCAACACATATATTGTGCCCTGTGATCTGTGGTGCGACAGAAATCCGTTTCACCGTCATGAGCTGTATTCCTGGTATATGGTCAGCGATCTGGTGGATGAGGCTTCCGATGTACGGGTAAACCGTAAAATGGAACTGGTGAAAGTGCCGGAGTCCGCCGGGGGAAACGGGATGACCGGCATCTGTTATCTGACAAAAGAGCAGGGAGCGCTGGTCAGGGAGCGTATCAGCGCATATGTTCTGGATGCGGCTTATAACCATAAATTCTGGGAAGAGGCATTGTACCAGGCGGACCGGATGATCGTACAGGCCAGGGTGGTCCATGCGTCAGATGTGGTGGAAATCAATACCTATGAACAGCTGAGGGATCTGGATGCGGATTCTGATCATCTGAAGTCTGATGCCCTGGATGTCATTTCGAAAGTGCTGCACTGTGACACAGAAAATATCACTGATATCGAAGTACTGAAAAAAGGAATGACAAACCGGTCGTTTTTATTTCACTGTAACAACAGGAAATATATTATGCGTATACCGGGAGAAGGAACCGGCAGGCTCATTAATCGCAGGCAGGAAGCGGACGTATACCGGATCATCCGTGGAAAAGGATTGTGTGACGAACCGGTTTATATAAATCCGGATAACGGTTATAAGATTACAGAATTTCTGGAAAATGTACGGGTCTGCGACAAACATAATACAGATGATATAAAGCTGTGTATGGAAAAACTGCGCAGCCTGCACCATATGAACCTGCAGACGGACCATACCTTTGATCTGTTTGGTCAGATCATGTTTTATGAATCACTACGTGACAACACCCCGTCTGTGTATCCGGATTATGAGCAGACGAGGGAACGTGTATTCAGCCTGCGGGAATATATTGACGCCCGGGAAAAACAATGGTGCCTGGCTCATATTGATGCGGTGTACGACAATTTTTTGTTTTATGACGGAGATGACGGGAGCCGGCAGCTGCAGCTGACGGACTGGGAATATGCGGGGATGCAGGACCCTCATCTGGATATTGCCATGTTTGCGGTGTACGCCTTGTACAACAAACAGCAGACGGACTGGCTGGCGGATCTGTATTTTGAGGGCAGGTGTGAGGAAACGGTCAGAGTTAAAATATACTGTTATATGGCGGCCTGTGGACTGTTGTGGAGCAACTGGTGTGAGTATAAGCGGACGCTGGGGGTGGAATTTGGGGAATACAGCCTGCGCCAGTACCGTTATGCGAAAGATTTTTACCGTTATGCGGCTGAAAAGATGACTGACTGGAACCGGAATAAGTAGAAATCAGAATAGTACGGGGGAAAGACATGGGAAGAGATCACAAAACGGCCGCACATATGGTCAGACGGGCGATTATTATGGCTGCCGGAACCGGGAGCCGTCTGTATCCGGTGACCCGCGGCATACCCAAGCCGTTAGTACGGGTACAGGGAATACCGATGATAGAATCGGTGGTCCGTGCGCTGCGTAAAAACAGCATTACTGAAATTTATGTGGTGACAGGGTATCTGGGGGAACAGTTTGCTTATCTGGAACAGGCGTATCCGGGACTGAAACTGCTTAAAAACCCGTACTATAAAATATGCAATAATATAAGCAGTCTCTATGTGGCAAGGATGTATCTGGAGGATGTGATGATACTGGATGGGGATCAGATGATTCATAATCCGGATATTCTGTTCCGGGAGTTTGACAGGTCCGGCTATCATGCGGTGTATACAGAAACCGGGACGGATGAGTGGCTGCTGCGGACAGAAAACGGGATTGTGACCGGGTGTTCCAGAAACGGCGGAAGCAAAGGATGGCAGCTGTACAGTATCAGCCGCTGGACAAAAGAGGATGGACAAAGACTTGCGGGACATCTGGAACTGGAGTTTGAACAACATAAAAACAGGCAGATATACTGGGATGACGTGGCTTTGTTCTGTTATCCATCCAGTTACCGGCTCGGAATATTTGAGACGGCTCCGGGGGATGTGGTGGAGATTGACGGACTTATGGAGCTGGCGGAAGCAGATCCGGCATACAGCGGTTATTTACAGGAGGGATATGGGAATGCGCAGTATCAGAAATAAGGGAAAAGACAACGGGTTCGCAAACAGACCTTTTTTGAAACAGACAGATCCGGCTACTACCATATTGCCGCTGCTTGTGATTGTGGGTTTATGCGTTTATTTTGTGGCGGACCAGGAAGGTTCCGCAAAAGTCCTTGCCAGTATCCGGAATTTTCTTGGGGATAAATTCGGGGTCTGTTATCTGATGGCCGGACTTGGCGTGCTGGCCGTATCGGTGTGGATTGCTTTTTCAGATCTTGGAAAGATCCGGCTGGGAGAGCCGCACGAAAAGCCCGGGTACACCTTTCCTGTATGGGGAGCCATGGTTTTTACCTGCGGTCTGGCGGCGGATATACTGTTTTATTCGTTTTGTGAGTGGATCAGTTACGCAACAGAGCCCGGTATCCCAGAGCTTACGACCATGCAGGAGCGGGCGTCGGTGTATCCGCTGTTTCACTGGGGGCCGGTGCCCTGGAGTTTTTACGCCACACTGGCGGCCTGTTTTGGATTTATGCTCCATGTAAGGGGCGTGAAGAAACAGAAATATTCGGAAGCCTGCCGTCCGCTGCTGGGAGACTGGACAGATAAGGTGCCCGGAAAGCTGATTGATATACTGGCAGTGTCCGCTCTGATCGCAGGAACAGCCACTACCTTTTCTGTGGCAACGCCCCTGTTGTCCGCCGCATTGTCCAGTCTTTTTGGAATAGACGGTTCCAGGATGGTGTCTGTGGGAATTCTGCTGGTGACCTGTCTGGTGTACACGATTGCCGTGATAAAAGGTATCCGGGGCGTATCCAGGCTTGCCGGTGTGTGCATGGTACTTTTTGGTCTGCTCCTGGGTTATGTGCTTGTATGCGGAGGACAGGCCGGGTATGTGATTGAAACAGGGTTTACGGCGGCAGGTTCCATGCTGCAGAATTTTATCCGGCTGGGCACCTGGACGGATGCGGGACGGGAGACGTTTTTTCCGCAAAACTGGACGATTTTTTACTGGGCTTACTGGATGGTCTGGTGTGTGGCCAGCCCGTTTTTTATGGGAAGTATCAGCAGGGGCAGGACGGTAAAGCAGGTCATTCTGGGAGCTTATGGCTTTGGCATGAGCAGTACGCTGCTGTCTTTTATCATTCTGGGAAATTACGGACTGGGGCTGCAGGTAAGCGGCAGATTTGACAGTATTGGTTATTATAAAGAAACCGGAGATCTGTACGGAACAGTGATGGAGGTTATCAGACATCTGCCGGCCCATCATATTGTACTGGCGCTGCTGGTGGTGACAATGATCGCTTTTTATGCTACCAGTTTTGACAGTATTACGCTGGTGGCGTGTCAGTACAGCTATAAAGAGCAGAATGAAGGCAAAGAGCCTGGAAAACGGATGAAACTGTTCTGGGCGGTGCTGCTGATTCTGCTGCCACTGGCATTTTTGTATGGAGAAGGCAGTATGGCCAATATGCAGACTGTAAGCATTATTGCGGCCTTTCCCACAGGAATAGTTATCGTGCTGATTATTGTAAGCTTCATCAGGGATGCCAGAGCGTATCTGAATACAGGAGCGAAGGATATACCAGATGAAAACAGTCAGAATGACAGGCGGCAGGGGGATACGGACAGACACGGATAATGCCCCTGCCGGTATAAATACAGTGTTGTCACTGCTCCCGTGGCGCTGTATTCTGGCAGACAGACGGCGGTAACGTCCGCACCCGCATGTCCGGTCCCGCCGCATGCCGCCCTGGAATACACACAGGAAGAAACGGAATTCTATTTGCCTCTTAGCAGATCCCTGTATTCTTTTGGAGTCTTTCCAATATATTTTTTAAATGTACGTATAAAGTAATTTACATCAGGAATACCGCAATACTGGGCGATTACCTGAATCTGCATATTCGATGAATCCAGCAGCAGTACTGCCTGCCGGATTCTTTTTTTGTTTACATATTCTGTCAGTGTGGCGCCAGTCTCCTTTTTAAACAATGAGGAGAGGTAACTGGCATTGACATTTAACATTTTTGCCAGACTGTAAAGGCTCAGATCAACAGTCAGATCTGCGTCAATATGGGTAATGACTTTCTGGATCAGGGGAGAAAATCCTTTCAGGGAATGATTCTGTACCAGCTGGCAGTAACTATGGATCATTTCCCGCTGCAGTTTTTTTACTGCTTCCGGAGAAATGCAAAGCTCAATTGCTCTGGCGTACCTGGTGGAAATGCGGTCCAGATACAGCGGATGGATGTCTGCGGCCTGTGCGGCTTTGCGCAGCAGTGTGTTTGTTATAACGGCGTAATTTTTCTGGTTACGCAGGGAATCCGGGGTTCGCTGCTCCATCTGCCGGTGGGAAAACTGATTCATAATAATTTCCGCTTTATGAATCTGTCCAAGGGAAACGGCTTTCAACAGCTCTGCTTCCGCTGCGTACCGGTTTTCCAGCGCTTTCATGGATACAAAGGGATCTGTGGACGGTCCGTCGTCTTCGTGCCAGGTAATGCCTGCCGGGTCCAGATGATCCATGGACTGTTCAGATATATCCTGAATGGAAAAATTATCAACGCCCCCCCACATCCACTCGCCCAGCGTATAAAGCAGCGTATGCAGATAACTGTCGTCCGCCACATAGGGCACTTCCTGGTAATATTTTTCCAGCTGGGCGATAATATCCGGCGGGAAAGAATAGCTTCCATAGGTATTTACCAGTACTTCTTTGGAAATAATGGAACAGGTATAAGGTCCTATGGTGGCAAAATTATTTTCCTCGTCTGGCGGGATGCGGAATATCAGATAGTAGCACAGAAAAAAATCTTTTGTGCGGTAGATTGTATTTGGCCTGCATATTTCCGCATATTTTTTGGAAACTACGGAATAGTCAAAATCTGGTTTCAGCAGTTTGCGAAGTCCCAGATCAGCTGGCGAATGGGGCAGCGCCAGAGGATTTTGAACTATCATAAAGGTAAAGTGAAAATTGTGCAACAGTGATTTTACAAAATTCAAAGCGACTTCGTAGTCCATATCAGTCCTCCAGAAATTTATTGTTATTACTATTTTTGTACATAATATTCAGAAAATCAAGAAAACCTAAAAATTGTATGATAAACGCTAAAAATCATCTCTATCAAAGGAATAGGAAAACAATTATAATAAATGCACAAAAAGCGTATGGATAGACAATGTTTGTTGTGTAAAGTTCACACTTCAGATTGCTGTTTGACTATGGGGTTCGTAGAAATAGTAAAAAGACATTGGAATATTCCGGCGATGAGAGTCAGAATTAACAGAAGGAGGAGTAATAATGCGTAACATAATCAATCTGAATCAGAACTGGCGTTTTAAACAGGAAGACGCAGGGCTGCCACAGACACTGCCGTCTGACTGGGCAGAAGTTAATCTGCCGCATACATGGAACGCTGTGGATGGTCATGATGGGAACGGGAGTTATGACAGGGGAAAATACTGGTATGCGAAAAGCTTTGATACACCACGTCAGCCACTGGCAGGCGGCCGGGTATATGTGGAAGTACTGGCAGCCGGGCAGCAGGCGACTGTTTATGTGAATGGCAGTGAAGTAACTTATCACGAAGGCGGCTATTCTGTTTTCCGGGCGGATATCACGGATTTGTGTAAAGATGAGGGAGAAAATCTTTTAGTGATAGCCTGCGGCAACGAAAACAAAAGCAGTGTTTATCCGCAGTCGGCAGATTTTACATTTTATGGCGGATTATACCGGGGGGTTAATCTGATCAGCGTACCGGAAGTACATTTTGATCTGGATTATTATGGGGGACCCGGTGTTATGGTAACGCCGAAACAATGTGATTGTGGCGGTGCGTCTTTTGAACTGGAGGCCTTCGTAAAAAATCCGGATGAGAATTTTACCGTGATGTATGCTGTCAAAGACGCGGAAGGTCAGGAAGTGGCTGGTGCGGTACGTCCTGCGGACAATACAAAAGTAACCGTATATGTGCCGGACGCAAAAAAATGGGAAATTGACGATCCGTATCTCTATACGGTAACAGCTACGCTACAGCGCAGAAATGAAGCTTACGACGAGGTAAATATAAAGGCTGGCGTAAGAAGCTTCAGCTGTGATCCGGACAAAGGCTTTATTATCAATGGAAAAGAGATCCCGCTGCGTGGCGTGAGCCGTCATCAGGATCAGATGTACAAAGGCAACGCACTCAGCAGGGAAGATCATTATGATGATGCCAGAATTATTAAGGAACTGGGGGCAAATACAATCCGTCTGGCACATTACCAGCATTCCCAGGATTTTTATGATGCCTGCGACGAACTGGGTTTTGTAGTATGGGCTGAAATTCCGTTTATCAGTGTAATGAATCCTGATCCGGATGCACATCAGAACTGTATCAGCCAGATGAAAGAGCTGATTATTCAGAATTACAATCATCCTTCTATCTGTTTCTGGGGCATCTCAAATGAGATATTAATCGGCGGAATTTCTGAAAAACTGGTGGAAAATCACAAAGAACTGCAGACACTGTGTAAGGAACTGGACCCTACGAGACTGACAACGATTGCCCATGTATCCATGACACCGGTGGATAGCCCGGTACATCACATTACCGATGTGGAAAGCTACAATCATTATTTCGGCTGGTATGGCGGCAAAATGGAAGATAATGGTCCGTGGATGGACAATTTCCATAAAGTACACCCGGATATCTGCCTGGGGCTGTCGGAGTATGGATGTGAAGGAATTATTACTTATCATGGCCCGAATCCTGCGTGCAAAGATTACAGTGAGGAATATCAGGCGCTGTACCATGAACATCTGGCGAAAATGCTGGACGAGCGTCCGTGGATCTGGTCCAGCCATGTATGGAATATGTTTGATTTCGGCTGTGCGGCAAGAGATGAAGGCGGAGTGGCCGGACGTAATAATAAGGGTCTTGTAACCATGGACCGCAAAACGAAAAAAGACAGCTATTATATTTATCAGGCATACTGGAGCAAAAAACCGATGGTACATTTGTGTGGCAGGCGGTATGCGCAGCGTGCGGGAGATACGACACAGATCAGGGTATATTCCAATCAGCCGCAGGTAGCTCTGTATATGGATGGAAACCTGGTAGAAGAAAAGACAGGCGAAAAGGTATTTGTATTCGATGTGGCATTGAAAGACGGATTTAATAGTATCGTCGCTGTGGCTGGAGACGTCAAAGATGTCATGACCATAGAAAAAGTAGAAAAAGAGCCGGAAATTTATGTACTTCCGGAAGTTAATGAGAGAGCTGAAGGCGTGGCGAACTGGTTTAAACTGGCAGGGGACCTGGATCTCAAAGCGCCAATGGATTTTCCGGAAGGAAAATACAGCATTAAAAATACGATAGAAGAGCTGGCAGCGAGTCCGGAGGCATTGGAAATAGCTGCGTCTGCGTTTAAACTGGCAATGAATATGAAGCTGGCGCCTGGTGAGGGTATGTGGGATATGATGAAATCCATGACGCTGGAAAAAATGGGCGAGATGGCTGGTTCCATGATGCCGGATGGCTTTATTGAAAGTATAAACGCTCAACTGATCAAAATTGACAAAGTGTAAACAGGGTTGTGACACAGGTTTAAAGTTATACAAAATACTAAAGGAAAGAGGGAGGGGAAGTTATGGCAGGTCAGAATAGATCAGCACAGCCTTTTGGAATGAAAGATAAGCTGGGCTATATGTTTGGCGATTTTGGAAATGATTTTACCTTTATTTTATCTTCATCATTTATGATGAAATTTTATGCGGATGTAATGGGCATTTCAACTGGCGTGACAGGTATGGTCATGATGGCGGCCCGTTTTATTGATGCATTTACTGATGTTACAATGGGACAGATCGTAGACCGTTCCAAACCTACAAAAGATGGAAAATTCAAGCCATGGCTCAAGCGGATGTGCGGGCCGGTAGCGATTGCTTCGTTTTTGATTTTCCAGTCGGGGCTGGCAAATATGCCGTATGGATTTAAAGTAGCATGGATGGCGGTTACCTATATTTTATGGGGCTCCATTTTCTATACGTCTATCAATATCCCGTACGGTTCCATGGCATCCGCAGTTACATCGGATCCAAATGAACGTGCGCAGCTGTCTACCTGGCGTACAATAGGCGCTACACTGGCAGGTCTTGCTATTGGTGCGGGGACTCCGCTGGTAGCATATGTGACGGTTGATGGTAATCCGGTATTGTCCGGTTCCCGTATGACAATTATAGCGGGAGTATTCAGTGTATGTGCGATCGTCTGCTATCTGCTTTGTTTTAATCTGGTAACAGAGCGTGTGCCTGTACAGGCCAACAGTCAGAAGCTGGATGTAGGTAAGATGTTAAAGGATCTGGTAACAAACCGGGCGCTGCTTGGTATTATTGCGGCAGCCATACTGCTTCTGCTGGCAATGCTTGGTATGCAGGGAATGGCAGGATTCGTATATCCGAATTTTTACAGGTCTGCACAGGCCCAGACCGTGTCTTCACTGGCCAGCAGTATTGCGATGCTGGTAATCTGTGCGCCGCTTGCGTCAAAGCTGGCAGGTAAATTTGGCAAGAAGGAACTTTCATCAGGTTCCTGTCTGTTTGGCGTAGTTGTATTTATTATATGTCTGGTTGTAAAACCGGCAGATCCGTATATGTATATTGCGTTCTTTACGGTAGCGTATATTGGTCTTGGTTTCTTTAATACTGTAATCTGGGCAATGATTACTGACGTTATAGACGATGCGGAGGTCAGAAACGGCGTCCGTGAAGATGGTACAATCTATGCGGTATATTCTTTTGCGAGAAAGATGGGGCAGGCATTATCATCCGGTATGACAGGTGGTCTTCTGGCTTTTGTAGGATACCGGGAAGGACATGAATTTGATCCGGATGTAACGCTTGGTATTTTTAAACTGTCCTGTATCATTCCGGCAATCGGACTGGCTGCTGTGGCACTGGCGCTGCTGTTTATTTATCCACTGAATAAGTCACGGGTGGAAGCAAACGCAGCGGAATTACAGCGCCGTCGTAAATAAAACAGGAATGTTAAACAGTTGGTGTAACTGAATAGGTGATACATTTTCAGAACGTATTTGAAAATTACAGACCATGCAGAGGGCAGAGGGATTGATTTTCAAATACGTTTTGGATTCATAATAACAATTTAAAAAACAGGGAGGGTGACAGCATGTCTGAGACAGTGAAACTAAATCCGGGTACATTAAAAGCGCTGCGTAAGATCAATCCGATGCTGATGTCTTATAATGTGGAATTTGCCGAGGTTACCGGAGGTACTTTCTGGAAGGCATATACGCCGGAACAGGTGGCCGGTACGGAAGAATTTCATGTGGAGGCTTCATCAGAAGGAATTGAGGCCATGTATAAAGATCTGATGCAGGTGTATCCGCCAATTGATCTGTATAATGAGAAGCTGCGCGGCCTGGCAAAAGAGCTGGGACCAGTCTGGGTACGTGTGTCCGGAACCTGGGCAACGAAGACGTATTATGATTTTGACGGGACGACCAATGGAAAGGTTCCGGAAGGATATCTGAATGTACTGACAAAAGAACAGTGGACCGGCGTACTGGATTTTGTAAAAGCCATCGGGGCAAAACTGATTGTATCTGTGGCCAACTGTCCGGGACTGCATAGCGCAGAAGAACCATGGCATCCGGCTGAAGCGGAAAAACTCTTTTCTTACAGTAAAGAATACGGAGTGCCGGTCAATGCCGCGGAATTTGCCAACGAACCCAATATGATGGAAGAAACAGGATTTCCGAAAGGCTATACACCGGCACATTACCGCCGTGACCAGGATCTGTTTTTTAAATGGCTGCGGGCGTCCTATCCGGATTGTATCTGTGTAGGACCGAGTACTACCGGCGGGGATAACATTTCTTTTGGTAAGGGAAGTACAGACCGCAAAGGAGGCGGTATCGAGCAGCTGGTTATGCAGACCTGTGACTGTGCGGATCTGCTGGAAGGAACGACAGAACCGCTGGATGTGTTCAGTTACCATTATTATAATGGCGTATCAGAACGTCTTGCGTCTGTAATGCCGGACGGTCACTGGCTGGCAGCAGACGCTACGACGGAGCCGTATCTGGATACAGCTGCAGGGTTTGCCCGTACTTATGTACCGTTACGGGATAAATACTGTCCGGGAGCGGAAATGTGGGTAACGGAATCCGGAGATGCCGGCGGCGGCGGTGATACCTGGGCTTCTACCTATCTGGATGTGTTCCGTACGTTAAACGAACTGGGGAGTTTTGCGACGCTGACCAACGGAGTCATTTTCCATAATACGCTGGCTTCTTCTGATTATGGATTCCTGGCACGCCAGGTATTTGACCCACGTCCGAATTATTTTGCGGTGCTGTTATGGAACCGTCTGATGGGAACCACGGTATACGATTCCGGCGAAGTCATCCGTGAAGGCGCCCATGTGTATGCGCATTCCAGAAAAGATGGCAAAGACGGCGCCGTTTATCTGATCATCAACAATTCCCTGACAGACGCTACGACTGTGGAGCTGCCACAGGATGCCCTGCGCTATACCCTGGCCGGAGAGAATGGCAATGTACGTGCGGCTGTTATGACGCTGAATGGGAAACCGCTGGTACTGGGTGAGAATGATTCACTGCCAGAATTAGAACCACAAAAGCAGACTGCTGGTACGCTGGAACTTGCGCCCGGCACCTGTACGTTTCTGGTAGTATAACATTCCGGCATGTGAAAGGTCCGGAAAATATCTGTATGAGGCCTTGTAATCCGGTACGATTTTCGGCATAAAAATGAAGGGGATTTTAAGAGCGTGCCTGAAAAAAGAGACGCATATGGCAGAAGTAATTTTTCAGGCACGCTCTGGTATGTGTTTTCTGAAACGGCGCATAATAGTCAGTAGTAGCATTAATAAACCGGCACTGACATAAAGAATCAGGAAAACCATACCGGATGAAAATGTGCCCGGGATATATGTCATTATAGATTCTGAAAACAGGATATTTACAGCTGGTGTATGGAATCGCAAAGTTGTACGGGAGAATCGTTTCGGTTACATAGATTCCTGACAACAGGCAGTGTCAGAGATGTAAGGGGAGGCGCTGACGGAAGCTGTGACTTTTGCGGAAAAGGCGGATCGGAGAAATGCCGGGGGATATGCTGTAAATACAGGGGGAAGGCTGTTTTCAGACTGTGAGTCATGACAAAAGGGAACATACAGATCAGATATAAAAATATTTTAGGAAATTTATATAAAAATTTTTTAAAAACTGGTGCATTTTTATACAATCCGGGGTAAAATAATAAAATGAGGAGGACATACTATGGTGGATATGAAAGCGAATCCCTTTTATCTGTCTGACGATGACTGCAGATGGGTGGAAGATACAATCGCAAATATGACACTGGATGAAAAGATCGGGCAGCTGTTTTTTAATATGGGTTCCAGCCGGGATGAGGAATACCTGAAAATGACGGTAAATAAATATCACATCGGGGGGATCCGGTATAACCCTGCCACAGCGGACGAGGTTTATGAACAGAACCGCATTTTGCAGGAAAACAGTAAAATACCGCTGATTATTGCCTGCAATACAGAAAATGGCGGGGATGGCGCCTGTGTGGACGGCACCCAGATCGGAAACCAGACAAAGATAGGGGCTACCCGTGAGAAGGACTACGCATACCAGCTGGGTTATATGTCTAATAAAGAAGCGGCTGCCATCGGCTGTAATCTGTCTTTTGCGCCAGTCAGCGATATTTTGTATAACTGGGAAAATCCTGTGATCGGACTTCGTACGTACGGCAATGATGTGGACAGGGTATCGGAAATGACCAGGGCGTATCTGGACGGCGCACATGCGAATCCGGGATTTTGCTGTGCGGCGAAACATTTCCCTGGAGACGGACTGGATTTCCGTGACCAGCATGTGGCAAATAGTGTGAATGACTATAGTTGTGAACAGTGGGATGCCACATTTGGCAAAGTATACCAGAATCTGATTGATAACGGACTGGAAGCGATTATGGCGGGACACATTATGCAGCCGGCCTATACCAGACATTTCAATCCGGATATCGCAGATGAAGATATTATGCCGGCCACCCTCTCTCCGGAGCTGATTAACGGACTTTTGCGGACAAAGCTGGGATTCAACGGAATGGTATTAACAGATGCTTCCCATATGGTGGGACTGACCTGCCGGATGAAACGCTGTGATCTGATGCCGGCGGCTATTGCGGCCGGAGTGGATATGTTCCTGTTCTTTAACGAAATGGATGAAGATTTTGAAAGTATGAAGCAGGGATATCTGGACGGAAGGATTTCAGAGGAACGGCTGGATGACGCACTTCACCGGATTCTGGCTCTCAAAGCCCATATGGGTCTGCATAAAAAACAGGCTGACACAATTATGCCGCCAAAAGAACAGGTGCATGAGATTGTGGGATGCAAAGAGCATAAAGATATGCAGAAGGAAATTTCTGAAAAAGCCATTACGCTTGTAAAATATAAGGACAAGGATGTACTTCCGGTAATTCCGGACCGGTATAAACGTATTATGATAGTATATGTAAAGGGACTGGAAGCCCCGGGACTGGCCACTCTGTTTGCGAAACAGGCAGTATCTCCTGCGGAGAAACTGAAAGAACGGCTGGTCGCAAAAGGATTCGACGTATTTATATACGAATCTCCGATTGCGAAAATGCTAAAAGAAGCGCAGTCAGGAGGCAAGCCGGATCTGAATGTATATTTTGCGGGAAAGACGGCAATAAAGGATTTTGTGGAAAACCAGGATCTGATTATTACCCTGGTGGATATTGCGGGAGGTTTCCAGCCTGTGGCAAGGCCTGCGTTTGGCATGACCAAAGGCGGCGGGGAGATTCCTTGGTATGTGCATGAGCTTCCGGTCATTGTAATCGGAACGAAACAGCCGTTCGTACTGGCGGATATTCCACAGGCCCGTACTTATATCAATACGTATGATGCGCTGGATTCCACTTTTGACGCACTGGTGGAGAAACTGATGAAGGGCGAAGATGCCTTTGAAGGACACGATCCGGTAGATTCTTATTGCGGAGTCTGGGATACAAGATTATAAAAAGGCAGTGTTCCGTTTGAAAGTGTACTGTTTTTTCTAAACCATAATTGCTTTAAGTTTGTGTTTCCTCATATAAATATAACGCTTTACTGGTACACTTTCAAACGCTCACTATAGAAACAGTTACTGACGAGAAATTTAGTATGGAAAGGATGATAGTAGTATGCCAATGCAGATGGGTTTTCGCTGGTATGGCGAAGGCAACGATGATATAAAGCTATCAGACATTAAGCAGATTCCCGGCGTAACAAGTATCGTATGGGCATTGCACAATAAGATGCCCGGCGAAATCTGGGAAGAACATGAGATAGCGGAAGTACAAAAACAGCTGGAACCATATGGTTTCAATATGGATGTGGTAGAATCCGTGAATGTCCATGACGACATAAAAATCGGTCTGCCATCCAGGGACGGATATATTGATAATTATATTCAGACAATCCGCAATCTGTCAAAATTCGGGGTAAAAGTAATCTGCTATAATTTTATGCCTGTTTTTGACTGGACCAGGACAGATCTGTTCCATCCGGTGGGAGATGGTTCTACGGCGCTGTATTATGAAGCGTCCAAAATCCATGATGATCCTAAGGAAATGGCGGATTATATACTGAACAACCTGCACGGACTTACGTTCCCGGGCTGGGAGCCGGAAAGAATGGCAAAACTGGATGAGCTGTTCGAAGCATATAAGCCGGTATCAAAAGAAAAATTATGGGAAAACCTGAAATATTTCCTGGAAAAAATTATGCCAGCGTGTCATGAATGCGATATCCGCATGGCCATCCATATGGACGATCCGCCATGGGATATTTTTGGTCTGCCACGGCTTATGGTAGATGCGGAATCTGTAGATTATTTCCTGAAACTGGTGGATGATCCGTACAACTGTCTCACCCTTTGTTCCGGCAGCCTGAATGCAAATCCGGATAATAATGTGGCGGATATTGTGCGCAAACACTGCGACCGTATTGCGTTTGCACATATTCGTAATATTAAACATTTCCCGAATGGTGATTTCTCTGAAGCAAGTCATCGTGACTGCGACGGCGAGACGGGAATTCTGGAGATCGTAAAAGCATACCATGACTGTGGTTATGAAGGCTATATCCGTCCGGACCATGGCCGTCATTTATGGGATGAAGGTCCTGGAAATGTACGGCCTGGTTATGGATTATATGACCGTGCCCTGGGTATCATGTATATGTGGGGCATCTGGGATATGCTGGACGCGCAGAAGAAGGGATAGTATATAAAAGCGCAGCCCGCGTCCAGTCCGGAACCGGAGATGGGGATACCGCAATGCCGGTTCCATATAACAGTCAGGACAGGCGGGGCTTCCGGATATTTCCATAAATTCCGGGAGCCGCAGGACTGGTGGGATATGGCAGAAAAATTATGAAAGGGGTTTGAAAAAACATGCAATTAAATAAGCAGGGGCTGGCGGATAAAGCCAGCTGGGAAGCGGCCGGATTTTCGCTTCCGGAATTTGACCGTGAAAAGGTAACAGAAGCAACAAAAGAGAATCCGTTCTGGATCCATTTTGGCGCTGGAAATATTTTCCGTGCCTTTCAGGCAAATGTTGTGCAGAATCTTCTGAACCGGGGAGATCTGGACAGAGGCCTTGTGGTAGCGGAAGGGTTTGACTACGAAATCATTGAAAAGATGAATCATCCTCACGACGATTACAGCATCCTTGTAACATTAAAGGCGGACGGTAATGTGGAAAAAACCGTGGTGGGCAGCGTAGTGGAATCACTGACGCTGGATTCTGAAAACGAAGCTGCGTATGGCCGTTTAAAAGAAATCTTTGCCAAAGATTCCCTTCAGATGGCCAGTTTTACGATTACAGAAAAAGGATACAGTCTTGTAACCGGAAAAGGCGATACGATTCCGGATGTGGCGGCAGATTTTGAGGCAGGACCGGAGAAACCAAAGAGTTATATTGGTAAAGTGGCTTCCCTGCTTTATGCCCGTTACCAGGCAGGTGAAAAACCAATCGCCATGGTAAGTATGGACAACTGTTCCCATAATGGCGACAAACTGTTTGCCGCTATTGGCGCATTTGCTGATAAATGGACAGCCAACGGAAAGGCTGACGCCGGGTTTAAGGCGTATATTAATGATCCGCAGAAAGTATCATTCCCGTGGAGCATGATTGATAAGATTACGCCACGGCCGGACGCTTCTGTGGAGAAGATTTTAAAAGATGACGGCGTGGAAGGATTAGAGCCGGTTATTACGTCCAAAAACACCTACGTGGCTCCTTTCGTAAATGCGGAAGAATGCGAGTATCTGGTTATCGAAGACGCATTTCCGAATGGAAGGCCGCAGCTGGAAAAGGGCGGTCTGATGTTTACTGCCAGGGAAACAGTGGACAAGGTAGAGAAAATGAAAGTATGTACCTGCTTAAATCCGCTGCATACCTGTCTGGCGATTTATGGCTGCCTGCTGGGCTATGAAAAGATTTCCGAAGAAATGAAGGATACGGAACTGAAAAAACTGGTGGAGACCGTAGGATACAAAGAAGGCCTTCCGGTAGTAGTTAATCCTGGTATTCTGGACCCTAAGGAATTTATTGATACAGTATTAAATGTACGTATTCCAAATCCATTTATGCCGGATACCCCGCAGCGTATCGCTACGGATACATCCCAGAAACTGGCTATCCGTTTTGGTGAGACAATTAAGGCTTACCAGGCTTCCAGTGAGCTGGATGTAAACGATCTGAAGCTGATCCCGCTTGTGTTCGCAGGATGGCTGCGCTATCTGATGGGTATTAATGACAATGGAGAGAAGTTCACACTGAGTGCGGATCCGCTTCTGGATACTGTATGCCCGTACGTGGCTGATCTGAAGCTGGGAGATACAGTGCAGGAGGATAAATTAAAGCCGGTACTGGAGAATGTGAAGATCTTTGGTGTGAACCTGTACGAAGCAGGCATGGCGCAGACTGTGACAGGATATCTGAATGAGATGATCGCTGCTCCGGGCGCTATTCGTGAAACACTGAAAAAATATGTATAAAGACTGACTGTACGAATGTGCGGCCGGCTGGAAAACAGGAATTTCCCCGGGGTTACCCTGAGGAAGTTCCTGTTTTTTACTTTGCAGGAAAACCTGCGGCGGGATCGCCCTGCGGCGCCAGAGGCAGCCCGCCGCAGGCGGAGTATCCACATATCAGCATATAAGGCCGGCTTTCTGGAAACTGTTTACGGAATATATTGACGTAATGTCCCGGGAATATTACAATAGAAAGAACCGTTGTCCGGGAACTGTGCAGGAAACGGTTTTATGATCAGGAATCGGTCTTACTACGAAGAAAGGAGGAGGTTACTGTTTTGACAATGAAAGAATGGAGCAAAATAGTAACGACGGGGAGAATTCTCCGGACGAACTTATGAAACAGACAAAGAAAAGAAATTCATTTTCAGGCTCTATCGGTTTTGTACTGGCGGCTGCCGGAAGCGCAGTGGGGCTGGGGAATATCTGGCGGTTTCCGTATCTGGCGGCAAAAGACGGAGGCGGCCTGTATCTTGTTATTTATCTGGTCCTGGCGCTGACCTTTGGATTTACCCTGCTGACAACGGAAATTGCCATTGGCAGAAAGACGAAACAGAGTCCGCTGACGGCATATGGAAAAATAAAGGAAAAATGGAAATTTCTCGGTGTACTGGCATGTCTGGTGCCGGTCATTATTATGCCGTATTACAGTGTGATCGGCGGATGGGTTGTGAAATATTTTCTGGCATTTCTGACTGGCGGCGGCCCTGCTGCTGCGGAAGACGGGTATTTTACAGACTTTATTACATCCGATGCAGAGCCGGTGGTGCTGATGCTGGTATTTTTGTTTATCGTGGCATTTATTATTTTCCGGGGGGTTAACAGAGGCATAGAATCTTCTTCCAGAATTATTATGCCTGCACTGTTACTGCTGGTAGTGGGGATTGCGGCGTTTTCCCTGACCATTCACTATACAGATGAGGCCGGTGTGGCACGTAACGGGCTGGAAGGTTTCTGGATTTATGTGGTTCCGGATCTGAAAGGGATGACGGTGAAAGGATTTTTCTCCGTATTGCTTGATGCGATGGGGCAGCTGTTTTTCAGTCTGAGTGTGGCGATGGGGATTATGATCGCTTATGGTTCCTATGTACAGGATGATGCGGATCTGGTAAAATCCATTAACCAGATTGAGATTTTTGATACAGCAGTGGCATTTCTGGCAGGTGTCATGATTATTCCCGCTGTCTATACTTTTATGGGCAGGGAAGGAATGGCGGCTTCCGGTCCGAGTCTGATGTTTGTATCGCTGCCAAAGGTGTTTGCGGCCATGGGCGGAATTGGCAATCTGATTGGCTGTCTGTTTTTTGCCATGGTACTGTTTGCGGCGCTGACAAGTGCGGTATCGGTTATGGAAGCTGTGGTAGCCAGTCTTATGGATCAGTTTCATATGACAAGGGTAAAGGCTGCGGCTGTTGAAACAGTCATTGCTCTGTCAGGCGGAGTTATCGTATGTCTTGGCTACAATCATCTGTACTTTGATATTGTGCTTCCAAATGGTGCTCACGCACAGATACTGGATATTATGGATTATATAAGTAATAATTTTCTGATGCCGTTAGTAGCCATTGGAACCTGTCTGTTAATCGGATGGGTAATGAAACCCGGTATTATTATAGACGAAGTGGAAAAAACAGGCAGCAGATTTGGGCGTAAACGGCTGTATGTAGTTATGATACAGTATATTGCTCCGGTACTTCTTTTAATTTTATTATTAAAATCTCTTGGAATTCTGACAATTATATAAGATCATGCAACCGGATGTGAACTGCAGCTGTGGTCACATCCGGTTTTGCTTATCTGACGGACCAGAGCGTGTTAAAAAAATGCTTTCTGGGAAATGTACCCGGAGCGTGTTTGAAAAATGCTTTCTGGCATATGTACCCAAAGGGTATAAAATACATCGTACCCTTCAGGGCACAAAGTGGGAAATGCAGATACTGGGAATGATTTTTCAAACACGCTCCAGTCACTTTCTATGCCTGTATACTTAAACGATTAATTAATATGATTAATTTTAACTGATTTATGACTTAAATAAATTGTTTTCAGGAACGTACTGACCGGAGCGTGTCTGAAAAATACGATGCAGCGTGCCCTTGCGGGTATCACTTCCGGTCTGGAAAAAATCTCTATATTATTTTGTTCAGGAATATTACGCCCTGTGTATATATTCTGCACTTTAACTGTTCCTGCAGAAAGCGTATTTCAGATACTCTTTCAAGCGGCCAGCCGGAAATGGCGGTTTTTAACCGGATTGCCGGATCGGATAAAAGACAGAATTGTCTGCATAAACTTAAAATATGCAAATTAATTAAGCTGATATTATTAAAGTATAAAGCATATATTGACATAAATTAATTAAATGCTATAATGTCCATAAAGCATAGCGGACAATACCAGAATTTACAACCGGTGTCCGGGATATGCAGTCTTCCGCTGTCCCGAACCGGATAAGCGGATGAAAAGCTGGTATCTGATCTGAAATTTTCATAAATCAGAATATTTTCAGGGACAAGCAGAAAGTTTCAGTAATAGCTGATAATGATTACAGTCATAATTATTCTGACTGATGTATAAAGAATTGCGTTCATAGCAGTTAAATAAGGGAGCGGCTCCGGAACATACAGCCAGCTGGAAGTGGCGGTTCCGGAAGATTGCCAGAAGGCTAAAGGAGAATAAAATGAATTACAAAGAAATTTACCGGCAGTGGTGTACGGACCCCTGCTTTAACGAAGAAACCAGGGCGGAACTGCAGGCGCTGGCGCAGAATGAGGCGGAAATCGAAGACAGATTTTACCGGCGCCTGGAATTTGGAACCGGCGGACTGCGGGGGGTGATTGGTGCGGGGACCAACCGCATGAATATTTATACAGTACGTCAGGCCACACAGGGGCTGGCAAATTATATTCTGGAGAATCACGGGCAGCACAAAGGAGTGGCCATTGCCTATGACTCCAGGAGGATGTCTGCGGAATTTTCGGAGGAGGCGGCGCTTTGTCTCAATGCCAGCGGCATCCGGACTTACCGGTTTGAATCGCTGCGGCCGACGCCGGAACTGTCATTTGCGGTCCGCCACCTGGGCTGTCTGGCGGGAATCGTAATTACTGCCAGCCATAATCCGGCGGAATATAACGGATACAAAGTATACTGGGAGGACGGCGCCCAGATTACGCCGCCTCATGACAAAAATATTATGGCGCATGTGGAGGCTGTGACAGATTATTCACTGGTAAAGACGATGGACAAAGACAGCGCCATTGCCGCGGGCCTGTATCATACCATTGGCAGCGAAACGGACGATCTGTACATGGATCAGTTAAAACAGCAGTGCATTCATCCACAGATGATCCGGGAAGCGGCTAAAGACATCCGGATTGTATATACGCCACTGCATGGTACCGGGAATGTGCCGGTACGCCGTGTCCTGAAGGAACTTGGGTTTGCACACGTTTTCGTAGTAAAGGAACAGGAACTGCCGGATGGAACCTTTCCGACAGTAACCAGTCCGAATCCGGAAGATGAAAAAGCTTTTGCGCTGGCCTTAAAGCTGGCGGAGGAAGTGGATGCGGACATCGTTCTGGCCACAGATCCCGATGCCGACCGTCTCGGAGTCTACGCAAAAGATACAAAAACAGGAACCTATGTGAACTTTACCGGAAACATGTCCGGGATGCTGATAGCTGAATATATTTTAAGGGAACGGACCCGTACGGGTACGATGCCGGAGCGTCCGGCGCTGGTAAAAACCATTGTGACTACAGAAATGGCAAGGGCGGTGGCGGCGGATTATCATACTACGCTGATAGAAGTGCTGACCGGGTTTAAATATATCGGGGAACAGATGAAACGGTTTGAACAGGAACAGTCGTACCAGTTTGTGTTCGGGCTGGAAGAAAGCTATGGGTGCCTTGCCGGAACGTATGCCAGGGATAAGGACGCCTGTGTGGCGGTAATGATGCTCTGTGAGGCTGCGGCATATTATAAAACGCAGGGAAAGACGCTCTGGGACGCCATGATGGATCTGTATGATAAATATGGTTATTATAAAGAAGGACTTGCCACAGTAACATTAAAAGGAATCGACGGGGCAAGGCGGATTCAGCAGATCATGGGGCAGGCAAGAAATAACCCGCCGGAAATGCTCGGAGGCTGTCAGGTGCTGGCAGTGCGGGATTATAAAGAGAATATCCGCAAAGATATGAGGACAGGGGAGACTGCGCCTGCCGGACTGCCTGTTTCTGATGTATTATATTATGAACTGGAAGACCGGGCCTGGTGCTGTATACGTCCTTCTGGAACTGAGCCAAAAATAAAATATTATTTTGGAGTAAAAGGATCCTCATTACAGGATGCACAGAACCGGCTGGACCGGCTGGAAAAGGATCTGACACGTTCTGGAAACTGACAATAAATCAATCAGGCGGTAAGCTTTTGGAGAATATGAAAATGGAGCGCAGAAAGGAAGTCAGGCTGGAGCATATTGCGGATGCGGTGGGCGTCAGCATTGTGACGGTTTCGAATGCATTAAATGGCAGAAAAGGTGTCAGCGACGAACTGCGGGATAAGATATGCAGTACAGCCCTTGCGCTGGGTTACCAGATGACGAAACCGGGGAGCGGAAAAAAGCAGAACACAGGCAGAATCGGGGTCGTGACTGCCAGACGGTATGTGGAGCGGCTCCCGTCTGTATATATGGATATGTACAGACGTATAGCCAGGGAACTGAACAGGAAGGGCAGCCAGCCGGTTCTGGAAGTGGTGGATGAGAACCGGGAACAGATGCCGCACAGGTCTGGCGGATTTCCGGGGCAGGATTTTGTGGGAATCATAATGATTGGTGAACTGAGCAGGGCATATATCCGCTGGATCAGAAAGGAATACCAGATACCTATCGTATGCGTTGATTTTTATGATGTGCTGCCGGATATGGATTATATTACAGGCGACAATTTCGGCGGCATGGAACAGATGACAAAACTCCTGCTGGATGCCGGCTGCACCAGACTGATGTTTGCGGGCAGTCCGGAATCTGCCGGCTGTATGATGGACCGCTATCTGGGATACTGCAAAGCGCTGGAACAAAGGGGCATTGAAGCGGGAGAGGAAGACGTGATTTCTGACAGCGGCCCGGCCGGAAGCGCTGGCGGATTTCTGGCGGAGCTTCCGGAAATCATGCCCCAGGCATTTGTATGCGGCAGCGACAGGACGGCGGATATTCTGATTGGCAGACTGCTGGAACGGGGAATCAGGATACCGGAAGAAGTGTCTGTGACAGGATTTGACCATTACTATTCCGGGATATATGAAGGAATGCGTCTGACAACATATGAAACAGACTGGAAGGCAATGGCGCAGATTACTGTCAGTACGATACTTGGAAGAATCAGCGGACAAAAAAAAGCGGAAGGAATCAGGTTTGTGGCGGGCAGGATAATTAGTGGAAATACGGTGAGGCCGGCGGAAGGGTCTGAATAAAATGGGGAATGTAAAATTAAAGGATATTGCGGAGGCGCTGGGGGTCAGCGCTGTAACCGTTTCAAATGCCCTGACAGGCAAAAAAGGAGTCTCTGAAGAAGTCCGGGACAAAATTGTTAAAACGGCGGAAGAAATGGGCTATGATCGTTCCCGTTATATCAAAGCGGAAAAAAGAAGCCGGATAGGTGTAATCGTAGCGGACAAATATATGGAAACAGGAGTATCGTTTTACTGGGCCATGTATCAGATGGTGGCATATGCGGCTTGCGGGAAAGCGGCGGTAACCATATTTGAAGTGCTGGATGACGAGGGCGAAGCAAAAAAGATACTGCCACAGATGCTGCGGGGCAGGACCGTGGACGGGCTGGTTGTCATTGGAAAGGTCAGTGAACCTTATGTGGAAAAACTGTTGAAAAAATCCGGCGTACCAGTGGTACTGCTGGATTTTTGCGTGAAACATATACCCTGTGATGCGGTCATGTCCGCAAATTATACCGGAATGTACAAGGTGACACGCTATCTGCTGGAACAGGGACACCGGGAAATCGCCTTTGCGGGCTCAGTGGCGGCCAATGAAAATATTATGGACCGGTATTACGGTTACAAAAAAGCGATGATGGAGGCCGGAGCGCCAGTCAGAAAAGAATGGCGCCTGGAAGACCGGGATCTGGTCAGCGGAATCGTACAGATTGAACTGCCGAAAAAAATGCCATCCGCATTTGTCTGCAACAGCGACCTGACTGCCGGCAGGCTTTATGACCAGCTGGTGAAAAATGGATATTCTGTGCCGGAGGATATATCGGTGGCAGGCTATGACGATTATCTGTTCGGGCACAGTTTTGCGGAAAAACTGACCACATACCATGTGGATATGAAACAGATGGCGGAGATTACTGTGAATCTTCTTATGCGAAAAATCCGGGGGGATGATACAGCATACGGTATCCACATAATTGACGGAGTGGTAGTGGAACGCAGCAGTGTGCGTGCGCTGGTATAAAAACTGTCTGAGGCGGAGTCTTCTTAGAGCGTGTTTGAAAAATGCTTTCTTTGAGATGCGCTTTACACTTAGTACCCAAAGGGCATAATATGGAGAATTCATCCCAAATTTATGAGACATGCCCTTTAGGGTACAAAGTGGGGAGTGCAGATCGCAGTAATGATTTTTCAAACACGCTCCAGGACTGGCACAATTTATCTGCCGGCCATGGAAAAGAACGGTTGACTTTTCCAGATAATGAGTTATAATGATTGTGTCCTACGGAAATACTATGAAATAACAGGGAGCGTATATCATTACGTTTCCGTTTTCTTATCTCAATATATACCTGTATTCCTACGGGGGAACAGGAGAAAACGCCGTACAGGTAAATTCTGTGCTGGTAAAGACAAAAAGGAGGAATATACGATGGATAAGCTGATTTATCTTGATAATGCGGCTACTACAGCAGTAAAGCCGGAAGTATTTGAGGAAATGAAGCCGTATTTTTTAGAAACTTACAGTAATCCCAGCAGCGTCTATGCTTTTGCGCAAAAAAGCAGGCGTGTGGTGGAAGACGCCAGAACGTCCATTGCCGGTATGCTGGGAGCAAAGGCTGGTGAGATTTATTTTACTGGCGGCGGCAGCGAAAGTGACAACTGGGCGCTGAAAGGATGCGCACAGGCGCTGGAAGTAAAAGGGCGCCATATTATTACATCCGCAATCGAACATCATGCGGTGCTGCACACCTGCCAGTATCTGGAAAAGCACGGATACGAGGTGACATATCTGGGTGTGGATGAAAACGGAATGATCCGCACGGAAGAGCTGGAAGCGGCCATCCGTCCGGATACGGTGCTTATCAGCATTATGTTTGCCAATAATGAAATCGGCACGATAGAGCCGGTGCGGGAAATCGGCGCCATTGCGAAAAAGCACGGGGTGCTGTTTCATACAGATGCGGTACAGGCCTTTGGCCATGTGCCGGTGAATGTGGACGAGATGAATATTGATCTGCTCAGCGCCAGCGCCCACAAATTTTACGGACCAAAAGGGATAGGATTTCTGTACATCAGAAGTGGTGTAAAACCTGTCTCACTGATCCATGGCGGGGCACAGGAGCGGGCAAGGCGGGCCGGTACCAGCAACGTGCCGGGTATTGCGGGCATGGCGGCAGCGGCAAGGCTGGCAGTAGCGTCCATGGAGGAAAATGGGAAAAAAATGGCGGCGGTCAGGGATCATCTGATCGGACGGGTGCTGAATGAAATCCCATATGCCCGTTTAAATGGAGACCGGACAGAAAGGCTGCCAAATAACGCAAATTTCTGTTTCCGTTTTATTGAAGGAGAGTCGCTGCTGATTATGCTGGACCAGAAAGGAATATGTGCTTCCAGCGGGTCCGCATGTACGTCCGGTTCTCTGGACCCGTCCCATGTACTGCTGGCTATCGGACTGCCCCATGAAATTGCCCATGGCTCCCTGCGGCTTACCCTGTCGGAAGAGACGACGGTGGAAGACGTGGACTATGTGGCAGACCAGCTGAAAATAATTGTGGAGCGGCTGAGGAGTATGTCGCCGCTTTACGAGGATTTTGTAAAATCCGGGAAATAGTTTTATCTTTGTATCTGCGGGATACCAACATACCGGTATTTGGAAAACAACAGAAGGAGGAAGGCGTTAAATACGCCCGGCATTGATTATGTATAGTGAAAAAGTCATGGATCATTTTAATAATCCCAGAAATGTAGGGGAGATCGAGGATGCCAGCGGAGTCGGAACCGTAGGCAATGCCAAATGCGGCGACATTATGAGAATTTATCTGGACATAGACGAAGACACAAAAGTGGTCAGGGACTGTAAATTTAAGACCTTTGGCTGCGGGGCGGCAGTGGCCACCAGCAGTATGGCCACAGAACTGGTTAAGGGAAAGACCATATATGAGGCGCTGAAAGTGACCAACCGGGCTGTGATGGAAGCGCTGGACGGGCTGCCTCCGGTAAAAGTACACTGTTCCCTGCTGGCGGAAGAGGCCATTCATGCCGCATTATGGGATTATGCCCAGAAAAACCATATTGAAATCGAAGGACTGGAACCGCCGAAAGCGGATATTTCAGAAGAACCTGTGGAAGAAGAGGATCAGTGAAAGAAAAAGTAGTCGTGGCGATGTCGGGAGGCGTGGATTCCTCCGTGGCAGCGTATATATTAAAAGAACAGGGATATGATGTCACAGGTGTGACAATGCAGATCTGGCAGGAAGAGGACCGGGAGACCCTGGAACAGGAAGGGGGCTGCTGTGGCCTGGGAGCGGTGGAGGATGCCAGACGGGTGGCGGATCAGCTGGAAATCCCCCATTATGTGATGAATTTCCGGCAGGAGTTCCGGGAACATGTGATTGACTATTTTATCCGGGAGTACCGCAGCGGCAGGACACCCAATCCGTGTATTGCCTGCAACCGATTTGTGAAATGGGAAGCGCTGCTTCGCCGCTGCATGGGTATTGGCGCAGATTATATAGCCACCGGACATTATGCCAGAACGGGGCGGACAGCGCAGGGGCGGTATGCCATACAGGCCTCTGCCGCAGTCAGAAAAGACCAGACCTATGCACTGTATGGTCTGACACAGGATCAGCTGCGCCACACCCTGTTTCCCATTGGCGGAATGGATAAAGAAGCAGTGCGCAGGCTGGCCGGACAGGCAGGGATTCCGGTGGCCCGCAAGCCGGACAGCCAGGAGATCTGTTTTATACCGGACCACGATCATGGAGCGTTTATCCGCAGGGAAACAGGCGCAACGGAACAGCCCGGAAACTTTGTGACAGCAGACGGCGTGGTTCTGGGACAGCATAAAGGAATTTCCCACTATACCATCGGGCAGCGTAAAGGGCTGCGGCTGGCGCTGGGCAGGCCGGTGTTTGTAACACAGATCCGTCCGGATACCAGGGAAGTGGTGATCGGAAGTAATGATGATCTGATGACGACGCAGTTTGTGGCGGGAAACATGAATTACATGGCAGCGGAGCATCTGGAGCCGGGCCGGCGTATGATGGCAAAAATCCGCTATTCCCACGCAGGAGAAGACTGCGAAGTAACCAGCGTGTCAGCGGATGGCAGCCGGGTCGCAGTCCGGTTTGCGCATCCGGTACGGGCCATTACTCCGGGCCAGGCGGCTGTCTTTTACGATGATGGCTGGGTACTGGGAGGCGGCATTATTTTATAAACAGCAGACCGTAACTGCTGGAATCATGAGCCCGGCATGGGATAGGCAGCATACTGTTTCAGGTATCCTGCTTTTCCCATGCCGGGTGATTTTTTGTCAGGAAAGTTTCTGATACAATCTGAAAGGGCGGGGAACCGGCAGCCATTCATGGAGATCCGGTCCATAAGCCGGTAATCCGCCTGTGATCATACACAGGTTTATATTCTGTTTTTCCCTGTTATTAATAATAGTTCAGAGTCTGTTATATCCCGGGGGTATTGTGCTCTTTGTGAACAGTATACTTTTGGGTATGCCCCTTTCATTCTGCTCAAATCTGTTACAGGAGTTCCGGGGGAGTCTGTAAATCATTCCCGCCAGATACTTTTTTATTTCTTTAATCTGCTATTAATCATAGACGTACGAAAAGAAATACTTTATAATAGTGAAAGATTCACAGGCGGAACGGATATGGCGTCCGGAAGGAGACAATATGAGAAAAATAAGACTTGATCTGGCGGAAAGTATGGAAACAGGACCGGTAACCAGACGGACAGCTGTCCGGGGGATTGTCCGGCGGGATGGCCGTTATCTGATTATCCATAGCAGATATGGGGACTACAAATTCCCGGGAGGCGGCAGACAGGACGGAGAACAGCTGATGGATACGCTGATCCGGGAAGTAAAAGAAGAGACGGGCTATGATGTACTGGCGGATACCGCACAGGAGTATCTGGAAGTGTACGAACGATGCACGAGGAATGGACGGGGGCTTATGGAAATGATATCGTATTATTATTTTTGCGAAGTTTCCGGGCAGGAAGGGGAACGGAACCTGGACGACTACGAAGTGGCATATGGCTATGAGGTACAATGGCTGACGCTGGAAGAGATCATAAAGAAAAACGAGGCAGTGACGGATATCAGTATGGTCCCCTGGGTCGTCCGGGAGACGAAAGTGATGCGGATGCTGGCGGAAGATCCGCATAAGCAGGAGTGCGGCGCATAAATTCAGTGATCAGTCCGGGCGCCGCCAGAGGGGCTGTACCATTGCAACAGGGCCCCGGCGCTGCGGATTATGGGCAGAATGAAATACAGCGGTTATTGTGCGTGTACAAAGGAAACGGGTGTGTCTTAAAAATATTCCGCAAATCTGTACGCCGCGCCTGGTACCACACTGCATCGTGCCCTTTTGGGTATAGCGGGCTATGCTGGTCAGATTCGGGATGATTTGTGCGTATCATATTTTTCATGGTACAAAGTGGGGGCGTGCATACTGCGGGAATGATTTTTCAGACACGCTCCGGGGTACATCTTTCAGAAGGTATTTTTAAGACACGCTCTGGCAGGAGTCTGGAATGGAATGGGAACAAAAGTTTAAAGATAAGATACTGGAAAAAGGAAAAGCTGCCTGGCAGAGCCGGAAAGTCTTTGACCTTACAAAAACGGGAGCGGGGTATAAAGCGTCTGTCATGGGCAGGAAAATGTATCAGGTGTCCATCAGTGTCAAAGATAATTCCCTGACCGGGATGCGGTGCAGCTGCCCGGCAGGAAGGGGCGGCGTACATTGCGAGCATATTGCGGCCGTATTGTATGCCGCCGGTATAGATGACGGAGGACGGCAGGATGCGGCGGCACAGACAGCGGAAAAAGAGACTGGTATGACAGGGCGGGAGCCGGTAAAGGGCAGCCCCGGACAATCAGCGTCTGCCTCTCTTCTGGAAGCGTGGGAGCAAAACAAAACTTTATCTGCGGCTCTGCGGCAGGAGAATGGACAGGGGGAAACAGCCCGGGCAGATTCCGGTGAAGAACAGGAAGAAATGTCCGCTGCCATGATTATGGAGCAGTGGCTGAAAATGGACGTGGCGCTCAGGGAAGCCGAAAAACAAAAAGAGGCCGGGAAAGTGGCGAAACAGGCTGGGCAGAAGCGGCGTGAAGACAGCAAAAAACAATACCGGGAAGATACGTTAAGCTGGGAACAGGAAGTGGCGGCGGCGGTTTCAGCGGTGGAAGCCAGGCGTCTGGCCCGTAAAAACCGTGCCGCAAAGAAAGAAAAGAAAGGAGCGCAGCCGGAAGAAAAATTGCCGGCGGATACGGCGGTCAGCAACAACCGGACGGAACAGACAGACGCCAGTGCCTCCGCAGCCCGGACGACTGAACCGCAGCCTGGACCGCAGCCGGAAGAGCATCTGTCCGGCGGAAAAAAGGACAGTCCGGATCTTTCCATAAATGATCCGCGGAATGAGAAAGCAGCCCGCCGTCTGGCCAGGGAACAGCGGAAAGCGCAGAGAGCCAGCCGCAAAGCAGAACAGCGGCGTCAGGCAGATGAGGCACAGCGCCGGGAACAGGCAAAGCGTCAGGCGGAGGAAGCCCGCAGGGAACAGATACGCAGTCAGAAAGCAGAGGAAGCCAGCCGCAGAGCAGAAAAAAAGCGGCAGGAACAGGAAGCTGGCAGGCGTCTGGAAAAGCAGAGACAGGAAGAAGCAGAACAGCGCCGGAGGGAAACTGAAATAGAAGAGGAGAGACTGCGTTATATGGAAGAAGCAGGAAAACGTCTTGTGGAAGAGCTGCGCAAAGAGGAGGAAGCCCGTTTCAGGGCAAAAGAAAAGCGGGAGGCAGAATACAGTCCGTTAAATAGTTCCTGGGAAGAAGAATCGCAGACCACAGAGGCGGATAGTTCCAGCCTGGAAAAATTTGAACAATATTTCTTTTTTGATGGAACCAGCATTAAACAATCCATGGAAATTGTGCCCGGAGTATATGAAGAAGGGGAGCGGCTGCTGGCGGAGGGATATCTTAATATCAGGCAGGTTTATTCCGGATATGTGCGCAACGAGAAGGAGCGCAGAGGTCTGATCGAAGCTGTGGCAGTTTCAAAAGAACAACGGTTTGAAGTACGTCTGATTTTTTCCAGGACAGCCGTGACAGACTGCTACTGCGGGTGTCCGGACTGCCGTAAAAAATATTATTCCATGTTTACCAGAAAAAGCAGCTGCGGCTATACAGCAGGGCTGCTGCTGGCGCTGGAAAGATATCTGAAATCCAGCAATATCGGAGACGCCACAGATATAGGCGGGGAACGGCTGCTGTCTTTTTATCAGCGGAAAAGGGGAAACCTGATGGCGGCGGATATGACAGAAAGAGAAAGTCTGCGGCTGCTTCCCCGCCTGACCAGAAAATACCACAAATTATCCATTTCCTTCCGTATAGGAGGGACGAAACTGTTTATTATTAAAAAGCTGGGTACTTTCTGCCAGAACGTGAAAGATTCGGCAACAGATACATATGGGACCAGTACACAGATCAACCACAGTCAGGAAAATTTTACGGATAAAGGCAGGGGCTGGATCAGGTTTATCAGCCGGATAGTCCGTGAAGAAGAGGAATTTCAGCAAAGACTGCAGGAATCCCACCGTTATTATTATGGACGGTTAGCCGGTGTGGGCAGCGAGCTGAACCTGTCCGGCTGGCGGCTGGATGAATTTTACAATCAGCTGGCGGACGAAACGGTGGAATTCGAAGACAAAGACAGCGGGGAGAAAAAAAAGCAGACACTGGTCTGTGGAGTGCGTAATCCCAGGGTAACGATGCGTATTTCAGAAGAAAAAAGAAAGGACGACAGCCAGTTTCACGGTATTGCGGTACAGGGCAGTCTGCCGGATCTTTATTATGGGACAGACGCCGCTTATTATATCAGCGGAGGCTGTCTGAACCGGGTAGACAGTGAATTTCTGGAAAAAATAGAGCCACTGGCGGAACTGGCCGCCGGTAGTCGTTTTTCCTTTCATGTGGGAAGGAACAACCTGTCGGAATTTTATCACCGGATACTGCCGGGATTACAGGATGTGGTGGACATCACAGAAACAGAACCAGAGAAATTCCGTTCCTATCTGCTGCCGGAAGCGCGGTTTACCTTTTATCTGGATGCGGAAGAAAAAAATGTGACCTGCCAGATATTTGCCCGTTATGGAGACCGGGAGGTATCTGTGCCGGGAATTCTCAATCTGCGCAGGCAGGGTACGGTGGAGCCGTTCCGGGATGGGAACAGGGAAGCGGAGGTGCTCTGTCAGGCCATGAAATATCTGCCTGAGACAGACCTGGAAAAAGAAGAACTTCATTGCGGCGGTGATGAGGATCTGGTATGCCAGATGATAGAAAGCGGTACGGAAAAGCTGATGGAGATGGGAGAGGTGCGCTGTACCCAGCGTTTCCGCAATTTTCATGTAATCAGATCCATACGGGTATCGGTGGGAGTATCCGTAGCTTCCGGACTGCTGGAGCTGGATATAAAGACAGAGGATGTGCCGGAAGAAGAACTGCTGGATATTCTGGCCAGCTACCGGGCGAAGAAAAAATATTACCGGATGAGGGACGGATCATTTGTAAACCTGGATGATACATCCTTGGAAATGCTGGCGGAATTAATGGACGCCATGCAGATGAAGCCAAAGGAGTTTGTAAAAGGCAAATTTCATCTGCCGGTGTACCGTACCCTGTATCTGGATAAAATGCTGGAAGAGCATGAAAATGTCTACAGCAGCCGTGACAGTCATTTCCGGCAGGTGGTGAAGGGCTTTAAGACGGTAAAGGATGCGGATTTTGAAGAGCCGCAGAGCCTGTCAGGAATTATGCGCAATTATCAGAAAAACGGTTATAAGTGGCTGCGTACTCTGGAGAGCTGGCAGTTTGGAGGGATTCTGGCGGACGACATGGGTCTTGGAAAGACGCTGCAGGTCATTGCCGTGCTGCTGGCGGCGAAGCAGGAAGGACGGGAAGGAACGTCGCTGGTGGTGGCGCCCGCCTCGCTGGTGTACAACTGGGGCGAAGAATTCGGACGGTTTGCGCCAGAGCTGGAGGTAGTGCTGGTGACAGGTTCCAGAAAGGAACGGTTTGCAAAAATAGAAGCATACCGGCAGGCGGATGTATTGGTGACTTCCTATGATCTGCTGAAGCGGGACATTGTAAATTATGAGGAAAAGACATTCTCTTATGAGATTATTGACGAAGCCCAGTATATTAAAAATCATACTACCGCAGCCGCAAAGGCAGTACGTGTCATTCAAAGCCGGGTCCGGTTTGCGTTAACTGGCACGCCGATTGAGAACCGATTAAGTGAGTTGTGGAGTATTTTTGACTATCTGATGCCGGGATTTCTGTATGGATACGATGTGTTTAAACGGGAAATTGAAACGCCCGTTGTCCGGGGCAATGACGAGTCCGCCATGAAACGGCTGCAGAAGATGGCGGGCCCGTTTATTTTACGCAGACTCAAGGAGGAAGTATTAAAAGATCTGCCGGACAAGCTGGAAGAAAACCGGTATGTACAGTTTGGGACAAAACAGCAGCAGCTGTACGACGCACAGGTGCTGCACATGCGGGAAACCATTGCCGCCCAGGACGAGGCGGAATTTAATAAAAACAAAATCCGTATTCTGGCGGAACTGACCAGACTGCGTCAGATCTGCTGCGATCCGTCCCTTTGTTTTGAAAACTACAACGGAGAAGCGGCCAAACTGGAAGCCTGTCTGGAGCTGATTCGCAGCGCAATGGACGGCGGTCACCGGATACTGCTGTTTTCCCAGTTTACTTCCATGCTGGATATTCTGAAAGAAAGGCTGGACAGTATAAAGATTCCTTATTATATAATTACTGGAAGTACGTCAAAAGAGAAACGTCTGGCGCTGGTCAGGGCATTTAACGAAGGAGATGTGCCAGTATTTCTCATATCCTTAAAAGCCGGGGGCGTAGGGTTAAACCTGACCGGTGCGGATGTGGTGATCCACTATGATCCCTGGTGGAATCTGGCGGTGCAAAACCAGGCCACAGACCGGGCGCACCGTATCGGGCAGACGAAAAAAGTCACTGTGTTCAAACTGCTTGCGAAAAATACGATTGAGGAAAAAATCCAGCAGCTGCAGGAGACGAAAAGGCAGCTGGCGGAACAGGTCATAGGCAGTGAGGGCGGTCAGACATCCTCCATGAGCCGGGAAGATATTCTGGCGCTGCTGGAAATACAGGAACATTGAGCGGAAAGGTGAAGGAAAGAGTCTTTATGGAAAAGAAACGGGATCTGTTACAGGATACGTTTTATAGTAAGATTTTTAAACTTGTGCTGCCGATTATTATTCAGAATCTGCTGAGTGCGGCGGTCAGTTCGGCGGATGTGGTGATGCTTAATTATGTGGGGCAGTCGTCGATTTCTGCGGTGTCGCTGGCGTCCCAGTATGTCAGCATACTGTTTATGGTATTTTATGGTCTGGGTACCGGGGCGACGATACTGTGCGCCCAGTATTATGGAAAAGGTGATCTGCAGGCTATCCAGGTCATTGAGGGGATTGCCCTGCGGTTTTCGCTGGCCTGTGCGGCGTTGTTTGCGGCCTGTGCGGTGCTGGTGCCGGAACAAATGATGCGGATTTTTACCAGCGATACGGAACTGATTACTATCGGCACTTCGTATCTGCGGTTTATGAGCGTCAGTTTCTTATGCTGGGGGGTCACGGAAGTCTATCTGTCGGTGCTGCGCAGCATCGGAAGGGTAGCCGTAAGTACGGCGATGAATGTACTGGCGTTTTCTCTTAATGTGCTGTTAAACGCCGTATTTATTTTTGGACTGGCCGGTGCGCCGCAGCTGGGAGCCATGGGGGTAGCCGTCGCAACATCCCTGTCCAGAATGATTGAGCTGGCGGCATGTCTGGTAGTTTCGCATAAGAGCAGGGATATTAAACTGGATTTCAGATATCTGTTTGTAAAGCATAAGGTTTTGTTTGCGGATTTTGTCCGGCTGTCCCTGCCTGCGCTGGGCAATGACATCAGCTGGAGCGTGGCGTTTTCCATGTATTCGGTAATTATCGGCCATCTGGGCACGGATGCGGTGGCGGCAAATTCGTTTGTAGTTGTAGTGCGGAATTTTGGAACGATTCTCTGCTTTGGCATGGCAGGCGCCGGAGGTATTTTACTTGGAAATATAATTGGAGAAAACAGGATGGAAGAGGCCAGGGAAGGAGCTAAAAAGCTGATGAAGCTGACTGTGGCCGCAGGCGCCGCCGGGGGTCTGATTATACTGGCGGCGATGCCGGTGGTGTTAAGTTATGCGAAGCTTTCAGACCAGGCCATGCATTATCTGAAATATATGCTGCTTATCAATACGTATTATGTTATGGGAGCCGCTGTGAATACCACACTGATTGCCGGCGTTTTCAGAGCCGGGGGAGACAGCCGTTTCGGATTTATCTGTGATACGATTGATATGTGGTGCTATGCGGTGCCCCTGGGATTTCTGGCGGCGTTTGCACTGAAGCTTCCGGTGATGTGGGTTTATTTTCTGTTGTGTACGGATGAATTTGTAAAATGGCCCTGGGTAATCCGGCATTACCGGAGTGGTAAATGGCTGAACAATATTACCTGGGACCATCTGTTTGAAGAAAATCAGGAGCGGATATGATGTAACTATCAGGTAAAAGGTCCGGAGGTGATACAGGTATGTCGATGCAGATACTGACAGTGGAGCAGTTGCTGGAAGTGTTTTTTGTGACTGGTATTTACTGTGTGATGACAATGGTGCTGCCAGCTGTTTTGCTGAATTCCATAACCGGCCATATGCGGTTTCCGGCGCAGTTTATGATTTATCAGACGGTGAGCAGTTTTTATATAATTTTAATGGTGATGCTGTTACAGATACTGCATATCTGCAGCCAGCTGACGCTTGCGATTGCCACTGCGCTGCCTTTTGTCATCTTTCTGGCAGTACGTTTCCACAGGAAAGGCGGCTTATCAAAGACACAGACCGGGCGGCCCCCCGTCAGCAGGCTGACCCGGTGTGCGGACCATATCTGGAGGAATCTGCCGGAAATTGTGCTGCTGTTTCTCGTGGCCGCAATAGCAATTACCGCATATGATGAAAATGTTTCCGGGCCTTACAGCTACCGTGCGTCGGATCTGACTGCCTATAACAGCTGGATGTACGATATGGGACAGGGAGAGACCGTGGCGGATGGTACCAGGCCTTTGTGGTTTTACAGTGTGGTCTGGTATCTGCACACACTGCTGAAACTGGACAGGCTGATGCTGTTCCGTGGATTCTGGGTGATCAGGACGCTGTTGCTGTATTTTATGCTGCTGGCATTTCTGCGGCTGTGCTGTAAATATAAATATACGGCGTATACCGGAGCCGGGATATACACGCTGACGGTGTTTTTAACAAATGGAATGTATGCCGGAGAATCCGGAATCTGGTTTCAGGAATCCGGGATGCTCTTTGTCCTTGCCCCGGCAGCCTTTTTGTGTCTGTTTTTTCAATCCCGTAAGAGGGAGCTGGAAGAGGAAGCGGTACAAAGGCAGCTGGAGCAGGAACGGGAAGAAGCGGAGGCAGCGCAGGAGCGGAGGGTCTTCCTGCTGGACGATCTGCTGGCGGAAAGTGCCGCACAAGAAAAAGCTATGATTGAAAAAGCTATGATTGAAAAAGCTATGATTGAAAAAGCTATGATTGAAAAAGCTGCAATTGAGAAAGTTTCAAAAGAAGTTATAACACAATCCGCCGGACAGACAGGCACTTTCCGGGAGCGGCCCCGGGATCATGGGGCATCTGGGGAAGTGGTGCTTATTATGGAAGAAAATGAGGCGGACGGCACCATTTCTATTAAAGAATGTCCGCTTGACGGTACGATATCCATACAGGATACTCCGATTAATGAAATTGCGGAACATGCCGCTGAGGATATTCCACTGCTGGACATGGAGCATACGAAGAAAGACAAAAAAGTCAGAAAAACATTTTTTTTACATGGAGGGACAGTCCGGGACAGTGGCAGGTATCTGGCGTGTTTTATACTGGCGTCCGGAATGGCCGTCTCAGGTTCCGGGGGACAGGCTGCCGCTGCGGCGATATTCTCTCTGGCTGTCTGTTCCGGGTATAGTTTCCGGCTGTTACGGCCCGGGTATTTGTGGCGGGTACTGCTGGCAGGCGGGTTATCGGCCGTCTGTGCGGCTGTGCCGGTATTTCTGGCATATGCCGGAGGTCTGATTTCCAGGAAAAGTCTGGGTATGATGCCGGTACGTGTCAAAGACCGCCTGGCATGGAATGTGCTGGGAACATACCTGCTGCACATGGTCAGGCACAGACAGGAACTGGTTATTTTGCTGTCAGCGGCAGGATTGCTGCTGCTGGCGGTTCTATTCCTGGCGCTGCGTCGTACGGATTATGGGGCACGTATGCTGTCAGTGGTGTTTTTTGTGGCAGGTCTGTTACTGCTGTATGCCGGACTGGAAACAGGAATACTGGAAACCGGAAATGGAGGAGAGAGCATCCGCAGTTATTATGTGTACTCCCTGGTGCTGGTATGGGGGCTGTGCGCAGACGGCGTGGTCCGGCTGGCGGCCGGTGTATACCACAGGCTGGCGCCGCCCTGACCAGAGCGTATGTGAAAAATACGCTTCAAAACAGAATAAGAGTTGAGAAATTCTACAAATAGTGTTATTTTATTTATTGAGGGAACATAATGTACTGACACGCTGATATTTAAACTAACAGCATGCCCGGCCGGGCATGAGCATTCCGCCGTTTTTTACGCCGTACAGGGGCGGTAATGGTTTCAGTACTGTCAGTTTAAATATCAGCGTACCGGTACAATGAACCTGCTGATTCATAAATTATAAAAAGGAGAGAGGAAAAAGACATGAGCAGGAAACCTACTGTATTGATGATTCTGGATGGTTTTGGTTTAAATGAAAAAACAGAGGGAAATGCGATTGCGCAGGCGGATACGCCGGTGCTTGACGGACTAATGAAAGATTATCCGTTTGTAAAAGGATATGCCAGCGGTCTTGCCGTAGGACTTCCGGATGGACAGATGGGCAATTCTGAAGTAGGACATCTGAATATGGGTGCGGGCCGCATTGTGTATCAGGAACTTACCAGAATATCGAAAGAAATCGAAGACGGTGACTTCTTTAAAAATGAGGCGCTGCTGCATGCGGTTGAAAACTGCAAAAAGAATGGTTCTGACCTGCATTTGTTCGGATTGCTTTCAGACGGCGGTGTACACAGCCATAATACCCATCTTTATGGCCTGCTGGAGCTGGCAAAGAGAGAAGGGCTGCAGAATGTGTACGTACACTGCTTTATGGACGGACGTGATACACCTCCTGCTTCAGGCAAAGACTATGTACAGCAGCTGGTGGATAAAATGGCCGAAACCGGCATCGGGCAGGTGGCTACGATTTCCGGACGTTATTATGCCATGGACCGGGACAACCGCTGGGAAAGAGAAGAAAAAGCGTATGTGGCGCTGACAAAAGGCGAGGGCGTACGTGTGGCAGATCCGGTGGCAGGTATGCAGGCTTCTTATGACAATGATGTAACAGACGAGTTTGTACTTCCGATCGTGGTAGAAAAAGACGGCGAACCGCTTACTACAGTAAAAGACAACGATTCCATTATCTTTTTTAACTTCCGTCCGGACCGTGCCAGGGAAATGACAAGGCTGTTCTGTTGTGACGATTTTGACGGATTTGACCGTGGACCAAGAAAACAGGTAACATTCGTATGTTTTACAGAATATGACGTGACGATTCCGAATAAAGAAATAGCTTTTAAGAAAGTAGAACTGAAAAATACATTTGGCCAGTATCTTGCCGCAAATGGAAAGACACAGGCCAGAATTGCGGAGACAGAAAAATATGCCCATGTGACGTTTTTCTTTAACGGCGGCGTGGAAGAGCCAAATGAAGGAGAAGACCGTATACTTGTAAATTCTCCTAAGGTGGCTACCTATGACCTGCAGCCGGAAATGAGCGCTCCCGGAGTATGTGACAAACTGTGTGAAGCGATCCGCTCCCTGAACTATGATGTAATTATTATTAATTTCGCTAATCCGGACATGGTGGGCCATACCGGTGTACAGGAAGCGGCCGTCAAAGCAGTAGAAGCGGTGGATGGCTGCGTAGGCAGGGCAGTGGAAGCATTGAAGGAAGTGGGCGGACAGATGTTCCTCTGTGCGGACCATGGTAATGTGGAGCAGCTTGTGGATTATGAAACAGGTGTTCCGTTTACTGCACATACAATTAATCCGGTGCCGTTTATCCTTATCAATTATGATCCGGCCTATACATTAAAAGAAGGCGGCCGCCTGGCGGATATTGTGCCGACGCTGATTGAAATGATGGGAATGGAAAAACCGGCGGAAATGACAGGGGAATCTCTGCTGGTGAAGAAATAAACCGCGGGGCATAAAATACCTTAACATGGTGGTGGGATCACGGCAGTGATGCCATCACCATTTTTTTAGGACACTGACTCCTGTAAAGCAAAAAGCCTGCGGCAGGGTATCTGACATTCCGTTGTTCGTTGCGTGCAGGTGACACAGACGCCCGGCAATCAGTCCGCCTCAGGCGTAGAATATGGCAGAGACAGATAATTTATTCAGTAAACAGAGCAATGGAAAAGCGAGGGAACAGCATATGGGAAATATTCTGGTATTTGATATCGGCGGAACAGCTGTAAAAGCAGCAATGATGGATGAAGAGAGGAACATTCTGCAGCGGGAAGAAGAAAAGACGCCACAGACAGGTCAGAAAGAGCTGCTGGCTCTTATTCACGATATTTATAAAAAGTATGAATCGCAGGCAGAAGGAATCAGTATCAGTATGCCCGGTATTATCGACAGCGAAAAAGGTTATGTACATACAGGCGGCGCACTGACTTACAACAATGACAGTGAATTCCGGAAACTGGCAGAAGAAATCTGCGGAACCAGGGTGCTGATTGAAAATGACGCCAAATGTGCGCTGGCCGCAGAGATGTGGTGCGGAAGTCTTTCGGATGTACAGGACGGGATTACGCTGATTCTTGGTACCGGAGTCGGCGGCGGAATTATGATCGGCCGCCGGCTGGTAAAGGGAACCCATTTTTCAGCAGGAGAAGTCAGTTTCAGTTGTCTGAATTATAACCGGTTCGGTGAAGATGACGCAATGACCGGATCATGCTGCAGTACCAGGGGGCTGGTAAACCTGGCGAAAGAAGCTCTGGCCCTGGAGGAACTGGACGGCAGACGCCTGTTTGCCATGCTGGAAGAAGGAAATGAGAAGCTGGAACAGGTTCTTAAAGATTACTGTTACTCCCTGGCAGTGCTGGTATTTAATCTGCAGGTAACACTGGATGTACAGCGGGTATCTTTTGGCGGCGGTATCAGCAGGCAGCCCCGTCTGCTGGAATGTATCCGTGAACAGACAGACAGGGTATTCGATCATGAATCACTTAAAAGGTTTACCCCTGGCCTGCCAAAGCCGGAGATCGTGGCCTGCAGTTATTTTAATGATTCCAATCTGATCGGGGCGCTTTATCACTATATCAGCAGGCAGTCTTAATTTCACAGCGGTCAAAAAGGATTTCGTATAGTAATCTGTTACTTTATGGCTGGAAGCCATACTTCTGACATGGCAGACTGCTGTAACTGATAATAATGGAAAATTTATACTGGACAAATAGTGACAGAATGTGGTATGATACCAGAAAAATAAAGTATAAATAATATATCATTTATAAAACGAAGACGTTTTGCTTAAAAAGCAAGGCGTCTTTTTGTCTTCAGGAGGGAAAAAGTATGAAACGGGGTCTGGATTATGTGGATCACAAAATTATCAGTCTGTTACAGGAAAACGCCAGGATGACATTAAAAGAGATTGCGTCAAAAGTATATTTATCATCTCCGGCAGCCTCCGCAAGAATTGACCGGCTGGAAAAAGAAGGTTATATTACAGGTTTTCATGCCAGTATTAACAGGGAGCTCATAGGTTATCATATTAAAGCTTTTATTAATCTGGTGGTGGAAGCCGGGCTTAAAGAAGAGTTTATTGATTATATGAAACAGTGCAGAAATGTGGTAGAATGTAATTGCATTACCGGAGATTATGCCATGCTGCTGGAGGTCATTTATCCGGGGACAGAAGAACTGGAGCAGTTTGTATGCGGACTGCAGAAATATGGAAAGACCCAGACCCAGATTGTGTTTTCCACTGCTGTGGAACACCGGGAACTGCTGCCGGAACTGGCGGGCTGACAGGAGCCGGTTAATAGTCTTCAGGATAATAGTATTAAGTTAATGGTGTTGTGTTAACAATAATACAAAAACAGTTGACATTGGGGTGGAAATGTATATAATGGTTATATAGTAAACAAATGAAATGAGGAGGTTAACATTATGGAGGAACAAACAGTACCATTAAATCAGAGTAAAAAGATAACCATTTATCAGCTGTGTGTAACTTCGCTGATGACGGCTGTCATGTGTATCCTGGGTCCGATGTCGGTTCCCATTGGGACGATACCTATTTCCTTAACCAACCTGGTGATTTATCTGTCCGTATATCTGCTGGGGGCAAAACTGGGAACATTAAGCTGTATCGTATATTTACTGCTGGGAATGGCAGGACTTCCGGTATTTTCCGGTTATTCCGGCGGACTGGCCAGGCTGGCAGGGCCTACCGGAGGCTATCTGGTGGGATTTATCTTTATGGCGTTCATCAGTGGATTATTTATTGAGAAGTCTTCCGGCAGTCTGGTATGGAGCGTTGCGGGGATGATTCTTGGAAGCGGCGTGTTATATCTGTTTGGAACAATCTGGTATGTAATTCTGATGGATTGCCCGGTTATGGCTGCGGTAGCAGCCTGTGTACAGCCGTTTGTTATTTTTGACCTGATCAAGATCGCACTGGCAACCGTAGTGGGCCGCCAGGTGCGGGGACGGCTGATACAGGCCGGACTGATTGTTTAGAAAAGAAATAGCGGGGGCGCGGCGGCACAGGTTTTCCATTATTTTTCGGAATTTCGCATCATATCATATACCCATTTTCCGGAAGCGGACAGTTCGGAACGTTTCCAGCTGTCGGTTTTTGCGCAGTCTGTGCGGATCAGGGCGGAAGCTTCATCTTTGTTGGAAAGGTTCCAGGCAACGCAGCTGATGCTGTTGCGATCCAGCAGCTCCATCCATCTGGCAGCTTCCTCACGGCGGATGACGCCGTGTCCGGACGCCTCGCAGATGCCGTATTCTGACACAAATACCGGCAGTCCGGCGTCAACAGCCTGCAGGAGCTTCTGTCGGTACGGTTCCCCGTGGGTGGACGCATAATAATGAAAACCGTACATAAGATTGCCGCCTTTGAGCGGGGAAGAGGCGGCAATATCCACATCCTGGCTCCAGGAAGGCGTACCGGTGATAATAATACCGTTTTTATCATAACGGCGTATCGTGCGGATGACGGTACGGGCATAAGAGCGGATCTGCGGCCAGGTAACCCCGCCGTTTGGCTCGTTGCAGATTTCATAGATAACATTTCCTTGTTCCGCATATTTTCTGGCCATGGATTTGAAAAATGCCTTTGCCTGCTTTTTGTAAATATCCGGGTGATTATCGCTTAAAATGTGCCAGTCGATGATTACATATAAACCAAGTTCATCGCAATATCGGACGGCTTTGTCAATCAGCGCTTTCAGTTCTTTTCTGTTCCGGAAGGAACCCGTGCAGTAACCATTGTATTCCGCTGTATACATGGCAAGGCGGACCACGTCTGCGTTCCATTTATCCCGGAGTGTGCGGAAGGCCTTTTTTGTAACATATTGCGGATACCAGGAAAGGCCGTGGGTGCTGACACCTTTTAGCTGTACCGGGTTTCCGCTGTTGTCCGTGAGTCTGGAACCCGATACGCCCAGACGGCCATAACGTTCCAGGGGAGTTTTCCCAGCGGCCTGCGCCTGCTGGCATGGAACTGATTTTAACAGAAAAAAGAGCTGGATCAGACAGCAAAGTATAACAAGCAGCGTGGGTCCGGCTGTTTTTTTCATTTTATCACAAATTTTATAAAAAATGGCGTTGCGATGATCCAAAGGATACACTTTTCCTGAGAGGCAAACTGAATGTGCCGGATTCTTTTTTATATTGTTCATTGTAATCTGTCCCTTTCTGCTGATTTATTCCGTACATGACTGGAGCGAACAATGGCTGATAATACATGCTTATCCTTTATTTTTTATTATGACGGATGGAAGATATCCGCATACTCCGGACGCCGGGGAAAGGCGTGCTGCCCCTGCCGCTGTTCCGGCTCCGGAAAGC
>CANRTU010000028.1 GCA_947642745.1 uncultured Eubacterium sp.
AGTATATCAACTGACTGGGGAAGATTCACTACGGTATGTTTTGTGTCGCTTACGTTTTTCTGTTATAAATAGTTCTTTTTCTATCTATTATTTTTCTGTTAAAAACAATTCTTTCATCCAGATTTGTAAATCCTGTTTTACATATGGCTTTGCCGGATCTGATCATGAACATTTCTCCTGCCCTCATAATAAGCAGATTTTCCTGTTTTTTACATACAGCTTTGCCGGATCTGTATCATGAGCGGTTTCACTGGCAGTCTGCCGTCACATAACAGCTCCGGATCACTCAGGCCGGATCATACGCAGACTTCTGAAATCCGGATAATGCCGCACAGGATATTTCTGTCTTTCAGAAAGCCTGTCCAGTGTGTCCCCCGCATCCCGTACCCGGAATTCCATATGCATGATATGATATCCGGTCAGTTATAATTAAGAAATATTAAGAAACAGTTAAGCTGATTTGTAAGATTCGTACCGTATACTGTCTGTTATCCGGCAGCACCCTTTGTGGCGGACGTTACAGAAACGAAGTATTTATAGCCGGATACCGCTTTCACTGCGGCTCTTCAGCGTCGTTTTCCCTGATCCAGTCATTTTCAGTGGACAAAGTGACACGCTCTGGAACTAAACAACTCAAAACAGGAGGAATAGCAGCATGAAAAAACAGATTCTTACACTTACAGCAATTCTTACAGCATCTGCCATGGCCGCCGCCGGCAGATCCGTGACAGCGCATGTACCAGCGCCGGAAGACAGCGTGCCTGCCTCCGGCGTATGCACGCCACAAATATCAGCCGCCGGACGGACTGTGAAGAAATACCGGGTAAAAACGGATATCCTTCAGGTACGGAGTGGTCCGGATACCAGCTGTCCGGTCATCGGTTCACTGACAAAGGGGCAGAAAATCAGAGTGCTGGCCATAAAGCACGGATGGGCACGGGTTAAATTTGCGGGTGTCACAGCATACGTATACGCCCGTTATCTCTTACCCCCGGAATAAAATCCGGGGCGCCAGACCCTGGAGCGGATAACGCCGTACCATGCATGGTTATCTGCCATTTTCAAACACTGAATCAGCTAACGGACGGCTGTATATTTCCCAGGTACCGGAGAAAGGCAGCCGGCTGTTTCCAGCAGAATATAAGAGAAAAGCTGAAGTTCCTACAGCATTGCTCCATACATGGCAGGCCGGGGTACACATGTTTTTCCGGAAATTACCACGGATATCATCCCTTACACAGTTCTCCTGTCTGTCGGAATATGTGCGGGAAGCCAGGAAAGAGATGCGGATACTGCCGGAAAAAGCCGGGGAAAGGCGTGCTGCCCCTGCCGGTATGACTGCGGAGGTAAACAGGCAGTTCCCGGGTTTCCGGCTATAAACAGGATGAAGAACACGGATCTCCCTGAAAAGAGCTTGTGGGATGACGGATAAGCGCCGGTCTCTGGTATGAAAACCTTCCGTGCGAAAATCCCGGAACTGCCAGCTTTCCGGAGCCGGTACAGCGGCAGGGGCAGCATGCCTTTCCCCGGCATCCGGAAAATGCTCATGTCTTCCCAGCCACCGGAATGGAAAAATGGCAGATAACCATGCATTATCAGTGATTGTTCACTGTAGTACCAGAGCGTATCTGAAATGCCCTCCGCATCATGTATGATGAAAAGTATGCCGGGCAGGAGAGGATACTGCTACCGGCGGTTCTATTTTACAATCGACAGAATATCCGGTATAATTATTTCTGACAGCCTCATCCATCGGCGGGCTGCCTCTGGCAGCAAGGCCCTGATCCTGCCAGACAGGCTTTGCTTTACAGGACGCATTTCCCATAAAGTAAAAAACAGCCGGGAAGTCCTGGATCCGGCCATATCCTGCCAGATTGTTTGTAGGAGGATACGATATGTACACAAAAATAAAACCGCTGCTGCACATGACAACAATCTTTATTCTTTATTTCCTTACCCTGTCATTTAGTGACACGGCGTTTCAGATTTGTCCCACATTTATTTTTTTATCAGAACTGCTGTATATCTGTCTGGACATCATTTGTGTCCGGATTCTTGTATATCTGTATGCCACACATATTTTAAAACGTCCCCTGTCCGGGATTTTTATCAGAAGACAGCCGCCCCTCTGGCAGATATGCGCCATGGGAATCATCCTGTTAACGTCTGTATTAGTTTTTATTGTGACAGTCACAGAAGGCAGCTTCCACAAAGACAGCCTTCCTTTCAAAGAGCAGGCCTGGCTTTGCTTTGTCACAGTGTGCAGCGATGGCATACGCAGGGCTGTAACCGAAGAAATGCTTTTCCGGGGCCTGGCCGCCGGCGCCCTGTTACAAACTGACGCATCACCGGCCGCTACCCTGACCGTATCCGGCATCCGCAAAGACGCTTCGGAAAAACGCAGTATCCTGTATACGGCGCTATTGTATGCGGCCGTACACGCCATATCTCTGGATATGGAAGTATCATCCGGACTGTTGATTTTCATACTTGAGGCGTTCCTTGCCAGCATGGTGCTTTCGGTCATTACCCGCCTGACTGGTTCCATCCGGACAGCGGTGGTGATCCATGCCGTATATCTGGTTTTTTCCGGAAATTCCGCCCTGTTTTCAGTAGGAATCCGGCAGGAGCAGCCTGCTGTCTGGCGGTATGTGCCCGCATCCTCCGGCTCTTTTCTGTCAGAAGCAGCCGGATGGGAGCCCCGGTTTATTTCCATTACCGCATATCTTCTGCTGCTGGCCGCAGTTATGATTTATAACAGAAATTATGATAGAAATTATGATAGAAATTATGATAGAAATTATGACAGAAAGAAGGTGAAACCATGAATCCACAGACGATATTAATCATCGAAGACGACGGAGCCATCCGTGAAGGTATAAAAATTTTGCTGGAAGCGGAAGGTTACCTGGTACAGGAAGCCCCAGACGGGACATCTGGTCTGGAACAGCTCCAAGACGCTACGGCGCTTGTGATTCTGGATATTATGATGCCCGGTATTTCCGGTATTACCGTCTGTGAAAACATCCGGCGTATCTCAAATGTGCCGGTGCTGTTTCTTACGGCAAAAGACCAGGAAGCGGACAAGCTGATCGGACTGGCCGTGGGAGGGGACGACTATCTGGTAAAGCCTTTTTCCTTTGCGGAACTGCTTGCGAGAATCCGGGCGCTGCTCAGACGCCATACCGTCTATGACAGGGCCGTCTGTCCTGGAAATTCTTCCGGGCCAGGAGACATACTGGAGCAGGGAGACGTACGGATTTCCATTGTCTGCAATCAGGTGTGGGTACGTGGCAGGGCTGTTGCTCTTACCGAACTGGAATACCAGCTGTTACTGCTGCTTGTAAACTATCCTGGAAAAGTCTTTTCCATCAGAAACCTGTATGAAAGTATCTGGCAGGAGCCTTTTATTTATACGTCCGGCAATACTGTGATGGTTCATATCCGCAGGCTGCGCAAAAAGATAGAAAAAGATCCCCAGAATCCGCAGCTGATTGAAACAGTATGGGGAAAAGGATACCGGTACGGGCGTTTAAAAACAAAGGATCAGGACGCCTGCGCAACAACATAACAGGAAAAGAGGCCGTATGATGTATCACACATGCAAAAACCTGCTTCGTTTCACAATCAGGGCATGCGAAAGACGACTGTCAGTGACAGACAGCACACTGACAGGAAAAATGGTAAAACGGCTGCTGAGCGGGCTTGCCACAGGACTGTTTCTGATAGTATTTCTCTATTTTGGAAGTACGAATATGCTGCGTCAGTATCTGATTACTTCTGATTATCTCTCCGGTCTGCAGAAAGCAAGAGTGGAGGAATTCCAGGCGTATGTGGACCGTCACGCACTGGCCGCCACCGATTCCGTTGCGCTGCGGACATGGGCAACAGAACGCAATATCCGTAAATTTACAGTATCCAGGGAGAACTGGTTATTGTTTGATCTGTCACAGGCTTCGGACATTTATCCGGGCGGCAGGGAAACCGGCAGATATGCCTGGCAGTTTTACCATACCGTTACCTTTGCGGACGGAGACGGGTATATTTATCTGGACGAAGGCGAAACAGATACATATTATTACCTGCTGTCCGCAATCTCCACACTATCCGGATTTGCCGCCTGTCTGTATGTGTTCATATCTGGTATGCAAAAAGAAGTGGCCACTATCCGGCGACTGAAAGAAGAAGTGGATGTGATCAGCCATGGAAATCTCTCTGGCACTGTGACCGTACAGGGCACAGACGAGCTGGCCAGACTGGCTTACGGACTGGAGCGGATGCGCCGCAGCCTGCTGGAAAAAGAACAGACAGAAGCGGAGCTTCGGGCGGCGCAGGAAAAACTGGTGCTGGGCATGTCCCATGATCTGCGTACGCCGCTGACCGGACTTATGACCTATATGGAAATACTCCGGAAACTGGAACAAAACAACGGACCCGGAGAAGAATATGTCCGCAAAGCCTATGACAAAGTTTTACAGATCCGGCATTTATCCGACCAGATGTTTGAATATTTCTTTATCAGTTCCCATAAGCAGATTACCCCGGAGCCGCCGGAAGAGATCCGCAGCGCTTTCGGGGACTATCTCTCGGAAATGTGCGCTCTGCTGGAATGCGAAGGATTTGTGATCCATACAGAGGATCTGGTCTGGAATTCTGTATTCGTACAGGTTCACACCGGTTATATGGGAAGGATTGTCGATAATATTTTTTCCAATCTGGAAAAATACGCAGACCGTGCCCGGAAAATCCGGATTGAAATACTTTATGAAACAGACCGGACCGGTATCGCCATACAAAACCACCGGTTATCCGGCAGGGTACATGAACGGGGAACCGGCATCGGCGTACGAAACATAACCAGAATGATGGAACAGATGGGAGGAACCGTACAGGTGGAGCAGACAGAAGACACGTACCAGATTACTCTGTATTTCCCGTGTGTCGCCAGAGATTCTGATACGACATCGGAAAATGGCAGATAATTTCATGGTTAACCGCTAAATTTTATATCATGGCAGCCCGAAGATAACAGCATATTCCGGACGCCGGGGAACGGTGCGCTGCCCCGGCAGTATCCGTATATTATCTTTCCTGTCTGTTTCCACATACCGCATGTGGGCAGGCAGGATATGCCAGAGTGTGATTACCGCAGCAAGGACAAAGTTTCCATTGTTGCTTACTCATTTCTATTATCCTTTGTCTCAAACAATTTCTCATTCATTTTTCTTACATTATACCTGCCTGTGCCAAACTGTATGATCCATATAATATAAATATAAAAATGTAAACAAAAATCCCAAAATAGCTTAAAAATCCAGTTACAGTATGTTCCATCCAATACGCAAAATAAGCGATTGGTAACATTATTACTGAAATAATTGAAAAGTAAATTCCTGTCTGCTTTACAATGCTCCAGTTATCTCTTTTCCATATGACTGAACCTGCCGCAAATCCCGTACCTAATATCCCACAAAGAATTGTCTGCAAAATGACAGCATTGATTCCATTTCCCATAATTGCTATGAGTTGTACAAACCGTAAAACACACCTGACGGAAAGCATTTTTCAAACACGCTCTATAATAAATAAAGCAGACAAAAGTTTCAATGAATTTGCGATAGCTGATTGATTTCAAAACACAACTGGTCAAAAATCATTTGATCTAAAGAAATCTTTATAGTTCTTACGGTTTTCTCTCCATACTTCCTCTTTATACTGAAATCATCAAATAACAGCATAAAACGCTGAATTCATTATATGAGGAGGGTCATCCTATGTGGCAGTTTTTAAAAGAATACCTCAGCGCTCCGGACACTATCGGGGCCATTGCTCCCAGCAGCAGGCATCTGGCGGCGTCCATGACGGCTTCTATTGATTTCGATAAAGCGCACCACATTGCAGAATACGGGGCGGGGGCGGGCGTATTTCCCAGAGAGGTAGCAACAGAAATATTCCTTATCTTCACTGATTGCATATCGTATTTCAAAAGGGAGAAAAGACAGCCTGCGTGGTTAAATCAGCTGACAGGACGGTACCGTGTCCGGATTCCCGGCGTACTGCTGATCGTTTTGCCTGTGTCCGATGAAGCGCTCTGTACAGGCTCTGTTTTTTTGAAAATACCATTGTCCCGGTTTCTGAAAATTGGTATAATCGCTAAAGTCATATCCACCTGTATGATTGCCTTTTCTGGTTTTTCTGACGATTTGTGCGGGCTGAGGCGATGACAGATGATCGCTGTGGATCTTTTATCCATGTTCCTTACTTCGGAGGTTCTGCGGCATTTCTATAAAAAATGAGAAGCAAAGTATCATGAAAGAATTCATACATTATAGTGTTCCGGGACCACACTGCGCCGGAGCAGAAAATGCTGCCGGAAACAGCCCGCCGCAGGCGGGGTATCCGGCATTTTAAAATCACAGATTCTCCATCTTGCAGTTCCTTCGCAAAATGTATATAATACCAGAAGCGCTTTATATTACTGCCCTTACAGTCTGCCGGCAGACTATAAGGGCAGATACAGACACCGAAAGGAACATGAAAAAACAGTATGAGAAAACCAGCCTTAAATGAAAACATATTATTGACAATTGAAAAGCCCGCCAGGTATATTGGAAACGAAGTAAACAGTGTGTATAAGGACCCGGAGGGCGCCGCTATCCGTTTCGCCATGTGTTTTCCGGACGTATACGAAATCGGCATGTCCCATCTTGGCATGAAGATTTTGTACGATATGTTTAACCGCAGAAAAGACGTATACTGCGAACGGGTATTTTCCCCCTGGCCGGATCTGCATAAAATTATGAAAGAGAAGCAGATTCCGCTGTTTGCCCTGGAGTCCCAGCAGCCGGTCAGAAATTTTGATTTTATCGGCATTACCCTCCAGTATGAGATGTGCTATACGAACATCCTGCAGATTCTGGATCTGGCGCAGATTCCGCTGGAAGCTTCCGGCCGTACAGACGATATGCCCCTTGTCATTGGCGGCGGTCCTTGTACGTACAATCCGGAACCCGTGGCGGAATTTTTCGATATGATTTACATCGGGGAAGGAGAGGTATCCTATGATGCGCTGTTTGATTTGTATCTCAGCATGAAGGCGCAGGGGTATTCCAGAAAAGAATTTTTAATAAAAGCCGCCTCCATTCCGGGCATTTATGTACCGTTACTGTATGATGTCACCTACCATGCCGATGGTACGATCTGTCAGATGAAACCGGATACACCCGGCGTTCCAGGACGGGTGAAAAAACAGCTGGTAACAGATCTGGACCATGCGGTTTATCCGGAAAAACCAGTGGTGCCTTTCCTTAAAATTACCCAGGACCGGGCCGTGCTGGAAGTCATGCGGGGCTGTATCCGGGGATGCCGCTTCTGCCAGGCGGGGCAGATCTACCGGCCTGCCAGGGAAAAAAAGGTGGAAGTACTGATCCGGCAGGCTGACCAGATGCTGCAAAGCACCGGATACGACGAAATATCCTTAACATCCCTGAGCTCCAGCGACTATTCCGGACTGGAGGAGCTGATACAGTATCTGATCAGCCACTATCAGTCAAAAGGAGTCAATATATCCCTGCCTTCTTTGCGGGTGGACGCTTTTTCCCTGGATGTCATGGGCAAAGTGCAGGATATCCGCAAATCCAGCCTGACGTTTGCGCCGGAAGCCGGTTCACAGCGGATGCGGGATGTGATGAACAAAGGACTGACCGAAGAAGAAATCCTGAAAGGATGCGGCCTGGCATTTGCCGGCGGCTGGCAGAAAGTCAAACTGTATTTTATGCTGGGCCTGCCCGGCGAGACCGAAGAAGATATGCGTGCCATTGCGCAGCTGGCGGATCAGATAGCAGTGCGGTATTACGAAATACCAAAAGACCGACGCAACGGTAAATGCCAGATTACTATTAGTACATCCTTTTTCGTACCAAAGCCTTTTACGCCGTTCCAGTGGGCGCCCATGTATCCGCAGGAAGAGTACCAGCGCAGGGCCGGCATCGTAAACGAAACAGTCAAAGCGCAGCTAAACCGCAAAAGCATCCGGTATAACTGGCATGAACCGGACGTAACCGTACTGGAAGGGATTTTTGCCAGGGGGGACCGCAGGCTGTCCAGAGTGATCCGGTATGCCTATGAGGACGGAGCCTTATTTGACGCCTGGTCAGAATTTTACGATCACGGCCGCTGGATGAGAGCATTTGAAAAAGCCGGCATTGATCCGGATTTTTACACGATGCGCAGGCGGGAAGCGGACGAGATCTTCCCCTGGGACTTTATTGATGACGGCGTCAGCAAAAGCTATCTGTACCGGGAATGGGAAAAAGCGGGGCAGGGCATTGTAACCGGAAACTGCAGACAGAACTGTTCCGGCTGCGGCGCCATGCAGTTTAAAGGAGGTGTCTGTTATGAAAATCAGGATTAAATTTCGAAAATACGGACTGATGAAATTTGTGGGGCATCTGGATCTGATGCGTTTTTTCCAGAAAGCCATCCGAAGATGCGGCATTGACATCTGCTATACAAAAGGATTCAGCCCCCACCAGATTATGTCCTTTGCGGCGCCCCTTGGCCTCGGACTTACCAGCGACGGGGAATATCTGGACATTGAAGTACATGCCAGCGCATCTTCTGAAGCATCCATTGCGGCGCTGAACAGGGAAATGGTAGAGGGTATGGAAATTACCGGCTATGTACAGCTGGACGATAAGGCAAAACCAGCCATGTCCGTCGTCTCCGCCGCCGATTATGAAATCTGGCCGAAAGAAGGTTATACCTGCCCGTATCCGGCAGAGAAGCTCCGGGAAGCCTGGGAGCGGTTTTTTGACACACCAGAGCGGACAATCATTACAAAAAAGACAAAAAAAGGAGAAAAAACACTGGATTTAAAAAAACTGGTATTTCATTCCGGCATTCTGGAGCCGCAGGAACGGTTTTTCTACCAGCCGGGCTATTATCTGGATGTAAGCTGCGGAAGCACGGACAATCTGAAACCGGAACTGGTACTGGAAGCGTTTTATGATTATCTGGGACTTCCCTTCGATCCGCTGGCGTTCCAGATCCACCGCCTGGATGTATATGAGAATTACGGAGCGGGGCAGAGCCGCAGACCGCTTCTGGCGGCAGGAACCATTTTAAAATAGCTTTTATGAAATCCGAAAGCGGGGCGGAGCCGCAGACCGCTTCTGGCGGCAGGGCCATTTTTAAATAACACCCGTGAAATCTGAAAGCGGAGCAGAGCCGCAGGCAGCTTCTGGCGGTCAGGTCATTTAAAAACAGCGCCTTTTGCGTATAATGGCATACGCAGCCGTTCCTTCCACGGCTATTGGCATAAAAGCGATTATCAAAAATAAAAGCAGGATTTTATTATGAATACAAAACTGATTATTACCACGGAACTGCTGCCCCGTCCGTCAGACGGCACCTGCGTCCCGTGTCTTGTATGCGCATTATATGAAGATAACCGGATGGTGGACGTTACGGCGGAACCGGCGGGCAGGGAGAGCATTCTGAACAATATCTATGTGGCAAGGGTGCAAAACGTATCCCGCCAGCTGTCCGCCGCCTTTGTGGAGATTGCGAAGGGAAAGAAGTGTTATCTGCCTCTGAAAGATATCCGCAATCCTGTATTTACAAAAAAAATATCCCCAAAACCGGTGGTTTCCGGTGACGAACTGGTGGTACAGATCGTAAAAGAAGCGGTAAAGACGAAAGATCCTGTGGTGACCACCGTCCTGGAATTTCCCGGAGAATATCTGGTGGTGACCAGCGACGCAGACAAAACCGGCATTTCTTCCAGGGTGAAAGGTCCGCAGCGCCAGCGTCTGCAAAAGCTGTCCCTGGAATTACGAAAAGACTGCTCCCCCGGGATTATTATGCGCACAAACGCAGCGGCGGCTGACGATGCGCAGATTGTGGACGAGTTCATGCAGCTGCGCACCGCTTTCGAACAGCTGGTATCACAGGCGGCACATTCGGTCTGTTACAGCTGCCTGCGCAAAGAACGGCCTTTTTATCTGAAAATGCTGCTGGATGCGGATAAAACAAAGCTTGACGAAGTAGTTACCGACCAGCCGCACATACTGGAACAGATACGAAACGCTGTCCCTCATGCGTCATACAGACTTCGTCTGTATGAAGATCCACTGCTGCCGCTGGCAAAGCTGTACAATGTGGCGGGCAGGATTACAGACGCCTTAAAACAGCGGGTATGGCTGAAATCCGGGGCAAACCTTATTATCCAGCCTGTGGAAGCGCTTACCGTCATTGACGTTAACAGCGGTAAAAACATCTCAAAAAAAGAAACTTCCGGGTATCATTACCAGATCAATCTTGAGGCTGCGGCTGAAATCGCAAGACAGCTGCGGCTGCGCAATATTTCCGGAATTATTATCGTGGATTTTATTGACATGAGGCCGGAGGAATTAAATATTTCCTTGCTGGACGCATTCCGAGAATTTCTGCGGCAGGACCCGGTGCCGGTGCGGCTGGAAGGCATGACAAAGCTGGGACTGGTGGAACTGACCCGCAAAAAGCAGAAAAAATCCCTGGCGGAACAATTAAATGCTTGACGAACCCCGGCATGTATGCTACACTTTACTAGTATGCCGCACAACGGGGTTAAAAAGTATGTGTATGCCGCACATCACCACAGTTGGCGAGTAATGATAAATAGGAGGTGCCAGATGTACGCAATTATAGCAACAGGTGGTAAACAGTACAAAGTATCCGAAGGTGATATCATTACCATTGAAAAGCTTGGAGCAGCAGCCGGTGAAACGGTGACTTTTGATCAGGTTTTAGCTGTAAACAATGGAGAGCTGGTGGCAGGCAGCCCTACGGTAGCAGGCGCAACCGTAACAGCTTCTGTCGTAAAAGAAGGTAAAGGCAAAAAAGTAATTGTTTATAAGTTTAAGAGAAAAACCGGCTATCATAAGAAAAAAGGCCACAGACAGCTGTATACCAAAGTAAAAATCGAAAAAATCAATGCCTGAAAACCAGCCTGCGTGCCATTGTTATGACAGGCTGAAAAGTTATATATATTAAAATATGATAAAAATAACGATTTTCCAGGATCAGAAAAAGCGGTATCACGGATTTTGCTGCGCCGGACATGCGGAATATGCCCAGTCAGGCGAAGATATTATATGTGCCGGCGTGTCAGCTTTAGTCATTAATACGATCAACGCCATAGACAGATTTACAGATGATACGTTCCGGGCTAAAACAGATCCCGAGAGCGGGTTCATAGACATCCGCTTTCACCATCTGCCAGGACACGATACCCGGTTATTAATCCGCACAATGATTCTGGGCCTGCAGGACATACAGGACAAATACGGAACCAGTTATTGTTTTCTAAACTTTGAGGAGGTGTAGGACATGTTTGAATTGAACCTTCAGTATTTCGCACATAAAAAGGGAGTCGGCTCTACAAAAAACGGACGTGACTCTGAGTCCAAACGGTTAGGCGCAAAACGTGCAGACGGACAGTTTGTAAAAGCCGGCAATATTCTCTACCGGCAGCGTGGAACAAAAATTCACCCAGGTGTCAACGTAGGCAGAGGCGGCGACGATACTTTGTTTGCCTTAACCGACGGCATTTTAAGATTCGAGAGAAAAGGCCGTGACAAGAAACAGGCTTGCGTTTATCCGGTAGTAAACGAATAATCTGATAAGACGTGTAATAGCACGTTTTGGAGCATTTCGTAAGACATGGGCTGTTACAAGAGATTGCAACAGCCCGTTTTTTGCTTTCTTTACAGGAACTTTTGCCTGTAAGGCAAAAGCCCGCCGCAGGCGTGGTATCCGGCTTTGCCAGATACTTTTTACCATTACAAAAAAGGGCCTGCCAAAGCGGTTTCATTACGGAAAATCCCGCTGGCCGCCGGTAACCGGAAAGAACAGGCAACAGGAAAAAGCCCCATACCGGGCGCCAGATTATATAGAGGAGATGATTTATGTTTGCCGATTATGCAAGAATTATAATAAAGTCAGGAAAAGGCGGTAATGGTCATGTCAGCTTCCGTCGGGAAAAATATGTACCTAATGGCGGACCGGACGGCGGCGACGGCGGCAAAGGCGGCGATGTGATTTTTGAAACAGACGACAGCATGAATACGCTGGCTGATTACCGTCACCGGCGAAAGTTTGCGGCCCAGGCAGGGGAAGAAGGGGGCAAGCGTAACTGCTATGGCAAAAAAGGAGCGGATCTGGTTTTAAAAGTACCTGCAGGTACAATTATCCGGGATGCTGAAACAGACCGGATCATTGCGGACATGTCCGGCGACAACCATAGACAGATTGTACTGCCCGGCGGCAAAGGAGGTCTTGGCAACCAGCATTTCGCCACATCCAGAATGCAGGCTCCCAAGTACGCCCAGCCCGGACAGGAGGCTCTTGAATTAGAAGTAAAACTGGAACTGAAAGTAATTGCCGACGTAGGGCTGGTGGGTTTTCCAAATGTGGGAAAGTCCACGCTTCTTTCCAGGGTGACCAATGCCAGACCTAAAATTGCGGACTATCACTTCACCACACTACAGCCAAATCTGGGCGTGGTGGATTTTGAAAACGGGGAAGGCTTTATTATGGCGGATATACCAGGACTGATCGAAGGCGCTTCTGAAGGTATTGGTCTGGGCCATGAATTTTTGAAACATATCGAACGTACAAAGGTCATGATCCACATCGTGGACGCCGCCTCTGTGGAAGGCAGGGAGCCTGTGGAAGATATCCGGATCATTAATAAAGAACTGGAAGCCTATCATCCGGATCTGTTAAAGAAACCACAGGTAATCGCCGCAAATAAAATTGATGTGCTCTATGACGGCGAAAACGAAGTGATCCGCCAGTTAAAAAAAGAATTTGAGCCGCAAGGAATTACTGTATTTCCAATATCAGCGGTCTCCGGAAAGGGGATAAAGGAATTACTCTATGCGGTAAAAGAAATACTTGATAACCTTGAAGATGAACCGGTTGTCTATGAACCGGAATTTGTACCTGCCGCCGGCTATTTTAAACAGGATTCGTATACCGTAACGTTTGATCCGCAGGAGAATGCCTATGTTGTGGAAGGACCAAAAATAGAAAAGATGCTTGGATATACAAATATCGAGTCCGAACGGGGTTTTTTGTTTTTCCAGAATTTCCTGAAAGAGCAGGGCGTTTTAAAACAACTGGAGGAACAGGGCATTCAGGAAGGCGACACGGTGCGCATGTACGGCCTGCAGTTTGATTACTACAAATAAAAGGACCAGAAAACTATATTTACGCAGATTTACCAACTCCCATATATGCCTTATAGAGGAAAGGAAATACAGTATGGAATTAACAAGTAAACAACGGGCTTATTTAAGAAGCCTCTCCAGCCAGATCGAACCAATTTTTCAGATCGGGAAAGCCAGCCTGACCCCGGAAATTGTGGAAGCAGTAAACAATGCGCTGGAAAAACGGGAACTGATTAAAGTATCTGTTTTAAAAAACTGCTTTGACGATCCCGGGGAACTGGCGGATACTACCTCAGAACGTACCCATTCCGCCGTCGTACAGGTAATCGGCAAGAAATTCGTGCTCTACCGGCCATCCAGGAAACATCCAAAAATTACGCTTCCTGAAAAATCTGGCAAAAAGCAGGCGGACAAAAAGGGATGACACCGGCAAAAGCCGCCAGAACCGGACTTATGGGCGGCACGTTCAATCCCATTCATTATGGACATCTCTTAATTGCTGAAAATGCCTGTGAGCAGTTTGGACTGGACCGGATAATTTTTATGCCGACAGGCCATTCTCCCCATAAAGACGAGCGGCAGATCCTGGATGCCGGCAGACGCTGTGAAATGGTACGGCTTGCCATTGCGGACAACCCCCGTTTTTCCTGTTCTGATTATGAGATTACAAAAAGCGGCGTCAGCTATACGTATCTGACACTGCGGGCATTTCAGGACCGCTTTGCGGATCACAGTCTGTATTTTATTATGGGTGCGGATTCCCTGGCGGATTTTGACAGCTGGCGGCATCCGGAAGAAATCAGCAGGCTGTGCACGATACTGGCGGCGGTGCGGGATGAATTAAACATGGAACATCTGCTGCCTGTCCGGGAACAGCTGGAACAAAAGTATGCGACGCACATTGAATTTATCAATACACCGGGATTTTCCGTATCTTCCCGCCTGATCCGGCAGCGGGTGGCGGACAGCCGGTCTGTACGGTATCTCGTACCGGAAGTGGTCAGGCAGTATATCAGCCGGCATCAGATCTATCGTTAGGCTGCAGAATGCAGACGCCGGACAGGGCAGGGCAGTATACCAGCCAGACATGATCTATTACAGGCGGCGCATACCGGGCGGTGCAGGGGCGGTATGCCAGCCAGTCATGATCTGTTGAAGGCTGCAGGCTGTACGTACCGGAGGGGACAGGGGGCGGTATACCAGCCAGCATGATCTATTGAAAGGCTGAAGGCCGCACATGGTGGAAGGGACCGTGCATGATACCAGCCAGTATCTTCCGCATTCATTCCTCAGACTGCATATACCGGATATTGTTATATTTTCTCTTAATAAATCAGACAATATATGAGTGCTGTAAAGGTGGATTTATAATTATGAAAGGTTTCGAAAAATACCAGAAAAAACTACAGAATTATATTGATAAAGACCGCTACCAGCATACGCTGGGCGTTATGTATACATCTGCCGCACTGGCAATGGCTTATCATTATGATGTGGAAAAAGCCATGCTGGCCGGCCTGCTGCATGATTGCGCTAAAAACATTCCCCATGCCAAAAAGCTGGAATTGTGCAAAAAAAACCATATCGAGGTATCAGATGTGGAGCGTGAGAACCCGTTTCTGCTCCACGCAAAAGTAGGTGCGCTGATCGCAAAGAAAAAGTACGGGGTGGAAGATAAAGAAATACTTCATGCCATTGCCGTACACACGACAGGAGCGCCAGCCATGGGAACGCTGGATATGATTTTATTTATTGCGGATTATATTGAACCGGGACGGGACAAAGCGCTGAACCTGCCGGCAATCCGGGAAATGGCTTTCCAGAATCTGGAACACACCGTAGAACGGATTCTATATGATACACTTAATTACCTGAACCAGAAGTCCGGCCGGATTGATCCGGTTACAGAACATACGTATGAATATTATAAGAACAGGAGGAAATTAATCGTATGAGTCTTAGCAGTAAAGAAATGGCAAGAATTGCCTGTCACGCATTGTCTGAAAAAAAAGCGGAAAATATACAGGTTATTGATATCAGCGGAGTGTCTGTATTTGCGGATTATTTTCTGATTGTGGACGGAGCCAACCAGCACCAGATCCAGGCAATGTGCGACGCAGTGGAAGAGGAGCTGCAAAAAGCGGGAACCTGTGTAAAGCAGATCGAAGGAAACCGTAATTCTACCTGGATTTTAATGGATTATGGTGAGATTATTGTACACGTATTTTCTAAGGAAGACCGTCTCTTTTACGATCTGGAAAGAATCTGGGGAGATGGAAAATTTATTGACCTGGCTGATCTGGAAGATTAGAGCGTGTCTGAAAAATGCTTTCTGTCAGATGTACATTAAAGGGCATGATATGCTTCACATTTAGTACCCAAAGGGCCTGTAGAGAATTTATTCCAAATTTAAGAGATGTACTCAAAGTGCATGATATAGCGGACTACATTAGCCAGATTTGTGATAAATTCTCCATATTTTGCCCTTTCGGGTACTAAATGTGACGTGCAGATCGCAGTAAGATTTTTCAAACACGCTCCAGAACAGTCTGCCACAATATTTTCCGGAATTTATACAGCAGTTACCATACAACGCTTAAAACAGGCGGAACACGCCAAAAACTTTTCCAAGAATTTTACAATCTGGTAAAATAATCGGTTCCATGGCGTCGTTTTCCGGCTGAAGCCGGATATAACCATCTTCTTTATAAAATGTCTTCACAGTGGCGGAATCTTCCACCAGCGCCACAACAATCTCTCCGTTGCGGGCAACCGGCTGTTTTTGTACCAGTACTTTATCCCCGTCAAAAATTCCTGCGTTAATCATGCTTTCCCCTTTCACATTTAGCATAAACGTTTCCTGATTCGGCATCATTTCCGCCGGAATTGGAAAATAGGATTCTATATTTTCAACAGCCAGCATGGGCTGTCCGGCTGCCACATTTCCGATAACCGGTACATTCACTACTTCACGTCTTGCCATATTAAAATGTTCATCCATAATTTCAATCGCTCTCGGTTTAGTAGAATCCCTGCGGATATATCCGTTTTTCTCAAGGGATTCCAGATGGGAGTGTACGGATGATGTGGATTTCAGACGGACTGCCTCGCATATTTCCCGCACAGCAGGCGGATATCCTTTATTTATAATTTCATTTTTAATATATTCCAGTATCTCACGCTGTTTTGCCGTGATTTTTCCATATGCCATGAATATAAGCCTCCTGTAAAATCATGAATAAGAAGTAAAAAGAAGAAATAAATATAGTACATTGTACCATAACGATGATGATAAAGCAAACACATATTCAGAATATTTGTTCGCAGACATTTACAGTGTTGTGCATTGCACCAGAATGTTCATAATAAAGCAGGTACATTTTCAGAATATCTGACGCTTACAGTGTTGTGCACTGCACCAGGACGTTCATGATGAAACAGATACATATTCAGAATATTTGTTCGCGGACAACAGCACTATATGATAATCCTTTGAATTTTACCCGCATACGCACACTTCCCAGTTGACAAACATATGTTCTGGTTGTATAATTCATAGCAAGAACATATGTTCTGTCTGAAGGGAGGAATGTACTTGAAGATCTTTCAGAATTTATTACCAGTTCATTTTAAGTTAATTATCCTGGCGGAAAATTTGATTCTGGTTATTATTCTCATATGTATGGTACGTCATATGGCGCTTCATATCCGGCGGACTGATTCAGCGGGACAGCGGAAAGAGTATTACACCAGCGTTCAGGTAAACGCCGGTGAATCGCTCTGGGAGATTTCCAGACGGTACTATTCTGTGGAATATAAGAGCATGGGTTCATATATGAAAAAGATTATGAACTTAAACCATATGTCCAGCAGCAATATCAATGAAGGGGCTTATCTTATTATACCTTATTACCAGGAACAGCCTCTTACACAGCCCGCAGACAGCGGCAGTTCTGGTATTACACCGGATATTGCCGCAACACGTATGGATATCTGTTATTCCATGTCTATATTCCCGCCTGCGCCCGTAACATGCACAGCTTTCAGCCGGGTTATGGCTGATCAGGGGGACTCAAAAAAACCTGTATCACGCATCCTTCCATATACTGCGCTTTTTCGAAAATAATGTCCCGCACCGCTTCCATAACTTCATTTTACGGTCCGGCAGAACGGAAAATCATGCTCCGGACGGAATCTGCGACACTGTTAAGAAATATTTATGAATAAGCAGGAACGGGTGCGGACTTCATCCCATACCCGCCATGCGCATTTTCCGGACGCTGGGGAAAGGCGTGCTGCCCCTGCCGCTGTTCCGGCTCCGGAAAGCTGGCAGTTTCAGGATTTCCGCACAGAAGTTTTTTATACCGGACGGACCGGTGCTTATGCTCCGTCCCTGACTCAGAAACACCTTTCAGGGACATCCGTAACCATGAATCCTGTTTATGGCCGGAAACCCGGGAACTGTCTGCTTTCATCCGCAGTCACACCGGCAGGGGCGGCACGCCTTTCCCCGTCTGTTTCCGGCAGTATCCACATGTCTTTCCTGTCTTCCCGCACATATTCCGACAGACAGGAAACCGTGCAGGGGAGGGTATCCGGGTTAATTTCCGAAAAAAACATGTGTAACCCCGGCCTGTCATGCTGTTTCTATAAACAACATCGCAAATCTTAACCATCATCTGATGGTTTTATCCTGTTTGTTATCACCCATGGCCTGAAATCCTATGATAAATTGTTAAATATTTATAAATATGATTGATTATTCAGGCACATATGGTATCATACGACCAGAGCGTGTTTGAAAAATACGCTGGCAGTCCTGCCGTAAAGCGGACTGCTATAAGCCTTATAGTAATCCTGAGGAGGTGACATTGATGCAAAACATAACTTTAATTCCATTAACCGGTATAGAATTAAATGGCATAACAATTCCTTTATCCGCTTCACGAAAAGAGGTTAAAAATGTATTGGGAGAACCTTATGAAACATTGGAAAATTCCCTGTTTTACTTCCATAATGAATTAAGATTTGATTTTGATAACGATGGAAAAGTAAACTACATTGAGTTCCTGGGAGGAATTGACGGGAACATCCAGCCTGTAATATATGGCGTTTATGCTTTTGAGAGCGAAGCGGATGATTTATTCCATATTCTCAGGGAAAAAAATCATGGAGATATTAGTGATCAGGAAAATGGATATTCATACAGATTTTTGAATATCAGCGTCGGGGTATTCCGCCCTTTGATTCCGGAAGCTGTAAAAGATATGATTGAGGAAGCGGATGAAGATGGTTATCCAATGGATGAAGAAGAAATTAAATGCGAATTGAGAAAGGCTGCCCATTGGGCCACGATCGGTATTGGTATCGCAAATTATTACAGATAACCTCAGATTGTGCGTCTCAAAGGCTGCATATAAGCAATTCAGACCACTCTGATATAAAAACATGAAAGGGGACAGATATGAAAATCGAACATGTTGCCATGTATGTAAATAACCTGGAAAAAGCCAGAGATTTTTTTATCAGCTATTTAGGAGCATCCGTAAATGATGGATATCATAATACCACAACAGATTTCCGGTCATATTTTCTTACATTTGATTCAGGCGCCAGACTGGAAATCATGCATAAGCCGGAAATGGAGGACCGGAAGAAAAGTCCTGTGCGGACAGGTTATATTCATCTTGCGTTCTCTGTGGGAAGCAAAGAAAAGGTGGACAGCCTTACGCAACAGTTAAAAGACGATGGATATGAGGTAATAAGCGGGCCAGGAATCACAGGAGACGGCTATTATGAAAGCTGTGTAGTGGCCATTGAAGGAAACCAGATTGAGCTGACTGTTTAGCGGCTATATTGGACAAAAAATAATAACCTATTCATTCCCGGACATTAAGATAAGGTCAGCTGTAATGTATCCATAAATTTTAAGATAAAGTCTGCTGTAATGTATCCATGAATTTTAAGATGTGGTCAGTTGTAAATATCCATGAACTTTAAGATAAAGTCTGCTGTAATGTATCCATGAATTTTAAGATGTGGTCAGTTGAAATATCTATGAACTTTAAGTTAAAGTTCGCTATAACGCATATCTGAACTTTAAGTTAAAGTCTGCTGTAATGTATCCATAAATTTTAGATGAAGCCAGCTGTAATGTATCTATGGACTTTAAGATAAAGTCTGCTGTAATGTATCCATGGACTTTAAAATAAGATCAGTTGTAATGTATACCTGAACTTTAAAATGAAGCCAGTTTGTAATGTATATCTGAACTTTAAGTTAAAGTCCGCTGTAATGCATCCATGGACTTTAAGATAAGATCAGTTGTAATGCATCCATAAACTTTCAAATAAGATCTGCTGTAATGCATACCTGAACTTTAAGATGAAGCCAGTTGTAATGCATATCAGAACTTTAAGATAAGATCTGCTGTATGATATCCATGACCTTTAAGATAAGATCTGCTGTATGATATCCATGACCTTTAAGATAAGGTCTGCTGTAATGCATCCCCAGCCATTAAGATATGGTCAGCTGTCAGGACAAACATAAGAGTAAAGAAACTGTATACAGACTGATCCAGAATGTAATTTCAGGATCATTTTTCCCGGCTTTTCTGGCGCATTTATCCGGATTTTACTTCATTTATTAACAAAATATTCATTCAACGTTTACCCTGATCCGCTGGAATGCATACTTGAACTTTAAGATGAAGTCAGCTATAATAATAACTGGTGATTTTATGTTAAGATTTTTATATGTAATTATAATGAACCTGTTCCGGGCTCCCTTTATGATTTCCAAAATGCGTTACGAAGCAGACCGGCCGGATAAGTTTTCTGAAAAGAGACGTTACCGGCTGAACCAGCAGGCAGTCCGTATCATGTGCCATACCGGCAGAATCACGACTGTCTGTCACGGATCGGAAAACCTGCCGGAAGAAGGCGGGTATATTATGTACCCGAACCATCAGGGGAAATTCGATGCCCTGGCCATTATTACCTGTCATGAAAAACCATGTTCGGTTGTAATGGACATTAAAAAGTCCAGATCCATACTGGTACGTGAATTTATAGATCTGGTACAGGGAAAACGTCTGGATAAAACAGATGTGCGCCAGGCAATGAGAATCATAAAAGAAGTGGCCAGTGAGGTGAAAGCCGGAAAACGTTATATCCTGTTTCCGGAAGGCGGCTATGAACGGAAAAAAGACAACCTGGTAGCGGATTTTAAGCCCGGCAGTTTTAAGAGCGCCACTATGTCCGGGTCTCCCATCATACCCGTTGCATTAATTGATTCTTACCGGGTATTTAACGGTCTTCATATAAAACCGGTAACTGCACAGGTGCATTTTTTAAAACCACTGTTATATGAAGAATATAAAGGGATGAAGACAGTAGAAATCGCACAGCTTGTAAAAAAACGGATCGAGGAAAAGATAGCGGAATATACAGTATGATTCCCAGCAGGCCGGACATGTGCCAGATGAAAATAAAGTCAGGAAAGCTGCCGCATCTGTCAGAACATATGTGTCTGAAAAAGGAAAAATCATTCCGGATCTCCTCACTATGGATACAAACGGCGTATTATGCCGCAAATCGCAGGATAAAGATGACCGGAATGATTTTATGTACATTTTTTATATAAGCTTTTTACCCGTTTTTTACCGTTACTATTTCTCCCGGAGCTGCACACTTTTTGCCGCCTGCCGTCTTCTGGCGTCCGCCTGGGCAGCGTAATGACGCCTTGTGGTATTAACGTCTTTGTGGCCCAGTACATCGGCTACCAGGTAAATATCCCCCGTCTCCTGGTAGAGGTTTGTACCGAACGTACTGCGCAGTTTATGGGGAGTAATGTGTTTGACCGTAGTTACCAGCTGCGCATATTTTTTTACCAGCTTTTCCACTGAGCGGACGCCCATCCGTTTGCGCTGCATGGACAAAAACAGCGCCTGGGTGTGACCGTCCACCGCCTGGGTCTCATTACGCACTTCCAGATAATCTAAAAGCGCATCCGCAACTTCATCGTTAAAATATACAACAACCTCAGCGCCGCCTTTACGCCGTATTTTCACACCGTTGTTCCGGAAATCCAGGTCATTCAGATCTATGCCCACGCATTCAGATACACGGATTCCGGTTCCAAGAAGCAGGGATAAAAGGGCAAGGTCCCTTAGTTTTGTCTGTCCATGGTAAGCCAGCTGGTGAGCGGTAAGCTTTTCACCGGATTCCACTTCATCTAAGAGCATGGCCACTTCATCCACATCCAGACGTGTAATTTCTTTTTCATGAAGCTTTGGCGTTTTAACCAGATCCGGCGGATTTGTGCGGATCATCTGTCTGCGGAAAAAATAATTATAAAAACTTCTCAGGCTGGCCAGTTTACGGGAAATTCCCCGTTCGTCATTTGTATGTTCCACACCGTCCTTTACGTAAACCTTTAAGTAATTTAAATATTCTTCAATATCCAGCGGCGTGAGCATATCCAGAAACGAAACCGGAATATCCGTCACGGCATATTTCTGGCAAACCGGATTATTTTCCTGCAGAAAAGAAAAAAAGATACCAAGATCGTATGCATACGCAAGCCTGGTACGTGAAGAAGTGGTGTGTTCCGTTCCGAGAAAATATTCATGACAGAAGCGGGGCAGTTCCTTCATCATTTCACGCAACTTTAATTCATTCGTAATTTTCACTTTCTCATGATATGTTTTTTCCATTCTTATACCTGCCTTACTGTTGATTCATGGTTAACGTGTTGTGTAAAGATCACATCCTCCCGGAGCATGTCTGAAAAATCATACTTATGATCCGCACTCCCCGGAGCGTATTTGAAAAATGCTTTCTGTACAGATGTACCCTGAAGGGCATGATATATTTCATGATTTGTACCTAAAAGGGCATGACATGAGAGATTTGCGCCAGATGAAGGACACAGCCTAAGGGGGCAGCCGCATTGTGCCCTCCCCGGTAGAGCGGGCTATGTAACCTGAATCTGGTGTAAATATCACACCATTATTCAGACACGCTCTGGTGATCTGTTTTTAAGGGCCAGTCGTCAAAAGAAGCTGATAAAATTGCGGAAAACATCCGTTCTCTGATATGCGGATGTTCCCTTTGAAGTGTTCGGATCAGTTCTTTTACGTACTGACGTCTGGTATGTCCGTCTGCCGGACATGGATTTTTAACTACCGGAAGTTCATATTTACGCTGAAAGCTGTTGAGGCCTGCTTCCGGTACATACAGAAACGGACGGATTAACGTTAACCCGGTCCGTTCCAGTTCCGTTTTCGGAGAGAAAGAATGAAAACGCCCTTCATAAAACAGGGATAGCAGCATTGTTTCCACAAAGTCGTCCCGGTGATGGGCAAACGCTGTTTTGTTACAGCCATAGGCCAGGGCAGCCTGGTTAAAGGCGCCTTTCCTTAACTTTGCGCATAAAGAACAGGGGTGCTTCAGCTTTTTTATCCCGAATACAATTTCCGCAATCTGCGTATTCACAATTTCATAAGGCACATTAAGCGCTTCACAAAATTCCCCAAGCCGCTTTGTCTCAAATCCTTCAAAGCCCTGATGTACTGTAATAGCCACCAGATCAAAGCGCCTGGGATAAAACCGTCGCAAAGACTCCAGTGCGTACAACAGCGCCAGGGAATCCTTTCCTCCGGAGAGTCCCACGGCAATCGTATCATGTTCCTCAATTAATCCGTAATCGTCCACCGCCTGTCTCGTATAACTAAGCAGTCGTTTAAGATCCATAACATAACCGGCCTTTCCAAAACTTTTCCTATTATACAATAATTTCATAAAAAAGTAAAACAAAACCTGTGTAAAAAAGCGGCATCCTGTTAACTGTGATAATATCTGTGAAAAATAACTATTCATATCCCTTAACCGGAAGCCTGTACGCTCACCGCATGGATTCGCCCTGTTATAAAAGTAAATCCCCCATAAAAACCGGTAGTCTGTCAGCCATAAAAATATCTTTGAAAAATAACTGCCCGGGGCCCTGAACCAGAGGCCAGTACGCACACTACACAGACGAGTTCCGGTTATGGATAAAACCGCCTGATAAAACCAGGATGCAGTTTACACACGCCATATGGACATAATCATTATCAGCGGAACATTTTTCACCACAAAAATAACAGAAAACAGTGACTTTGAATGCCTCCGGTTTCAGGAAACACCACGTATCACAAAGAAAAATCTGGAAAATGAATAAGAAGACTGAATAAGAAGCTAAAAACATGTTCATACTGTTACTTATAAATCCGGCATGTGGTTTCCACATTCTGCCAGTTAAACAGTAACAGGGCTCGTACCGGACAGTGCGCCCTTTTGGTGTCCCTGACTGAGACTGCAGTAGCGGTAAGACTTTTATAGGAAAATCCGGAAAGCAGGCAGCAAAAGCTGACGCTTATGACATATTCAGACGGACAGACCGGTATGTCTGGCACTGTTATCTTTCCGGTACGGAGGTTAAATAATGAATCACAAAAAAAGTATGCGTATTTTCTGGCTGTCGTTGTTCCTGCTTCTCATATCCGGCGTAATTATCATTGCGGCCGTACAGCTTCGGGCACATAAAAAAGCGGAAACAGGTCCGGATAATGTGGCACAGCAGGAAACGTCCCCCGGAAAAGAAGAAACGGAGCCGGATACGGGCAGCGCCACAATACCGTCAGCTCCGGGAGATGATCCGGCAAAAGGACAGGCACAGCCTGGCGACCAGTCTTTGCAGCAGACAAACGGCGGGGCAGCCCCGTATCTGTATGAATTGAAAATCAGGAACGGCCATCTGGAAGTCTATTATTATCATACAAACCGGCTGTTTTTATATACCGGCATTCCCTATGAAATGCTGACCACAAAGCAGCGGCTGGATCTACAGCGGGGCAAATATTTCATAGATGAACAGGAATTGTACGGCTATCTGGAAAGCTGTACGAGTTAAACACTTTTTTCTAATTTCGAAATACCTGCTTTCAAATAAGCGGCTTTCTGCCGAAGTAATAAAAAAACGGCGGAAAGGGTGGTACAGCAGAATGTATGATGTGATTGTGGCAGGAGCAGGACCGGCAGGATGCACGGCGGCTAAACGGTTAGCGGAAACAGGACACAGTGTCCTTATGGTGGAAAGATGCAGGATACCCAGATACAAATCCTGTCCGGGTATTCTGATCAAAACCGGATACTGTTTGCCGGTGAAACCGCAGGATTTTTAATCCCATGGGGGAAGGCATCTCTGTGGCAGCAGAAAGCGGGTACTGCGCCGCTCCGGCAAGATCCGGAAGCGGTTCTTTCAGAATATATTAATCGGACAAAATCACTGGAAAATTATATGCAACGGCAATGGGGTCTGACCAGATCGCTGGCCGCCATGTTTCAGGAGATGGTATCATGCGGCATGATACACATCCGCCAGTGCCGGGATTGAGACACCATATTGCAATTGACATAAAAAAGCGTTATAATAACATACCGGTGTTTACCGGACTTACGAATGGAAAACTGGATGAAAATCCGGGAACAGCCTGTGAGTTTACAATCACGCAGGAGCATAACCAGATGACAAAAAAAATTTATGACACTGCCATTATCGGCGCCGGAGCGTCCGGGCTTGTGGCCGCCATTGCCGCCGCCCGTCATGGCGCCCGTACCATACTGCTGGAGCATATGGATACGCCGGCAAAGAAACTTCCGGCCACCGGTAATGGCAGATGCAATTATACAAATGCCAGTCAGATGCCGCAAAACTATTACTGCGATGAACCGGACTTTGTAAAGACGGTGCTCACGCAGTTTTCTTATGCGGATACAATCCGCTTTTTTAAAGAGCTTGGCATACGGCCGGTTCAGAAAAACGGCACCTGTATTTATCCGGAGAGCGGACAGGCGGCTTCTGTCCGTAACGCCCTGATAGAAGAAATCAGGCGGCTGGATATTCCGCTGGTTTTATCTGCCCGTATCCACAGCATCCATAAAGAGCAGCCGCTGGCACAGTCCGCACAGAGACAGGCGGGAACCCGGACAATCCAGAAAGACTGTTTTATAAGAGACAATTTTATAAGAGACTGTTTTATAATAGAAACAGACATGCGCAAAATTTACAGCCGGACCTGTATTCTGGCAGCCGGTGGAAAAGCTGCGCCAAAGACAGGCAGCGATGGCAGCGGATATACGTTTGCCGCACAGGCCGGGCACCGGATCGTTACGCCGCTGCCTGCCCTGACAGCGCTGACAGCCGGCGCCAGCCGCCTGAAACTGCCGGCAGGTGTACGGATCAGCTGCCGGGCCAGTCTATACATCAACGGTGAACACAAAGCCACCGAACAGGGAGAACTGCAGATTACAGAATATGGCCTGTCCGGTATTGTCATTTTCCAGCTGAGCCGTTTTGCCTCCAGGGCGCTTGCCGCCCGCAAAAAAGTCCGGGTGGTGCTGGATTTTAAGCCGGACATGTCTGCCACAGAGCTTACGGCATATCTGGACCATCTTGTACACAGCGTCTTTCATGCCCACAAATCTCTCCGGCTGTGCTTAAACGGATTCCTTCCGGAAAAGCTGATCCCTGTCCTGTTAAAAAAGGCGGGGCTTGCGCAGGACGGGCGGGGCGGCCTGTGCGATGGCAGACAGTTAGAGACCCTGGCGGATACACTTAAAAATTACGATGTAACCATTACAGATACAAAAGGATTTGATGCGGCACAGGTCACAACTGGCGGCGTCTGCGTATCAGAAATTGATCCGCACACAATGGAATCAAAAATTATGCGTGGATTATATTTTTGTGGAGAAATCGTGGATGCAGATGCCAAATGCGGCGGCTACAATCTGCAGTGGGCCTGGTCGGGCGGTTATACCGCAGGAAAAAGCAGTGCGGCATACTGCCTGGAAACTTCTGACACATACCACAGCCAGACGGCGGGAAAAAGAGGCTTATGATTCGGATTCAACAGATAAAAGTACCATTAAAACATAATAAAAACGATCTGGAACACAAAATCAGGACAATACTCCGTCTAAAACCCGGCCAGTCCTTTGCATTCCGGATTCACAAACAGTCCATCGACGCAAGGCGTAAAAACGAAGTCGCCTATGTCTATACAGCGGATGTTTCCATAGATCCGCCAGAGCAGGAAAAAAAAGTGCTTCAGAATGCCTGCCGTAAAAATAGTAACAGTAAAAATATTATGTTAACTAAAACCGTCCCATACCAGTTTCCGGCTCCCGGCTGTGTCCCGCTTTCCCACCGCCCGGTAATCGCAGGCAGTGGCCCCGCAGGGCTGTTTTGTGCCTGGCAGCTGGCGCTGCACGGTTATGAGCCGGTTATCGTGGAGCGGGGCAGACCGGTGGAACAACGCTACAGGGACGTGGAGCGGTTCTGGCAGACCGGTATCCTGGACCCGTCTTCCAATGTACAATTTGGCGAAGGCGGGGCAGGTACCTTTTCCGACGGAAAATTAAATACGCTGGTCAAAGATCCTGCTGGCAGAAACCGCCTGGTACTGGAAACATTTGTCCGGTGCGGGGGGCAGGAGAGCATTTTATATACCGCAAAACCCCATATCGGCACAGACCAGCTTATAAACATCGTACAAAATATGCGAAAAGAAATCATCCGCATGGGGGGAACCTTTTATTTTGATACGTGCCTGAAGGATTTTGAAACGGAAAACGGGCAGCTGAAATCTGTGACGGTTTCTTGTGACGGTATCCTGAAAAAAATAGAAACAAACCTGCTGGTGCTGGCCATCGGACACAGCGCAAGAGATACGTTTGAAATGCTTTTGCATAGACAGGTGCAGATGGAAGCAAAAGCATTTGCCACAGGCTTCAGGATCGAACACCCCCAGCAGATGATTAACGACCACCAGTACAAAGGGGCCGACATGCGCTATCTGCCGGCGGCTTCGTATAAAGTAACCGCAAATTTTGAAAACAGACGGGGTGTGTATTCGTTCTGTATGTGTCCCGGCGGATATGTGGTCAATGCCTCTTCGGAAAAAGGCCGGCTTGCAGTGAACGGAATGAGTTATCACAAGCGGGACGGACAAAATGCCAACAGTGCGGTAATTGTATCTGTAAGCCCTGAAGATTTCCCGGACGCCGGGCCGCTTGGAGGCATTGCTTTTCAAAAGGCGCTGGAAGAGCGGGCTTACCAGCTGGGCAAAGGCCGGATTCCCCAGCAGCTGTACGGGGATTACGTGCGGGGAATCTGTTCCACATCTTACGGTGATTTTTCTTCCCGGACAAAAGGCGGCGCTGTCTTTGCGGACCTGGGCCGTCTGCTGCCGGAAGAATTAAAACAGTCGCTGATCCGTGGCGTGGAGCGGTTTGCAGGGTATATACCGGGATTTAACCGTTACGACGCTATTTTGTCCGGCGTGGAAAGCCGTACTTCTTCACCGGTGCGTATCCTGCGGGATAAAAGCTTCCAGGCCAGTATCCGTGGCATTTATCCCTGCGGGGAAGGCGCCGGATACGCAGGCGGAATTATGTCCGCCGCCATGGACGGCATAAAAACCGCAGAAGCGGCCGGAGCGTATTTTAAACCATTCAGATAAATATATAAATAACATAAAGATATTACAAACTGATAAAATCTTAGAATAGTGAGGATTGAAATACATGGCGGATTTAATGTCGCAGGCTACGCCGATGATGCAGCAATACCTGAAAACAAAAGAAGAATACAAGGACTGTATTCTGTTTTACCGGCTTGGGGATTTTTTTGAAATGTTTTTTGACGACGCCCTTACCGCTTCCAGGGAGCTGGAACTTACATTAACCGGAAAAAACTGCGGGTTAAAGGAGCGGGCTCCCATGTGCGGCATTCCTTACCATGCGGTGGAAGGCTATCTGAACCGGCTTGTGGCAAAAGGCTATAAAGTAGCCATCTGCGAACAGGTGGAAGACCCGAAACAGACCAGGGGGATCGTGCGGCGGGAAGTCATCCGGGTCGTTACACCGGGCACCAATACAAATGTCCAGGCGCTGGATGAATCCAGAAATAACTACATTATGTGTATTGTATATCTGTCCGGACATTACGGCGTATCCACGGCGGACGTGACCACCGGGGACTATTACGTGACAGAAATCGAAGGCGCTCAGAAATTACTGGATGAGATTCATAAGTTTTCCCCGTTGGAAATTATATGTAACGAAGCCTTTTTCATGAGCGGCATTGATATTCAGAATCTGAAAGACCGTTCCTGTATCAGCCCTTCCTGCCCCGGCACCTGGTATTTTACCGATGAGACAGCCGCACGCACGCTGCTGGACCACTTTAAAACCAACAGCCTGGAAGGCCTTGGATTAAAAGACTCTCCCGCCGGTACCATCGCCGCAGGCGCTTTATTAAAATATTTATACGAAACGCAGAAAAATCCGCTGGAACATATGTCCGCCATAACGCCTTATACAACAAGCATGTTTATGGTCATTGACAGCTCCACCAGACGCAACCTGGAACTGGTGGAAACCATGCGGGAAAAGCAAAAGCGGGGCTCCCTGCTGTGGGTGCTGGACAAGACAAAGACGGCCATGGGCGCCAGAATGCTGCGGTCTTTTGTGGAACAGCCACTGATTGTGGCCGCCGATATGGAGCGCCGTTATGACGCTATTGAGGAAATCAATGGAAATGTGATAGACCGGGAGGAATTCAGGGAATATTTAGGCCCGGTCCATGACCTGGAACGGCTCATTACCCGTGTCGTTTACCAGACCGCCAATCCCAGGGATCTGATTGCCCTGCGTAATTCGCTGCATATGCTCACGCCGTTAAAACAGCTGCTGGATGATTTTCACTGTGACATGCTGGTTCAGCTGCAAAAAGAAATGGATCCACTGACTGATATTTATGAACTGATAGATCAGGCCATTGAAGAAGATCCTCCGGTTTCCGTACGGGAAGGCGGCATTTTGAAAAACGGTTACAGAGAGGATATCGACAAACTGCGGGAAGCACGGACCAATGGCAAGACCTGGCTGGCCGATATCGAAACACGGGAACGGGAACAGACAGAAATTAAAAATCTTAAAATCAAATATAATAAAGTATTCGGCTATTACCTGGAAGTTACTAATTCCTATTTAAATAAAGTGCCGGATTATTATGTCCGCAAACAGACCCTGGCCAATGCCGAGCGGTTTATTACACCTGAATTAAAAGAACTGGAAGATATGATTCTGGGAGCGGAAGATAAGCTGGTAGCGCTGGAATATGATTATTTCTGTGAAATCCGCAAAAAAATCGCTGCGGAAGTCATCCGTATCCAGCAGACCGCAAAAGCGGTGGCCACACTGGACGTGCTTGTATCACTGGCCCTGGTGGCGGATGAAAACCATTACTGCAGGCCTCATCTGAATGAATCGGGGACAATTGACATTAAAGAAGGCCGCCATCCGGTGGTGGAAAAGATGATCGAACATGATATGTTCATTACAAACGACACCTATCTGGACAACGGCAGTCACCGGATTTCCATTATTACCGGCCCCAACATGGCGGGAAAATCCACCTATATGCGTCAGACGGCCCTGATCGTCATGATGGCCCAGATGGGCAGCTTTGTACCCGCAAAATCAGCGGACATCGGCATTGCGGACCGGGTATTTACCAGGGTAGGGGCATCGGACGACCTTGCCAGCGGACAGAGTACTTTTATGGTAGAAATGAATGAGGTAGCAAATATTTTGCGCAACGCCACCAGTAAAAGCCTGCTGATTCTGGACGAAATCGGACGTGGTACGAGTACGTTTGACGGATTAAGCATCGCCTGGGCAGTGGTGGAGCATATTTCCAATCCGGATCTGCTGGGAGCCAAAACACTGTTCGCCACCCATTACCACGAGCTGACAGAGCTGGAAGGAAAACTTGGCAATGTAAATAATTACTGTATTGCCGTCCGGGAAAAAGACGATGACATTGTATTCTTAAGAAAAATCGTAAAGGGCGGCGCTGACCGCAGCTATGGCATACAGGTGGCTAAACTGGCCGGCGTGCCGGAGAGCATTATCAACAGGGCAAAGGAGATCTCAGAGGAATTATGCGCAAATGATATTACTGAAGTGGCAAAGAACCTGATCGTAAAGACCGGCTCCAGTAAAAGCCGGGCGAAAAAAAAGCAGCCCCGTCTGGATGAGGTGGACCTGGAACAGATTTCCCTGTTTGATACGGTAAAAGATACGGACATTATCGAAGAGCTGCGGAATCTGGATGTGGACGCCATGACTCCCAGGGACGCCATGGGAAAACTGTACGAACTGCAGAACAAAGTCAGAAACCGCTGGTAATATCATACAGATTTTATATAAGCAAAGGAGCGGATATGATGCCGGATATACAGGTGCTGGATGAACAGACCATAGATAAAATTGCGGCCGGGGAAGTGGTGGAACGGCCTTCATCTGTAGTAAAAGAACTGGTGGAAAACGCCATTGACGCCGGCGCCACCGCTGTTACAGTAGAAATTAAAGACGGCGGCATTTCCCTGATCCGTATCACTGACAATGGACGGGGCATTCCAAAAGAACAGGTGCCGCTGGCTTTTTTGCGCCATGCCACCAGCAAACTCCGCCGCGTGGAAGATCTGCTGACAATTTCTTCTCTTGGATTTCGTGGGGAGGCATTGTCAAGCATTGCCGCAGTGGCACAGGTAGAACTGATTACCAAAACCAGAGAAGACCTGATGGGAACGAAATATGTTATAGAAGGATCGCGGGAGAAAAGCTCTGAGGATATCGGTGCGCCGGACGGCACCACCTTTCTCGTGCGCAACCTGTTTTACAATACGCCGGCACGGCAGAAATTTTTAAAATCTCCACAGACGGAAGCTTCTTATACCGGCTCTTTGATGGAGCGGCTGGCATTATCCCATCCCTCTGTATCTTTCCAGTTTATCGTAAATAACCAGCCAAAGCTGCATACGAACGGAAATTCAAAAATCAAAGATATGATTTACCATATATATGGAAGGGATATCGCCGCAGAGGTGCTGGAAATCCATACCGTAAAAGAACTGGTGTCTGTGGAAGGGTTTATCGGAAAGCCGTTTATTTCCAGGGGAAACCGCAATTATGAAACATATTTCATCAATGGCCGTTATATTAAAAGCCCGCTGATTTCCAAAAGTATCGAAGATGCCTATAAACCTTATCTGATGAAACACCAGTATCCGTTTACGGTCTTACAGCTGACCATAGACAACCGTCTGATAGATGTCAATGTACATCCGTCCAAGATGGAAATCCGGTTCCAGCAGGAAGAGGATATCTACAAAGCGCTGTCCGGTGCGATCCGGGAAATGCTGGAGCATCAGGATATGGTGCCCCAGGCAGCAGGACAGAGTAAAAAGAAGACGGTAAAACCCGCAGAAACCCGCAGACCAGAGCCTTTCGAGGCAAAGCGGCTGGAAGCGCTGCGTGCGGCTGTACAAAAAGACAGCCCTTATGAAAAAAAATACAGCCAGGCATTGCCTGCCGCAACCAGTTCTGTACAGACGCCTGTAACATCCTTATCCGGTCCGGCCTGTAAGAAACCGCCCGCAAACCGGACATTAGAGGGAAATCCGCCTTCCATAAAACAGCCGGATACCAGTTTCCAGACATCGTCCGGCATCGCTCCCATATCCGGCGGACAGACCCGGCCAGATATCAGACAGGATGAGGCTGCAGAAAACATACAGACAAATCCATCCCATAAGGCTATGGCAGACGGGGCAGAGGAGGGTTATATACAGGCTTCCTTACAGGAAGCCGGGGAACCTTCTTATCTGAACCAGGCAGAAACATTTGAACAGCTTACCCTTGCGGAAACCGGCAGCGGCCATGCGGATTTTATCCGGGAAGCCAGACGCCGCAACTATACGCTGATTGGCCAGCTCTTTGATACTTACTGGCTCGTCCAGGTGGAAAACGAGCTGTTTATCATTGACCAGCACGCCGCACATGAAAAAGTATTATATGAAAAAATGATGGCGGCACTGTCAGAGAAAGAATTTACCTCCCAGCAGTTAAGCCCTCCGCTGATTATTACAATGACCATGCAGGAAGAGGAATTATTTCATAAATACGAGGAACAGTTTACAAAAGTCGGTTTTGAGATCAGTCCCTTTGGAGGAAAGGAATACGCAGTCTGCGCTGTACCGGCGAATCTGTACGGGCTGAACCAGAAAGACCTGTTTCTGGATATGCTGGATCATCTTTCCCAGGATACGGGCAGGAGCACGCCGGAGCTGATTCTGGAAAAAATCGCCTCCATGTCCTGTAAAGCGGCTGTAAAAGGGCAGCAGCATCTGACGACATCCGAGGCGGCACAGCTGCTGGAGGATCTGCTGCAGCTGGAAAATCCTTATAACTGTCCCCATGGCCGTCCCACGATTATAGCCATGTCCAGGACGGAAATTGAAAAGAAATTTAAACGGATTGTATCTTAAATATCATAAGCATTTTATTATATAAGCATTTTATTACATAAGCATTTTATTACATAAGCATTTTTTATAAATATTTCATTATTTTTCGGGAGGTTTTTTATGAAATTTGTCATTCAGCGGGTAACAGAAGCGTCCGTCACAGTGGATGGAACGGTCATCGGCCAGACTGGCAAAGGATTTCTGGTACTGATCGGCATCAGTAATACGGATACCATACAGACAGCTGATAAAATGATCGCCAAAATGCTTGGCCTGCGTATTTTTGAAGACGCTCAGGGTAAAACGAACCTGTCTCTGGATGCTGTGCATGGTGAACTGCTGTTAATATCCCAGTTTACGTTATACGCAGACTGCCGGAAAGGCAACCGGCCGTCTTTTACCAGCGCCGGAGCGCCGGATCAGGCTGAGAAATTATATGAATATATTATTCAGAAATGTCTGGAACAAAATTATCATGTGGAAACAGGTTCATTTGGCGCAGAGATGAAAGTCCGTCTGCTCAATGACGGACCGTTTACCGTGATCCTGGATTCAGAACAACTGTGGGGATTATGATTCATGTTATATGCTGACAGGATGCGGTATATATTTCAACATATATATGTAGTCAGAATTAGCGGTTAATATGACATGATATAGTTATAAACAGGTACAGACGGATTATGCCCGCAACTATTCGTAAAAGTGTCCTTTTACGAATAGTTGCGGGCAGCTCCCCCTTTGATTGATATCAGGTCGTTTTTTCCTGATTTTAATAATTCATAAGTTCTTTATAACGTAAAATCATTTCCACACAGCCGTCCACACCCAGCTTTGCGGAATTTAACGTCATGTCATAAGTTTTGGAATGTCCCCATTTCTTATTGGAATAATAATTATAATAGCTGGAACGCTGTTTATCTTTTTTATTAATCATATCCCTGGCTTTAGATTCGCTGACATCGAATTCATTCATCGTATTTTTAATTCTGAAATCCATATCCGCATGAATAAACGTATTGATTGTACGTGGAAAATCGCTTAACGCATAATCCGCACAACGTCCTACAATAATGCAGGATTCTTCCTCCGCCAGTTTTTTAATTGTGTCAAACTGCGCCAGAAAGATCTTATGGTTTAACGGCATATCCAGAAACGGCGCCGCTGTATAGCCGGTTGCCGAATACGTATCCATAACAAGCGAATATAAAAAACTGTTCGTCGGTTTTTCATCCTGCGCATGGAAAATTTCTTCGCATAATCCGCTTTCCTTTGCGGCCCTGCTCAACAGTTCCTTATTATAACACTTAATGCCCAGTCTTTCCGCCAGCGTTCTGCCAATGTCGATACCAAGACTTTCAAATTCACGTCCGATTGTGATTACATAATTACTCATATCTGACCGCTCCTTTCCGGTTTGCCAATCTATTTTACTTTATTTATTATAGCGTATCTCATACAAAATGTACAGAAAAAATCTGATTATATGACATAAAATATATAGAATGCACAACACATCCGCCTTTAACTGGAAGCGTATCATTACAGTTTCCCACTTTCCAGTAGCTGTCTGAAATAATCCGGCAGAGGTGCGTTTATTTCCACATACTGCCCTCCCGACGGGTGTTCAAATCCAATGGTCATGGCGTGCAGGCACTGTCCCTGCAGCCGGAACCTGCATCTGGCTGGTCCGTACAATGGATCTGCCAGCAGCGGATGTCCGCAGGATGCCATATGCACCCGGATCTGGTGGGTTCTTCCAGTCTCCAGCTCAAATTCCATATACGTATGCTGACGGAAACGTTCCAGCACCCGGTAATGGGTGACGGCTTCTTTTCCATTCCGTACATGACAGGCCATTTTTTTCCGGTTTCCGGGGTCCCTTCCCACCGGTGCGCATACCGTGCCGGTGTCTTCCCGGACCACGCCTGTGACAATGCCCCTGTAACGCCTGGTAACTGAATGGGCCTTGATCTGTTCCGCAATCCGGATATGCGCCTCGTCATTTTTGCAGACAATCAGGGAACCGGTGGTATCTTTATCAATGCGGTGGACGATACCCGGACGGATTTCTCCGTGAATGCCGGACAGACAGTTTTTGCAGTGGTACATCACCGCATTGACAAGCGTCCCGCTGTAATGTCCCGGGGCCGGATGCACGACCATATCTTTGGACTTGTTGACTACCAGCACATCCTCGTCCTCATATAAGATATCCAGTGGAATATTTTCCGGCTTCACGTCCGCCTGTACCGCCGGAGGAATATTTATCATAACCAGATCCCCTTCTTTTACGGCGTATCCGGACTTTGGCACCTTTCCGGATACCTGCACATGGCCGGATTTTATGAGTTTTTGTACATAAGATCTGGATAATTCCGGATAAATGACTGCCAGAAATTTGTCGATTCTTGTTCCCTCATAACTGGCGTCCGCTTCAAAAGTCTGTGTGACTGTGTCTTCTGACTGATGCATCTGTTTCCCTTTCTTTTGCTGCAATTGTCCGCTGCGCCTGCCGGAACTCCGGCTGGAAAAAGACGGCCTGCAAAAAGATATATTTCCTGCCAGTATTTGCGCCTGCTGGAAAAATTTACTGCCTCTTCATCCTCCCTAAATGGATCTGCGCAAAATCATCGTCCGTATAATAAAACCAGACCAGCACAATCAGCAGCGCCGTCGCTACGGATACGTATATGTCCGCCACATTAAATACTGGAAAATCAATCAGTGAGAAATAAAAGAAATCTATCACATATCCATGAACGATACGGTCAATGGCATTCCCTGCCGCTCCCGCCAGAAACAGAATCGCAACGATATGCAGATACAGAAAACGCCTCGTAAAAGGAATACGGGCGTAGATATACGGCACTGCCAGAAGTACAAACACTGCCATGACAATAAAAAATATCCGTTTTCCCTGTAACAGGCCGAAAGCGGATCCTCTGTTTTCCAGATAATGTAATTCAAAAACACCGTTCCATATCACAAAATCATTCCTGCCCCGCAGATAGTACTGTGCCGCCCATTTGGCGGCCTGGTCCAGGACAACCAGTACAAATGTAATAATTCCGAACAGAAACATCTGCCATTTTCTGCTTTTCATCCTGCTTCCTCCATCTGTAAATCTATAATATGAGCGTACTCTTTCCATGATCCATTTGGTCTGACACGGATTCCGCACCTCCCAGCCAGAAATTATGACGATGCGGTTAGTACCACAGATCCTGATCTAAGAATAAATTTTATATTTGTATTTGATTTTACCCTTTCTGGTCATGGCTCCATCTGTCTCTATCCGGAATTTTCCGAAATGGCGGATGGAAAGAACATCCCCGTCCCTGCAGATATATCCATTCTGCTGGATATTTACCGCATTGACAAACGCCCTTCCTTCAGATACGGTCTTCTGCGCAGCGGAACGGGACAGCTTACAGACATCGGCAATGACAGAATCCAGTCTTAACGATGATACAATACTTTCTTTTTCTATGAACCGTGGTTCATATGAAAATTCTGACAGGGGAATCTGGTGGCAGGTTACCGGCGTATTGCGGATTCTGGCGCACTGGTCTGTAAGATAGCCGCTGACGGAACTGACACATAAAACGACTGCCTCCGGCTCCATAACCAGTATATCTCCCAGCATTTCCCGTTTCAGCCCCAGATTCATGAAAGCTCCTAAAATATCACGATGATTTAATTTTTCTGCGAATTTCCGGGATAAAGGGGCAATACACACCGCATCCACCGGATATTCCACTGAATCGCAAAGATCCTGCGGGTAGAAGGCAGCCATCTGGCGTTCTGCGTGCCCATAACCGCCGGACAGCCGGAAAGAGCTGTACAGCTCTCTGGACATCTGTTGAATCATACTGATTTCATTTAAATTTAAAAAGTTGCTGAACGTAACGATATGTTTTGCTTCCGCCCGTCTGGACAGATCAGTCATCCGCTTTTTAAAAAACACTGTCTGCTGGTCCATACACGCCTCACGAAAAATCCATACGAAGTGATTCCGTACTGCCATAAGAAGAATCCAGCCAGGACTGCACGTCGCCGGAAATGTCAATATTAGCCGGCGTGACTATAAAAATGTATTTGGACACCGGTTGCAGGTTACCGTTGATGGCAAAGCACGAACCGGAAGTAAAGTCAATAATCCTCTGGGCGATATCCACATCCAGTCCTTCCACATTTAAAATAACCGGACGGTTCATCAGCAGCGTTTCCGTAATTTCCCTTGCGTCATCAAAATTCATTGGACGGATAATGCATACTTCCATACCGTTTGATGCTACTTTTCTGGATGGACGCATCGGTGTTACCTTACTGCCTGTCCGCTGTGTGGACCGGTCTCTGTTGCGGTTGATGTCAATGGGCTGGTTGCTGTTACCGGAATTCCGGTAGGATGTCTCCGCTGGTTCTTTTTCCTTCGCACTGCGTGAACGTCTGGGTACTACTTCCTCTTCTTCTTCCTCATCATAATCATCATCATAGTAATCGTCATCATCATCCGGATTCATATGCATTACATTCAAAAGGGAATCTACTAAACTCATAAATATTTCTCCTATTATCTTTGTCAGTTGCGGAAACCGTCCTGCTCCACAACTCCTGCGGTTTTCAGTTTCAGCTGTGATACTGCCCCGCTAAAACGATCCGGTCACCCGGGTATTCAGGAAACGCCGTACTTAAACTTTTCCATAATTCCGTTCACCAAAGATTCCGGTTCCTACCCGGATCATGGTGGCGCCTTCTTCAATTGCCACCATATAATCCCCGGTCATGCCCATGGATAGCACTTCCATGCTTACATTATCCAGGTTTTTTCTTTTTATGTCAACAGCTAATTGCTTCATTTCCCGAAAATATATGCGATTATCTTCAGGATTCTCCACAAACGGCGCTATGGTCATCAGTCCTTCGATCCTGAGATTTTCCAGTCTGGAAACCTCTTCCGCCAGCAGCAGGGCGTCTTCCCTGGCAACGCCGGACTTACTTTGTTCCCCTGCGATATTGACCTGCAGCAGCACAGGCATCACCAGTCTGTGTTTTTTTGCCTGAATATTAATCTCTTCCGCCAGCCGGTAAGTGTCCATGGAGTGAATCAGGCATACTTTATCAATGACCGATTTTACTTTATTGCGCTGCATATGTCCGATCATATGCCAGCGGATATCATCCGGCAGCTGTCCGTATTTTTCACAGATCTCCTGCGCCTTGTTTTCGCCAAAATCCCGTACACGCTCATCATAAATTTCCTGCAGCATGTTCACCGGTTTGGTTTTACTTACCGCAATCAGCGTAATCTCCGAACGGTCCCGGCCGCATTTTTTGCACGCCATACGGATATCAGACTCTACTTTAGACAAATTTTCTTTTAACATTTCAGTACCCTCCTGCATACATATAATATTTTCTTATAATATATTACTGATTTATCATCTGGTCTTCTGCTGTGGAACTGCTTTCCAGGGCGATGTAATCATATAATGTAATGCCATATTTTGTGCCGGCTTTTACAATCGTATAATCATCATTGTGAAAAATCTCATCAATCTGTTTAAAAACAGCGTAACCTTTATTAATATTATAGACGCCTTTGAGACTTCCGGTTTTTTCGATTGTATAGCGCTGCGTGGAATCCTCTTTTACGATCCGGTCTCCCTTTTTAATTTTCTCATGCGAGATGTAGGACAGGCCGGCTTCCTCGTCCCTGTAACAGACATCGGCTGCCACAAATTCCGCCGTGGAATAGGTGCCGTCCTCCAGTCGCCGCTCTACAATCAGGCCGGTCTGGCCGGAATTTCCGTTTCCCTGTGTAAAGTATTCATCTGGTACCAGTTCAAAGTTTTTAGTTGTAATGGAACTGTTGGGAATCTTTAAACCAGTCTGCTGATCCATCAGAAGATTGATATCAATAAAACGCTCGTGGGCATAACGGATCATGGAATGATTCAGGTTTAGTATCAGATAATCCTGTCCTTCTTTCTGTTCCAGCGTATATGCGGCCCAGGTAGTCGCCTGATCTTCCCGGAAACGTATTTCCACTGTCTCGCTTTCAGAAAGGCTGTCTTTAATTTCCGGTTCAATGGGAACCACAATCTGCCAGGATTCATCGGTAATCATTTTATAGACCGGCTGTCCGCTCTCTACTGTTTCACTGGACATCATGCTCTTTTTCCGGTAAGCGGAAGGATCGAACATATCCGGTGTAAACGTATCTGCGGTTACTGTCTCCAGTCCGTCCGTGTAATAGGCTACTATGCCGGGACTTTCAGCGTGATACAGATGAAACGACTGGTTTTCCCTGGCATAATCTGTATAATCGGATATTTCGTTTAAAGCGCCCAGATTTACGGCTTCCATCAGTTTTCCGCTCAGATCAGCTTTGAAATTATAAGTATTATAATATGCGCTGTCCCGGTATCCTTTTGTAAAATCCCGGATTCCGGACTGGATATCCGCCAGATTTTCGCTATCCATAATGGCGCCTGTATCCGCTGCGGCGTTGAGCCTGTCCGAAACACTGCCATTTTCATCAATGGAACAGATCAGTGTGCCATGTGCCGCCTTTGTCTGGTCTTTCAGAAAATAATCCAGCCTTCCGCTGTAGCCCGCATTTACCACTGTTTCCTGACGGATAATCAGCCCGGTATACGAAGTGTTTACTTCAATAGTCCCCTGGACTACCTCATATCTGCGGACATGGACTGCGGTAATATAACTGAAAATATTAAAAACAATATAGACAGCAATAAATAAAAATGTCACAACGCCAATATTCAGATGCATACCGCCCGGAAACCGGACAATATTTCTTCTGCTCCTGATTCTTCTTCTGCGTCTTCTCTTATTTCTGCCAGCCAATCTCTGTAACCATCTCTTTCTGATTATTTTATTCCAGCGTCCGGCTCTGACGGATCTGAACACTGTCTGGTGTATAATTCATAAAATACTGTTTATACTAAACATGAAAAGGAGGTATTTAGAATATGAATTCCAAATTTTTAGATTACACGTTACTGACACTGGTCATTATCGGTGCAATAAACTGGGGACTGATCGGATTTTTCCGGTTTGACCTTGTGGCATTTTTATTTGGTAATATGTCCTGGCTGTCACGCATTGTATATGCGCTCGTAGGTATCGGCGGACTCTATCTGTTCAGCGCTTATGGCCGTATCCGTTCCATGGATCAGGCATAAGACGAACAGACGGAATAAAACCGTGACAGCAGGCCCGCATTATAGATATGTATGCAGGCCGGATAAAACCATCCGGATTTCCGGAACCGTATCCGTAATTTATTTTTCGTAAGACTTAACCCGGAGGGCATGATGCGTCGTGCCCTTTTTGGGTATATCCCGGTCTGTCCCTGAAAGACATGATACAGCGGTGTAACCTTTTCATAATAAAACAAGGTGTCTTAAGGATTAAGACACCTTACATAAATCATTACATATAAATATTACAAAGATACAATTACTTTTGCTTTTGCGCATTCCGGAAGATCTTTTTCATCTTTTGATATACTCAGATAAAATTTCACATTATATTTTTCGCTGATAATATCCAGCTTTTCAATGGCATGCTGCAACTGATCTTCTCTGAGGCCTGCGATTGTAATAAAGCTGTCCAGATACATTTCCTGCAGATCATGATCCTGGGATACGATTCCGCATATAAACCCTAAAAATTCATCACAATTGGAAACCGGAAAGTCTGTAACATTGATAAGACGGATACGGTTATTAAGTTCATACATATGTTTCTGGCTCTTGTCCAGGTATACCACGTTCCCCTGTGCGTTGCGAATTGCCGTATTTGCCTTATCCAGCAAATGTTTTGTCTTTCCTTTTCCTTTTTCTCCACAAATGATCTCGACCATAGTTCTCTCCTCCTGCATGTTATTGTTTTATAGTTCGTAGAAATGAAAACTTCAACAAGATTTTGCTAAAATTATTATAAAATACTTTAGCATAAAATACAACCGCTAAACCACTATTATTTTTCTATTATTATTTCTAATACAATTTTTTGAATCGCCACTGTGTTGTGATGCCATCCTGCCACAAAACCCGGCATGGACAGCATCTAAACTGTGCCGGAAGGCAGTCCGCCACAGGCAGAACATCCGGCTTTATCCAGTTACTGACGGTTGCCTCCATGAATGTAAACAGTAACGCCTGCGATCCGCCGCAATGTCATTCGCCGCCCCCTGTGACGCTGACACACGCACTGCCGTGAGCGGACGTTTCCTCCAGTGACCGCTTTACCAGACTGTCACTGTCTCATCTGAAGTCATGTCGCTTCCTGTCTCTTTGCCCAGGTTACATTTTTACCAGATCCGACAGGACTCATGCGAAGCAGCGCCGCTTCCTGTCTTTTTCCCCGGTTACATCTTTACCAGATCCGACATGGACTCATACAGACTGTCCCTGTCTTCCGCTTTTAGTACAATGGAAATAACCGGACCATTTTTCTTATGCCGGCTGTATAATACCAGACAGTAACCGGCGTCGTTTGTTGTGCCTGTTTTTCCTCCGATCACCGTGACTTTTTTTGGCTGTGCGAACTCGCCAGTCAGAAAAAGGTTACTCGTAGGCCACACCTGGGTGACGGTCAGGTCATTGGCATCCTTATAAGTAACGTTGTATTCTTTCGTACGGATGATTTCTTCAAACTCCTCATACTGCAGGGCAGCCCGGAATATCAGATACAGATCATATACACAGGTGTAATGATTTTCGTCCTGCAGTCCGTGGGGATTGACGAAATTGGAACGGGTAGCGCCAAGAGCTTCCGCTTCCTGGTTCATCAGTTCCACAAATTTCTGCTCGTCGCCGGATATATGTTCGGCAATGGCGTCAGCCGCATCGTTGCCGCTTTTTAACATCAGGCCGTAAAGCAGATTCTCCAGTGTAATCTTATCACCTGCCGCAACGTCGCATACCGAAGAATCAATGAGCTGGTCCGCCGCCTGCGGGCTTATGGTAACCACATCTGACAAATTTCCATATTTTAAGGCAATATATGCGGTCAGAATCTTTGTAGTGCTGGCAGGGTAGAGTTTTTTATACATATTTCTTGCGTATGTAACTGTCTGATCCTCCAGATGGAAAACGCCGGCCGCCTCCGCTTTACTGGTCCGTTCAGTTGCTTTTCCTGTGGCAACATCTTCCGCCACACACAGATCCCCGGCAAAAAACGACAATTGCCTTTCTGTGTTCTGTGATGTCTCTGCCGCCGGATCCTCCGGCGCCTGATAATGGATCCTTGTCCCATATACATCATAGGGACGATCCAGTTCATATGTTTTTTTTCCGCATCCTGCGGCCAGCAGTGATAACGCCGCCAGTGCCACGATGCCTGTTCTGATTTTACCTGTACATTTCACGCCACTCTAAATCTCCCCGGTCTAAAGATTTGATCAGTAACTCCGCAGTGGCAAGATTGGTTGCCAGCGGAATATTATACGTATCACACAATTTTACCACATTGTTGACATCTGGTTCATGGGATTTGGGTGTCATCGGGTCACGCAGAAAGATGACCAGGTCAATGTCATTGTGTTCTATCTGGGCGCTTAACTGTTGCGCGCCTCCCAGATGTCCGGCCAGATATTTATGAATCGAGAGGTTTGCCACCTCTTCGATCAGTCTGCCGGTAGTTCCTGTCGCAAATAATTGATTCTTACATAAAATCCCCCTGTAAGCGATACAAAAATTCTGCATAAGTTTTTTCTTCGAGTCGTGTGCGATTAATCCAATATTCATTTTGTATACCCCGCTTTAATATTTTTTCCGTTGCAATCCCACATTTAGTACAATTCCGATGCCCATATACAGTGTCACCAGAGAAGTCAGTCCATAACTGACAAATGGAAGCGTCAGCCCGGTATTTGGCAGAAGACCTGTTGTCACACTGAGATTTACAAACCCCTGAAATCCTATTTCTGCCGCCATGCCGCAGCAGATCAGCCTTCCGGCCATATCTTTCGCCCTTCTTGCGATCAGAATACACTCCAGCGTGATCAGCATCAGCAGAACTACGATAGTGGCTGCGCCTACAAAGCCTAATTCCTCACTGGCTACTGAAAAGATGAAATCCGTGTGGGGTTCTGAAATAAAATTACCATTTTTCACAGAATCAATACTGTCATTGTTTAAACCTTTACCCCAGAGCTGGCCGGAGCCAACTGCCATGATGGAATTCTGCTGCTGGTAGGCAAGTTCCGGATATTTCTCCGGATAACGCCATGCCAGGATACGGCGCACCTGATAAGGATTAATAATCTTCTGGTCCGGCTGCATGATCTGATAAAGTATAACAATCATCGCTGGCAGAAAAACTGCAATAGCACCTCCTACTATTTTATAACTAATTCCAGAAACAAACAAGAGGGTTATGAAAATTAATGTGGTTACAATGGTTGTAGATAAGTCCGGCTGCTTAAGTGTCAGAAACAAAGGTACCCCCACCAGCACAGCAATGACCGACAGCGCCCGGAATGTATTAATCTGCTCCTGATACCGCATAAGAAAAGCGGCAAAAAACAGGATGATTACCAGTTTGGACAATTCCGACGGCTGAAACTTGATACCGGCGATGATGATCCATCTGGCCGCCCCTTTGCTGGATTCTCCCATAAAAATAACCAGGGCAAGCAGGACCACATTGCCAATATACATTAACCAGGACAGACGCAGTAAAAGGGAATAGTCAAATAAAGACAGACAGATCATTGCCACGATACCTGCCGCCATTCCAAATATCTGTTTATTCTGCAGGGATTCTCTTGCGCTACCTATTACGAATATTCCAATAACCGTTAAGGCTGTCACATACAGACACAGCCGGAACCGGTAATCTTTCAGTGAATACATTTTAAACATATATCATGCCTCCGGGGCTTTCTTTTTTTGTCTGGCGGACGCAGACAATCTTTTTCCAATCACTGTAACTTATGGCGCCAGACATACGCCGGCACGTTTCTACTGGTCATGGAGCAGGCTGAGACTCTGGTATTCCGTCTGGCGCTTGACGCAGATAATCGGAATGTTCGCATAGAGCGCAGGCACGCTTCCATTATGGTTTTCTGATTCCGTACGGGTGATCTGGATATCCAGTCCCTCCGTATCTATTTCCATATATTTTGAAATGACCTGAATAATGTCATTTTTTATCATTTCCAGCATATCAGCAGAACAGTCTGTCCGGTCTGAAATCAGCAGCAGCTTTAAACGGTCTTTTGCCAGCTCCTTGGAGTTTCTCCGGAACAGAAAACGAAATAATCTCATCATACCCGCCTCCTATACACGTCTGGTCAGGCCACGAAAGCGCTGGAACCATACTTTTTTCTGGTTCAGATCCATAATAGGCACCTTTTCACCATTGATTCTGCGACAGATATTCTGAAATGCCTGTCCGGACATGGAATTCAGACCGGACAGCGGCTCTCCCTGATTGGTCGAAATTACGATATTTTCATCATCCGCCACTGCGCCAAGAAGCGGGATCGGGAGAATTTCACAAACGTCTTTTAATGACATCATATCCCCGCGTTTAACCATATCCATGCGCAGCCGGTTTACTAATAATTCAATCTTTGGCATTCCCGCATTTTGCAGCAGACCGATAATACGGTCCGCATCCCGGATTGCGGATACTTCCGGTGTAGTCACAACAATCGCACGGTCCGCACCGGCGATGGCATTTTGAAATCCCTGCTCAATACCTGCAGGACAGTCCAGAAGTATGTAATCAAACTCCTCCCTCAGCTCGCTGGTCAGTTTTTTCATCTGTTCCGGTGTGACCGAAGTTTTATCGCAGGTCTGTGCGGAAGGGATCAGGTACAGGGTCGGATGACGCTTATCTTTAATCAGCGCCTGTTTGAGACGACAGCTTCCTTTTACGATGTCCACCAGATTATATACGATCCTGTTTTCCAGACCCATGACTACGTCCAGGTTCCTAAGACCGATATCTGTATCCACCAGAACCACTTTTTTACCGAGCATCGCAAGCCCGGTTCCCACAGTAGCTGTGGTGGTTGTCTTTCCTACACCGCCTTTTCCTGATGTAATTACAATAACTTCACACATAATTGAATCCTCCTGATTTATTGATTATCCGAAAATCGCTGAAAGCGATGGATTTTTACAGTAAATCTTTTGTATAAGGTTCCATTATGACATGCCCGTTGCGGACACGTGCTATCTGTGGCGTAAGCCGTTCCTCTGTTTTCTTTCTGCGAAGAAAACCTCCTTTGCTCTTTCCTCCTTTTTCCTGTTCTTTTGGTATAAAAAGGATACTTCCAATCTGAAGCTGGCCGTTATCTATGGACAGCGCCGTAATGCAGGCGGCGCTGTCCCCATATGCGCCTGCCTGCGCAAAACCTTCCAGGGTGCCAAAAATCATAATATTGCCCCCGGCTGTGACACTGGCGCCTTTTGGAACGTCCCCGATCATAATAAGCCCCACGTCCGAATGCAGCTCTTCACCGGGCTGTAAGGAGCCGTAGTGGTATACGGCATGATCCATGACCCGTCTTCTGATAAAATTCTCCGTCTGCTCCAGGACACAGGCTTCTTTAATCTGCTCCTCTTCCATAATACAGATGATGTGTACGCCTGTATGCGCCTCAATGGCCGCAATCAGTTCATACTCCTGGGAAGGCTCCAGCAACCTGCCCTCAAAGGAAATGCCAATGGCGGCGTCTTTAAAAAATCCGCCTGCTTCCCTGAATTTTGTAATCACAGCGTCCACCAGTTCCTGAAATTCCAGCCCGGGATTCAGCACAAGGTGAATCCCGTATGATTTACTTTTAATTACAACTGCCTGTTTCAACTTTACGCCTCCCTAAGCTAATCTGTAAATCCGTTGGACGACACACCAATGCTGCTGGCCTGGCCGTTGAGCAGTGAATCCCTGTCCTCCAGATTAAAATAATATTTTAAAATACGCGCGGACAAATCGGCTGCGTTGTGAGAGGTATAACCGAATGCGATTCTGGTGGCAATGGAAATCTCCGGGTTGTTAAACGGTGCGTATCCGACAAATACAGCATGGTTCGCCCTGGTGAGAATCTGCTGCGCCGTACCGGTTTTTCCAGCTACAGCGACTTTAAAACCATTAAATTCATTCAGATCGTTAATAACCATACGGTTGCCGTTTTGGATGGCGTTCCAGCTGGTATCAGAGATTTCGTCAATTGTATTTCTGACAGACGGCTTGTATTTCTCAATGACCTTTCCTTCATTGTCAGTAAGTTTTTTCAATAATGTATAATTATATACGGTGCCTTTATTTGCCACTGCGGTGACATAACGGGCCAGCTGTACCGTGGCAAAGTTATGGTTACTCTGTCCAATGGAAGCAGTCAGCGGAAATTCATCCGCCAGCTGCGGGCTGTATTCCGGAATTTCCACGCCGGTCTTCTCTCCCAGTCCGAATTTTTCCGCATAATCCGTGATTTTGCGGATACCGTTAGCGTCGCTGTACGTACTGCCGTTCATGCTCATATCGTAGCCGACCTGGTAAAAGAAACAGTTACAGGAATACCGGATCGCCTGCGAGACATTCAGCATTCCGTGACGGCCGGGATAGATCCAGCAGGTCGGGCCGTCTTCCACCAGTTCGAATTTACCGGTGCCGTTGATCTTGGTAGACGGGGTAATCAGTCCTTCTGTCAGTCCTGCGGCGGCGGTTACCATTTTAAATGTGGACCCCGGGGCGGTACGTTCCTGGGTGGCGTGATTATACATGGGATCGGATTTGTCACTCTGCAGTTTTGCGAAATAATCCGCATCTACGGAATTCGCAAGACGGTTGTTATCGTATCCGGGATAAGATACAAGCGCCAGCAGCTCTCCGGTCTTTACATCCGTAATGACACTGGAACCGGTACACGGATCCAGCGCCAGCTGCGCCGGCGTAATATCCAGATTCCGTATCCGTTCTTTCAAAAACGAAAAAGCAGATGTGGTGCCTGCCGCCAGGGAAGCTCTCGTCTCCTCGTTTTTTGGAATCAGTTTCTGGTCGTATAAAATCAGACACAACTGTGTGCCGGTTACCACATCCTGTTTGATCAGATACTGATAGATTTTTTTATGAAATCCGTCGTCCGTACGGAGCGTTTCTACGATATAGTCAATTAAATCCCGGTATATTTCCGAAGAATCGGAATATTCTTCTCCTGACTGGAATACATTGTAATCAATCCATCCTGTATTGATACAATAGTTTAAGTATTCTTTCAGGCTGATGGTTTCATCCTTGGTCCAGGCAATATAGGTTTCATCTGTAGTGTCAATCTTATCTGCGAGCAATACCTCATTTTCTTTCAGCATCGTAATAATATAGCTGTAATAATTCTGATATTCTTCCGCAGCCAGGGTATAGGTTTCCGGTGCGGAGGACATCGCCTGTTCCCGTATACGTTCAAGCACGCTTTCCAGTCTGGTCTGAAAAGCGGCCAGCACACTTTTTTCCGTATCGCTTGCCCCACGTTCCTGGAAATGGGACGTGTCAATAATACTATTATTAATCAGCGCAAAATAAACATCGTAAATGGGAATCTTAATATCAGAAGCTTCGCCGGATACATTGACAAACTCTCTGATGTTCAAAATATTATTATATAAAATACCCGCCAGCTCCTGTTCGATCAGATCATATACCGCTTTTTGCAGCTTTCCGTCTATGGACAGATACACATTATTGCCGGCGGAAGGTTCTATATAGTTCGTCGTCTCCCGTTCCTTACCCATATTATCCACAAATACAGTCTCAGATCCTTTTTTTCCCTGAAGCTGCTCATCCATTACGCTTTCAATGCCGGATTTGCCAATAATATCCGTCAGGGAATAGGAGTCGTTTTTAGCGGAGAGCTCTTCGTATTCTGTGGTAGAGATTTTGCCAGTATAACCGATCATGGACGCAAAATATTTGCTGTTTGTATATTTGCGGATATAATCCTCTTCGATTTCCACTCCCTGGAGACGGTCTTTGTTTTCCCGGATATACGCAATCGTCTTTTTGCTGACGCCGGTGGCAATCGTGGTGGAAATATATTTTTGAAAACCGTTCTGTGCCAGCGCATAGCGGACAATCATAATGTTATATTTCATTTCCTGGGAATAATCGCTTTCATCCAGTTCGTAGCGTCTGAACAGATAATCCACAATCTGTTTTTCCGTAGCTTTTGCCGTATCATAACCCAGGTCATCGTCATATTCCAGATCTTCTATTTTCTGATAGCCGTATACGTCGGCCCGGAAACGCATGAGACTCGTGCCCTCTGAGCGGAATACATACTTTCCATTTTTTTTCAACTGGATATCAAAATTATTAATAAAACCATCGTTATTTTTATCCAGTATTTCCATTACTTCCGCAATAATTCCGTTTAACGTTTCATCACGTTCACTGCTGTCCTCGTAAGTGCCGTTATCTTCAATGGTGACCTTGTAGGCCAGTTCATTATAGGCTAACAGCATACCGTTACGGTCATATATATTTCCCCTGGTTCCGGAGAGTGTCCTGGTTTTTTTGATTTTTAACGTATAATTTTTCTGGTATGTCTCTCCGTTTATAATCTGTAAAGAAAACAGACGCTGTAATATTATGCCGCTCATCAGCAGCAGTATTACTGTCAGTACAAACAGCCTGGAACTGAAAAAGCTTTTAAGAAAATCCCTGATGGAATCATATTCAAACAAATTTCGCCGCACTCCTTTTCTCGATCGCTTCTAATTTCTGATTGACTTTTAACAGCACCGGATACAGTACAATCATAATAAGTAATGTATACACCAGTTCTGGTATAATCACATGAAGCATATAGTAAATAATATGGAACTGTCCCCGGAATACAAATTTCAGAATATAAACCGCCACATTGTATATAATATCACTGGCAGCAATTAAAAGCATGGGCAGTTTAATATCATCCGGGAAAAAAAATTTGCGGAACATTCCGTTACAGTAGCCCACATACATATATACAAGCGCATAAAAACCAAGTATTGTTCCGTAAAATATGTCAAACACCAGTCCGGTTATAAACCCGATGTACATGCCTTCCCCACGGCCCCGCATAAAACCAAAAGACGACACTACAATAATAATCAGGTTTGGGGAAATGGATGCTAAAGACAGTGCCTGAAACAGGGTTGTCTGTAGTAAAAAACAGATATAGATAATAATAAATACAGTAATCTTTCTTTTCATAATAACCAAACCACCTGCTATCTGTCGTCCTTTGCGGTCTGTTTTTTATCCAGTATCACAAGTACGTTTTTGATATGTTCAAAATCCACGGCCAGTGAAACTGTACCAGATTTGGTCAGATTGTTAGGATCGGTATGCAGTTCACTGATGTAGCCAATCAGAACTCCCGGTACGTATTTGCTGCTCGTGTAGGATGTTACGATCTGGTCGCCCACCGCTACTTCATCATCCTCATCGGATAAATCTGTCAGCTCTATGGTCTGGGACTCGCTCATCATCTGAAGATCGCCGTTTACAAAACAACTGTCCGAAGTGGTCAGTACCATGGCGCTGGTACTATTGCGGTCATCTATAATAGAACGGACATTGGCGTAATTACGCCCTACATTTGTTACAATACCCACCAGGCCGCTGCCCGCGATAACGTTCATATCCACTTCGATGCCGTCTTCGGAGCCTTTATCAATGATAAAAGTATCAAACCAGTTTCCAGCGTCTTTTCCGATAATGCTGGCGCCGATCTTCTTATAATCATACTGCTCGTCCAGTGCGAGAAGCTCACGCATATCCTGGATATCGTACTGTTCCATTTTGTACGTATTCAGTTCGGTAGTCAGTTCGTCCACCTGGTTCTGGAGCTCCTCGTTTTTTTTCATGACATCCTTTAGCTCTGTCAGGTTGTCCGCCAGGCCGCTGACCCAGGTCCCTGCCCGGTTAATCCCTTTCTGCATCGGGATAAACAGATAGCCGGCGGCGGTATTTAACGGTGTAAAGGATACGTCAAATAAAAAGCTGGCGAACATGGCCATAATGCACAATGTGGACAAAGATAACAGCACATATTTTACCGGAATATGAAAACGTGCTTTTCTTCTTCTCCTTTTTTTCATGCGAAAATCCCCTATTTATATAAACTAGATTTGAGGCGGTAGGCCAGATGTTTAAATTCATTATCTGATACGATCTTTACAAGTCCCTGCGCCACAGTTTCTTCCGGATCCCCGCTGCAGTTTACCCGGATATTGGTAATCTGTGTAAACAGCTCGTCCAGCCGGTCGATTTTGGAACCGCCCCCGGTAATATAAATACCGGCGTGGATAATATCCTTGGCAAGCTCCGGCGGCGTACGCTCCAGAATCAGTTTAATATTTGTGCAGATATTGGTCAGATGGTCTTTAATAGCTTCATATACAATAGAAGCAGTAATTTCCATTTCAATCGGAAGACCGCTGACCACATCACGGCCTACAATAACCATGGCGGCCTGCCTGCCCTCCAGGGCGCTGGCCAGTTCTTCCTTTAAAGCGCAGGCAGTTTTGCGTCCGATAACCAGGTTATAGTTTTTACGGATATAGCTGATGATAGATTCGTCCAGCCGGTTTCCGCCAAAATGCAGCAGATGGCTGATGACCAGTCCGCCCAGGGATATAATGGATATCTCGGTCGTGTCCGCACCGATATCCACCACCATAATACCTGTAGGCTCGTTCACATTCAGTCCCAGCCCCACGGCGTCCGCAATAGGCTTTTCACACAGCAGCACGCTTTTGGGTTTTGCCTTGCTTTTATAAAAAATGTCAGAAAAGGCTTTTTTTTCCACTTCTGTAATATCCGTAGGAACTGCCACTACAAATTCAGCCCCCCTGGTTTTGCCCTTTGTATTTTTTTCCAGAAATTCAAAGAGCATGGTCTGCATATTGTTATAATCCGCAATGACACCATTGACAATCGGAAACGTCACCTGGATCTGGTCCGGCGCCTTCTCATACATGGCATAAGCGTCATTGCCATAGGAATACATCTGGTTCTTATTAATGATTGCAATGGTATTTTTTTCATTTAAAATAGTCCCGCCTGCTTTGCAGTAGACTTTTAAATTGGCAGTCCCTAAATCCACGCCATAAATATTTGCTGACATCATTCTCGTCTCCTATCAGGGCTATAGCAGTCCCTTTTCTCTAAAACTGTAATAATTATTGTCACCGATGATAATGTGGTCGGCCAGTGTAATCTGCAGCAGCCGCCCGCATTCAGCGATGCGTTTTGTAATATGTTCATCTTCACGGCTTGGTCCGCAGACGCCGCTGGGATGATTATGCAGAATAATGATTGACAGTGCCTGTGCCCGCAATGCCTGGATGAAGACTTCCCTCGGGGATATCAGCGAAGCGCTGGCTGTACCAATAGATAGTACGCTGTCCCCCAGAAAATGGCATTTGCTGTCAAACATGCAGACAATCACCTGTTCCTTTTCCTCGTGCCGCAGCTGTTCCATATAGTAATCCGCAATGGAAGAAGGGCGGTTAAACGACAGCCCCTGTATGCGTGCTGTCTTTGTGATTCTTTTTGACAGTTCCGCTATACACTTTAGCTGTACGGCCTTTGTCATGCCTATACCCGGAATCTGTATCAGACGTTTATAGTCATAGGAATACAGGTTTAACAGGCTGTGGTTTCCCTCCGCAAGTATCTCACAGGCCAGCTCAATCGCTGTTTTTCCTTTTGTTCCGGTCCGCAAAATCACGGCCAGAAGCTCGGCGTCGGATAAATATTCCGGCCCGTGCCGCAGGCATCTTTCATATGGTCTCTCGGAATCCGGAAGTTCTTTTACGGTTAAATGTTTCTGCATAAAATCCTTTCTACTCTCTCCCTGTCATACATCTGTCCTGTATCTGGGTAAAAAAGGAATATCCAGTTTTATTATCTTAACATATTAAGTCCCGATTAACAAGATTTCGCTCATAAAGTTTTTGTAAAGACATCAAAATCCCGTATCTGGCATGATACCAGGTAAGTCCACCCTGAAAATATACATTATACGGCTCCCGCAGCGGCCCGTCGGCGCTTAACTCTATGGAAGAGCCCTGCACAAAGGCGCCTGCCGCCATAATCACCGGACTGTCGTATCCTGGCATGTCCCAGGGAGCGGGCACCACATAGCTGTCCACCGGCGCCGCCGCCTGAATGCCTTCGCAGAACGCACACAGCCGTTCCGGCGTACCCAGTGTCAGCGCCTGGATAATGTCATGCCTTGGCGCATCCGCCGCCGGAAAGGCTTCAAATCCCAGCGCTTCGTATACAGCCGCCGCAAAGATGGCTCCTTTGAGTGCGCCTGCCGTTACCACCGGCGCCTGGAACAGCCCCTGGTAAAATGACTGTGTAACGCCCAGGGAAGCGCCTACTTCTTTGCCAAGTCCCGGGGAAGTCAGCCGGAAAGCGGCCTGCTCCACACATTCTTTCGTGCCTGCGATGTAACCGCCCACCGGCGCCAGTCCGCCTCCCGGGTTTTTAATCAGGGAGCCCACCGTCATGTCCGCACCCACATCCGACGGCTCCAGCAGCTCCACAAATTCCCCATAGCAGTTGTCCACCATACAGATCGTATCCGGTTTGATCTGTTTTATAAAAGCGATCAGTTTTCCGATTTCTTCCACTGACAGGGTAGGTCTGGTCTGGTAGCCTTTGGAACGCTGGATGGTTACCATTTTAGTTTTGGCAGAAATTGCCTGTTTCATTCCTTCATAATCACATTTTCCATCCGCCAGCAGATCCACCTGCCGGTAGGTAATGCCATATTCCGAAAGGGAGCCCCTGGAAGGTCTGATTCCTATCACTTCTTCCAGTGTATCATAAGGTTTTCCCACCGGCGAAAGCAGCTCGTCGCCCGGTCTTAAATTAGACAGTAACGCCAGCGCAAGCGCATGGGTGCCGCAGGTAATCTGGGGACGTACCAGCGCATCCTGTGTATGAAAACAGTCCGCATACACTTTTTCCAGTGTATCCCGTCCACAGTCGTCGTAGCCGTAGCCGCTGCTCTGCTGGAAACACCCGGCGTTTACCCGGTTACGCTGCATGGCACGGATGACTTTGAGCTGGTTCATCTGGGCGGTTTCATCTATTGAGGCAAACCGCTCCTTTAAACGGTCAGCGACTGTTTCCCCAAAAGCGGATACCTGCGGTGATATTCCCATCGTTTCATACATTCTGGTTAAATTACTCTTCTGTTCTGTCATGACTGATTGAGATTCCCTTTCCTGTTTCGCTTAGCGTCGTTATCTGACTCCCGGATTACTGTATGATCTTTTTCTTCCGGAGTATATCACTCATATACGCTAAAATTTTGTCGTTATCGTAAGAAAACATATCTTTATTGATCCAGACGACGTCTTTTTCCCGCCTAAACCAGGTCAGCTGGCGTTTGGCAAAATGCCTGGTATCCCGTTTGATAATGCGGACCGCTTCTTCCAGGGTACACTGTCCATCCAGATAAGGAAACAGTTCCTTATAGCCTAACCCCTGCATGGACACCATATCCGGCGTACAGCCCATGGCTTTGAGCCGGCGCACTTCTTCCACCAGGCCGTCCGCAATCATCTGATCCACACGCCGGTCAATCTGTTCATACAGTTTTTTGCGGTCATCATTTAAGACAAAGCAGGCAAAGTTATACGGCGACTGTTTCCGGCGTTCCTTCTCATTATGCCCGGATATCCGCCTGCCTGTCAGTTTATAATATTCCAGCGCCCGGATCACGCGTTTTATATTATTGGGATGTATGGCCTGTGCCGACGGCGGATCGGCCTGCGCAAGCATCTGGTGAAGGTACGCACCGCCCTTTGTCAAGGCCAGCTCTTCCAGATACGCCCGGTATTCCCCGCCGGTCTGCTGGCTTTCAAAATCTATGTCATATAAGACCGCCTGGATATAAAATCCGGTCCCGCCGGTAATCACAGGAATCCTTCCGCCTGCCAGGATTTCTTTTATATAAGCTTTGGCGTATTTCTGGAAAACGGCCACATTAAACGGCTCCCGGGGCATAAATTCGTCAATGAGGTAATGCTTTACCCCCTGCATCTGTCCGGGAGTGATTTTGGCGCTGCCAATATCCATATATTTGTATACCTGCATGGAGTCCGCAGAAATTATGGATCCGCCGGTAAGCTTTGCCAGCTGTATGGACAGTTCTGTTTTACCCGCGGCGGTAGGTCCTGTAAGAATGATGAGTGGAGGTGTCATGATTTATAGTTCCTTTTTCAGTTTACTTGTGTCCATGCAACAGATACCCTGTGACGGATATCCTTATGCTTTTCCCATGGTTTTAAGCATTTTAAGCCGTGGCAGCGGTGTTTTTTTCCTGTATTTTTTCTGATATTCTTCTGTGCGGCGCACAGCGTCAAAATCGCCGTCCTCTGCATACAGGCAGACAGAAACGCCGCTTTCTTCCCGTGACGCATCCCCGGCAAACCGGCTGCTTAACGGACAGGGGTAGATTTCTTCCAGTGTTTCCAGACAGATGGCGCAGAGCATACATGGATAGCAGTTATAATAATAAGGAAAAAAACAGCATCCGCCGTCAATATTGACAGCGCCCGGCCGGTAACAGACCATACCGGGCGCATCCTGAAACAGAAACTGCCCACGTATGTAATAATCCCTTACAATAGTTGGCGTATGCCCATGCACAATAATCTCATCTGTCTTTGCCCGGCCATAATAATTGCGTTCCCAGATATTACAAAAATGCTGCCGGCTGCTGTCTTCCGGCTCTCTGGCGTCATACCAGGCATGTACAATACGAAAAGCCGTTTCTTTTCCATATGCGGTGTGGATCAAAAGCCGTCTGGAAAAAGGCATGGACTGAAAGAAACGGATATAGGGCGCAATCTGGTCCGGGGTAAGCTGACCGGTATCAGACATCTGGCGCCAGAAATCGTACTGGGTTCTTGGCATGGGAAGACACGGCGCACCAGTAGTCCGGCCGTCCCACCACCGCTGGAAATCCACAGACCAGTCAATTACCAGCTGTTCGTGGTTGCCCCGCACGGTCTGGTATTTTCCATCTGATGTGATATGCTCCATGGCCCAGGCAAGTACATCCAGGACTTTCGGGCCACGGTCAATCAGATCTCCGGTAAACAGAATTGTGGCATCTGAATCCGCATCCTCGATTCTGGAAAGAAGCTGCATCAGTTCGTCGTAGCAGCCGTGGACATCACCAATGACATAATGCATGTTGTTACCTCCCATTCCTTCTGCTGTCTGTTATAAAAGTCTCTGTGCTGGAAAGATGTTTTTACGGTCAGCCGTTTCCCTGACGTTTTGCCGGAAAGATGTTTTTACGGTCAGCGCCTGTTTCAGCCGGCTGTATATCCGCACTCCGGACAGCGTTCCATGTCTTTTGGGTATACACATCCGCACTGCCGGCAGGATACCACATCCTGGTCATCCGCTGAACGGACCAGCGGTTTTACCGGTGCGGGAGTATTCTGCAGATAACGGACAAACTTTCCAAGCACGCCGGCCCAGGCCGGAAGCTCTTCTGTTTCCACAATATATGGCAGCCGATACCTTACGCCGCCTGTAGTATCCATCACAAGCCGGTGTCCCAGCAGACCGGAGGAAACCTGAATGGAGCGGATGCCCCGCACCGGTACTTTATACCCGTTTCCTTTTGTTCCATAGAACAGGTTTTCCGGGGTAATGAGCATTCCCTCCTGTCCGTTTCCTTCTTTTGATGTATCCACAACAATTATCGGATATTCAAACAGTTCCCTCTTTTTCGCATAAGACGAAAGTGCATTATCAAGTATTTTCAGTTCCTCTGGCCGGACTGTTTTTTCCAGCGGACAGAAATGGTGACCCGCATATTCTTTTATAACATTTGCCAGATTCTTATGGAGAATATAGGCCAGTTTTCCGCACTCTTCCATACGGATCTTCTGCAGACGCCTGGAAAGCCGTTCCAGGGCAGCTGCTTTTAAATCTGGCAGAAAGCTGCCCCGATCAATCCTTTCATAGAGGGACAATGCCTGATCGAAATTCATGGCCGGCACATTTCCCACCAGTTTTTCCAGAGTATCCTTATCTATATCCCGCACCCAGTCCAGAATATTTTCTATATAAGGAGCGGCGCTTTCAGCCGCATAATTCCCTTCTGTGATCTGTCGCAGCAGGTCTGTAAAATCTTTCCTGGTCTTTTTTTGTGACTGTGCCAGCAGATTGCTGATTTCTTTAATTTCCAGGGATTCCCTCATCTGCCGCAGACGATCCTGGAATGGAGCCAGATCCGCCTCTTCATATGGAGCCAGCTGTTCCATCAGTTCCTGGTATCCGGCACGTTCCACATACTGCGGGGTCTGCTCCATAATTGCACGGACTTCCTGTCGGGCGTACTGTGCGGCCAGTTCTCCCAGTTTATCCGTAACAGCTGTTTTAATATTGTCCGCCAGATCTTCCCGCACTACCAGTTTCATGGTTCTTCTGATATATGCGTAGTTCCTGTTTGCGCTGTCTTTTAACGCTTCGTCAATGACAGCCATTTTTTCCTGATATTCAAAATCATTGACTGGATACAACAGCTCTTCTTTTTCCTGATCTGTCAGCAGCCTGTCATAGGTAATATCCCGACGCAGCGCCTTTTTCTGCAGGGAAGACAGACGATCCAGTACACCAATTCTGGTATGGTATTTTTCAATCCGCTCCGCCACGGCAGCTTCATCCCTTGCATCAGCAGGAGATGGGGCATTTGTCACGTCTCCTGTTTCCCCGCCGGCTTTCTGTTCCAGATAATCGTCCACCGGATATAACAGTTCTTCTTTTTCCTGAT
>CANRTU010000029.1 GCA_947642745.1 uncultured Eubacterium sp.
ATACTGGAATCGGGATAGGGCTTTCCCTTACAAAAGCAATTATAGAAATGCAGAATGGAATCATTCGTGCATTTAATCTTCCGAATGGCGGGGCTTGTTTTGAGGTTCGTTTTTATTTCTCACGAAAATAATGCGAAGCACATAAAAACATAAAATATAGAATGTTTGGGGCATAGTCACTGAGATGTCACTTTCATTTGTTATAATAAATATACTTTGAGAAATCTCAAATTAAAAACCATGTTGCAGGCAACAGGATTTTTGACCCTTTCGGCATTCGTCAAATAACCATGGAAACATGGCTGTTTTCCTCATTGCTCGCGGGAATAGTGAGGGACACGCCGGTAATAAGGAAATACCGCAAGGGTATACCTTAATGGCGTGAGGGACACGCCGGTAATAAGGAAATACCAAACAGGAGGATTTGTCAATATGGAAATACTAAGATGTAACGGTATCGAAAAAGTATTTGGGAAAGGCGGTAATCAGGTTACTGCTTTAAATGGAATCAGCCTGTCTATTGAAAAAGGTGATTTTGTCGCAATTATTGGGGCATCCGGCTCTGGAAAATCCACGCTCCTGCATATTTTAGGCAGCGTGGACAAGCCGACAAAAGGCACTGTAACAATAGACGGTGTTGACCTTAGCGGACTAAATGCTACGGATGCCGCAATTTTCAGAAGGAGAAAGGTTGGATTGGTTTACCAGTTTTACAATCTGATTCCCACTCTGACAGCAGAAAAAAACATCCTTATGCCTATGCTGCTTGACAAAAGAAAGCCAGATTTGGATTACTTTAAAATGATTGTAAAGACATTGGGGATAGAGGACAAACTGGAAAGCCTGCCAGGTCAGTTATCTGGAGGACAGCAGCAGCGGGTCGCAATCGCAAGGTCTTTGATTTACCGCCCTGCCATCCTTTTGGCGGATGAACCGACAGGAAACCTTGACCAAAAAAATTCAAAGGAAATTATTGACCTCTTAAAGCTGTCAAACCGAAATTTAAAACAGACAATACTCCTTATTACCCATGATGAAAAAATTGCATTGAAAGCTGACCGGATTGTGACCATCGAAGACGGACAAATTGTCAGCGACCATTTCCTTGATATTGCCGGACGGCATAAAGGTATCCGGGTGGAGAAGCGGAGGTGAGCGGCATGTGGAAGGACTACTCCAAAAGCTATATTAAAAACAACCGTGCGTCCAGTATATCAATTATGGCGGCTGCTCTTGTTGCTACCATGTTTTTGTCGCTGTTATGCAGCATAGCTTATAATTTTTGGGCATATGATGTGGAACAAATCATATTGGAGGAGGGCGACTGGCAGGGACGCATTGTCTGTGAAGCGTTAGGTTCTGATGATTTATCTATGGTATGTCAATTTGCGAATGTAGAAAAAGCAGCCATCAACGAGGAATTATCCCAAAAAGAAAAAGTAGTGGCGGATGTTTATTTTAAGAATGCCAGAACGATTTATCATGATATGCCACTCATTGCGGCACAGCTTGGGCTAAATAAAGATTCCATCCATTACAACTCATTGCTCCTGTCCCGCTATTTTATACATGACCCAGAGGATGAGGCGCCGCCAATGCTTTTGGCGCTGTATGCGATGATACTGATTATTATGGCGGTGTCATTGATTTTAATTATCCGGGGCTCTTTTGAATTATCCATGAATGCCAGAATCCACCAATTTGGTATATTCTCGAGTATTGGGGCTACACCGGGGCAGATTAGAACCTGTCTGTTGCAGGAAGTGATGGCTTTAAGCATACTGCCAATGCTAATTGGAAGTATGTCGGGGATTTTAATAAGCTATGGGGTTATAAAAGCGGTCAATTTTTTTGCTTCGGATGTATCTGGACGCCACGAAGCTGTTTTTCAGTATCATCCGTCCATATTTGCGGTTACTGTTTTCATTTCGTTCTTAACCGTAATTTTTTCTGCGTGGATTCCCGCAAGAAAACTGAGCAGGATGACGCCGCTTGAAGCAATCAGAAATACAAGCGGTTTATTGTTAAAGAAAAAGAAACACTCCCGGTTTTTATTCTGCATTTTTGGTATGAAAGGGGAACTTGCAGGAAACGCATTAAAGGCTCAGAAGAAACATTTACGGATATCCACATTGTCATTATTGCTGTCTTTTCTGGGTTTTTCTATCATGCTCTGCTTTACCACCCTTACATATATCAGTACCAGATACACTTATTTTGAACGGTATCAGGATATGTGGGATATCATGATAACTTTAAAGGACACGGAATTAACAGATTTTGGTTTAACAGATGAATTGCGGGATATTACGGGGATAAAAGATGCTGCGGTATATCAAAAGGCCAAAGCTTTGACGTTTCTGCCAGAGGGATTACAGAGCGATGAACTGTCATCACTTGGCGGGCTTGAATCAGTTTCGGGAACACCGAATGAAAATGGGCAGTTTCAAGTATCTGCACCGATTGTTATTTTGGATGACAGGGGTTTTTTAAACTTCTGCTCACAGATTGGGATTACGCCAGGTCTTGATGGCGCAATCGTATTAAACCAGATTTGGGATAGCGTAAACAGCAATTTCCGCTATAAAGAATATGTTCCATTTGTAAGGGAGGATAACCAAAAAACAATATTTTATAAAAATGATAAAACCGTAGAAATCCCTGTTTTATCTTATACAAAGAAATCCCCCGCACTGAGGGAAGAATATGATAATTATGCTCTTGTGCATTTTATCCCGCTTACTATGTGGAATAAAACTTTGGGAGAGGTATGTGAAGCGGAATCCGACAGTTATATCCGTATTTTTTCAAACGGAACTGCGAATCTTACGGATTTAAACGCTCTGGAACAGGAAGTCGTGCGGCTTGTATCGCGGCAGTATGAAATTGAAAGTGAAAACCGGGTACAGGAAAGATTGTCTAATGACAGTTTAATCCAAGGCATAGTAATGATTTTGGGAGCTTTTTGTGTATTGCTTGCCATGATTGGAATTGCGAATGTCTTTTCAAATACGTTAGGGTTTCTCCGTCAAAGGAAGCGGGAATTCGCCCAATATATGTCCATTGGATTGACACCGCAGGAAATGAGGAAAATGTTCTGTATTGAAGCGTTTGTGATAGCAGGGAAACCACTTTTGATTACATTGCCGCTTACCATATTGTTTGTGCAATTTGCCGTAACAGCAAGCTGTTTAGACCCGATGGTTTTCTGGTCGGAAGCCCCGGTTCTGCCTATTTTGATATTTGCGGCTGCGATTGTATTGTTTGTTGCGCTTGCTTATTATATTGGCGGAAAGCGTCTTTTGCAGTGTGACTTGAACGAAACATTGCGGAATGATGCGTTGATTTAGCAGATGTAGTTTCGGAAAGGTTTGATTATGAAACAGACAGAATGGGTATTGTGTCCTGTTTGCGGAAGTAAAACTCGCAACAAAATCAGAGAGGCTACAGTTCTGATGAACTTTCCACTCTGCTGTCCGGAATGTAAACAGGAAACATTGATTGAAGTAAAGAATTAACAATTAACAGTCATCAAAGAGCCAGCCGCAGAGCCGATGAATGGAGGGTAAGATTGCCACTGTTCATTGGCTCTGTTTTATTTATGAAATATTTTTAGGAGATGTTAGTTTCATGCCTTTGCAGAAAATTATCACAGGAGGATTTATTATCGTTTTTGTCGGGCAGTAGAGAATATCCCTGCCTTCAAAACGGAAATAAAATATCATGTTGTAGGAACTAAAGACTCCTATATCCTTATGCCCGTTGACAACAGGGGCTATCTATGCAAGGTTAGAGCATCTGCGGAAAAAGCTGCGGAAGATTTTATAATCATCTAATATGTTCTGTTTTCTTATGGACTATTGGGTAAGGGATAAAATTCCCTTACCCAATTTTCAAAATAGATGAATAAAATTTCTGTCCACAGGGAATAAACTTATCGACTACCGCCAGCACTTGCGGAATAAGGTACGGCGTGCCACACCAGCCGAAAAAGAAACATTCCGGGCCAAAAAACAGGGCGTGACGGAGCAGATAACGGAGCTTGGGAAGCGGCTGAAATATGCAGACGGGATTGAAATACGTGTTCCGCCCATATCGCCAACTGCTTAGACCACATCCACGACACGATTGAAAATCAGCGGTTAAATACAAACGCCAGAGCAGGCAGGGCAGACCGCGGGAGGGAGGAATCATTTCGATGAATGAGCCTTTTAGAGACACGTAAAAAGAAGAATTTTCAGAAGAAACTGCCATCTGTCAGATGATGGATGGGATTACGGACTGCCTTGCATCCATGATAAAAGAAGAACGGTTGGCATGGTTTCGCAGGTCACAATATCCCCATCCACTCAATTTCCAGAAAGAGATAGACGGAACAGTTTATACAGTCAATGCCCATTTTAGCGCCGCCGTTTCTGAGAGCATTCAGGAAAAAGCCGGGCGCATTCTCCTAAAACTATAAGCGGCATTTAAATTAAGACTTTAAAGCATTGAAGCATTGAAGCATTCTGCCGGATATGGTATGATAATGGCGCCTGCAATTCATATCATGTCTGGCTGTGGAAACACCCTGCGGGTATACCTTTATGCCCTTAAAAAGCAGGGCGGAATCATGGAAAGGAGAAACATGAGCAATCAGCCAGAAAAGATAACAGCTTTATACTGCTGTTTAAGCCGTGACGATGAGCAGGACGGGCTTTCGGGCAGCATCAAAAACCAGCAGTCCATACTTGAAAAATATGCAAAACAGAACGGTTTCCGCAATCCCCGCTTCTTTGTAGACGACGGATTTTCGGGAGTTACATTCACAAGACCTTTTTTATGGAGATGATGGACTTAGAACAGAAACAGACAAAAGCGACAGCCTTCAGCGGTTTATTGACAAGGTAAAATGTATCATGCGGCTTACGGAATTAACGCCAGAAGTCGTACACGAATTTATTGAAAAGATTGCCGTGTCCAGGCCGGAATATATTGACGGCAAACGCCGCCAGAATTTAAACATATATTATAATGGCGTGGGCATTGTCCGTGAACCATCACCAGAAGAAATGGAAGAACTGTTCCAAGAGCATATGCAGGACAGGACAGCCAATCAAAAAGTCAGAACCACCGGCTAAGCCCGAAATCATAAACTTAAGAAAAATCTGAAGGAATCTGTCAGCAGGTTCCTTTCTTTATGTCAGAATACAGACAGGAGGGCGCATATGGATAAATCTTATAAAAGAAGATTTCAAAAGTTTTCCGGATCATTAACGGATCCGGAACTTATAAATTATACGGGACAAATTGGAAAAAATACTTTTTCAGGAAAGCGGCAAATGCCTTTAAAAGACATGCCGCCATGCTGTCTTTCTAAAAAAAGGGCTTACTACAGCATTTGAACTCAGAAACTATTTTAAAAAAGGAGACTTTTCGATGCGGTTGTCCATACAGGGTTATTTACAACAGGGAAAGCGTCTGAATCCGGAGATCTTTCCATATCCGGACCGTAACTGTCTTATGGATTTTTACCATTCCGGCGAACCGGAACCATGGAACGGGTATCTGCTGGCCGCAACTGACGGAAGCAGGGCGGAAGTTCCGGATTCAGAGGAAAACAGGGAAACGTCCGGAAACAGCGGCAGCCGGCATTCCAAAACGGGCCGGGTACGGGTGCCGGCAGGCGGAATGTATGATATTCTGAACCACTTTTATCCGGACATTGAGACAGAACATGTTTCTGTCAGTGAAAATGAACTGGCAGAACGAAATTTAATACATTTGGGGGAAACGGAAACCGGAAGGCCGGTTCCCGCAGTCTTTGACCGGGGTTATCCTTCCCTGGAATTTACCGGCTTCCCGGGGACGGGGGGATTCATTATTTAACGCGCCTTTCATCCGGTGATTATAAGGCGGGGCGTAAACAGATGAAGCCGGCGGATGACAGTTATTCATTTTCAGGGAGCGCCACATGCCTGTGCCGCATATATCAGTACAGTAAAAGAATACGGAGAGTCTGTCAATATGGTCCGGCTGGGGGAGGAGGGGCTGCCGCTGATCCGGTTTAAAAAAAGTCCATTCATATTATATAGAAGAAATTGATAAACTGGAAAGGCTCTGTTTGAAACATATGAAACCGGATTAAAATGGCGGCGGAAAATGAAGCGGACAGAACCTCTGCCTGTATGCAGATAATTGTTGAAATAAATTATAGAAATATAATTACTAAAAGACAACATTTTATAGTAAAATGTTGTCCAAAAGAATTCTACACCATTTTATTTCATATTGCAACTCTTATTTTTATATTCATATCATTCCTGGCTGGATGAGGCTCCAGTGGGCCGCTCATTGTAACAATCCGGGCCGGTATTTAAAATTTTGCGTGGCAAAAATCGCCTTCCGTCTCTGAATTTATGCTCATACAGGTCATTCCGTATAATACGGAATGTGCAGTATATACCTTCGCTTTGCCAGGCGCCTGCTTTGTATCACTGCGTCGCTAAACTCTCTGACTAACAGTACCACACGCTCCAGGTGGGGAATCGCTGCCAGAACCAGTTTCTAAGCCTCCGGTACATTTTTTACGGATAACATTTTACTATAAAATATTGTGTGCCTGGGATTGTAGTCTTAATAAAACAGGCAGTGACGGGTACAGAGTGGAAGATGTCGCCGCAGGCGGGGTATCCGGCTTCGCCAGATACTTTTTATCTTATAGGAAAGAGCGTCCTATAAGATAAAAACCCTCTGGGAGGATCGCCATGCGGCGGAAGGGAAAATGCTGCAGAGGCAGCCCGCCGCAGGCGGAGTATCCGGCAAAGCCGGATACTTTTTATGATTTATGATACAGGCAGGCTGGGGATCGACCCGGCAGGAAGGAGTGGGCCATGCGGCAGCTGGATTACAGTGAGATAGGTAAAAGGATCCGTCAGGTAAGAAAAGCGAAAAAATGGTCCCAGGGAGCACTGGCAGAAAAGTGTGGCATCAGTATGTCATTTCTGGGGCATATTGAGCGGGGAACACGGATTATGAGTCTGGATACATTTATCAGCATATGCGAAGCGCTGGGAACGGGTACGGATGAATTATTATGGGGAATTCCCAATCCGGATGATTCCAGACTGCGGGATATGTGGAAAGGGACAGACACTGGGAATATGGACGCTTATATTATGTATACCAGAATTATGAAATCAGTGGCGAAAATTATAAGCGGGGTGTAAGGTATAAAGCCTGTGAAACAGCATTCCGTGAATATGCCGGCTGTGTTTTGTATCCGCTGGTCATTGATTCATAAATTAAAACAAATTATTTCAGACAGTCTTTGCAGCGCTGGCACTCAGACTAAATGGAATATGATACAGAGTGCTTTGAATCCTCGCAGGTGTCCAGCCGGAGTTGTGGCGGCCGGATCTGTGCCCGGATTTTGAAGCGGATGAAACGTGGTGGAGAGAGCTGGCAGTCCTGCAGTACGTATGGCGAAGCTATGCCGGAAAATCAGGCTCTCAAAAGAAAGGTAACATGGAGAAGAACACATTTAGAAAAGTAGTATCAGTTATTTTAATGTCTGCTTTTTCTGTTTTCGGAACTATGGCGTTGATAAAGAAGAACGATTCTGTATACAGAAATGAACCGGAACAGAAAAACCCGATGGAGGGTAAAAAGGTAGTCTTTGTCAGGGACGGGCGGGATGAACTGAATGCGGACGGAGCACGGGGACATTTAAAAGCAGAGGAAGAGTCAGGGTACTGTCCCGGTTTTTATGAACGTTTTATCAAACGTTTTATGGACATTATCCTGTCTTTCACAGGTCTTGTGCTGTTATCTCCGGTTTTTGTGATCATTATGATCCGGATAAAAACGGAAGACCCGGGTCCTGCCATTTTTGTACAAAAAAGGGTTGGACGAAACAAACAGTATTTCAAATTACATAAGTTTAGAACCATGAAAATGGCAGCTCCCCATGATGTGCCTACCCATATGCTTGCCTGTCCGCAGCAGTATATAACCAGAACCGGCAGGTTTATGCGCCGCCACAGCATTGATGAACTGGTACAGCTCTGGGATATTTTTTTAGGAAACATGTCGGTTATAGGACCAAGGCCCGCACTATGGAATCAGGATGTACTGATAGCGGAAAGGGATAAATGGGGAGCAAACGATATAAAACCAGGACTTTCCGGATGGGCGCAGATCAACGGCAGGGATGAGCTGGAGATACCGGTTAAGGCCGGGTTTGACGGGGAGTACGCAACTGCGCTGAAACAGGGAGGAATCAGAGGGCTGAAAATGGACATCAGGTGCTTTTTGGGAAGCCTGCGGGTAGTTGCGGGTGACAGGAGTGTGGTGGAGGGCGGCACAGGGGCGGCAGATCCAGACCGCACAGGTTGTGCCGGTGTGGATGGAACATCAGGAAAAGAGGTTAAGTAACAATGAAAAGAGTGCTCATTACCGGAGCGGATTCATATATTGGCGTTTCTTTTGAAAGGTATGCCGCACGGCATTTTGCGGCACAGTTAAGCACAGATACTGTGGATATGAGAGATGATTCGTGGAGACGGAAAGACTTCTCTTTGTATGATATCGTATATCATGTTGCCGGAATTGCCCATGCTGATACGGGCAGGACAGACGAAGCGGCAAAGAAGAAATATTATGCCATAAATACAGATCTCGCCATAGAGACATGCCAAAAGGCAAAAAATGAAGGAGTCCGTCAGTTTATCTTTATGTCTTCGGCCATCATTTATGGTGACTGCGCACCGTACGGAAAGCGTAAAAGAATTACCAGAAGCACCCTGCCGCAGCCTTCCGGTTTCTATGGAGATTCCAAATGGCAGGCGGATCAGGGTGTGAGGGAATCAGGCAGCAGTTCCTTTACGGTTACGGTAGTGCGTCCGCCAATGATATATGGCAAAGGATCGAAAGGGAATTATCCGGTACTGGCCGGGCTGGCCAGGAAGCTGCCCGTTTTCCCGGATGTGGATAATGAGAGATCTGTGCTTTATATTGAGAACCTGTGCGAATTTCTCTCCCAGGTCATGATACGTGGACGGGGCGGTGTGTTCTGGCCCCAGAACAGGGAATATGTCAGTACAGGTGACATGGTAAAAATCATAGCAAAAGCCAGCGGGCATAAGATAGCGGTCTCGCAATCATGGAACTGGGCGGCGGCTCTGGCAGCCCGTGTACCGGGTAAGGTGTCAGTCCTTGCCAGTAAGGCTTTTGGCAGCTTCTCCTATGACCATGAAATGAGCTGTTATGATTTCGACTATCAGACGGTCACATTTGAAGAATCAGTCAGACGCACAGAAGGATCATTTGTCAGATGAAGAATATACTTTTAATTTCTCAGTATTTTTATCCGGAAAACTTCCGTGTGAATGACATGGCATGCGAATGGGCCAGGCGTGGATACAGGGTCACGGTACTTACAGGAATTCCTAATTATCCGGCGGGCAGGTACTTCGAAGGATATGACAGAAAGCACAGAACCAGGGAGACCTGGAATGGTGTGGATATTATCAGGATACCGCTGACAGCACGTGGCAGCAGCACTGGCAGGCTTATGAACGCAGCCGGTCTGGCAGCGAATTACCTGTCGTTTGTCATTTCAGGATGGAAATGGGTTAAGAGTAAGGAGGCTGCCAGTCTGCATGCGGATCTTGTATTCACATTTGAAGTAAGTCCCATGACGCAGGCTTTGATAGGAGTCTGGTACGCAAAGAAATACCGGATTCCACATTTTCTGTATATACAGGATTTGTGGCCGGAAAATGTAGAACTGGTGACCGGAATCCATCATCCGCTTCTTATCAGGCCCATAGATCATATGGTGGATTATATTTATAAACACGCTGACCAGATTTTTGTGACAGGCAAAAGCTTTGTGGACGCTGTCACACACCGGAGTGTTCCGGTGGACAGCGGGAAAGTCCACTACTGGCCCCAGTATGCGGAAACGTTTTACAGGCCGCTGGATAAGGCGGCGGTAATAGAAAGGCAGATGGCGTCTGAAATACCGGATGACGGGGCGTTTAAAATTATATTTACCGGAAATATCGGATTCGCCCAGGGACTGGATATACTGCCAGGGACGGCGGCGTTATTAAAACAGTCTGGGAAGCAAAAGGATGTCCGGTTTGTGATTGTGGGCAGCGGCAGATACCGGGATGAACTTGTAAAAAAAATCGTAGATCACAGGGTACAGGATATGTTTCTGCTGATACCGGCGCAGGATGCCAGGAGAATACCCGCCCTGCTGGCTGTCTGCGACGTGGCATATATTTCCTGTTCTGACCCACAGACGATACCGGCAAAGGTACAGTCCTGTATGGCATGTGGGAAATGTATTCTGGCGTCTGCCGGAAAAGAAACCGGGGATATTATTAGAGCTGCACAGTGTGGGATATGTTGTGATTTCGCTGATGAAAAGGGACTGGCGGATGCGGTTCTCCGGCTGATGGACAAACGGGAACAGATTTCTGTCATGGGACAAAACGCCAGAAATTATTATATGGAACATTTCGAAAAATCCAGACGGATGGATGAAATGGATGGCTATTTTAAGGAGAACAGGACACATGCATAATATGCTGATGACTGGCGCACGTTATGACGACGTGGAACCGGGAACCGGGCGAAGGCCGCCAGACGGATTATTTACATTTTCGAAAACTGCGCCGGAGCTTTATAACCATATCCCTGGACAGACAAAGCCCTGTCCAGGGGCATATTTTATGGCGGATGTAAATGACACAATGAAAAAATATATGTATGGAGGGCCATTTCTGATGTGGATCATGTACCGGGAGGCGTGACAGTAGTCTGTAAAGACCAAAAAAATTCACACTTTTGCGGGTGCAAATTGAGAATGAATCAGAAGAATGGGCTGTGGATTGTCTGCGGGACATATCCGTTTTGCGCATGGCGGACACTGGTCTGGATATAGAATCTATAGGATAAACAAGTTATGAAAATTTTATTAATAAATGTAGTCTGCGGCATACGCAGTACCGGACGCATCTGTACCGATCTGGCGGAGGCGCTGGAAAAGCAGGGCCATGAGGTGAAAATCGCATACGGAAGGGAAAACGTACCAGAGCAGTATCGAAAGTATGCCATAAAAATAGGAAACAAGGCAGATGTAAGACTCCATGCGCTGAAAGCCAGATTGTGGGATGCTTCCGGTTTTGGCAGCAGGCGGGCGACGGAAAAATTTATACGTCTGGTCAGGGCCTTCGATCCGGATATCATACATCTGCATAATCTTCACGGATACTATATCAATCTGGAAATTTTGTTTTCTTATTTAAAGAACAGTCAGAAGAAAATCATATGGACGCTGCATGACTGCTGGGCGTTTACTGGCCACAGCCCGTTTTGTGACGCCGCAGGCTGTAAGCGCTGGCAGAAAGGGTGCCATCATTGTGCGCAGCTTAGAGAATATCCCATATCGTATACAGACCGGTCGGATAAAAACTGGATAAGGAAAAAGAGGGCGTTTACCGGAATCAGGGATATGCACATTATCACTCCCTCCCGCTGGCTTGCCGGGCTGGTGCAAAAGTCGTTTCTAAAAGATTATCCGGTAACGGTCATACATAACGGCATAGATCTTACCAGTTTCCGTCCGCTGGCCAATGATTTTGGAAGACATACTGGCATCAGGGATAAAAAAATTGTGCTTGGCGTTGCCAGCCAGTGGAATGATTTAAAAGGTCTGTCAGATTTTGTAACGCTTTCCGGAATGCTTGGAGATGATTATCAGATTGTGCTGGCGGGTCTTTCCAGAAAGCAGATGAGGAATATGCCTGAATGTATAAAATGCGTACCGCCTACTGACAGCAGGAAAGAACTGGCTTATATTTACGGCAGTGCGGATGTGTTTGTGAATCTGACATACTGTGATAACTATCCTTCTGTAAACCTGGAAGCTTCCGCATGCGGACTTCCGGTAATCACCTATGATACCGGAGGGTGTGCGGAGACCATTGAGCATACGAGGGGCTGCTGTGTGCGGAGGGGAAATCTGAAGGAAATCAAAGAAAGTATTGAAAAAATCTGCCGGCAGTCCCTGGCGGAGAGCGGCAGTACAGCCATGCTCCGGCAAATCCATGATAAACAAAGAGCGCTGGACGCCTGTCTAAAACAGGCGTATGGATGGCGCATAAATCCAGAAGAACCGGGGGGGGTATTTTGAAATAAGAAACAGATACGGATTATCCGGAAAAATCTGTTTATTAGGCGTGGCGGCAGTCTGGGACGGCCGGAAAGGCCTGGATGATTTTATCAGATTACGAAAGATGCTTTCTGAAAAATATGTGATCCTGCTGGCCGGCCTTACGCCGGGGCAGAAAGGCCGGTTACCGGAAGGCATGACGGGAGCCGGAAGAACGGACAGCCAGGAAAAGTTACGGCAGTTGTACGGGGCGGCGGATTTTTTTCTGAATTTTACGACAGGGGACAATTATCCAACTACAAACCTGGAATCAATTGCCTGCGGAACGCCTGTAATTTCTTATGATACGGGAGGCAGCGGGGAAAGTGCGCTGCTGTATGGAAGCGTGGTGCCACGGGGGGATCTGGACGCCGTGAAAAAAGCGCTGGAGCGCATGTATCAGAAAACGGACGATCAAAAAGTAACAGACAGACACAATGCCGTAAGGCAGTATCTTAAAATTATGACAGGGCGGTAAATATCAATGAAAAAAACAATCCGTTTATTGTATATAAATGGCGGGATGATGGACAGAGGCGGGATATCGTCTGTAATGATGAATTATTATCTGTGTTTTCACCCGGATGTGATACAGACTGATTTTCTGGTACACGGCTCCGGGCTGGGAGAGAGGGATCAGGAGATTCTGGAACATGGCGGAAAGATCTATACAGTGCCGCCCAAAAGCCGGCATCTGATCAAAAATTACAGGCAGATTAACAAAATCATGAAAATGGGAAATTATGATATTGTCCATTCCAATGCGGACAGCGGAAATGCGTATCTGTTAAAAATCGCGAAAAAATGGGGCGTAAGTGTGAGAATTTCCCACAGCCACAACACGGATTATACAATACAGAACCCGTTTCGCAGGATGATAAATGATATTTACAAAAAACAGATTCCACATTATGCCACAGATCTCTGGGCCTGTTCAAAAAAGGCCGGACAGTGGCTGTATGGGCGGCGGAGCAAAGCGGTTGTGATTCATAATGCGATTGATATACACAGATTCCGCTTTTCCATGGAAGAGCGTACCGTATGCAGGAAAAAATACGGGATCGGGGAGGAACTTGTAATAGGAACGGCCGGACGCATGGACGTGCAGAAAAATCATATGTTTTTACTGAGGGTCTTTCAGATGGTACTAAAAAAGGAGCCGTCCGCAAAGCTGATACTGGCGGGCGATGGCTGGCTTCGTGGTAGACTGGAAGAATATGTCAGGCAGAATGGTCTGGCCGGAAAGGTAATATTTGCGGGGCAGGTCAGTCATATCTGGCAGTTTTATTCCGCCTTTGACGTATTTGCCATGCCTTCCGTATTTGAAGGACTGCCGGTGAGTGCGGTGGAAGCCCAGTGCAGCGGACTGCCATGCGTGTTGTCAGATGCTATCAGCAAAGAAATAAAGATACTGCCGGATACAGTGTTTCTCGGACTGGAATCGGAGAAAGCCTGGGCAGAAGCCCTCACCGCCGCTGCGGTATCCGGACATGACCGTAAGGCTGTAAAACCGTATATCAGAAAGGCCGGTTTTGATATTGCACAGGAAGCCGGAAAGGTTCAGAAACGCTATATCTGTCTTGTAAAAAGGGAAAAAGAACGTAAAAAAATAAAGAATTAAAAATACAATTGATAAAAGTAAGATTAAAGAAACGGTATAAGAGAGAAAACGAAAATGAAAGTTTTATTTATCAGCAACATTCCGTCCCCCTATCGGGTGGATTTCTTTCAGCAACTTGGAAAATATGTGGAGCTGACCGTCATCTTTGAAGCAAAGCGGGCGGATGGTATCCGGTTTGACTGGAAGGAAACCTGTCAGGGGTTCCGTGCGGTTTTTCTGTCGGATGGAAACATAAAAGAGCGTTCGGTCAATTTTAAAATATTAAGGTATATTAAAAAAGGGGCGTATGATTATATATTTGTTACAAATTATGCCTGTTGGACAGAAACTGCGGCGTATCTGAAGCTGGTATTATGTAAGATACCGTTCGTGCTGGAAACAGACGGTGGAATGATCAGACACGAAAGCCGCATACGTTACAGACTGAAATCTTATCTGCTCTCAAAACCTTATGCGTATTTTAGTCCGGCTGATACGGCGGATCGTTATTTCATGCGGTATGGCGCAAAGAAGCGGGAGATCGTCCGCTATCATTTTACATCGCTCTGGAAAAAAGATATTTTAAAGCGTCCAGTGTCTGTCAGGGAAAAGAAAATGCTTCGAAAAAAGCTGTGCCTGGAACAAAAACCAGTGATTCTTTTTACCGGCCAGCTGATTCACCGCAAAGGTGTGGATGTATTACTGAAAGCGTTAAAAGGTATCACAATGCCATATCAGTGCCTGCTTGTGGGAGCTGCCCCGGATGCGGCGTATCTGGAACGTCTGCGGCAGATGGCGGATGAAAACGTGCGTTTTGTCAGTTTTAAAACAAAGGATGAACTAAAACTGTATTATCAGTGCGCAACGGTTTTTGTCCTGCCTGCCAGATATGATGTATGGGGGCTGGTTGTAAATGAAGCGCTGGCACTGGGGCTGCCTGTGATTACTACAGACGGCTGTGTGGCTGGGAAAGAGCTGATACAAAATAATAAAAACGGCCTTCTGGTCAGAAAAAACGATGCGGCCGCCCTGAGAGAGGCTGTCATCTGCTTTTTAAAGCAGGAGGACGACCCGCAGGCCGCTCAGCGCTGTCTGGATTCCATACGGGATTATACGATCGAACAGATGGCGGCGGAACATGTAGATTTTATGGAAGCAAATGCGGGATATTTTGCGGATAAATCATTCTGCGGATCTGGGGATGAAAATGGATGAGATACTTCTGACAGGTTATATCATAGCGGTGACAGGCTGTCTGTATGGCCATAGCAGACGAAAAAGGGATATGTTCTTTTTATTGATGGGGCTTGTGTTAACAATTTTTTTCTGCGGGTTTAGAAAAGTGCTTCCCGGTATTCCCAATAATGACACTTATGCGTATCTGCAGATGTATGAAGAGGCAGAAACGGTTCCGCTTACTGTGTATCTGGCGTTACATGGCATAGAAGCGCTCTTTTATGGATTCTTCTGGATTTGTGCTAATACAGGATGTTCCTTTACATTCGCCAGATGTATTTATTATACATTGATGTACGCAATTATCGTAAAAACGGCTGATGCGGGAGAGAGAATGGCAAATGGTTACTGCGACTATCTGTTTCTTGGAATTAACCTGGTGCTTGGTTACTGTCTGATGCGCATGTCGTTTGCCTATGTAATGTGCTGGTATGCGATCACCCAGTATATGAGTCACAAAAAAAGAAAAGCGGTGTTCATTTCTGTGACTGCTTTTTTTGTGCATTTTTCGGCTTTTCTCATAACAGGCTATTTTATGTTTGATTATCTGGCAGGCCGGACAAAAAACATAAGAAAAATGCTGCTGCTTTATATCAGCTTTGTACTGTTGTTTCTGGCGTCACTGCCCTGTGCGTTTGCGTATTCTGGAAGCGTCAGTGGAAAAATCGCATACTATATAGCGTCCAGAAGCGGCGGAGGTTTTGCGCTGACCACAAACCTGACCAGATTTATTATGCTTGCGCTGCTGTTGTTTCTAAGCGGGAGCGCCGTTTCGTACAGGCGGCAGGAGTATTTCAGACATATTATCCTGTTGCTTCTGTGTTCGTTTCTGATTATTCCGCTGCAGCTGGTAAACGGAATAGCGTACCGGTTTCTGGAATATTTTAATATTTTAAATCTGGCGGCGTCCGGCTATATCAGGGGCCACATCAGACAGCAGGCGGGGCGGCATATGATATTACCGGGACCGCTTATCATGGATGGATTGTATTTACTGGCTTTGTACCGGTTTATAACGGTGTCTTTGAAAGGATACGGCCTGGTGCCACTGGTCTGGTAAGGATAACTATGCCATGGAAAGAAAGAGACGGTGAATGATGAAAGAAATACGCATCTGGTTTTGCGAACATTATGTGATGAAACAAAGGACGCTGTCCATACTTAAAAAGCGCTACCGGATTATAATTGACAAAAAAGCGCCCCGGTATGTGTTCTGCTCGTCCAAAGATCTGGATATTTACCGGTACCGGGATGCTGTGCGCATCTGCTATGAAATGGAAAACCTTGTGCCGGATTTCTCACTTTCTGACTATGCGATGGGGAATGCGTATCTGACATTCGAAGACCGCTATCTGCGGGTAACGGATTACATGGCATGTGAACAGTACCGGACAGATCTGGAACTGGCAGCCCGCAGACATCTGGAAATAGTTCCTGGTATGGCGGAGCGGAAATTCTGCTGTATGGTAGTGTCTAATGGAACCGGAGGGGATGATTTCCGTAACAGACTGTTTCATGCGCTGTCCGAATACAAGAGGGTGGATTCTGGAGGCAGGTATGGAAATAACATTGGCCTTCCACAGGGAGTGGCGGACAAGCTGGCGTTTCAGAAGCAGTATAAGTTTGTGATTGCCTGTGAAAATTCTTCTTCCCCGGGCTATACGACGGAAAAAATCGTACAGGGATTTTCTGCAGGGGCGGTTCCCATTTATTGGGGAAACCCACGGATTGAGGAAGAATTTCATGGGAAAGCATTTGTCAATGCCCACAGGTTTCGCGCCATGGATGAAGTGGTAAGAGAGGTGGCTGCCATCGACAAGGATCCGGCCAGGTATTTGCGGATGCTGGAAGAGCCTGCTTTTGCTGTGGATATAAAGCAGTGGGAGCAGGCAGTGGAGCAGTTTTTATGGCATATTTTTGATCAGGAATGGGAAGAAGCATTCCGCAGAAACCGGGTGTTCTGGGGCAGGATGTATGAAAAGCGCAGAAATATCGGGGATACGGCATATAATGCGATACATAAAACAGGTATGGGGATGCGGACTGTGGTCCGCAAAATTACAAGGAAGCTGGAAAATTGCGTCCGGGGGGGGGATTTTTAAAGATACACAACCTCAAAAAAAATGTGTTTTTACTGTTGTATCAGATGCCGGCGGCAAAGTATATGCTGAAAATTTTGTCTGTGTGTAATCTGATCTGTTTTCACTGGCAGGAGCGGCGAAGGGTACGGATCAGACGGAATGCGGGCAACCGGGATACGGTGTATATTCTGCGGGGAAAAAATGACGGAAATATGAAAGGGCTTGCCGCCAGACTGTACGAGGTTGTTTCAGCGGTGTATGAGTGTGAACAACACGGATACCGGCTGTTTGTGGATTATGAAAAATTTCCCTGCCAGTATTCAGTGGATCGAAAAATTCACGGCGTCCGTAATGCCTGGGAATACTATTTTGATCAGCCGTTTCATCTGACGCCGGAAGAAGCGTATGGCGCATACCGGGTCATATACAGCGGGTGGAGCTTTAGAAAGCACAGGGATGATGCCGGGAGGCTGGTTTCACGCTTCGACCGGCTGCCGGCATTGCGCCAGAAGCAGTATGTCAGCCGGATTATGATAAAAGAGCATATTCTGGACAAAGTTATGGAACTGGAAAAAAAGATGTTTGCGGGCAGAAAGGTTCTGGGCGTTCTGGTCAGGGGGACGGATTATGTTATAAGAAAACCGGCAAATCATCCGGTCCAGCCTTCTGTTTCACAGGTGATGGAGAAAATGGAAGAATATCTGTCCGCATATCCCATCGACCGGATCTTTCTTGTCACAGAGGATGAAGAAATATTCCGGAAAATGAAAGACGTATATGGAAAACGTGTTTTCTGCAGCGACTATCATTTTGCCTCATTTCATCCGGACAGGGATGTGTGGCTTGCGGACTGCTTTACAGATGATCCGTATGAACGGGGATTCCGTTATCTGGTGCGCCTGCTGCTGCTGTGCGGATGTGATTATTTCATAGGGGGCAGGACCACGGGTTCCAGATTTGTATTGGACCGGGCGGAATTTCTGGAGAAGTATGTATTTGATCTGGGCGTGTACTGAGCGGGCGGCGGAAAGAGCAGAATTTCCTGGGAATTATGTGTCTGACCTGGGGGTGTACTGACTGGGCGGTGGAAAGGATAAAAATGAACGGACTTACAATCTATAACGAAAACGAGCTCAAAAGAATCAAAGAACTGGAGCTGCGGATTTTAAAAGTAGTAGCAGATATCTGCCAGAGAACCGGAGTGGAGTATTTTGCCGTGGGCGGTACGGCGCTTGGAGCTGTAAGGCATCATGGATTTATTCCCTGGGACGATGATATTGATATCGGAATGACCCGTGAAAATTACAGAAAGTTTATACGGGAAGCGCAAGGGCGACTGCCCTGCGGGTATCATATCCAGTCGCCTTATCATGGCAGATCATGTCCCTATCCGTATACAAAAATAAGGATGGATGATACGGTTTTTATGGAATACTGTAACCGGAATGTAAAGATGCATCAGGGAGTATATATTGATATATTTCCATTTGACACTATGCCGGATGACAGGAAAACATATAAGCGGTTGTTCCGGATGTTTCAGTTTCTGACGCTGCTCTTTGTATACAGGCAGACGCCGGATCTGTCGAAAAAGCCGGAAAATTTCAGGGGGGGGGTAAATTTATTTTGCGAAGGATCATTCATTATGCGTGCCGGATCATACCGTACGATCTGCTGGTAAAAGCCTTTGATGGCGTGGCTGAAAAATATAATGATCACGAAACGGACAGAATCGCATGTCTCTGCTATCCGGTCTGTCAGAAAGCATATCTGTCAAAAAAGCATCTGTTTCCCCTTGCGGATGGACAGTTTGAAGATCTTAAGATTAAAATTCCGGGACATTATGACGCATATCTGAAGAAGTATTATGGCAATTATATGGAGTATCCGCCAGAAGAAGAACGTTTTGGACATAAGCCGTATAAAATCCGGTTGTAAATGGCGGTATCAGCAGGAGGAAAGATGAAAAAGTATTGTGACCGGGCATATCAGAATGATATGGTACCGCAGGGAAAGGGATCATCCGCAGTCTCAGATAATGGGGGGGGGGGAAAACAATCACAACAGATTATATCTGGTGATGCCCGCATACAATGAAGCTGCCAGTATCGGACAGGTTCTGCGGGAATGGATGATCGTGCTTGAAGCAGAAGGGATCAACTGGAAAATAGTGGTTGCCGACAGCGGCAGTACCGATGAAACCCATAATATATTAAAGAAAATGTGCGCTGTCTGTCCCAGACTGGAAATTTTGTCCGGTACAGGGACAGGACATGGTCCCAAGGTAGCCGCACTGTATCAGTACGCTGTCCGCTGCGGGGCGGATTATATTTTCCAGACGGATTCTGACGGACAGACCAGTCCGGAAGAGTTTTGCCGGTTCTGGAAACTGAGACACAGATACCGGGCCATTCTGGGCATGCGTCCGGTACGTGGGGACGGGAAATCCAGGGAATGGGTGGAAAGGATTTTGTGCCGGATGCTCTACCGTTTGTGCTGTAAAAATATATATGCGTTTATATCACTGCTGGTATCGGTTTCGCTGCTCTGGAAATATTTTGAAGGCGGAAATCTGGTGGAAGAGTATGCGATGCCTTTCATTGCCATTTCACTTTATATCTATCTGGATTATCTGATTCATAATAAAATTCATGCGGTCCGGCTGTGTGTCTGCGGGCTTTCTTTCGGGGCAGTCTGTCTGCTGCGTCCGAATATGGTGTCCGTGTGGATTGTTTTTAGCCTGGCTGTGTGCGTGCGCCTGGTTTTAACGGGTGACATTTCCAGGATATGGTATTTTCTGGTCTGGTTTGTGGCCGGGTTTTGCGTAATCGTACTGCCGGTGGTATTCTGGCTGGCTGCCAGCCAGTCATTCGCTTCATGCGTTTGTGGAATGCTATTTTTATTTTAATTTCGTATATTCTTCCGCAGAAGGCGGCGGGGCAACAGCGGGAGCTAAATGGAATTCTTTTTTTACGTTTTTAAATTCCATGCCTGTTTTGTTATCCACAGCTTCCTGCTGCGTTCTGTTTAAAAGAAAAGACCGTTTTTTATATGGTATTTATCTGATTTACCTTGTCTGTACGCTGGTATTTATCTGTATTTCAGGCCATACATCTGGACATTATGGAATGATACTTGTACCAGCTGTGGCGTTTCCAATTGCGTCTTTTCTGGACGACTGTGTTTTGCGGGCAGAAGGAAAAGGTCTGCCGGTATGCCTGGCCATGTATTTTCTTGTGTCGGTGGCGCTGCCGGACTGGATGTCCGCTGCCGGGCGGGTAATTTCCACTTATGAAAACAGAGGGGAAGAGCACCGCAGCGGACTGGTTCTGGAAGTCTGCCGTATCGTCGGGGAGCATACAGAAAAAGATGATAAAATATCAGTTTATGGAAACTGGGATATTATTTATATTCTGAGTAACAGAATGCACGCTACCAGGTATTCTTACCAGATCCCGGTGGGGAATATTATGCCGGAACTGATGGATGACTATTTCAGACAGCTGGGTGAGGAACAGCCCCCGGTTATTTTAACAGCCCCCGGGTTTATGGATGAGAGGCTAAACAGTTTTGTACAGCAATATCACTATAAAGAAATCTGGAGTGAGAGCGGGACCATAATCTATCTCAATGAGTCAGCCGTCCGTGGCACCGGCTGATCGCCAGCGTCTGGGACAGACTGGGGAAAATGCTGCCACCGACAGGCTGGCCGGCAGTTTCCGCAGGCATACACATATGGAATAAACTGTATGAAAAGTAAGGAGACAGTTGATATGTCGTTATTTAACAACGCAGTATTATTAATTACAGGCGGCACCGGATCGTTTGGACATGCGGTGCTGAAACATTTTCTGACAACGGATATCAGGGAGATCCGGATTTTTTCCAGGGATGAGAAAAAGCAGGACGATATGAGACATGAGCTGCAGACGCATCATCCGGACCTGGCAGATAAAGTCACCTTTTACATAGGAGACGTGCGGGACAGCCGTTCTGTGCGGGACGCAATGGCAGGTGTGGATTATATCTTTCATGCGGCTGCGTTAAAACAGGTGCCCTCCTGTGAATTTTTTCCCATGGAGGCGGTCCGGACCAATGTGGACGGGACGAACCATGTGCTTCATGCCGCCATGGAAGCGGGGGTGAAGCGGGTGGTATGCCTGAGTACAGACAAAGCAGCCTATCCGGTAAACGCCATGGGCGCTTCCAAGGCGATGATGGAGCATGTGGTGCAGGCCAATGCCAGGGTGGCGGCGCAGCGGGGCGGTACGATTATCTGCTGTACCAGATATGGAAATGTCATGTGCTCCAGGGGATCGGTGATTCCGTTGTTTATTTCCCGTATCAAAGCAGGTCTGCCGGTTCCTGTTACGAATCCGGATATGAGCAGGTTTCTGATGAATCTGGATGAGGCGGTGGAGCTGGTTATGTTTGCGTTTGAACATGCGAATCCGGGAGATCTGTTCGTTCAGAAAGCGGACGCCTGTACCATTGGCGTGCTGGCACAGGCGGTTTCGAAGCTGTTTGGAGATACAGGAACGGGAATCATAGGGACCCGTCATGGGGAAAAGCTCTATGAGACGCTGATTACACAGGAAGAAATGCCCCGTGCGCAGGATCTTGGAAATTATTACCGGATAGCGGCGGACAACAGGGATCTGAATTATGATAAATATTTTGTGAAAGGCAGTGCAGAGGCAGTGGCAAAACCGTATACAAGTCATAATACAAAGCTTCTGGATGTGGAAGGGACGGTGGCTAAGCTGCTGACGGCGGGATATGTGCGGGAACAGTTAAAATCCGGGTCTCAGGCAGAGTCCTGTCGTGTGTGATCCGGACAGAACAGACAGGTATACGTGTAACAGGGCGTGTCTTAAGATCATTCTGGGAATTTGTACGCCGTAAAATGTGAGGCATACCAGGGAGGATACGATGCCGCTGCCCGGGAGATATTTTACAGATAGTTTTTACAGGAACGCTTCTGGAGGAAAGGGGCAGCCGGGCAGAACAGGACAAAGGGAGGGACAGTGTCATGAACATACTGGTAACAGGCGCAAAGGGATTTGTGGGACGCAATCTGGTGGAAAATCTGAAAAATATAAAAAACGGGACAGATAAAACAAGACCCGGGATAAAGATCACGGAGATTTTTGAATATGACACGGGTACGGATGAATCTGTACTGGATCAGGCGTGCCAGACCTGCAGCCATGTTTTTCATTTTGCCGGAGTAAACCGGTTAAAAGATCCGGCGGATTTTATGGAAGGCAACTGCGGACCTGTAAAAGAGCTGCTGGGAAAACTGAAAAAATACGGCAATTCCTGTCCGGTAATTTTTGCCAGTTCCATCCAGGCATCCCTGCGGGGCCGGTTTGCCGGTTCCGCATATGGAAAGAGCAAGCTGGCGGCGGAAAAGCTGCTGTCCGGGTACGGGGCGTCTGTGGGGGCGGAGGTATTTATTTTCCGGTTTCCCAATCTGTTTGGAAAATGGTGCAGACCGGATTATAATTGTGTAACAGCCACACTGTGCCATGCCCTGGCAAACGATCTGGCATACACTATTCATGACAGCCAGACCGTGCTGGAGCTTTTATATATTGACGATCTGGTGAAGGGGATGCTGGATGTACTGGAGGGAAAGATATCCAGAAGCGGGGATATCGCAAATGACCCTGATACGGAAATGGAAAATCACAGCGGCGGATATTGTGATCTTTCACCCGTATATCATGTGACGCTGGGGGAAATCCGGGATCTGCTGGTTTCGTTCCGGCTTTCTTATGAAAACCGCCGCATTCTGCCGCGGGAGAAAGATACTTTCGCGGCGAAGCTGTACAGTACCTGGCTGTCTTATCTGCCAAAAGAGAAGATATCCTGCGAGCCGGATATGCATATGGATGGGCGTGGTATGTTTGCGGAACTGCTGAAGTTTCAGCCTGCCGGACAGGTCAGTGTAAACGTGACAAAACCAGGTATTACCAGGGGACAGCACTGGCACAACAGCAAATGGGAAATATTTATCGTCGTATCTGGTCACGGACTGGTCAGACAGCGGCGGGCAGGTACAGATCCGGTGACAGGAAAGGCGTATCCGGTTCTGGAAACCGAAGCTGCCGGAACGCAGATAAAAGCCGTATACATATTGCCCGGGTTTATTCACTCTATTGTAAATTTAAGTCATACACAGGATCTGGTAACCGTGATTTTTGCAAATGAAACCTTTGACAGGGATCATCCGGATACCTTTTATGAAGAGGTATAGTTTACGACGAAACAGCCGGAAATACCAGCGGCAACAGGCCACGCAGGTTCGGGAAAACTTAGTGTTGTGCCAATTGATGTGGCCGGAAGGCTGAATACAATCTTGTGTCAGTCCGGAAATCTGAGAGCAGGGCCCTATAACAGGGAAGCATCTTATGGTGTACGGAATCTGTTTGTTAAGAACTTTTTCTGGAAGATTTCATTAAAACGTATTATTATGTTTTTGATTTATAAGAAGTTTGATTTTTAGAAATATAAAAGTGTCTTTGACATATCAATCTATTTGCCACTTCATTTATAAGAGGGCAGGGAGATGGATATGTCAAAGACACTTTTTTGTTTTACAGGTAAGAGAGTCCTGTAAAGAAAAACTCTTTGGGAGATTTTACGGAGGGCGATTGTATGTAAATGAGGAGGACAAACAGATAAAAACAAATTTTTCGAATGAGAATACAGGCTGTTTAAATTTTATTGTTGAATATTACAGTTGTAAATTGTGGCTGGTGTTTCCATTTCACATACTTTATATGATCTTAAAGCTTTGTGTTTTATGAATATATTTTATGGATTGTCTGCTGGATAGAGGAGTTTTTTGAAAGAAAAAGTATTCATATAAAGCATGAGTATCTGGAATAAGTAAATAAGTTCATATTAATTCATATTAATTCATATTAATTCATTTCAAACTATTGAATTTATTCAAGCTTTTGATATAATAGATAAATAGTTATTTTTTAAGACTGGAGGTGATACAATGAATGAAGATAAATGGATAAGCATTGATGAAGCGGCGGATTATCTCGGTGTTAATAAAGATACAATCAGAAACTGGATAAAGAAGGAAAGTGAAATACCTGCGCATAAAATAGGGAAGCAGTGGAAATTTAAAAAGTCTGAACTGGATACCTGGGTTAAGAGTGGGAAGAGCGCAATAAATTAGACGGTGGAAAGTCAGAACATTGTTATTGAGTCTGAAACCAGAAGTTTCGGTTAGTATTATCTGGTGGGAATATATATAAACATTGTGGCGTATTTCAGATTAGTTTGTTGAAACGTATATTAATGTGAGCTGCCGGCTCAAAAATTCGTGGATGTGGTATGGTCAGACGACAAGGAGAGTCTGACAGACTTAATGTATATAATCCTGGGAATACTCTTTTGCATAAATATTTTAGAAAAATCAGAAGTCTGTAAGTGAATCAGTTACATGCGGTTTCAATGATATAACAAGTGATATGTTTATTAGTCTGATTAATAATGGAGGGCTTGATTGATAATGGAAAAGAAACACAGAGTGCTGTCTTTGTTCAGCGGATGTGGCGGTATGGATATAGGATTTGAAGGAGGCTTTGAATGTTTGCGTCGTTCTATTAATACGGATATACATCCTGACTGGATCAGGACGTATAATGGAGAGTGGGTAGATGTTGTGGAAACCGGATTCAGGACTGTTTTTGCGAATGATATACGTCTTGACGCAAAAGCGGCATGGGTCTCATACTTTGAGAACATTTATAGTGAGGCAAACGAAATTTATCAAATAGCCAGCATTGTTGATCTTGTTAAAAGGGAACGAATGGGTGAAACTATTTTTCCCCCAAATATAGATGTTGTGACGGGAGGATTTCCCTGTCAGGACTTTTCGGTATCTGGAAAGAGAAAGGGATTTAATTCAGAAAAAAGTCATAATGGTGGTAAACTTGAAGTTGGGGAACCTACAGTTGAAAACAGAGGCCAATTATATATGTGGATGCGGGAGGTTGTTAATATAGTAAAACCATCAATATTCATTGCTGAAAATGTGAAGGGTTTAACTATGCTGGAGGATGTGAAAGAGGTCATCGAACATGATTTTGCGGATGCGGCAGATGGAGGGTATCTGGTTATTCCGGCTCGTGTGCTCCATGCCGCAAATTTTGGGGTTCCCCAATCACGAGAGCGTGTGATTTTTTATGGTTTTAAAAGAAACGCGTTAAAGAGTGAGGCGTTAGAAGCCTTGCGAAATTTGGAAGAAAATAGAGATTATGATCCATATCCAATACCAACACATGCATATAATATTGAAGGAGAAAAGTTGTATCCTTTTGTGACTTGCAAAGAAGCGTTATCAGGTTTATCTGAGCCTGGGGAAACAGATGATATAGCTCAGACAAAATTTTCGAAGGCAAAATTTATGGTAAAGGGTCAGGGAAACATTGAGATAAAATTGGATTCGATATCACCCACAATCAGATCAGAACATCATGGAAATATTGAGTTTAGGAGATTGAGCGCAAAGAATGGTGGAACTCATGAAGAAGAACTGAGACAAGGATTAGAGCAAAGGCGCTTAACAATCAGGGAGTGTGCGAGATTACAGACTTTTCCTGACAATTATCAGTTTATCTTACCGAAGACAAAGGAAAATAAGGCGGTATGCGCAAGCGATGCGTATAAAATAATAGGAAATGCGGTTCCGTGTGTTTTGGGATATAATATCGCGATGAGATTAAAAGAAAATTGGGAAAAATACTTTCAATAAAATAAAGCGGTTTGCATTCAGATACAAACCGCTGTTGATTCTAAAGAGATTCATAGATAACAAGTAGTGATCCATTATGTTCATAATACATTTTGGCTTCTGGTGTTCCGTTGAACTGTCCATGACTGAAACGACACTCATTTCGTAAAACTAAAGATTTACCTGTTTTTCTGTTTTTTATAGTAGTAAGAATGTTGGCCTGCTTATCAGGAACAGAACTCACAATGGATTCTATGAAGATATTTTTTTTAAAGGAGTTAAGAGAAGGAACTTTGTAGATCTCTATGCCAGTAGTCGTTGTTTTCGCATAATAATATTCGAAATCATGTATTCGTAAAAATCTGGGAAGTCCGGCATCATAATTCAGGTTAGTGTTTAGCTCCTTAGCCAGTCCTTCCGCGGCAGCAATCGCGCATTTTTTCTTGGCATCGTTATAAACTGGATTGCGGTCAAGGTTTTGCCTGATAAATTTGGAAAAAACCTCTTCTCTTGTTTTCGAAGATGTATTGCTCTCAAATATTGATAAAGTACAGTTTTTGGGAAGGGTTGAATTTATGTTTTTTCCATTATGAGTGTATTGTAATTCAACAGCATATTTTGTAAGGGTTATAGTTCCTTTTTTAGCTTTTCCTGAATCGTCATATCCCCAGAAACCATTATTTTGTGAAAGGAATTTAAGTAACTCAGTCCATGTGGTGTTAAACCATAATTCATATTCTTTGCGTGCGTAATCAGTGAAAATATGGCGCTTTTTATAATTAGATCCTGTATAACAATTCAGCAATTTATATAGCTCCATGTTTTCTAAAATAAAGCTTTCCTCTTTGAGAGAAAATCCATATTTTCCAACAGTGATATCAACAGGATCATCTTTTTGTGTATTATTGCCTGACCATGAAATAGAATCTGTTTTAGAAATCGTAAAATAATTGTTTGAAAAAATGGCCTTGCCGAGTTTGTAGCCATTATTTATTATTTACTTTAATTCATTTGAAAAAGACGGTAGCAAATTAAGATTTCTGGCACTTGAAATATCACCTGCAATAACCTGGGTTGCGTAATCAAAAAAAGTTTTCGGGTCGTATAAGCTTTGCGTATTGAAATCTATATGATTTTTCAATAAACCAATCGTTGTTGCTACGCTTAGTTCCCGTAAGTTTGTTTTTATATCTGCCATTTGTTTTCCTCCTGATATTTATTTGTATATGGATAAATCTTTTGTAATACTTAAGAAGGTGATGTTCTCAAAGGGAATCTATATGGTCTGTCTAAAATAAAGAAGATATATATTTGCCGCCCGGTTGCAAATTGCCCGAATTGTTTTTTACTACGCTTTTTGTCATTATGAAAGTGTTGGGAAATATAAAACATCAGATTATATAGGTAGCTTAATATAATTGATTATTCCATTCAATACCATTTGCTTTTAAAGGAAAAATAACTGACAAAGTCAATCGACGTATTTGGGAAATTAGAGCGTGTTTGAAAAATGCTTTCTGGTATATGTGCTTCACAGTTTGTACCCTAAAGGGCATGATATGGAGGATATTACCCGAATTTAGGAGGTGTACCCAAAGGGCATGATATAGCGGGCTACATTGACTAAATTTGGGTAATATCCTCCGCAAAGTGGGGAGTGCATATGCTGGGAATGATTTTTCAAACACGCTCTAGTATATCAACTACCTGATAACGGATATTGAATGTAGTTAAATGATTCATATGGCAGATTCCTTTCTGCTATAAAGATGTTCTTGAAACATTATACCAGAAAATGTATAATTTTGTTATAATGAATCAGTATAAATCAGGACAAACACATAAGTGAACATTTAATTAATATATGAAGCGAAATCCGGATAATTATGCGGAAAGTTTTTCTGAAACAGGATATTTATGCGCCTTTTTCAAAAGAGGCAGGAAAATTATCCTGATATTACGTTCTGGTAACAGTCTGTTTACCGTTTTTTTACTCATGTGTATGCCCTGAGTATATATACGCTAACATTTGGAGGATTAAGTTTATGAATAGAAAATCTGAAATATAATTAACCAATATGTGTCTGGTATATAATGAGAACAGAGTTCTTGTTCAGGAAAAAGCAGGGACTAAGTGTCCGGGAGGGCTTGTATTTCCTGGAGGACATGTCGAAAGAGGGGAATCGTTGACAGATTCTGTCATTAGAGAGATAAAAGAAGAAACAGGATTGACAATATATAATCCTAAGCCATGTGGTTTTAAAAATTGGATACAGGAGGATGGAAGCAGGTATATTGTGCTTTTGTATAAAACGAACCGGTATGAGGGAGAACTAAACGACTCAGGAGAGGGAAAAGTATTCTGGATTGAATGGGAAGATGTGAACAGGGTTAATTTGATATGGAATATGAGGGAATTGCTTGAAATATTTAATTCAGATAAATATAGTGAGTTCTTTTTTAAAATTGAGAATGGGCAATGGGAAGGCCGTTTATTGGGATAAATAATTTAAATTTGTTTGTGGCGGTTAACATATCCGGGATACATATTTTTATCCGCAATGCTGTGTCTTCTGTCACAAGATTTTATATTGTGGCATGCGTTAAAAACAGGGTAAATTCTATAGTATAAATCTTAAGAGTAGATTAGGAGCTATTGATATTAATGAGAGATGAGAATGTTACACATAAAATAATGTCCGCAATAAAGTCTAAAAATACCCGGCCTGAATTATTGTTGCGGAGAGCATTATGGAAGAAAAAATTAAGGTATCGAATCCATTATAGTGAGCTTCCGGGTAAACCGGATATTGTGTTTACAAAACATAATGTAGCCGTTTTTTGTGACGGAGATTTCTGGCATGGGCATAATTGGGCAATTCGAAATAAGACTTCCCTTGATGAGGAACTTGAAAGTTATTCCGAATTTTGGAAAAATAAAATTCGTAGAAATATTGAAAGAGATGAGGAAAATAACAAAATTTTAAAAGCAATGGGGTGGACGGTCGTAAGAATTTGGGAAAGTGATATAAAGAAAAATGTAGAAGATTGTGTGACTGTTATCGAAGAGGCATTATTTGACACAATGATGCGGCAATATGAAGATAGCATATGAGGACGAAAATAAAAGTAAGAAATTCCATTATCTTTAATGTTCAATGTTTTTGAGGATTTTTCAATGATAATTTTTACCCATAATATGCAATATATCCCGCAAAATGTGCATAGTATGACATATCTGTTTTCTGATTCTTTTTTATGATATAATGAATCCCGTAGAACACAGAAACCTCATGTGATAACCGGTGTTCTGACACGGGGATGAATTGCGGGCCGGGAGTCCTGATAAGGTACCGGGCTTTCTATATGGCAAAAATTCAGCATATGCCAGGACGAAGATTTAAAAGGAGTGTGGAACAGGGATGTGGTAAATACATCCCAAAAGTATGTGAAATAAGGACGGCAAAGGCAGTTGTGCGGCTGATATTCATAAATGTGTAATTTTCTCTCTTTCCTTGCGGCCGGAATTCTGTTATTATTTTTTATTATAAGTACTTTCTCCGGTTGTCTGGTACAGACTGTTTTTCCATGTCTGGTCCGCTGCGGCGGACGATATGGATGGACAGCCGCTGCGTATAGGATCAGGGGCGCCGGATACGGAAAAGTGCGGAATTATCAGGATGCCAAAAAGGAGTTGAAAAATATGAGGGGAAAACACAAAATTTTAGTCGTGGATGATTCCCGGATGAACCGGATGACATTTACCGATATTTTGCAGGATTCCTATGAAATACTGGAAGCGGAAAACGGTGAAATAGCCCTCAGGGTGCTGGAGAAACAGAAGGATTACATCGCCCTGATCATTCTGGATCTGATGATGCCTGTGATGGATGGTTTCCAGTTTCTGAAAGAGTTCAAACAGAAAGATGTATATGGAAATATCCCCGTCATAGTGGCAACTACCAGTACAGATATAGAAAACGAGTGCCGGTGTCTGGAACTTGGCGTATGGGATTTTATCCCGAAGGTTTTCCACCCAAGGATTATCCGGTTCCGGGTGTTCAATGCGATAGATAAAAGTAAGATCAAAGTGCTGGAATATGACAGCCTCACAGGGATATACAACCAGCAGAAATTTTTCCAGCGTACCAGGGAACTGCTGGATAGTGATAACAGGAAAACGTATGCGTTTATTCATCTGTCGGTGGAACGGTTTATGCAGATGAGTTCCCTGTACGGCCCGGCAGAAGCCAGCCGGCTGCTTTGCGCGCTGGCGGACGCCATTCGCACCGGTATGAAAGGATGGGACCAGGCAGCTTACGGGCGGGTGGGCAATGAGGAATTTGGCATCTGTATGCCATATGAGCACAGGGCGGATCTTCTGGATATCATCCGGATTATTAAGAAAATGGCAAAAGACCAGCCGATGGATTATTATCTGGAAATTGCGGCGGGAATATATTTAATTGAAGACCGTGGCATGGAAGTGCCTGTGATTTATGACAAAGCATCGGTGGCGGGCAGAAGCGGTGCGGGAAATTATATGGAACATGAGGCGTTTTATACACAGGAAATGGATGAACGCCTTGCCAGGGAGCAGCGCATTATAAACGAAATGCACCAGGCGCTGGAGGAAGAACAGTTTGTTGTGTATTTTCAGCCCAAATACGAGCTGGATCATTTTACGCCCTGCGGAGCGGAAGCGCTGGTACGCTGGAAACAGCCGGACGGTTCCATGATCTCGCCCGGAGAATTTATACCGGTTTTTGAAAAGAACGGATTTATTATCCAGCTGGATTACTACGTATGGGAACGGGTATGCCGGTTTATCCGGGAAGAAATAGACGCAGGCAGGGACCCAGCGCCGATTTCCGTCAATATATCCAGGGTGAATTTGTACAATCCGAAATTTTATGAAACACTGGTGAATCTTGTATCGGAATATAAAATACCACTCCGTTACCTGCATCTGGAGCTGACGGAAAGTGCGTTTTCAGACAGCGGCAATATGATGATGGATGCGGTGGAATTTCTGCACCATGCCGGGTTTACCATTCTGATGGACGATTTTGGAAGCGGATATTCGTCTCTTAATACATTAAAGGACATAGACATGGATGTCCTGAAAATAGATATGAAGTTTCTTACCAGGGGACAGCAGGAGAACAGCAGAAGCGGCATTATACTGGAAGCGGTTATTTCCATGGCCCATTCCCTTGGGATGCTTGTAATTACAGAAGGAGTAGAAGAAAGAGGACAGGTGGATTTTTTGAAAAGTCTGGGATGCGACTATATCCAGGGGTATTATTTCGCAAGGCCGATGCCTATGGAAGAATACCGGGAGCTGATCCGCGGGGAATACTGACAGGATTAAAATGGCAGGCTTTTTTTCATAAAATGGCATGATTTTTAAAGACACTGGTTTATTATGAAGTATGAATCCGGACGGATCAGGAACAACGTTTTCCGGTGGATCCTGTAAGCGGAGTGAAAGCCTGTCAGATGGCAGGCTGTGGCCAGCCTCTGTGGGTGTCATGCCGCTTACCATCCGGGAGGGATTAAAATCTGTCCAGTGAAGATTTTCTGGCGCATCCGCTGGACAGGGAAAGGTTGAACGGGATGAGGGATGTGAAATCTTTAAGGACGCAGGGCAGTCAGATTATGAACATCACCACGTCCGGTATGTATGTGTCACTCAATGAACTGTATTATATGTATCAGAATGGAGAGCTGGTCATTTCAAAGAATTTTCAGCGCATGTTCCACTGGACGCAGGAACGGCAGTCCCTGTTTATGGAATCTCTGATTCTGGAGCGTCCAAAGCTGTCCATATTTGTGTTGCAGACGGATTACGGGATTTATGAACTGATTGACGGACTGCAGAGAATCGCCACATATCTGCGTTTTCGTGGAGAACAGATCGGGGATCAGCCAGCGCCGCTGGTGTTGCGGGACTGCCGGAAAGCGCCGGAGATTAATAATAAATCTTTTCCGGGGCTGCCAAAAGAAATGCAGAATATCATCAAAAGGATCTGTGTGGAAATGGAAGTGGTTATAATGGAAAAAGTCAGGATGGAAGAAGCTGTCATGCGGGAAGCCGGCATGAAACCAACTGGAAATAAAGCGCGGGATCTGTGATAAATATAGCAGCGGGCTGTGGAAACCAGCGATGTTTGTTCTGGCAGCCCGCCGCATGCTATGTTACTGTTTTTTTCTGGTTTCGACACATTCTTTTGCCGCTTCCATAAAGTCCTGGTCCGAAATCCGGCGGACGTCGATTAACGGATGGGAATATGGTTTGATGGATACAATGCAGTCGGAATTGAAACAGAAATTTAATTCGCAATCCCTGGTCGGCACTTTCGCATCTATGGAAATATCGTAATCACAATAATTATCTTCCCCGTTCACATCGAAAATCGCTTTGTCCACCATAACGAAATTGTTGATAATCCGGTAGGAAGCTTTACTCCATCGTTTATAAATATCGTTGTTGTTCGGATAAAAATTCCGGAACATAAAAGTATAAATTTCTTTACTGGACGGAAAGTCATAATCACTGCAAAAATCACGGCTGTTTTTAAAATCTTTGATTTCTTCCAGAATAATATCCATAAAATTATTTTCAGGAACTACCTTTTTTTCTTTTGCCTGGTTGTAGTAATAATACCGGTCGGGTTTGTAGTAATACCGCAGGCCTTCATCTGTGTTTCTGGAGCCGATGGCGAATCCCGGGATATATACATGATTGCCCAGATAGATATACAGATCTTCCAGTAAAAGCTTGAATTTCGTCCCGTCTACCAGGGAAATTTCCACCGCATAGGCGCCCATATTTTTATAGGCTTCCAGCATCTGTTCATAAAAAGAATGGGTAGCTGCTGCTTCTGTTTTTGCTGTATCGTTCATATAAATCCTCCTCCTGTCCTGTGGCTGCTGCAGATGTGGGCGTAACCATCCGGCGATCGTGACGCTTACGTTTTATCAGCGGTTTTATGTGATAATTTTATTATATAATCAAACAGAAGGGGTGTCAACGGTAATGTTGTCTGACAAAAAATCGGGCAGGAGACGGGAATATGTTTTATACACTCAGCGCCGGAGCGGATGGCGGCAGCTGTATATTTTCCGGATGCCTGAGAAGGCAGCCTGTTTTCCGAAGCGTATCTGAGAAATGTTTTCTGGCAGATGTACCTGCATTGTGCCCGGAAATGTCAGGATAAAGAAGACCTGATTGAAGTGTGGTATGAGAAGTTTTATGAGCAGGTTGTGGATATTCTGGAGGTATGGGGCAGGGAGGATCTGTCCTGGCTGGATATTGGCTGTGGTACGGGGAAGATGTATGAGGCGGCAAAGAAAAGGCTCCCTGTGCGGGAATTTGTTTTTACGGATATTTCGGAAGAGATGCTTGTTGTCGCGGCAGAAAGGTTGTTCTGCTAAAAGGGGATAACGGTTCACCAGCACGTTCAGTATATAACAAAAAGTAATCTGCCTGCCGGGTACCCGGACGGGGAAGCGGCAGATGCGGGAACGCCACTCACAGACCAGAATCCCGGCGGACGAACTGGTATCTTATGAACTGGCATAAATGTACAAAAGCAGACCGTCGCTACGGTATACCGTCATATCCGGCGGCCTGTCTGTATCAGAGCGTGTCTGAAAAATCATTTCCGCCTTCTGCATTTCTAAATTCGTGTGATGTTTACACAAGATTCAGGTCACATAGCCTGCTATACCCGGGAGGGCACGGGCAGGTCTGCCGGTCCATAGGAGACATATTTATGAGAGCTGTTTCTATAAAGCTGTTTTCATAAACGCAGCCGGTTACGCCAGGATGGCCGGTGTGGATATATGATAACGATTGCGCAGGCGGACCGCAAATGTTAGAATGGTATTTACAACCATATCGCTCATCTAAAGGAGAAACATATGATTTTATTTCTGGGGTTTGCGGGACTTTTGATGATTCCGCTGGGTATTTATGTATATGTGTTAATCAGACGATTTTTAAAATTCTGGCTTGGGGACAGTAAAAAAACCGCACAGAAACTGATTTCTGTTATCGGGGCGTTGTTTATCACAATTCCCTGTATCAACCTGTTCAGCCTGTGGGCGCTGCTGGTCGCTTATTTTGCCGCCGCCAGCGCATGTCTGGATATTGTAAGGCTGGTGGCGAAAAAGGCAGGCATCCGCTATGGCGGATGGTGGCACGGAGCCCGGGCAGGGGGGCTGGCGGCAGCCCTGACAGTGGCTCTGGTTACAGGTTACGGGTATTTTAATATGCATCATGTGGTGGTTACCCGGTATACAGTATCCACGTCAAAACAGATCCGGCCGGAAGGATACCGGCTGGTGTTTGTATCTGACCTGCACTTTGAAACGACGATGGATCTGGAAAAGTTGCGGACATACTGTGACCGTATGGAAGCGGAAGAGCCGGATCTGGTAGTGCTGGGCGGCGATATTGTAGATGAGGACACGTCCCTGCAGGGAGTAAAGGAGACGTTTGAGGCGCTGGCGGGAATCAGTAGTACATACGGAACTTTTTATGTATATGGCAACCATGATAAGGGCAGGTACGCCAGGGACTGTGATTTTACGCAGGAGCAGCTGGCGGAACTGATTACCGCATCCGGTGTAAAGATACTGGAGGATCAGTCTGTGCCGCTGAATGGAGAATTATCCATAACCGGCCGTAGGGACCGTTCTGACGCTGGCAGGGACCAGCCGGCCAGAATGCCGTCCGGCCAGCTGTCAGATGGGCTGCCGGAAGAAGGATATCATATTCTGGCGGACCACCAGCCCAGGGATATGGAGGAAAACGCAGAGGCGGGTTATGATCTGATGCTTTCCGGGCATACCCATGCGGGGCAGATGTGGCCGGTAGGGTTAATTACCACACTGTTTGATAAGGGAACTGTCAATTACGGGCAAAAGACGTTTGGGGAGATGGAGCTGATCGTCTCTTCCGGCATTGCCGGATGGGGATATCCGCTGCGCACCGGAAAGCACAGTGAATATGTGGTGGTAAATATATGTCAGGCAGAAGGGGAGTAAGGGAAACAGAGGGTTTATAAAGTTACCGGTGAATTTCTGATTTCAAATGATACAGACGGGAACAGGGGGCATGATTATGGAAGAGCTGCTGGTCTGTGCGATTTTACTTTCTGAAGGATTCGTTGCAGAAGACGAGTACCATAAACGGCTGGATGAATTATTTCTCCGCATTCCGGAAAATGACGATCTGCTTTATTTAGAATGGGAAACAGATATTGACAAAGCTGTCATTTATGTGAGGACACATTTTGATTACACAGACTCCGGTTCCGATCCGGAACGGTTTGGCAGAATTCTGATGGACAGATTAAAAGAGGTTTATGAAAATAGTCCGGATATACAATATTTTGCGGTCCGGATGTACAGCTTATGGCAGAGTCTTCCGGGGAACATCCGGAATATGGAACCATTCCTTACGCTGTGCCATGCGGACGATCCTTTATCGTGGGGAGATGAGGAACAGAGCAGAAATATGTATGAGCGTATGCTGAATTACTATCACGCATAAACGAATATGACAATTTCTAAATTGCAGAGGCCTGATTTATAAATGTGAAATGGATAAAGATAAGGATAAAGATAAATTATGAAACGGATATAATCATTTCCCCGGCTGCCGGGGCGTGATTGACGTTTCAATTGCCATACGGACTGTTTATATGCGGGCGCTGCCCGCCGGAGGCGGAGTATCCGGCTTTGCCGGATACTGGTTGGATTTCTATTTTGCCAGCAGCATCATGATTTCATTGCTTCTGGCAATAAATTTAGTCATTGCTTCCGGAGCCAGCGGATGGTTGCTGATCATCGCAAGATCGTATAACTGCTGGCAGAATGCCGGTACATGTTCTGAATCTTTATGCTCAAAGATATATTTTACGAGACTGTTATTTGCGTTTAATACAAGCGTGGTATCTCCGCCAAACATGGAAGGGTCCATTCCGCCCATTCCGCCCATGGAGTACATTTTCATCATATCCTGCATACGGCGGCCTTCTTCAGACAGGGTGATGACAGAAGAGATGTTTTCATTTTTCAGTTTTTCCACCCGGACGGTCAGCTTGTCATTGTCCAGCGCTTTGCGGAAAGTTTCTGTCAGGGAATCTGTCTCTTCTTTTAATTCTTCTCCGGAAGTTTCTTCTTTTAATGAATCCGTCACATCTGCGTCAATGCGCATAAATTTAAATTTCTCATTGCGCCGCTCCAGCTGTGTAATAAAGGAAGAATCAATGTTGTGGTCTAAGATAACCGCATCCATGCCCTGCTCTTTGAACATGTTAATATACTGGCTCTGCTGCTGTTCATCGGTGACATAGTAGATTGTTTTGCGGGTGTCTTCTTCCGGTGTGTCATCGCTCTCACCGGTTGCGGAAGTGCCGTCCGCATTTTCTACTTCGATGGTGTCTTCGTTTTCTTTTGTGGAAGTATCAGCAGCTTCTTCGTCCGCTTTTAAGCATTCCGGCAGGGTCAGATATTTGTGATCCAGATTTTTGAACAGGATATAGTCGTTCATCTTGTCGCAGAATTTTTCATCCCGCAGACAGCCGTATTTGATAAACGGGCTGATATCGTCCCAGTATTTTTCGTAGGACTCTTTTTCCGTTTTGCACATACCGGTCAGTTTGTCCGCTACTTTTTTCGTAATATATTCCGATATCTTCTTTACAAACCCGTCGTTTTGCAGTGCGCTTCTGGAAACGTTTAACGGAAGGTCCGGACAGTCGATGACGCCTTTTAACAGCATCAGAAACTCCGGAATGACTTCTTTAATATTGTCGGCAATAAACACCTGGTTGTTGTATAATTTAATCGTGCCTTCAATGGAATCGTATTCTGTATTGATTTTTGGAAAATACAGGATACCTTTTAAATTGAACGGGTAGTCCATGTTCAGGTGAATCCAGAATAACGGCTCCTTGTAATCGTGGAATACTTTGCGGTAAAATTCCCTGTATTCGTCGTCGGTACAGTCTTTTGGCGTTTTGCCCCACAGCGGGGTAGTGTCGTTTAATGGTACCGGGCGTTTGACGATTTTTAATTTCTCAGTGCGTGGAGAGATTTCAACAGTTTCTTTTTCGCCGTTTTCATTTTCTTTTTCTTCGGTTTTCGCTTCTTCTATAATTGTTTCGACGACCGTATCATCGTCCCGTTTATCTGCCGGATCAATGGTCTCATATTCTGTTTCTGCGCCTTCTTTGTTCAGATAAACCGGAATCGGCATAAAGGAGCAGTATTTTTCAATGACTTCCCGTGCACGGTATTCATTGGAAAATTCCAGGCAGTCTTCATTCAGAAACAGGGTAATGGTAGTACCCACGCTGTCTTTTGTGCCGTCTTCCATATCAAATTCCGTGCCGCCGTCGCAGGACCAGTGAACGGCTGTCGCGCCTTCTTTATATGATAATGTGTCAATGGTCACTTCGTCCGCCACCATAAAAGCAGAGTAAAAGCCCAGTCCGAAATGGCCGATGATCTGGTCTTCATTGGCTTTGTCCTTGTATTTTTCAAGGAAATCCGCAGCGCCGGAAAATGCGATCTGGTTGATATATTCTTCTACCTCGTCCGCTGTCATGCCAAGGCCGTTATCTGTGACAGACAGTGTCTTTTTGTCCGGGTCCACGGTTACCAGGATCTGCGGCTTGTAATCCGCCGGCAGGGAGTATTCTCCCATCATGTCCAGTTTTTTCAGTTTGGTAATGGCGTCGCAGCCGTTGGATATTAACTCTCTGTAAAAAATGTCATGGTCGGAATACAACCATTTTTTAATAATAGGAAAAATATTTTCGCTGTTGATCGAAAGATTTCCGTGTCTGTTACTCATGAAAATGCACTCCTTTTCTGCAAGATAATTCCCGCCATCGCCTGCGGGCAATGAACATATGTGATGGTGTACGCAAATGCCATACACGTGATATCTGTTTGTTAACCTGAATGAAATAGTAATACTAATAAGAAAAAATGTCAATAGAAAATCAGCACTCTTTTAAAGCGAGTGCTAACAATCTGCCGGAAACGCTTGTTTTACTGGGGTTTGTGAAATTCTTAAAATTTTATAAATTTAATGACAGCTTACACTTGACAAAATCCCCAGGGGGGGGGGTAAACTATGATGGATGTTTTTATACATATAATTGTACAGGGAGAGAAAGCAATGCGGGAATTAGAATATCCGTTTGATGGAAAGATGATCCTTCGCAAAAGGAAAGCGATCCGCAAAAAGCTGTCAGGCCAGCCCGGTCTCACAGAGAAAAGGATTGCGATACTGGGGGGATCCACCACCCATGATGTCCGGGAAATTCTGGAGTTATTTTTGATGAATTACGGAATCCGGCCGGTATTTTATGAGTCGGAATACGCACAGTACTGGCAGGATGTAATGTTCGATCAGGAAGCGTTTGTGAGTTTTAAGCCACAGCTTGTTTATATCCATACTTCCTGCCGCAATATTATGGCATTTCCGGATTTCGCATGTACGAAACAGGAGGCGGATCAGCTCCTGGACAGGCAGTACCAGCATTTTGAAGTGATGTGGGAAAAACTGGAAAAACAGTATCATTGTCCGGTGATCCAGAACAATTTTGAATATCCGTTTTTCAGATTGTGCGGCAACCAGGATGCGGTGCGGCCGGATGGAAGGGTGCGTTTCGTTGCGGAGTTAAACCGGAAATTCAGTGCGTATGCCGAAAACCACAGCCAGTTTTTTATTAATGATATTAATTATCAGTCCGCTGATTATGGATTAAGAGAATGGTCAGATCCATATTACTGGTATATGTATAAATATGCCCTGTGTCCGGAGGCGGTTCCGGCGCTGGCGTTCCAGCTGGCGAATATGATCAGGTCTTTGTCCGGAAAGAACAAAAAAGCGCTGGCGCTGGATCTGGACAATACGCTCTGGGGCGGTATTGTAGGAGACGACGGGGCGGACAATCTGGAACTGGGACGGGAGACGCCGCGGGGCGAAGCTTATACAGAGTTTCAACAGTATTTAAAGGAATTAAAAAACAGGGGTGTGCTGTTGAATGTGCTGTCCAAAAATGACAGGGAAAATGCCCTGGCGGGAATGGAGCATCCGCAGATGATCTTAAAACCGGATGATTTTGTGGAAATCAGGGCGGACTGGGAGCCAAAGAGCCAGAACCTGCTGCGTATGGCGGAGGATTTGTCACTGCTTGCGGAGTCTTTTGTGTTTGTGGATGACAATCCTGCGGAACGCACACTGGTCAGACAGCAGGCGCCGGATGCGGCAGTGGCGGAAATGATCCGGCCGGAGCATTATATTTGCGCCATTGACCGGGCGGGTTATTTTGAGACTACTTATGTATCCACAGAAGACACAAAGCGCACGGATATGTACCGGGACAACAGAAAGCGGGCCACGATGAGGCAGTCCTGCGCCAGCTATGAGGAATATCTGCTGTCTTTACAGATGCGGGCGCACATTAAGCCCTTTGAACCGGTGTATCTTGCCAGGATAGCACAGCTGACCAATAAGAGCAACCAGTTTAACCTGACGACCAGACGCTATACGCTGGATGAAATCACACAGACGGCTTCCAGCGACCGGTATCTGACCCTGTACGGCAGGCTGGAGGACTGTTTCGGGGACAATGGCATTGTATCGGTAATTATTGGTGAAAAAAACGGCGGGACACTGGATATTATATTGTGGCTGATGAGCTGCCGTGTATTAAAAAGGGATATGGAATATGCCATGATGGACACGCTGGCGCGGCAATGCGAAGAGTCCGGCATCCGGCGCATATGCGGATATTATTATCCTACCGCCAAAAATGGTATGGTAAAAGAGTTTTACAAGACGATGGGCTTTGAAAAAATATCCGGGGACGATAAGGGAAATACTGTCTGGGAACTGGTTCCGGGCAGGGGATATACACCAAAAAACCGGGTCATCCGTATGATGTAACCGGACTGACAGGAATACATATATTTTACAGAAAGGCTGGATGATATGATGAAAAGAGAAGAAATTTTTACGAAACTGACAGAAGTATTTCAGGATGTATTTGACGATGAGACGCTGACGCTCTCAGATGAAACAACGGCGAAGGACATAGAAGACTGGGATTCCCTGACTCATATTACGCTGCTGTCTTCGGTAGAAGATGAATTTGGCGTCAGGTTTGACATGAAAGCTGTCCAGGGGCTGAAAAATGTGGGCGCCATGGTGGATCTGATCGGGGAACTGACGGCATGATGAATGTCCATCACATAGGATATCTGGTAAAACAGATCGACAAAGCGGCAGAAAAATTCCAGATGCTTGGGTATGTGAAACTGGGAGAAACGGTGTATGATTCTTTCAGGGATGTACAGATACAGTTTCTGGAAAAAGACGGATACCGGATTGAGCTGGTCAGCCCTGTCTCAGAAAAGTCCGTGGTATTCCGGTTATTGAAAAAATATAAAAATATGCCATATCATATCTGCTACGAAGCGGAAGACTTTGAAAGAGATATGAAACAGCTGCAGGCAGACGGATTTCTGAAAATAGACGAGCCATGTCCGGCTCCTGCCATCGGAGGGCGCAGAGTCTGTTTTCTGGCCAGTGCGGTGATGGGAATGGTGGAAATTGTGGAAGAGGTGAACGGATGAGCCTGACATCGTTTCATTTTTTCTGTTTTTTCGGCGTCTCCCTGGCAGTATATTATCTGGCGCCCCGGAAATACCAGTGGTATGTGCTGCTGGCGTTCAGTGCGTATTTTTTCCTGCGGTCGTCTGACTGGACGTGCGGGATTTATTTTGTGCTGAATGTGGCCGCATCCTCGTACAGTGCGTGGCAGTGCGCAAAGGCGAAGGAACAGGGCAGAGAGAAAGCGGCTAAGACGATGATGCTGGCCGGGCTGGCGGTGAATGTGGCGATACTGGCTGTACTTAAATACAGCCATTTTGCCGTTTACAACTGGAATATTCTTATGAGCCGCCTGGGAAGCGGCTGGTATCTGGAGGAGCCTTCCCTGTCCGCGCCTGTAGGAATCAGTTTTTATACACTGATGAGTATAGGATATATTCTGGATGTTTACTGGGGGATGGCCAGACCGGAGAAAAATCCCCTTAAAATGGCGCTGTTTACCGGCTATTATCCACAGATGACATCAGGCCCTGTTTCCAGGTTTGAAGAGGTAAAACAGCAGCTGTTTGCCGGATGCGGGTTTCGCTATGAAAACCTGGCCCTGGGACTGCAGCGGATTTTGTGGGGGCTGTTTAAAAAACTGGTTCTTTCCTCAAGGGCAGCGGTGGTGCCGGATGTGGTATATGCGGACCCGGAGGCCTATACCGGACTGTACGTATGGGCGGCGGCCTTTCTGTTTATGCTGCAGCTGTATACGGATTTTTCAGGATGTATGGATATTGTGCTGGGAGCGTCCCAGTGTTATGGGATTAAGCTTCCGGAAAATTTCCGCACGCCGTTTTTTTCCAGAAGCGTGCAGGAATACTGGCAGCGGTGGCATATTACCCTGGGAGAATGGCTCCGGTCTTATATACTGTTTCCGGTGTTAAGGTCCCGTGGGTTTGGCAGGATGGGGAAATGGCTGAAGCTGCATGTGAGTAAAAAAGCGTCCAGACAGCTGCCGTCCTGGCTGGGTATGCTGATCGTATGGCTTTTGATCGGGCTGTGGCATGGCGGCGCCTGGAAATACATACTGGGCATGGGCCTGTGGTTTTTTGGCTGTATTGTGGCCGCACAGGCGCTGGAACCATTTTTTATAAAGTTAACAGGCTGGTGCGGTATTGACAGGGAGTGTTTTGGCTATCGTTTTTTCCAGTCGGTAAGGGTCTTTTTCCTGGTATCCGTGGGAAACATGTTTTTCCGTCTGGGCGGAATGAGCGCAGTCTGGACGGAAATCCGGGCCGGATTGTCGGAGTTTAATCCCTGGATTTTCTTTGGCCAGGATTTTGTAAATATGGGGCTGACTTACAGGGATCAGAATATTCTGGTTTTTGGCGTGCTCTGTCTGGTAATTGTGGCAGCGCTGCAGGAAAAGTATGTACATGCAAGGCTGTGGATGCAAAAGCAGTTTCTGCCGTTCAGGTGGCTTGTATGGCTGTTTCTGTCTGTTTTTACGCTGATTTATGGTACCTATGGTCCGGGATATGATGCGGCGGAATTTATTTACCGGGGATTCTGAAAGCGGACAGGATGGCGGATGGACGGGAGTTATCCGGCGATGAAAGCGGGCGGCGGGCCCGTTTTTGCCGGATGATGTCTCACTTTATGGGAAGGTGATCAGTAAGTATCACATGAGGAAAGCTTTAAATGTAGTGGAGGAAGCGATGAGAAGCAGGATAAAAAACCTGGCTGCGGCACTGGTCTTTCTTATACTGATTGGGAAAGCGGCCATATCAGTAACCTGCCTGTTCCGGAACACAGGTTATGACAGGCTGCATATCATAGGAATGTATGAGGAAGGGCCTCTGGATATGGTATATGTGGGCGGCAGTTCCACCTTTGTATACTGGCAGCCGTTAAAAGCGTGGAAAGATAAAGGATTTACGTCTTATTCTTACGCTACGAATTCCCTGGAAGCGGACGGGACTCTTTATTATATGAAAGAGGCGCTAAAAACCCACCGGCCGCAGATGTTTGTGGTGGAACTGCGCAGTTTTGCCGGAATCGGGACGGACGTGTATGAAGGCGGTATGCGCAACGGGACAGACAGTATGGATTTCACATCCTGGAACAGGTGGGCGTATTTATATGATTATCTGGGAAAGAGAAACATCCCGCCGGAAGTGGATGAACTTTCCTGCTACCTGGATCTGATGAAATATCATACAAATACGGGGAATCTGGCTTCTCCCACTGCCTGGGAATATATGGATAACCGGGGGGAATGTGTAAATAAGGGATGGGAGTGGATCGACGCCTGGAGTGAAGTGGACCGGCCGGTGAATTTCAGAACCGCAAAACGGACGGAGCTGGATGAAAGGACAAGGGAAATACTGGTAAAGCTGCTGGATTTTTGCCAGTCGCAGAAACTGGAAGTCTTATTTGTGCTTTCGCCCTATTGTTTCGTGACACAGGATACGGAAGCGCTCTTTAATACAGTTGGAGATATGGTGGACTCTTATGGATACCGTTTTCTGAATACCAATCACTGTTATCAGGAAATGAAGCTGGATTTTACCAGGGATTTTTATAACGGCGGACATGTGAATCTGTTTGGAGCGGAAAAGTATACTGCGTTTCTGCAAAATTACCTGGAGGAAAATTATGGTCTGCCGGATCACAGGTCAGAAGCGGCGTATGAAAGCTGGAATGATGAGTACGAACGGTTTGCCCTGGAAGAAGCGGAGCATAAACAGACCGTTGAAGATATGATCGCCGCAGGTAAAAAGAACAGAGAACTTGCGGCAAAAATGCGTGCCTGTGATGACTTCGCCCAATGGGAGGCGCTGGCGGAACATACGGGCTTTACGGTATTCGTTGCGCAAAGAGGCACGACGCCTGATGCAAAAGACGCCATAGAAAAAGGGATACTAAACAGATGGCAGCTTGGCGCCGGAGAAAAAAATGCCCTGCGGGTTCTGTGCGGCGTATCGGTCCAGTATTCAAACGCACAGGATCAGGCGGCTTCCTATGCAGGCAGTGTGGGAAATTTTAACAAGGCGGAGTATGTGATAGGAACGGACGAAACGAAGGCGTCCGTGCGTATTTCAGATCAGGAAACAAGTATAAACCGGGACGGCATCCATGTGGCAGTCATTGATAACTATTCCCTGGAAGTGGTGGATTCTCTAAATCTTACCTGTCGTAATGGAAAAATGGCGCTTTCCCGCCAGCCGTGATTTGTGATGGCGGATGGAATGGCGCTGCGCAGACGAAAACGGCTGCCCCCTGGGGGCAGCCGTTGTGTTTTAGTATTACATGTATCAGTCAGATTCTGTCGCTGTAAGGTAATGACTTTATATATGTTTCCATATATCCGAAATCCGGCATACCATCATTCTTACATGGCAGTCTGAGAGTAGTTTCTTTCATTTTTTCCAGGGTCCATTTTCTGCCATAACCGAAGCGGTATTTATTTGCCTTTATAACAGTTATGAAGAACATGGCTATATATTTATTCAGCTTCCAGAAATCTTTTGCATATAATACATTCACATCGTCTGATGCCCGGAATGGCTTAAAGAGCCGGGGAATGAAGCAGCTTATGGTGAATTAGATGTAATCAAAAGAGAAAGGAAAAGCACAGTCCGGAAAAAGAGGCAGATTAGTCAGGAAATATTTGCGGTATTTCAATGAAACTGATATAATCAGGATGTACATAGAACTTTTACGTGAAACCCGTTTGCCGGAAGTACCCTGCATGGAACGATAAGGTATTCTGTTCGTACATGAAAAAATCTGGACTGCCAGAGAGTAAAAAAATCAAGGATTTATCCAGGGGGATGAGAATGAAATATGCGCTTGCCATTGCGCTTTCTCATGATGCGGATATTTTTGTATTAGATGAACCAGCTTCCGGGCCTGATCCCCTGATGCGTGATGAGCTGATGGAAATTTTAAAACACCTTGTCTTTGAAGAAAGTAAAACCGTTTTCATGTCAGCACATGTCACTTCTGATCTTGATAAAATAGCGGATTATTTGTACTTTATATTTGACGGTAAAATCATTTTGCATGGACAAAAAGATGAAATCAAAGAACAGCATACGATTGTAAAAGGTGATGTTGCGGCACTGACACCGGATTGTGAAAGGTATTTTGTAGGAATAAATAAAACTGCCTGTGACTTTGAAGGACTATCCGATAATAAAACCATGCTTAAAAAGATTTTGCAAAAGCCTGTTTTTTATGAAACTCCTGCGATTGAGGACATTATGCTTTCTTATATAAGGAGGCAGAAATCATGTATACCAGCTTCCTGAAATTCACCAGAATGCAGATATCATCGTTAAGCCGGATTGTATGGCTTCAGCTGCTCTGTATCATATTATATCCGGTGTTTTTTAGTCAGCTTAATGCAGATAATGATCTGGCAAATATAATTTCCTATGCTGTTGGACTGTTGATGTTATCATATCTGATGATTCGAAATTTTGCCTTTACTGACGCAAAGTATAAGACGAAATTATGATTCAGTATACTACCGGTTACAAACGGAACGATTATAGGCGCACGTGGGTTGATCGTTTATCTTTTTTGTTTGCTGGCGACGCCTCTTTTGGTTTTCTTTTCAAAGATGATTTATCTGATCAGGCCGGAAACGTTTGCTGTTGTACCACTTCATATTATACCTTATGGATTATTGCTGGCATCCATATTTTTACCTGTGGAATTTTTGATATTCAGCTTTTTTGATACACAAAAGGCAGATATTATCGCGGCACTTACAATTTTTCCTTATATGGGATTTATATTCATTTTAGTTAAATATTTGACATATAACCTGTTCTGGATCATTATACCGGCGATTGCCGCTAATATTATTTGCTTCAGATTATGTCAGAAACTGTATGGGAACCAGTAAATCTGGAAACTGTATTTCTAAGGAAGAAATTATCATGTCTTAAAAGAAAGGTCAGGTACGACTATGCATTATAAGAAAAAGTCAAAGACAAAAACAGCCAGGATTCTGACCGGTGTACTGACACTGGGAATCGTTGTGGTTTCGGCTTTTGCCGGGGAACATCCCGCCGGCGCAGCTGCGGGAGACAACTCTGGGAAATCAGACAGGCAGTCCGTGCCGGAAGGGAAAATATATGGATCCGGCACATATATGTATGATGAAAATCCGGATGAAGGGTACCGGCTGGATCAGGAAGACAAAGACCGGGATGGCAAAGAAGTAAAAAATAAAAAGACAGGTGATAAAGTACTTTATGAAGAGTATGCGGCCAGTGGTATTACAAGGAAAGGCGGGGCTTTTTACTATCAGGGGAAACGGGTAAAAGTAATAAAAGATCAAAGCTCTGCCAGTGCGGTTTACAGATTTGATCCAAAGCTGAAAGGATCGGTAAGTATCAGGATTACCCGCAACGCAAAAGGTGATATTAAGCGTGTGTCTTATATTTCCAGAAAAGAAGCGAAAAGACTGATAAAGCGTTCCGGTCTGAAGGCAGAAAAAAAAGCGTGATTCATATGGGAAAGCAAAAGAGCATCCAGATTATTATGCCGGTACAAAAACAGATAATAAGGTGTTTACGATCGGCTCTGGTGAGAGGCCCGGGACTATGAGTATCCGGCTGTGCCGGATACTTTTTTATCTTATAGGAAAGAGCGTCCTATAAGATAAACCCCTCTGGGAGGATCGCCATGCGGCGGGAAGCGGGAATTTGCGTATTGATAAAAAACTTTCTGTATGCTAGAATCATATCACAATCATTATAACCGGATCATCCGGGGGAACATGAGAAAAATACCAGAGGGAATTAAAATCAGAATGAATGAAAAAGTATTAATTGTGGACGATGAGACTGCCATCGCAGATCTGGTAGAAGTATATTTAAAAAATGACGGCTATGAAGTATACAAGTTTTATAACGCCCTGGATGCCCTTCAATGTGTCAGGCAGACGGATTTAAGCCTGGCGATTCTGGATGTCATGCTGCCGGATATGGACGGATTCTCATTGTGTCAGAAAATCCGGGAACACTATCTGTTTCCGATTATTATGCTGACTGCGAAAGTGGAGGATATGGATAAAATAACCGGCCTGACGCTGGGGGCGGATGATTATATTACCAAGCCTTTTAATCCACTGGAACTGATGGCACGGGTAAAAACGCAGCTGCGCAGATACATACGCTATAATACCGCTGATGTACCTGTTCATGAAACGGAGGAATTCGATATCCGGGGACTCTATATTTCAAAAAGCAGTCATAAATGTATGCTGGGCAGCGAGGAACTGACGCTTACCCCGATGGAATTTAATATTTTGTGGTATCTCTGCGAGCATCAGGGCAATGTGGTCTCTTCGGAAGATCTGTTTGAAGCTGTATGGGGCGCCAGGTATCTGGATAATAACAATACCGTCATGACCCATATCGCCAGGCTGCGGGAAAAAATGCATGAGCCTGCAAGAAGGCCCAGATATATTAAAACTGTCTGGGGCGTTGGATATACCATAGAAAAATAGGAAAGATAAAACAGAAGGCTGGCAGAAACAGGAAACGAAACGTAATAAAACACAGGGTGGCAGCCCGGTGTAAGATACGGATACAGTCCGGGAATGGGGAATCTGATTGGGCGGTAAAAAGAAAGAGAATACATACGGAAAACGGGGCAACACTATGGCAAAGCAGTTATTATACCAGTACCTGCTTTCTTTTCTGGTGTTTGTATTTCTCGTATGCGCAGCGGCCTATGCAGCGTTTACATTTTGTGAGAGCCGCATCTGGTACGGTTCGGAACCGTTGTATCCGGTATTAAAATGGATTAAGAAGAATCTGATGCAGGTGATCTGTGTCATCAGCCTGACAGGGGCCATTGCCCTGATATATCATTTTCTGTCAGAGCCGCTGCGCTATCTGGATGCGGTGGTCCATGCCGCCGGGCAGCTGGCCCATCCCGGTGAAGAACCGGTAGTGCTGCCGGAGGCCATGCATTTTGTGGAAGACGAACTGAATCTGGTCAGGGAACAGGCGCTTCGCAACAGAATGATCGCAAAAGAAGCGGAACAGCGAAAAAATGATCTGATCGTCTATCTGGCCCATGATCTGAAAACGCCGCTGACGAGCGTGATCGGATATCTGACCCTGCTGCGGGACGAACAGCACATATCCCAGGAACTGCGTACCCGATATACATCCATTGCTCTTGATAAAGCGGAGCAGCTGGAAGAGCTGATTAACGAATTTTTTGATATTACCAGGTTCAATCTGACGACACAGATGCTGGAGCCGGAGCGGATTAATTTAAGCCTGATGCTGGAGCAGATTACAAATGAATTTACGCCGGTGCTGGCGGAAAAAAAGCTGCGCTGGCGCACTCTGATTACGCCGGAAGTAGAGATTTTATGCGATCCGGACAAACTGCAGCGTGTGTTTGACAATCTGATCCGCAACGCTGTCAGTTACAGCTATTCGGATACGGAAATCCTGCTGACCATGCAGACTGCGTCCGGCTGGATTGAAATCAGTGTATGCAATCATGGAAAAACCATCCCGCCGGAGAAGCTGGCCCGTATCTTTGAACAGTTTTTCCGGGTGGATTCTTCCAGAACGTCGGTTACCGGCGGGGCAGGACTCGGGCTGGCCATTGCGAAAGAAATCGTGGAGCTTCATGGCGGAACGATCCGGGTGGAAAGTGAACAGGAGAGCATACTGTTTACAATCCGCCTCCCGGAGCGTCCTGGATAACGGTCTGCGGATCAGTTAAAGAAACAGAGCGCTGTATCCGGATGATAAAAACGAGTCGTGACAGAAAGCCCTGTATATGGTAAGATACATGCAGCCATACAGGGTCTTTTTCTTATGTGTCCGCAGCTTCCGGCCTGAATGGCATTTTCCGTAGGAAAAGCATACATGGATGAGGGACGTATTCTGAAATACCAGCCCGCAATGTTACCATAAGGCAGTGTAACCGTAAAAAAGAGCGGAAAACTGTGGGACAATACATGGGTTCTGTGTTTGTCCCGGGAAAACTGGCGGAGGCATGGCGGAAACGGAAGGAATGTGGTATAATGCCATATGCCGTGGGGATGTCAGCAAAAGGACTGTATCCACGGAAAGTCTGTATGCAGATTTACCGGATTCTGTCTTGACAAAGACAGGGATAAGTACTATAGTGTACTATCATACATAATACACACAGGACACGTAAAAGATGGATACAGAATATATATATATGTTATAGACAGGAAAGGACAGGGATCATGGAAAAATTAAATGTGGCAGTATTTTTTGGAGGATGTTCTTCTGAATACGGAGTGTCGCTGGAATCTGCCAGCGCAGTTATCAGCAATCTGGATAAAGATAAATACAGACCGGTTCCGGTGGGAATTACAAAAGACGGGGACTGGTATTATTTTAAAGGAGATCCGGCAAAAATTCCGGCGGATACCTGGTGCGGCCGGGACGACTGTATACCGGCGGCTCTTTCGCCGGACCGCAGCGCCCACAGTCTGCTGTTATTAAAAGAGAGCGGGATCTGCAGACTTCCCATTGATCTGGCGTTTCCGGTGCTCCATGGGAAAAACGGGGAAGACGGTACGATTCAGGGCATGATAGAACTGGCGGGAATTCCGCTAGCCGGCTGCGGCGTGCTGGCTTCCGCACTGTGTATGGACAAAGACCGGGCGCATAAGCTGGTGGGACTGGCCGGGGTGCGGGTGCCGCAGGCTGTTGTGCTGGGAACCGGCAGTGACCGGATGCAGGCGGCTGCTTTTGCTGCCAGCGCCGGGTATCCGGTATTTGTCAAACCGGTAAAAGCCGGTTCGTCTTACGGCATTACAAAAGTTATGTCCGCAGAAACGCTGCAGAATGCGGTGACACTGGCATTTGAATATGACGATCAGGTAATTATTGAAGAGATGATCGAAGGCTTTGAGGTGGGCTGTGCGGTACTTGGCAGGGAAGAACTGCTGGTGGGAGAAGTGGACGAGATCGAATTATCCGGCGGATTTTTCGATTTTACCGAAAAATATACGTTAAAAACTTCCGCCATTCACGTGCCTGCCAGAATCAGCAGGGAGAAAGCGGATGAAATCAGACAGACAGCGAAGGTTATTTACCGGGCGCTTGGATGCAGCGGCTTTGCCAGGGTAGACATGTTCCTGACGCCGGAAGGAGAGATTGTGTTTAACGAAGTCAATACGATCCCTGGCTTTACAGAGCACAGCCGTTATCCGGGTATGATGAAAGCAGCCGGACATTCTTTTACGGAAGTGCTGGAACGGATTATCGCACTGGCGGTGGAGGCATGAGAACTATCTGCCTGCCGTACTGGCAGATCCATACCGGCCCGCTGATACTTGTAAACCGCACATATGCCTATAGAGAGTGTGTACCGGGACAGGCGGCAGCCGGCGGGCTGGTTGTGGAACCGGTAACCGGCGCTGCCGGGATGCCGGCGGACTGGAAGATGTACCACAAGGCACAGACAGCAGGCGGGCTGGCCGGGGTTATGGAATCCGGGATTTCCGGTCCGCAGTCTCCTGGAGAAAACGGTGGGAAAAACCAGTCGTCGCCTGTCTGTCTGGCCGGATGCGCCGCATACGCCCTGTCCGCCCTGATGGAAGAGCTGGATGGCTGGTGGCAGATCGCCGCTGTCAGCGGCTGGCGTTCCATGCGGGAGCAGCAGTGCATCTGGGATGATTCCCTGGCGGAAAACGGACAGGTATTTACAGAAACTTATGTAGCGCTGCCGGGACACAGCGAGCATCAGACCGGGCTTGCCATTGATCTTGGCAGAAAACAGGAAGTGATTGATTTTATCCGTCCGGAGTTTCCCTATGACGGGATCTGCGGCACATTCCGCCAGAGGGCGGCGGATTATGGCTTTATTGAACGGTATCCGGAGGGTAAGGAAGACATTACGGGAATCGGACACGAGCCCTGGCATTTCCGTTATGTGGGCGTGCCCCATGCCGGGGTGATAATTTCCCTGGGACTCACACTGGAAGAATACATTTCTTTTCTGTGCCGGTTTCCATATGGGACGCAGGCTTATACAGTCCGGGACGGAGGCAGGGATTACCATATTTCATATCAGGAAGTGCCGCCGCAGGGGGAGATATGGCTGGAAGTGGAAGATGGGACTGCCTGTATGATTTCCGGTAATAATGTAAACGGCTGTATCATCACACAGACGGGTGTGTAAAGACATAAAGCAGGGGCTGTCTGACCAGCGTAAATAATAAAATATGTATGATTTCCAAAAAACTGTATCTGTAGCAGAATGGAGGCGCACTTATGCGTGAAAAGCAAAGCTATGCCGGACTGGACAGGTTCCGGATATTTGCGGCCTTTCTGGTCGTGGCAATCCATACTTCACCATTTATGTCTTATTCTAAAACCGCAGATTTCTTTTTTACAAAAGTGCTCGGGCGGATTGCGGTTCCGTTTTTTTTCATGGTCACCGGACAGTTTGTGCTGGCGGAATATATGGACCCGCAAAAGCGGTCCGCAGGCAGGATTACCGGCTATCTGAAAAAAATCGCCCTGCTATATGTCATTGCCGTTCTGATTTATATGCCTCCCGGCATTTATGCGGGACATTATCAGAATACTGGTCTGACAGACTGGCTGCGGATGGTCTTATTTGATGGAACGTTTTACCATCTGTGGTATTTTCCGGCGTGTATACTGGGCGTGTCTGTGGTGTGCGGTATGGGCCGGTTTTTGAAAATGCCGCAGATGTTTGTGGCGGCAGGGGCGCTGTATCTGGCCGGACTGTGCGGGGACAGTTATTATGGACTGGTCAGAGAAGTGCCGGCGGCTGCCAGCCTGTATGAAATGCTGTTTTCGGTATTTTCATATACGAGAAACGGTATTTTTCTGGCGCCGCTTTTCCTGCTGCTTGGCGCTCTGGCCGGCAGGCGGACAAAACGGATGGAAAATATCCGTCTGTTACGGGTGCTGCTGGCGCTTTCTTTTCTGGCAATGACAGAAGAAGCGTTTGTGCTGCGGCATTTTAAGCTGCAGCGGCATGACAGTATGTATGCGGCGCTGCCGGTGGTTATGTACTTTCTGTATGAAGCGCTGCTGCTTTCTGACCGCCGTAAACCGGAACGGCGCAGGGGCGGCAGGGGAAAGTCAGCGTTTTTACGTACAGCCGCCACCTGGATTTATATCCTGCATCCCCTGATGATTATCGCCGTACGTGGAGTGGCAAAGAAGGCGGGACTGGAAGCGCTGTTTGTGGAGAACAGCCTGCTGCATTACCTGGCAGTGCTGGCAGGTTCGTGTATCGTATCGTTTATGATTGCTTTGCTGTTACAGGGCAGAAAGGACGAGCCATTTGAAAAAGGCCGTGCCTGGATCGAGCTGGACCAGGACGCCCTGTCGCATAATGTGGCGGCGCTACGGGCCATGCTGCCAGAAACCTGCAGACTGATGCCGGCGGTAAAAGCGGATGCTTATGGCCATGGTGCGAAACTGGTGGCGGAGCAGCTGCGCCGGCTGGGAGTGGATGCTTTTTGTGTGGCCTGTGCGCAGGAAGGCGTGGCGCTGCGCCGGCAGGGGATTTCCGGTGAGATTCTTATCCTGGGCTATACCCACCCGAAACAGTTCGGTCTGCTGCGCCGTTATCGTCTGACCCAGACGGTGGTGGACCATCATTATGCCATGCAGCTGAACCGTTATGGCAGAAACATCCATGTGCATATCGGAGTAGACACAGGTATGCACCGGCTGGGGGAACGGAGTGAAAATGTGGAACAGATAGCCTCTGTCTGCCGGATGAAACATCTGGTGGTGGACGGCATGTTTACGCATCTGTGCGTTTCTGACAGTGACAGACGGCAGGAACAGGAGTATACCCGTTCACAGGCAAAGGCTTTTTACCAGCTTTCTGATCAATTGCGGGAAATGGGGCTGCTGCCGCCGGGAATCCATATGCAGGCCAGTTACGGCATACTGAATTATCCGGATCTGGCCGGGGACTACGCAAGGGTCGGCATTGCGTTATACGGTGTGCTGAGTACACAGGAAGATACGCACAAATGGCAGGATACACTGCGGCCGGTGCTGTCACTCAAAGCCAGGGTGGCCACTGTAAGGACGCTGTATCAGGGAGAGTCGGCAGGTTACGGGCTGCAGTTTACAGCAAAACAGGATACGCAGATTGCCACGATTGCCATAGGATATGCGGACGGCCTGCCCCGTGCGCTTTCCGGCGGAGCGGGCAGTGTGCTGATCCGGGGACAGCGGGCGCCCATTATCGGACGTATCTGCATGGATCAGACGCTGGTGGACGTCAGCGGCATTGACAGGGTGCGTGCCGGGGATACGGCAGTGCTGATCGGACGTTCCGGAGAACAGGAACTGTCTGTCTGTGAAATGGCGGTAGCGGCAGGTACGATTACAAATGAGATTTTAAGCAGAATGGGAGCAAGACTGGAAAGGGTAGTGGTGTAAAAGGCCGCTGCCCTTTTTATATGCCTGATGGCGTGAGTGGCAGAGCCGGATATTTTGAAAAATATATCATGAATCTGTTTCTTTGCGAAACCGGTGGTGGCGCCATAAGGAAATATTTGTGGGAACGGGTATTTTGAAGGGGATAAACATTCTGTCAGTCATGAGTTATATTTGAAAACAAAGCAGACTGCTGTCTGTGAGCGTTACTTTAAACATGTCCGGACATTTTGTCAGGGCAAACACATGAGTAAGGAAACTGTGATTGGACTGTTACCAGAACGTAAATTCAGGATAATTTTTCCCGGCTTTTCTGAAAAAGGACGCATGAATATTCAGTTTTAGAAAAACTTTCCGCACATTTATCCGGCTTTTGTTTTGTTTATTCATAAAATATTCATTCATGCGTTCGTCCTGACAGTTTGTGGTTAGTGATAGAAAAATGTTCAGGTTTGTGATATGATAAACATAACCGGCCGACGACAAACCGGGACTTGTGAACGAAAGGTAACTGCATGAGACTGGTCATTGTCTGTTGTAATATCAGAGCAGTTTGAAAAGTTATTCTCATGATATGTCTTCAGGGTATATTTCATGGAAAGCATTTTTCAAACATGCTCTGGACAATTTTCAGTTTTTCAGGGAGGTGATAAAATGAAACTGGCGGATATCTCAAACGGACCAGACTGGGTTATATGGGTCGCATTTGTAATTATTCTGACGCTTTCTGTCCTCTGGCTTTCCGGACATGGCAGCGGACTGATTTCTGGCTACAATACAGCTTCAAAAGCTGAAAAAGCCAGATATGATGAAAAACTACTTTGCAGAACCATGGGAGCCGGAATGGCTGTTATAGCTGTCTGTATACTGATTTCCGGCTTATTTCAACATATATTACCAGCAGACTCTGTGTATATTTTCATCGGAGTTATAATTGCTGATATTATTACAACTCTTATGATTGCCAGCATAAGCTGCAGGAAATGACTGTTTTTTGTGAGTAAGCGTTCAATATGGAAAATTTTGTATATGGAGATTTAACCAGTTGCAGGGTTTCAACGATGTATGACACCGCCAGCGTCACACGCTGGACGGTGTTTTCCCTGCCTGTCCGATATTCCTGTCAACAGATTTTGCTCCTGCCTGTATCCGGGTAAGCGTTTCCTGGCTGGAATCCGGGTATACGATGCTTCTGATTATCAGTTATTGCGGCACAGATGTCTGGTCTCTTAAGTTAATGATATGATGCCGGGGGCAAAAGGTTATCCGCAAAAGTATGAATCAGAGCGTGTTTGAAAAATCATTCCCGGCATCCGCACTCCCCGCTTTGTACCTCAAAGGGCATGATATACCCTGAAGGGTACGATGTATCATACCCTTTGGGTACATATGCCAGAAAGCATTTTTCAAACACGCTCTGATTGTCTGTAAATGGTGCGCATATTACGATAGTTTACAAATTGATCTGGTCAAATTTGATAATTAATTTTGAGACAATTAAAACTTTTTCAGTTTAATCTGATTTTTGACCCGGGCCTCATGACATTTTGAAAATACGGGCAAAACAGACAACCGGGATTTTTATATTTATTTGAAAGGAGAAAGGCAATGGCATTTCAGCTGATTTCCATAGCAGTTTTCATTGTTTTCTATGGCTGCTATTTTATAAAAATGCTTCGTCAAAAAAAGCAGGGGATACAGACAGACCAGATAGGAAAGGGCAAAACCGGTTTTGTGAAATTCGTGGAAGTCACAATGAAGATTGCTGCGATTCTTGTTTTCGCAGCGGGACTTGCCAGTATCTGCCTGGGGACAGGTCACAGCCCTGTAAACGTGCGGGTTACGGGTGCGGTCTTAGATGTTGCGGGAACAATTGTATTTATTGCCGCAGTACAGACTATGCGTGACAGCTGGCGGGCAGGCGTTTCTAAAACCGATAAAACGCAGCTTGTAACAAACGGTATTTATCAGATCAGCCGCAATCCCGCTTTTTTGGGATTTGACCTTTTGTATACTGGTACATTATTGATGTTTTTTAACTGGTTTTTGTGTGTTCTGACCATTTTTGCCGCCATTATGTACCATCTGCAGATTGTATGTGTGGAGGAGGATTTTCTGTCTGTCACATTTGGAAATGAATATCTGAAATATAAGAAAAAAGTATGTCGTTACATTGGCAGGAAACGATAAATTTCTCTTTAGTTTCTGGCAATGTCCGTTTATCCTTCCTGTCTGACCTTTAATACCCTGTCCTGGTACTACAGCGGACAATACCTGATAATGCATGGTTATCTTTCATTTTATGCAACGGATCAGCTGCGGATGGATGTATATTTCCCGGACGCCGGGGAAAGGCAGTTTCCGGCAGAATATACACATGCCCGCCCTGATTTCCATGTCTGTGCCGGAAGCCTCCATGCGGCACACAGGGAAAAGACATCTGTATGGGGACGGATGATCCGGAAATTCCGGCAGGCGTTTTCCGGACCGGATGCAGCTTACCGCAGACGGGCGCACTGTATACATCAGCAGAATGGCCTCATGTGTTCTGCTGTCAGATAAAAAACCGGAATTATACGTAATTCTTCCGGAAACTATCCCGGATACTGCCTGATTTATATACCGGTTTCCCTGCAGACCTGCTGTCATCCGGACAGAACTGAAATAATTCCTGCCGGATTCCCGCTTTACATGGAAAAACCGGATTACATGTAATTCTTCCGGAAACCATTCCGGATATTGCCTGGTTTTTATACCCGCTTCCCCACAGACCTGCCATGCCAGGATAAAGCTGAAGTTTCTGCCGGACTCCCTCATGTGTGGTAAGCCGCAACTGCATATCATTTTCCGGAACTTATTCCGGTTATTCCCATATACACGGCTACCCTGTCTGCCGGAATATGTACGGTGAAGACCGGAAAGATAAACGGATATTGACGGAAACAGCCGGGGAAAGGCGTGCTGCCCCTGCAAGGTGTGACTGCGTAGGAATATGACCTCATGTGTTCTGCCGTCAGATAAAAAACCGGAATTACACGTAATTCTTCCGGAAACTATCCCGGATACTGCCTGATTTATATACCGGTTTCCCTGCAGACCTGCTGTCATCCGGACAGAACTGAAATAATTCCTGCCGGATTCCCGCTTTACATGGAAAAACCGGATTACATGTAATTCTTCCGGAAACCATTCCGGATATTGCCTGGTTTTTATACCCGCTTCCCCACAGACCTGCCATGCCAGGATAAAGCTGAAGTTTCTGCCGGACTCCCTCATGTGTGGTAAGCCGCAACTGCATATCATTTTCCGGAACTTATTCCGGTTATTCCCATATACACGGTTATCCTGTCTGCCGGAATATGTGCGGTGAAGACCGGAAAGATAAACGGATACTGCCGGAAACAGCCGGGGAAA
>CANRTU010000030.1 GCA_947642745.1 uncultured Eubacterium sp.
TCTTGGTCTATAATCGGCGCATGGGTATCCTCAAAGATTAACCACTGGTCTTTTTTCACATAATGGCTCTTTTTATCCTTGAAATGCTTGCGTGTCTTGAAATTTACCGTATGCCCTAAATATTCATGCTTCTGTAAGATATGCGCTATGGTGGAACTCGTCCATTTGTAGGGATATTTAATCTCCCTGTTCTGCCACAATCCCACGCCTGACTGCGCTTGGTGGTAGGCAGGAATGGGGATATGCTCGGCTGTGAATTGCGTTGCAATCTGATACGGACCGTAACCCTCCAGAGTCATTCGGAATATCCGTCTGACAATGGGTGCTGCCACTTCATCAATTACCCATTGGTTTTTATCTTCGCTGTCTTTCAGATAACCGTATGGCGGACTGCTCGCAACGTGCTTTCCGCTCTCGCCTTTTGCCTTAAATGTGGACTTGATCTTCTTGCTGATATCCTTTGCATAGTATTCGTTGATTACGTCACGGAACGGAAGGAAATCATCATCAAAGCCCGAACCCGTATCAACGCCCTCGTTGACCGCAATCAGTCTTACATTCGCTCTGCGTAGCTGTTCCCGCAACATTCCCATCTGCACATAATTTCTTCCCGGTCGGCTCATGTCTTTCACAATGATAGTGCCGATATTGCCTTTTTCTACCTCCGCAAGCATGGCTTGCAGTCCCTCACGCTCAAAGGTCGTGCCGGAGATTACGTCATCGGTAAAGTGGCGTATGCCCGTAAAGCCGTTCTTTTCCGCATAATCTTCAAGCATTGCCTTCTGGTTGGATATGCTGTTGCTTTCGCCCTGTAACTCGTCATCATGGCTCAATCTCTCGTATAATGCTGTTAAATCGTGACTCATAATCAATTCCCTCTTTTCCGCCAGTACCGCATAAATAGCTATGCTGTGGCTCTTATGTATTTATTTTGATTAAGAAGTCATTTATATTTTATGGCTCCCGTTGCAACTGTCAGGGACATATTCATCTTTAAGTGCATCACAAAAACCACTTTGTGGAGAATGAATTGCCAGCTACTTTTTAAATTATTATAAAAAAGGTGTCTGATTCTGGCATTTGTCTGGTGCTTTTGGAGAGCGTACAGAGTACCAACAGGGAATTATCAGATAGTTACAAAAGTGGGCAGGATATTGTGGGTAATAGTCTGGGCGGTCTTTGTATTTACGGCAGATCGTATGAAAATGTAGAGGCTTTTGCGGGTATCTGGTCCATCGGGAAGTGATTTTACTGGCTGGATTTGTAACAGTTTAATGGATTTTACGGATAATTACAATTGTGGGAAAATAAAACCAGGTAAGGGTCAGTGATTACTTAACAAAACTATATTTATAGGTAATATACCGGTAGGATATATGACTATAAACATGACAAAATCAGGAGGATGAAAAAGTGAAGAAAAAATTATCAGGTAGTGTTTTGTGTAGTTCTGGAAATCTTTTGAGGCTGAATAAAATATTATTGTTCTTTACCAGAGCATGTTTGAAAAATCATTTCTGCGATCTGCACGCTTCATATTCGGATAAAATCCGGGAGAAGGGCGTCTTCACCAAAGGAGCGGGCCGGGGGCTGTGTCTGCCCGGTTATCAGTGTATCCCGGATGGCTATTCCAGCGCCATATACTCCGCCAGTCTGGCAGAAGGCGTATTTATTCAGGAACTGAGGGTGGCAGGCCGTAATTCCATCTGTCTTTGCCATGACAGGAAAGTCATCCGCCACCAGATCCGGACGGCTTTCCATGGAAACCAGCGAAAGAAACGAAAAAATTTAGGATCCATGCCGGGAGGGTGCCTGTAAGGCGCCTGCTTTTTTTGCCATTCAGGAACAATTTGCGCCATTTGGGAAGTCCTGCCCACAGCCGGACCCGGAAGTAGTATGATTTTTTCGCAGTCAGGCGGGATGAATTTTCTCCTGCCGGCGGACACAGACGGCCGCTTTGCCGTCACCTCCATGAACCGGACCCGGAAACACAGTGCCGCATGGCACTGAAACCTGCCTGTCTGCCGGAAAACCGGCTGTCTGTTCCCATCTGCGGAATGGAAACACAAAAAATATCATCTGATTAAGGAGGCAGAATATGGCAAATACCTTTGATCCTGTATGGACCAGTCTGCACAAAAATGCGTCACTGATCCTGCCTTACAGTGAAATTCTGTCAGTAACACTGGCGGATGAACTGCCTGACACCATCATCACCATCCGGACAGTGAACGACGGGATCCGCCTGGCCACCCGGCAGAAAGCGCTGAGCGACTTGCGGATGTCCGGCTCAAACGTTACCCGGTTCACCGGAGGGTATAAAAACTGGCATAAAGAGAACCTGGGGGGGGACACTGAAAGCGCTGACCCAGTCAGGCGGCGGTGCTGGGAACTGACCAAAGATACTGTCTTATTCTGAGAGCGGAAGAGAGCGTTTCTGCCCCGGCGGCTTCGCAGTTTTGAAGCCGTATTCCTGATTTTCATACCGGTTTTCAACAGGCGCTGCTGTCTTCCGTATGAAACAGCGATTCCTGAGGCCTGTGAGGGCTGCCAGCATAAATATGCATTTTTCAGATACGCTCTGGAGCGTGTTTGAAAAATGCTTTCTGTCAGATGTAACCTAAAGGGCACGATGCATCGTGCCCTCCCCGGTATAGCGGGCTATATAACCTGAATCTGGTGTAAATATCACACGCATTGGGGAATTCAGATGGCAGAAATGATTTTTCAGACACGTTCCAGGGGGAATATATAAAAAGATAAGTTAATATTAGAGGGGGATTTCAATGGATAAACATAGCGAAAATTTTGAAAAAATGAAAACACAATTACATGAACAGGGTTATCATGAAAAAGATGTTACTATTACTACTGGAAAGGCAATGATTTCAGGTGTTTTTTACGCACTTCCATTTGTACTGGTTTTTGGCCTGTTGTACCGCTTTTTGCTGGTTGACAGAGCATATTTATTAGAGGTAAGCGGTTTTTCATTTTATATCTTATTTATAGCGATGATTGCAATTTTAACTGTGATACATGAATTATTACATGGTGCAGGCTGGGCGGTTGCAAGTGGAAAAGGCTGGAATGTGGTTCGCTTTGATATTAACGCAATGATGCCGGTTTGTGCCTGCAAAGTGGCATTAGAAAAGAAATCATATTTATGTGGCGTTCTGGCTCCTTTTATAGTATTAGGTTCTGCCAGCGTATGTTTCATTTTTATATATCCTGGTACAGTGTCTTTCCTTGCTATGATTGTTAATTTCATTTCCGCAGGAGCTGATTTAATGATTGCGTGTAATGTGTTAAAAGAAAGGGATGTCCTGATTGCGGACCACCCGGAAGAAGCTGGTTATATTGCGTTTTATAGATAAATTCCGCTTCATGGAATTGCTGCCATCTAAAAACTGAATAACCGCCTCCACACAAAACGGCGCACCAAAGCAGACAGAGCCGTATAATACTTCTGGTGATCTTTCATTCTTTATTCTGACAGCCGGGAGATAGCCGCATACTCCGGACGCCGGGGAAAGGCGTGCTTTTTCTGCCGCTGTTCCGGCTCCGGAAAGCTGCAGTTCCAGGATTTCCGCACGGAAGGCTTTCATACCGGACGGACCGGTGCTTATCCGTCATTCCAAAAGCGCCTTTCAGGGACGTCCGTGTCCCTGAATCCTGTGTACCAGCCGGAAATCCGGGAACGGCCTGCTTTCCTACGCAGTCACAGCGGCAGGGGCAGCACGCCTTTTCCCGGCTGTTTCCGGCAGTATCCGGTTATCTTTCCTGACTTCCCCGCACCCGTTCCGGCAGACAGGATAACCGTGTGCGGGAGGGTATACGGGGGAATCTGCTGAAAACCATATGTAACTCCGGCCTGCCATGCATGGATAAATGCCGCAGGATGTCAGCTTTATCCTGACAACTGCAGGTCTGTGGGGAAACTGGTATATGGCAGATAAATCTGATTTTATTTTTTAGATCCAGTATACTGGATCGCTGGTATTCATGGCAATCGTACTGCCTGTTCTGCCATCTGCTTCGTTGGATTTTCCAGCCGTAGCCACCACTGCGTCGTAGAAAATCCGCCTTGCAGAGTGACAAAATATCCAGCACATTACCATAATTACCAGCGAGCCAGTACACGAAATGATGTTCCCGCTCTTTTATATCCCGAATATCACATCACGATCTCTTTTGCAACAGAAACCAGTCTGTGAAATTCTCCTGACACATTTCTATTATACAAAAAGTCCTTTGTATTTAAAATAAAATACACATTAAATTTCTTCCTTCCATCGTTTAGTCCGGCTTTGTTATCTGTTTCATTACTTAAAAAAGAAATTATCGCAGAATCATCAGGACCGGCGCCCGCCCGGATGAAACATGGAAGAAATACGGAAGAAATATAGAAGGACCATAGAAGAACCACCGGTTCATTCAGAAGATACTCAGATAAAAATTCATATTTTATGAATTGATATTGTCTGTTCAGACGGATATAATAGATATAGTACGATTCAGGAAGTCAGAAGCGCCAGGGGTAATGACGGCGCAGGTAGCGCACGGACGTCGGGATATACTGGTACGGCGGGTACGAAGGCTTTGCGAAGAAAAGCGGACGGAAAATGTTATGAACATTAACCGTGTCTGACTGATTCTAAGGACAGTGAGCCTGCCGATGGCAGATAGCAGGCAAATAAATTCAGTACGGAGTTAAACCATGAAAAGAATTTTAGTTATTGAAGACGATATACATATCGGAAATGTGCTTGAGGAAACTCTGTCCAGAGAGGGATATGAAATCTCCCGTGCTTATTCCGGAACAGAGGCCTTACTGGTTTTATCCGGGTCCAGGCCGGATCTGGTACTATTGGACTTAATGCTGCCGGGACTGAATGGAGAAGATGTACTGCCCCGGATAAAGGGAATACCTGTGATTGTGGTGAGTGCCAGAGTTGAAATTGATCATAAAGTTGATTTGCTGCTTGGCGGTGCGGTGGATTACGTGACAAAGCCATTTCATATGAAAGAACTTTTAGCCAGAATTTCCGTACATCTTAGAAATACGGAAAGTATGCCTGTTTCCTCAGAATTGAAATTTGCAGGTATTGTTCTTAATACGGATACTTATCTTGTAACAATCAGTAACATAGAAATAAAACTGACAAGGACAGAATATGCCATTTTGAAACTGCTGATGCAAAATCCCACTCAGGTGGTTACGAAATCGCAGTTGCTGGACCGTATCAGTACAGACACACCGGATTGTACGGAGAGTTCTCTGAAAATGCACGTCAGCAATTTAAGAAAAAAACTACGGGAGGTAAATAACAAAGATTATATTGAAGCGGTCTGGGGGATTGGTTTTAAAATGAGGGCGGAATAAATCTTTACTATTATTTTGTTTTCTTTACTGTTGTCCTTATGATTTGCGGCTATGATGCCAGAGCGTGTTTGAAAATTGCTTTCTGTGAGATGTACCCTGAAGAGCATGAATTCTCCGCAAAGTGGGAAGTGCGGATTGCGGGAATGATTTTTCAAACATGCCCTGGCACAGGAAAAAGATTGAAAGTCAGGAGTTTGCCATGGAAAGCGGGTTATGGGTAACCACCGGCATTTTGATTGTCGTTATCATTGCGTTGTTAATAAAAGTGTATGTATTGAAAAAGTCAGTAAAGGAGATTGAAATTGCCTTTGCCGACAGAATCATAACCGATACAAATATCCTGATTGATATTTCCAGCAGAGATAAGAATATGCGTCGTCTGGCGGACACTATCAACGGACAGCTGCGCAAGCTTCGTACAGAGCGCCGCCGGTTTCAGCAGGGTGACCTGGAGCTGAAACAGGCGGTTACGAATATTTCCCATGATCTGCGGACACCGCTTACTGCCATCTGCGGTTATCTGGAATTGCTGGAACAGGAGGAAAAGTCTGAAGCTGTCAACCGGTATCTTGGAGTTATGAAAGACCGTGTGGACATTCTGACACAACTGTCAGAGGAACTTTTCAGATACTCTGTTATTATTTCAACCAGAGACAATTCCATCAGGGAACAGGTTATGATCAATGCGGTGCTGGAAGAAAGCATTGCGGCGTTTTATGCTGCTTTGTCAGAACAGAATATTGTGCCCGGGATACAGATGTGCGGGACAAAAGTAATACGAATGCTGGACCGGGCGGCTTTATCCCGTGTGTTTTCTAATCTGATAAGCAATGCGATAAAATACAGCGATGGAGATTTAAAAATCGTTCTGTCAGAGAATGGGGAGATAACCTTTTCCAACAGGGCTCCCGGATTGGATAAGATACAGGCGGGAAGGCTGTTTGAACGTTTCTATACTGTGGAAGCAGCCAGAAAATCAACAGGTTTGGGACTGGCAATTTCTAAAACGCTTGTTGAACAAATGAATGGAACCATATCAGCGGCATACGAAAATGGCAGATTAAGTATCTGTGTCTTTTTTCCTGATAGTTAAAGTATTTCAGAGTGTACTTAATCTTATGAATTGCCAATCGCTGTTAAAGACAGACTGAGTGATAAATGTATCTGGCACGGGATACCCGGAAATGATTTTTCATACAGGGTCTGGTATAAATTGAACCAGACTAAAAAGGTGTTTAATATGAAGATTAAAAAAATTGAATGTTATATAAAATATTTTAGAAAAAATAAAAGTCTGTTTACGATAGCCTTGCTTCAGTTTCTTGCGGTAATAATTTGTGTGGCTGTTTTTTCTGCCTGTCATTTAACAGGATTCAGGCTGCTTTATCTGTTAAGCAGATGGAATTTCTATTTTTCAGCAGTTTTAGCTGTTATGATGTTTTTATCACTCAGTGTGGCAGCGAATGCCAATTGTGCGGAAACAATAGATGTAATATCTAAAAATAAGTTTTCCTGGCAAAAAGGAATATCATATGTCTGGCTCATTATTTTATCGGGATATCATTTTGCCGCACTGGCAGGTCTGGTTTATTGTTCGCTGGCAAATGATGGTTCTCACTATTTCCTGTTTTATCTGCCAAAACCATATTTGATTAATATTTTAATTCCTCAATTAATTTTAATTGGAATAGCGTATGTTGCGTCCTGTATATCAGAAAAAAATAAAATTTTTGCCGGTTCGGTTCTTGTTGCGGCGCTGATGTTTACAAGTCCGCTTTTTGAGCGGCTGATCTGGCGGGAAAAGCCGGATGGATTTCCAATAGATCTGATCGCAGGCAGAATAAGATGGATCTTTTCTATTTTTTACCAGAATGCGGTATGGGCCCCGGATACGCTGTATGGACTGCAGACAGAGGATAACCGGTTATATTTGCAATTATTCTGGATGATGCTCATAATCGCTTTTCTGCTCTGGTTTTATTGCAAAGAAAATAAATTGAAAAAGAAAGTTTCATGCATTTGTATACTGGCGGCATTTGTACTGGCAGGATTCTCATATTTACCCGCCAGTTTTTACCGTCAGGATGAATCATGGAATGGCATTTTTGCGGATTTATCATATTATGACGGGGATAAAACCATTCATCCGCATATAAACGGGGTGGATTACAAAATCCGGGAATACAATATGGATATTCAGTTTAAAAGAAATTTAAAAGTAAAAGGAGAATTTAAGTTAGAATCACGGAAGCCTGACGACCAGTTTGTGCTGACGCTCTATCATGGTTATGATGTTGGAAATATCAGATCGGAAGATACGGAATTAACATATGAGCGGTCAGGAGATAAAATTATTTTAAACTTTCCTGAAAAAATTACCCAGTGTACGTTTGAAATCTAATATGAAGGAATGTCAGGAAAGTATTATTCGAATTCACAGGCAGTTATGCTTCCGGGCTATTTTCCCTGGTATCCAATGGCAGGCGAAAGACAGGTGTTTGCGGAATATCCATACTATAATGGCGGAAATGGATACAATCCATACAACAGAATACCAGAAGCGGATTTTTCTTTAAGAATATCTTCCGGATGCGATTTTGTTACAAATATTAAAAAGAAAGAGGAAAACCTGTATGAAGGCAGGAGCGATGGGATTTCTATTGTTGGAGGAAATATAGTGCAGACAGAAAACAGCTGTTTTTTAAATTATTTACCACTAGAGCTCAGCCGCATAGGAGAAAAGCAGTATCTGGAAGAACTGAATCAGAACTGGCAGCAGATTCTTGCGGAAATAGAAAATGTGTTTGGCATTGACTCAGATGAACTCCGGAATAAAAAACTGATTATGGCTTCAAAGGATATGGGTAGAAATTTTTCCAATAATTTTTTCGCGGAATTTGATGATTATATCCTGTTTTCGGAAAATTATCTGAGCAGTGCGTTTTATATCACTTACCTGCTGCATCAGTCTGGTAAAGAATCAGAAATTGGAGATCAGTTTATATCAGCTGTTTTATCTGCCGATACGGTTTCGGCGGATGAAATTTTAGAAGATATGTTTTCCAGAGAGACGGAGTATCAGCAGTTTTTCAATGAAATGGGAGAAAAGGACAGCAGCCCTGCCATATCTGACCGTTTAAAGGAGTTAAAACAACAATTAGGAGCAGAGACGCTTTTGCGTCATATGATTCAGTATTTATTAGATCCGGAGTTGAAAACCGATCAGGATTTTTTTGATAAATATTCCTGATGTTAAAATAAAAAAGGTGTTCTGATTATGTTAAAAGTAAATAAAATCGAAAAAAGATTTGGGAAAAAAAGAGTTTTAAATGGAATTACCTTCACAGCCGCCCGGCAGGTCACAGGCATATTGGGCCCCAATGGCGCTGGTAAAACCACGTTATTAAGAATTATTGCGGGAATAACCAGTCGTAGTGGCGGAGAAATTATATTTGAAGACAGTGAGGGAAAACAGATTCCGGATAAACAAATCAGGATTGGATATTTACCACAAAATTTTGGCCTGATAAGAAATTATACGTTGTTTGAACATATGGAATATTTTGCGTGCATTCAGGGCATTGAAAAGGAAATGTGGGACGAAACGATTAACTGTATGTTAGACATGGTCCATTTAAGCGGGATGAAAGATGTCAGATGTGGGAAATTATCCGGCGGAATGGTCCGCAGGGCAGGTATTGCCCAGGCTTTTCTGGGAAGCCCTGACATTATCCTGCTGGATGAACCCGCTACCGGACTTGATCCGGAAGAAAGAATCAGATTTCAGAATCTGGTTAACGCTTTTCGAAATAAATGTACGATCATCATATCCACGCATATTCTGGATGATGTGGAACAACTATGTGATGAACTCTTAGTCGCAGACAACGGAGACATTTTATATTCCGGGAAGGCTGTGGGACTGATAGAAAAGGCAGAAGGACGTACATATGTCATGACGCAGAGAGAGGCGGATCACTGGCAGGAACATGGTATCAATATGAAATATTACTGTAAGGAACAAAAAAACATGGTCCGTTTTTTGTATCTCAGGGATGGTTCATATGAGAATGCGAAAGCTGAAAAAGTAGAACCGCAGGTTGAGGACGGATATATGTATTTACTTAAGAAGAGTGAGTTCAATCATGAAAATGCCCAATGAAATATGGATGATTCAATTTGTTTTTAAGAAAAAAAGAGTACTGGTCTGTATCCTGCTGGCTGTGATGTATGTTATAGTTATTCCCTATCAGGGGAATCTGATTCGTTATTTTGGAAATGCTGAAGCTGCAAAAGAGCTTTTTTGGAAAAGTACATTTTTATATCATGGCGTATTTGCCCTGACTGTTATATTTCAGGCGGCAATACAACTGATGGATACGGAAGCGCCGGAATTATGTATCATGTGGAAAAAACAAATCATATCTGTTCTGGCAGGAGTATTTGCGCTGTATCAGATATTCATGTTTCCGGTATATATATGGTATGCGTCAGTATATCCGGAAGAATTATTAAATTTATTTTTATTATTATTAGTACAAATCATCAGTGTATGCATATTTTACATCATCGCATTTTTGAGCCATAAAACAATATTTGGTTTTCTGGCTGTTTTTATCGCATTGTTACTGGTTTTTAACTAATGCAATGAGATTTCTTTTGTCTGTATTACCAGCGGAACGGTGACGTACGATAAATCCGGATATTCCGTCAGTCCGATTTCTTTTGTCTGTATTACCAGCGGAACCCGTCTGTCAGATATGTGTAGGGCATTAAAATGTCAGACCATATGCGACGATGCCATTCAATGGCTGATGGATTTTAAACTAAAAAGAAAAACCAGACGCAGACAAAGAGCGGGAGACATGCGCCGGAAGCCGCAGAACAAAAACAGTAAAAGAAAAAGAAACGGTAATATTTTACCGGGCAGCGTAGATGATTGCATGATGAGAATCATGGCGTATTTTTTAGTTTTTCGATGGATTGTCCGGGAACAGACAGGGACATTATGTATCTTATTATATGCCCTGTTGCTGTTATTGTATCTGATACTGGCTGATATGACTTTTATGCCAGCCGTATCACGCTGGTTTCAGGTTCTTTTTATTTAGAGCGTGTTTGAAAAATGCTTTCTGTCAGATGTACCCTGAAGGGCATGATATATTTCACAATTTGTACCCTAAAGGGCATGACACGGGAGATTTGCACCAGATGAAGGCGCATACCCAAAGGGCACGATGTAGCGGGCTATGTAACCTGAATCTGGTGTAAATATCACACGAATTGGGGAATTCAGATGGCGGAAATGATATTTCAGACACGCTCTGGTACTTATCTGCAATATGATTCATAGGAATGACGCATTTATTTCCAGGGCAGCTGCCTGGGAATTTTACAAAAGGGAGGGGGTGTATTTTATGACTCAGGTTCCTGTATATAAGTCTGTTTGATAACAATTTGACACAAAATGTTAACAATAAGTATTCTAAACTATTTTTTTCTATTTTGCAACTTTTAATCACAAACTGTTAATTCTGACAAAAACTGTCAAAAAATTTCCGGTAAATTATTACAATTGCATAAAATACAGCTGATCAGTGGTAAGAAAACGTGCCACAGGAGATATCATTTTCAGATTTAGTATCCGGCGCCAGAGCATGTCTGAAAATTATTTTTTACTTTATTAGGAAAGATCGTCCTGTAAAGTAAAACCCTCCGGGAGGATCGCCATGCGGCGGAAGGGAAGATGCTGCCAGAGGCAGCCCGCCGCAGGCGGAGAATCCTGCAGAGCAGGATTCTTTGTTCTACGAAGCGCTTCCCGGGACAGTCTGTACATAACATTTTGTGTCAGAATGTTGTGTACAGATACATGTAGTCCGTAAAAATCAGTGTCCGGACAGGATAAAACATGTGGAGGTGAACTGGTATGAGGGAGCTGGATTATAGCAGAATCGGACAGAGAATCCGGCAGGCCAGAAAAGCAAGAGGCTGGTCCCAGGGCGTTCTTGCAAAAAAATGCGGAATCAGCGTGTCGTTCATGGGACATATTGAACGGGGCACACGGATTATGAGTATGGATACATTTGCGGCGATCAGTGAGTCGCTGGGAGCCAGGGCAGATGAGCTGTTATGGGGAATTCCGGAACCTGCGGAAGCGTCCCTTGCCGGAATGTGGAACCAGTCAGCGTCAAAAGTCACAGACAGCTATCTGATGTATACAAAGATCATGAAATCAGTGGCGGAAATTATGAGCGGAGCATGAGAAGGGGCGGCAGGAAGGAAATGGGCATGGATGATAACAGAAATTCCGGCGGTGCCGGGCCGGGCCGGAGACAGACGGAGACGGTTTATGAAAGCAGGATCAAACCTGCGGCTGATAAAATTTTTTCCGCCTGCGTACTGGTAATGTTAAGTCCCCTGTATGCGGCGATCAGCATTGCCATATATCTGGATGATCCGGGACCTGTTATTTTCAGACAGAAACGGGTGGGAAAAGATAAGAGGCTGTTTCTGATACATAAATTCCGCAGTATGAAAGTGTCGGCGCCCCATGAAGTACCTACACATAAACTGTCAGATTCCGCACAGTACATTACAAGGACCGGCCGGATTCTGCGCAGAACCAGTCTGGATGAGCTGCCGCAGATCTGGGATATTTTCCGTGGAAAGATGTCTTTGATCGGTCCACGGCCAGCGCTGTGGAACCAGACGGATCTGGTACATGAGCGGGACCGTTACGGGGTAAATCAGGTGATGCCGGGCCTTACCGGCCTTGCGCAGATTCATGGCAGGGACGAACTGGAAATACCGCAGAAAGCCGCCCTGGACGGAGAATATGTAAAAATATTAAAAAAGGGCGGATACCGGGCATTCAGGCAGGATGCGGCCTGTTTCGCAAAAACCGTGATCAGTGTCCTGAAGCAGAAAGGAGTAGCGGAAGGAGGAACCGTGGATTTTCATAAAAGAATGGCGGAAAATACAGAGTCTGCCGGTCCGCAAGCCGGATGGGAAGAGTATGGATACAGAAAGCAGTTTTATCTGAACCAGTCGTGTTCTGAAAAAGTGCTGGTTACAGGAGCAGGCAGCTATATCGGGGAACAATTTGTCAGATGGGCCGGCAGACATTATCCCCATTTGGATATACAGACGGTGGATATGAAAAACAGCGCCTGGCGGACATATGATTTTTGTGGTTTTGATACGGTATTTCATGTGGCGGGGATTGCCCATGCGGATATATCCGGTGTGGATGAATCTGTCAAAGCCGCATATTATGCCATAAACACAGAACTGGCTGTTGAGACTGCCAGAAAGGCGAAGGAAAGCGGTGTCCGGCAGTTTATCTTTATGAGCAGTATAATTATATATGGAAAGCCGGCTCCTTTAGGAAAGGAAAAGCAGATAGACGCATATACGCTTCCGGCTCCGGACAGCTTCTATGGAGACAGTAAATGGCAGGCGGACAAAGGAATCAGGGAACTTGCGTCAGAGGATTTTCACGTGGCGGTTCTCCGGACGCCCATGGTATATGGCCGCCATTCCAAAGGCAATTATGAGCTGCTTTCCAGGATGGCAAAGACGCTGCCGGTATTTGCGGATATAACAAACAGGCGGTCGGCGCTGCATATTGATAATCTGTGTGAATTTGTCTGCCTGCTGGTTATGAGCGGTGAAGGAGGCATATATTTTCCACAAAATGCGGAGTATGTCAGTACCGCCAGCCTGGTAAAACAGATTGCGGACGTTTCCGGCAGAAAAATCCATATGTGGGGGATCTTGCGGCCGGTTGTAAAAGCGGCGGCCTGTCTGCCGGGAAAAACAGGCAGTCTGGTACGGAAGGCGTCTGGCAGTCTGAGTTACAGTCAGGAGATATCCAGATACAGGGGGATGGATTACCGGGTATGTGATTGCGGGCAGTCTGTACGGCGCACAGAAAAGTGCGGAACATGTGATTTCCGTGGAAATACGCTGGTGACGGTAATTACGGTCTGCCGTAACAGTGAAGCGGTCATTGGCAAAACAATAAGATCCGTGCTGAACCAGTTTTATCAGGGGATTGAATATCTGATTATTGACGGGGCTTCCACAGACGCTACAGTAGCAGTAGCCAGAAGCTATGAGGGGGCGTTTGCCCGACGGGGAATCCGTTACCGGATTATCCGGGAGCCGGACCGTGGAATTTACGATGCCATGAATAAGGGACTCCGCAGGGCGTCCGGGCAGCTGGCGGGTTTTATAAATGCGGGAGACTGGTACGAGCCCCAGGCGGTGGCAGTGGCGGTACAGGAATACGAAGCCGGATCATTTGACTATTTTTACGGGGACGTGAGGCTGGTAAGACCGGACGGCAGCGCAATAAGAAAGCGCAGTGCCACCGGCCGGTTTCCAACGAGCCGGCGCTGGAATCATCCGGCGGGATTCGCAAAAACATCATTATATAAAGAGCTTGGTTATTTTAAATGCAGTGGGATCCACGATGATTTTGAATTTTATATCAGGGTACATAAAGCGGGCAAAAAGATTGTAACGATAAACCAGGTGCTTGCCAGTTTTTATGTGGGCGGCATCAGCAATGAAAAAAGCCCGGATATGTGTATCCGCAGAATCCGGGACCGTTTCAGGCATACAGGCAGAACGGTTACGGCAGGCTGACGTTACTGGAATGCGTTGGCGTCGAGGTGGCCAAATATGTGCTGGGCGGGCAGACAGCCGCTGCTGGAAATAAAAGGCGCAGGGACGGTGCCGGCAGGAGAAAAATATGGAAAAGATACTTATAACAGGCGGGTCTGGATTTATCGGAACAAATCTGATTGCAGATCTGGCCGCAAAAAAATATACAATCAGAAATCTGGACATTGCGAAACCGGCGTCTGTGGATCAGATGCGTTACTGGGAGGGCACAGACCTCAGAGACCGGAACCGGCTGGCTGAGAGTATTATCCGGTTCCAGCCGGATTATATTGTGGATCTGGCTGCCAGGACGGATCTGGACGGAAAATCCCTGGCGGAATATGACAGCAATACAGCAGCCACAAAAAATCTGCTCTGGTGTGCGCAAAAGGTAACGACTTTAAAAAAGATGATACTGACCTCTTCCATGCTGGTGTGTAAAACCGGCTATATACCGGAAAACCAGTGGGATTATTGTCCCACTACCTGGTATGGAAAGAGCAAAGCGGCCGCTGAACGCTACATATGGAAACACCGTCCGTCCACAGACTGGGCCATTATACGTCCTACTTCCATCTGGGGTCCCTGGTTTGGCGTTCCCTACAGGAATTTTTTTGATATGGTGTGTAAGGGACATTATTTCCATATTGGCAGTAAAAGTTGTAAAAAGACATACGGCTATGTGAAAAACGCAGTATATCAGATCATACAGATCCTGTTTACCGATACAAAAAACAGCAGCCAGAAAGTATTTTATATCGGGGACTACGAGCCATATTCCATTGAACAGTGGGCGGACGGGATAGCGGCGGTGTGCGGAAGAAAAATTATAAAAATGCCTTATTTTCTTATATGGTGCGCAGCAGTCGCCGGGGATGTGCTGAAACTGGCCGGTATGGATTTTCCAATGACGTCTTTCCGGCTGAAAAACATGACTACGGATAATATCCAGGATCTGTCCGCCACCGCCCGTATAGCGCCCGCCCTGCCTTATACCAGGCAGCAGGGAACGGAGGAAACGCTGCGGTGGATGCGGCAGCACAGATAAGGAAAAGAATAAGATGATACCAAAAATCATACATTTATGCTGGCTGGGCAGGGAGGACTATCCGCCAAAAATAAAAAGATGCCTGAGATCCTGGAAAGAAAAACTGCCGGATTATAGAATCATGATCTGGGATACAAACCGGATTGACTTGTCAGAATGCAGATGGGCCGCACAGGCATATGAGCGGAGGGCATACGCATTTGCCGCTGATTACGTCCGTTTTTATGCGCTGTATTACTACGGCGGCATTTATCTGGATTCAGATGTGGAGGTACGAAAAAGTTTTAACCGGCTGCTTTCACAGGAATATTTTCTGGGGTATGAATATATGGGTACGCCGGAAGCGGCGGTTATAGGGGCACAGAAAGGATTAAAATGGATCAGAAACTGCCTGGAATGGTACCGGCGCCATGACTTTATCCGTCCGGATGGTACACAGAACCGGATTATTGCGCCGCTGGTACTTCAGAAAGGCTTTGAAAAAGAGTACTGGGTAAAAATGACTGACAGGGATAAAAAGACAGTCATTCATGGAGGAACGCTCTATCCTTATGACTATTTTTCACCTAAAAATGTTTATTCCGGAAAAATCTGCCGGTCAGACAACAGTTACTGTATCCACCATTTCAGCCAGTCATGGCTTACAGAAAGCAGAAAGGTGCGTATCAGCCGGCGGATACATCTGTGCGTGATCCGCCTGGCTGGCAGAAAAAACCATAACCGGCTGCTGTATCTGCTGCGGCGTATATCCGGGCGGCGGATTTAATCTTACAGGAAAGAGCGTCCTGAAAAAAGCATTCTATCAGGTGAAAGATCCGCCCCGGCGCAGCGGGGGTACAGCGGCGGAGGGGAAGATGCTGCAGAGCCGTAACTTTTTTATTAGAAAGAATAAGATTATGGACAACAGATTAAAAAACCGTATGCAGATGATGGCGGTGGTACTGCTGATGATGTATGTCAATGCTCCGTTTTATATCAGATCCATGGAAACAGTACATAAAATGCTGTACTATGCCTTTGCTGTGGGTCCTCCGTGTGTGGTTTTGTTTACAAAATGCGGCAGGGTAAGAAAATACTGTGATAAAACAGTGTTTCTGGCAGGTATCTGCTGGGCCGTTTATTTTCTAACCAGTGCGGTACTCATACCGGTGACCCATACGTCTGATTTTGAGTTTGCGGTCAGTCTGGGACGCAGTCTGCTGGGCATTTTCGCCATGTATTCTGTATGCCATATATGGGAGGGGTTATACAGAAAAGGAACCATACGGCATAATATTATGGACATTTATATTTATGCGGCGGCATGTTATGCGGCGGGAACCGTTCTGTTTTTAATTGTACCGGGGCTGCGGCAGGCATGGACAGGTTTTATAGCGGATTATGGGGGAATGGAATATGCGGCCAGAAGCGAGTACAGGACAAGGTTTGGCTTTGCGGGATTTTCCAATTTCAGTGTGTCATACTTTATTGCCATGGCCTTTGTCTGCTATTTATGTAATTACTGTATTATGAAACAGGGAAAAGCCAGCCGCAGCGTCCGCTTATACAGCCTGCTGTTTCTTCTGGCCGGAAGCCTGTTTTATGGCAGGGTCGGGGCAGTAGCGGTGATAGTTCTGACGCTGGTATACAGCCTGTACAGTTTTTTTGTAAGGGGAGACCGCAGCCAGCTGGTCTGCGCACTGATGGCGGGATTTTTACTATTGCCGGTTCTGGTGATAGCTGGCGGCATGCAGGCGGATTCTGTGGTAGGTTCCCCGTCCGGCTGGGTATTTGAGCCGCTGATTCATCTGATGCAGCGGAAAGGATTCCGTACAGAATCATCGGATGCGGTGCTTGGTTTTTATAAAAACTTTCATCCGGATATCCGGATTCTGCTGTGGGGGACGGGGGAGTGGAGCTGGTACAAGTCTGATGTGGGATTTATGAAACATATTTATTATGGAGGGCTTGCTTATACCATTGCCCTGTATGGTCTTGTGATGTTTGCAATGGCCATCGTTTTACGCAAAGTACGAAGCAGTGGGCAGAATCATATGGCGCTCACCGGTATGCTCTTTATGATTTCTTTTATTATATTTGAATTAAAAGGGGAGGTCACCCTTGCGTTTATAAAAGCCATGATACCGTTGTATATTGGTGTGGCGCAAAAAAGTGTAAATCCGGACAGAGCGCACAGCAGTGTTTCTGCCGGACGAAAGGCGGCATATGAATAAAAAAGCAGTATTAATATCTTTAAATGGCGTCCACTCCGGCGGAGGCGTGGAGCGGGTGGCTTATTATCTGCGGGATATTTTAGAACAGGATATTTTAAATCAGGGTATTTTAAATCAGGATTTTTTAATAAAGGAAACGGATCTGGAACTGATCCGCAAAAAATGTTCCTTTGGAAAAGCGGATCTGCTGATCTGGCCCCTTATAACGTCCCTGCGACTGTTTTTTATGAAACGGAAATTTGTCATTACGCAGGCCTGGCAGAGCTGGCTGTATCCGTCGGATTTTGTCATCTGCCATGGCACCACAAAAGGATATCTGCGAAAGAATCCCGGAGAAAAGTCCATGGGATCGCTTCTGATCCAGTGGATGGAAGCGTATGCGTTCCGCCATGGCAGACAGATCTGGGCAGTCAGCGGGAACTGCAAAGAGGAGCTGGTGCGGCTGTACGGGGCAGACCGGAACAAAATCCGGGTCATTCACAATTTTGTGGATGAAACAGTGTTTTATCCTGTTATAGACAGACAGGAGAGGAAGATGCTGACCTTTTTGTATGCGGGAAGGCTGACAGAGGGAAAAGGAGCAGACCGGCTGCTGCGTCTGGCCGGGCATATCGAAACACTGGACGACTGCAGGCTTCTGATCGCATGTAACGACAGCGCCGGTATGGATGAATTTAACCGGCTGAAGCATACCAGAGTTTTCCGGGGACTTACGGTCAGTCAGATGAACCGGTTTTATAATTCCGGGGATATTTTGTATTATCCAACCAGATACGAAGGATTTTCCATGGCCACACTGGAAGCGCTTTCCTGCGGAATACCGGTGATCGGTTCAGAATACGCCATTGCGAAAGAACTGGTAAAATATCCCTATACCAGGCGGGTTTGCTTTACAGGCGGACACGAAGATGTGCGGGACATTGTGCGGGAAGCAAAAAAGCTGAAAGCGGCATATGGGCGCCGGAAAATGGAAATTCATCAGGAAATCGCACAGGCGTACGGAAAGGAACAGTATCAACAGAAAATAAGTTCGCAGATACAAAAACTGTTCCTGGCGGAGCGGACGGTCAGAAAGGCGTGAAAACAGTAAATGTGTACCTGCGGCAAAAGGAGACATATGCAGACAAAGATAAAGCTGTCCCTGGTCATTCCGACCCTGGGAAGAGACAAAGAGGTGGACCGGCTGCTTGCTTCGGTGGAACGTTCGATGAAAGAGACAGGATCAGACATCTTATATGAAATCATCGTGGTGGACCAGAACGAAGACGGACGGATTGATCATGTTATTAGAAAGTACAGGGAGATTTTTCCACAAATGCGTCATTACAAAGTACAGTTTAAAGGGGTGTCAAAAGCCAGAAATTTCGGTACGGCCCGTGCCACTGGCGAAATTGTCACTTATCCGGATGATGACTGTGAACTTTCGCCGGGCGCCGTATCACTGGCAGTCAGACGACTCAGACAGACGAAAGCTGTATGTGTATGCGGCAGAAGCGTGGATAAAAGATCCGGTGAAGATTCCATGATCCGCTTTTCCAGAAAGGCAATGGTGCTGTCACTGGATCATTATGAGAACTGCTTTATTGAGTATACAATGTTTTTCAGGCGCACGGATGTGTTAAACTACCTGTTTGACGAGCAGATGGGCGTGGGCACGGTTCATGGAGCGGAAGAAGGCCATGATCTCATATACCGGATGTTAAAAGACGGGTGCAGAATCGTCTACGACCCGGGGATACGGTACTATCATCCGGCCAAAAAAGGAAACCGGACGGCGGAATGGGAAATACACCGGGCTTTTTATTACAGCTGCGGTCTGGGGTATTTATGCAGAAAGCACGGTTTTTACGGAAAATACAGGATCAGGGCGCTGAAATTGTCCGCCGCCCTGCCCGTTATCGCTCTGTGCCGACCTAAGCAATGGAACTATTTTTTTGCCCAGTGGATGGGAATCCGGCTGGGATACCGGTATATCTGACACTATAATAAGGAAACGGACAAGTATATGAAACATGGAACACAGCCTGCCATCAGCGTGCTTATGGCAGTATTTCAGGAAAAAGAAGCATATGTCAGGGCAGCAGTGGAAAGCATTCTGGGCCAGACCTTTACGGATTTTGAATTTCTGATTATTCTGGACGGCGCAGACGGAGCGGCGGCAGAGTACATCCGCAGAAAAGCTCCGGAAGATGACCGCATGGTTATTCTTACAAATAAACGCAACCTGGGGCTGACAAAAAGTCTGAATCTGGGGCTGGCAAAGGCGGCGGGCGCTTATATAGCCAGAATGGATGCGGATGACGTCAGTGACAGCAGGAGACTGGAAAAGCAGTATGCGTTTATGGAAAAGCATAGAGAAATCGCAGTAGCCGGCTGTCATGGGGATGCGTTTGACGGGCAGGGGCGTCATAACATATTAACCTTCTGTGTGAATAACCATCCGGGCCAGATCCGGGCCAGAATGCTGTTTGGAAATGCGGGCGTGATACATTCTTCCGCTTTGATCCGGAAAGAATTTCTGGAAAGGCACCGGATTACCTACGATGAAAGTCTGCCAAAGTCCCAGGATTACGGGCTGTGGAGTGATATTATCCATAAAGGCGGAAGGATTTATACGTTACATGAATTTTTAATCAGTTACCGGATACACGGCGCCCAGATTTCCAGTCAGTACAGCGGCCAGCAGACAATGTGCGTCAGACAGGTGCAGAAAAAACAGCTGGAAAGGATTTTGGGAACGGTGGATGAAAGGCAGCTGGATCTGAACATTCAGCTTGGGTTTTTTGAAAACCGGGGAAAGGTGCGGGAATTTGACAACTATATCAGACAATTGCTTTCGGCCGCAAAAACCCGGACCTTTTATGACTATCAGACACTGGAGCGGGAACTGATGTACTGCTGGCTGAAGTGTATCGTCTGTGCGGTGAGAAAATATCACAATGTGTCATTTCTGAAATCAGAATATCTGGGAAAGGCGTGCCGCCCGCACCTTCTGTATCTGGCAGCGGAAAGGGCGTTACATAGAAAACGTCTGTCTTTAAAATATCAAAGATATCTGAAGCGGAAGGAAACATGAAAAAGAACAGTATTGCGACAAATTACCTGTATCATGTGATCAGCCAGATGGTCATACTTCTGGTACCTTTACTGACCACACCTTATCTGTCCAGGGTCATAGGCCCCGGAGGCATAGGCGCCTATAGTTTTATTTCATCCATTGCGGCCTGGTTTGTGATGTTTGCGGCGCCCGGTATGTCCAGATACGGGCAGAGGGAGATTTCCTATGTGCAGGATTCCAGGGAGGGCAGAACCCGGGTGTTCTGGGAAACAAAACTGTTAACGTGCGTCACATCCGCTATTTCCCTTGCCTTATTTATACTGCTCCTTGTATGGAAGCAAAGACCTGCTATATGGTATCTGTTCTGTTTTGAAATCGCAGCCGTGGCGTTTGATATTATCTGGTTTTTTCAGGGGATGGAAGCGTTTCATATGATAGCGCAACGCAATATCGGGGTCCGTCTGATGAGCATGGCATTTATTTTTCTGTTCGTCAGGGATCAGAATGATCTGCCGGTTTATATTGCTGGCATGATTTTTTTCCCTGCTCTTGGAAATGCCCTTATGTGGACAAAACTGCCGGCGTATATTTCCAGGCAGCGGGTACGTGCCAGTCATATGTGGAAACATGTCCCTGTCGCTGCGTCCCTGTTTATTCCGGAGATTGCCATTTCAGTCTATTCGTTACTGGATAAAACGATGATTGGGCTTTATGCGGATCATTATGCCGAAAATGGCTATTATGAACAGGCGTTGAAAATATCAAAACTGGTGGTGACCCTGGTTACGTCTTTGGGGGCTGTTGTAATCTCAAGGATTGGATATCTGTATGAAAGGCGCCGGTACCAGGAAGTAAACAGCCTGATATACCGCTCCTGCCGGTTTGTCTGGATGATAGGAATCCCAGCCTGCTGCGGGCTTATCATGGTGGCTCCGGTTGTGATTCCCTGGTTTTTAGGGCCGGGATATGACAGGGTTATTGTGCTGCTTAGAATTCTGGCTCTGATGATTCCGGCCATGGGAATGAGCAATGTCACAGGCGTGCAGTATCTGATACCAACAAAACGGCAGAAAGTATTTACCATAACGGTCATAACCGGCGCAGTATGCAACTGCGTGCTTAATGTTCTTTCGATTCCGTATCTGGGAGCGGTGGGAGCGGCGGCATCCTCAGTCGTAACAGAAGCGGTTGTGGCGGCGGCGCAGCTGTTTTATCTGAGAAAGGAATTGTCCGTTATAAAAATACTGTCATTAAGTAAAAATTACTGCATGGCATCTTTTGTCATGTGCCTGAGTCTGGCTTTTCTGACCAGGTATATGACGCCCTGCGCCCTTCATACTGTTATACTCGTCATATCCGGCGGGGCGGTATATCTGTCTGTGCTACTACTGGAAAAAGACGACTTTTGCGTCGGTTATCTTGTCAGGGGATTCTGGAAAGTCAGGCATGTATTATCTGACATCAGAAATAAATATAAATAAACATAAATAAAGTAAAAAGAAATACAAAGAAAGGAAGCGGCCGGAATGAGAAACGTCTTATTTGTAGTGCCGGATTTTTATCCGGACAGCACCGGTTTTGCCAATGCGTGCCACAATCTGATCCAGTCCATTGTGAAATACGGGTCGGCAGATTACCGGATATATGTTTTTACAACTACTCCGTTAAACGGAGAGGAAGAACTCAGACACATAAAGGTGTTCAGGTACAAAAGCCGGATACCGGATAAAAAATTAACACACGGCCTGCATCAGGTAGAAAAATATGCGGTCTGCAGGAGGTTGATAGAACAGTACCAGATAGATGATATTTTTCTGGAAACGAATACGTTTCCTTATTTTGAGAATCTGCTGGTACGGAATTATAAGGACAGGGTATTTGTCAGGATTCATTCCACCATGGATACAGAAGCGCCGGTTTTCCATCGCACGTTAAGGCCCAATCTGGCGCTGGATTATTTTCTGGAACGCAGATTTATGAACCGGGTCAGTCATATCGTGTCTGCTTCTTCTTATTATCTGGACTTTGTAAAAAGCAGGTTTTATAAAAATAATATTTATGATATCTGGGAACATAAATCCTATTCCATTATCCATAATACAGCGGGGGGGGGTATTACGGACCCTGAAGAAACGGATATGGCGGAACAAAGCGGAAATGTGTTTCTGACCCTGGGAAAGATGAGCCGGCCGGGTGTTATACAAAAAGGGTTTACAGATCTTTTCCGGGCAGTGTATTACTTAAAAGAAAAAGGTGCGATGCCGGCGGATTTTATGCTGCATGTGATTGGGGACGGGGAACGGGCGGCAGATCTGCGTATGTATGTAAAAAAGCTTTGTCTGGAAAACAATATCCGGTTTCTGGGCGCATTGTCCCATGAACAGGTCATACATGAGATACAAAAATCCAAAGCGGTGCTGCTGCTGTCCAGATTTGAAGGACAGTCCATGTTTATTACAGAGACACTGGCGTGCGGCAGACCGGTGATTCTTTCGGATCATAATGGAATGGCGGATCTGATTGTCCACGGGCAGAACGGATATTTGTGCGGGACGGGAGATCCTGTGGATGCGGCTTTAAAAATCAGCCGGCTATTATCCCTGGACGAAAGGCAGGTCAGAAATATGGGGGCATGTTCCCGCGGAATATACGAAGAAAAGTTTTCTGAAAAAGCGGTATATGAACAGTTTGACAATACAATCCGGCTGAGAACCTGACAGCTTTTGCGAATACGCGTTTTTAGGAAATAGCTGGCAGGTTTCATCGGAAATACTACAAAGACACCTCCATCCGGCATACGCCCTATCCTTTTTCATGGACTGGTAAAGGCATACGCCGGATGCCTGTGCGCTTTTTTTCTTACCAGGAAAGAGCGTCCTGTAAGATAAAAACCCTCCGGTAAGATCGCCGGGCCTGTCCCGGCGAAGCGGGGGCACTGCGCCGGATACTTTTTTATTTTTCCCAGGTATATCTGTATGCGCAGTTTACATACATCTTATGACTGGCAGGTGTAATAAATTCACGATTTTCGTCTCGTGGGAACGTATAAGTCACATAGTCTGTGCTTCCGTTTGTTTTGCATTTTACATACTGGTGACTGTAACCGATTGTAGCGCCGGATGTGTCATAGTAGACACAGGACACAATAATGGTGGACAGGTTTTTGCCGGAATTGTTGGTAATTTCCGCACTGATATTATTTGTTCCGAAATTGGACGTCACGCTGATTTTTCTGGAATCACACACCAGGCTGTCGCTGACTTCCCTGACAGACATGGTGATTTTATAGTCGTCATAGCTTACGATGTCAAAATTCTCATCCTTTGGAGCGTTGAAAAAGAGGGCGCATTCTGTGCCGCTTTCAAAAGCATAGTTTGTATCTATGGACGTATCCAGCATCTGGCCGCCGGCATAAAAAGCCATGGTTGCCTGGAGGCTTACGGTAATTTTATTATTGTTTTTTAATATGGCCACCACGCCGGTACCGGTATTATGCAGGGTGCAGGAAATCTTTTTGGCGGCGTCGCTGGCGCTGAATTTGTTTTTCACTGTTACAGTGCATTTTAATGATTTCTTTCCGGCTTTTGCCGTAATGGTGGCAGTTCCGGTCTGTTTTGCGCTGACCCGTCCTTTTTGTGTGACAGTGGCGACTTTTTTGTTGCTGGAAGACCATTTTACTTTGGCGCTGGAGCCTGTTACATAGAGTGAAAATGATTCTCCGGCAAACAGTACCTTGCTGGACCGGCTGATTCTCACCGCCGCTTCCGCACGCAGCGGTATGGCTGCCACTGCCAGCATCAGGATAAGTATAGCTGATAAGAGTTTTGTCACTGACCTTCTTTTTTTCATAGTATCTCCTCCTCGTTTTTTGTAATCACCCAGTTTTGCTACAAGTCCAGTTTACCTTATTTTGTCAGAAGAATCAATAGAAAGATGCCTGGAGAGGGTCGGTTTCCGGATACTTTTGCGGATTCTGCGCCTGGGATTTTTGTGCAATCTGCCAAAAACAGATGCAGAAGTAGTGGTTTTGCAAGTAATTGTTTACAGTATATCCGGATGGTGCTACAATAAAACTAACGCAATCAGGGGACACGCATCATAAAACGGGAGGTACTTATGAAACAGATGAAGCTGAAACTATTAACGGCGATACTTCTGACAATGCTGGCCGCCACGGCCGGATGTGAAAAAAAGTATGATACAGTTCCGGAAGCAAATGAAACTACAGGGACTGGAACAGACAAAGATACCAGCACAGACAAAGAAAACAGAACCGGCACAAAAGCGACAGCAGAAAACATCACAATGGCTGCGGATACACAAGCAGATACTGTTACAGACGATGGAACAGAAGAAAAACCGCAGACGGGATTTCCTGAATCTTATAAACACAAATCCATATCCGGGAAAGTAGTATCTGACTACCGTCTGGAGCTACCGGACTCCTTTTTCAAAGATGACGTTCATAAACTTACTGTAGACAGCCCTTGTTATGGCGACAACAGGCTTATTATGGAAAAATACATAGAGGGTAAAGAAATAGCGGAGGAACATCCATACCCTGCTTTTGAAGGGAGGCCGGAATCCGCCTATTATGTAATGGCGGACGGGTACGGCGTAAGTGTGGGAAATGGTTTCAGCTATGGCAGTGATAATTCAAAATATTATAGCTATGTGGGGTATCAGATTAAGATAAACAGCCGGTGTACAGTTCTGGAAAGGTTTCTTTTGCGCCTGTGCGGGAAGCTGTGCAGGCGGTGAAGCAGGAACTGGAAAAAACAGGGTATTCCGCACTGGAATTACAATTTGACGCATATCCGTTAAACCATAAAATCATGGAAAAGATGGAAGAACAGAGTCTGAAAGAAGGCCTGATACAGGAAGATAAGAGAAAGGACGCATGGACGAAAAAAGACGATGCGTATTTAGTTTACGCATATCAGGCGGACCGTTCGCTTCCCGTACTTCACCTGTCCTTGTAAACGTGGTTACCGGGAAAGATATATTTTTAGAGTAGTCCCGGATATGAAAAGGATGAATATCATGAATAATCACTATTTTCTGACTGATATCAGAAGACTGTTTAAAAGCGGGGAACTTTATGGCGCCGTCGTGGGATTGGCGGCTTCCTTGTTTTTTTCCATGGAAAGGATCGGACTGGTAAATGACAATGTACTTTTTTCGTTTTTGTATGCCACAAAAATGTCGGGCATGATGATTGCCTGTGTATTCTGCGCCCTGCCTTATGCCGCTTCTTTCTGCGACGATCTGGAGTATCAGTATATCCGTTACCAGGCGGTAAGGGGCAGTCTGAAACATTACGTGGCGTCGAAGGTAAGCGTGATCTATCTTTCGTCAGCCGCTGTCATGGTGTGCGGCAGCCTGTTGTTTGTTTCACTCTGCTCCGCCATGGGCCCCTGGGAGGGGCCGGGAAGTACGTATCTATACGAATCCGGGGCGTTTCATGAGCTGGCGCAACGGGGGCATTATATGTCGTATTGTGGACTTTATGCCCTGCAGCTGGGATTTCTGGCAGGCATTCTTTCCGTAATGGCCGCATTCTTTTCCATGTATATTACCAATAAGGTCATGGTGTTTGCTCTGCCCGTACTGATATACAAGATACTGATTGATGTGTCGGGAACCGGGAAGTATACGGTGTTTGTGTTTCGTGCCGGAACAGGGTGATGCCCGGGGACTGGCAGAACCTGCTGTGTCTTTTTGCGGTCAGTGCGGGGGCTGTATGTGTGATATCGCCGGGGATTTATCGTAAATTAAAGAAAAGGATGTGAGCGTATATTATGAAGCAGCTGCGGTATATCTGGAAAACTTCCCTGATCCGTATGCTGGAACACGCCGGAATCATTATCGAAGAGCCGGGATTTTTAAGAAAGTGGAACGCTTATCATAATCTGGAATTTTTATATACAATACGTAATAAAAAAATAAAAAATATCTGTATGCCATTCTGGAAAAGGCAGGCTGGAACACGGGCTTCGAAGACCTGTGGGCAGGTATTCCCTGGGCATGAAACAGAGACTGGCTATTGCGCAGGCCATTATGGAAGATCCGGATATCCTGATCCTGGACGAGCCTGTGAACGGCCTGGATAAAAAAGGCGTGGAACAGATACAGAAGCTGTTTCTGGAAATGAAAACAGAAGGAAAGATGATTCTGCTGGCAAGCCACAACAGGGAGGACATTGGGATACTCTGTGACGAGGAATATGAGATGGATGACGGATGTATGGTGAGGATATAACGTGGGCTGTTTTTGCGGTTCCGCCTGATTAATACTTTACATTTGATCCTAAAAATAGTAAACTCTGGTTAGATCAGTACACTGGTTATCAATTAATATAATCAACATGAATTCTGGAGGTTTTAAGTAAGATGACAGCAAACGAATATATCAGGCGGCAGTCCGGCCGGTCCATGGACGAATGCACAAACGAGGAAATTTACGCAGGGCTTCTTTCTTACGTAAAAGAAAAGGCAAAAGAAAAAGAAAGCATACAGGGAAAGAAAAAACTGTATTATATCTCTGCGGAATTTCTGATTGGGAAACTACTGTCCAATAACCTGATTAATCTGGGGTTATACGACGAAGTGAAAAAAGAGCTGGAAGCCTGCGGGAAATCCCTGGCGGAAATCGAAGAACTGGAACCGGAACCGTCTCTTGGTAATGGCGGTCTGGGAAGGCTGGCGGCATGTTTTCTGGATTCTGTGGCCACCCTTGGTTTAAATGGCGACGGGATAGGCTTAAACTATCACCTGGGACTGTTCCGCCAGGTGTTTGAAAACAATCTGCAAAAAGAAGTTCCAAATCCATGGATCACGCCCAACAGCTGGCTGACCAGGACAGAACGGACATACAACATACATTTTGGCGGATTTTCCGTACAGTCCCGCATGTATGACATTGATGTGGCGGGATATGAAAACCGCACGACAAAGCTGCATCTGTTTGACGTGGAATCCGCAAATGAATCCATGGTTCATGACGGGATAGAATTTGACAAAACCAAAATCGCAGAAAACCTGACCCTGTTTCTCTATCCGGATGACAGTGACGAAAACGGCCGCCTGCTGCGTGTCTACCAGCAGTATTTTATGGTTTCCAATGCGGCACGCCTTATACTGGACGAATGCGTGGCAAAAGGCTCCAGTCTGTATGATCTGTCTGATTACGCAGTGATACAGATTAACGATACCCATCCGACGATGGTGATTCCGGAACTGATCCGCCTGCTGATGGAGCGGGGGCTTCTGATTGGCGAAGCCATTGATGTGGTGACAAAGACCTGCGCTTATACGAATCATACGATTCTGGCGGAAGCGCTGGAAAAATGGCCGATGCATTTTATGCAGAAGGCAGTACCGCAGCTGGTGCCGGTTATTTACGAGCTGAATAATCTGGTAAATAAAAAATACAACGACCCGTCCGTGTCAGTGATTAATCAGGATAACTGTGTCTGCATGGCGCATATTGACATTCATTACGGCATGAGCGTCAACGGAGTGGCCGCTCTTCATACGGAGATATTAAAAAAGACCGAACTGAATCATTTTTATAAGCTCTATCCGGAAAAGTTCAATAACAAGACCAACGGAATTACATTCCGCCGCTGGCTGCTTTACTGTAATCCGCAGCTTTCCGCATTTATTGAAGAGCTGATCGGGTCTGGATTTAAAAAGGACGCCATGGAGCTGGAAAAACTGGCGGCATATGTAAATGATGAAAGCGTGCTGAAACGTCTGTTAGCGATTAAAGACGCCAGAAAGGTGATTCTGCGTGATTATCTGAAAAAGACCCAGAATATAGACGTGGATGAGACAAGTGTATTTGACATACAGGTGAAACGGCTCCATGAGTATAAGCGTCAGCAGCTGAACGCCCTGTATGTGATTCATAAATATTTTGAAATTAAATCCGGTAAAAAACCGGTCCGTCCGGTTACCGTATTTTTTGGCGCCAAGGCGGCTCCGGCTTATATAATCGCAAAAGATATTATTCATCTGATTTTGTGCCTGTCACAGGTGATCGGGAATGATCCGCAGGTAAGCCCGTACTTAAAAGTCGTTATGGTGGAAAATTACAATGTGACCCTGGCGGAAAAATTAATTCCGGCCTGCGATATTTCTGAACAGATTTCCCTGGCTTCCAAAGAAGCTTCCGGTACTGGCAATATGAAATTTATGTTAAACGGCGCCGTGACACTGGGCACAATGGACGGGGCAAATGTGGAAATTGCGGAGCTGGTAGGCGAAGACAATATTTTCACATTTGGCGAATCCAGCCAGACCGTCATCGACCGGTATGGACGGGCGGACTATGTGTCCAGGGATTATTATGAAAAAGATGAGGATCTGAAAAAAGCCGTGGACTTTATTATCAGTGACCAGATGAAAGAAGCTGGCAGCAGCGAACAGTTAGAACGGCTTTACAACGAACTGTTAAACAAAGACTGGTTCATGACATTTCCGGATTATCAGGATTATATTGCCATTAAGGACAAGGCTCTGGAAGCTTATGAAGACAGGAATGCCTGGGCAAAGATGATGCTTGTAAATATCAGTAAGGCAGGTTTCTTCTCTTCCGACCGGACAATCCGTCAGTATAACGATGAGATCTGGAAACTGGAAAGTATGACGGATTAATCTGAAGTCCCCGGAGTCTGCGGGGATGCGGACAGTCGTCCGGCGGGAGTATTCCCGCCGGAGAGAAAAAGCCTGAGGCAGGAGGATAAGAGTATGCGTGCAAGTGGCGTATTGCTTCCAGTGAGCAGTCTTCCGTCCCGGTATGGGATCGGATGCTTTTCCAGGGAAGCGTACCGTTTTGTGGATTTTTTGAAAAGATATGGCCAGAGTTACTGGCAGATTCTGCCCCTGGGACAGACCAGCTATGGGGATTCCCCATACCAGTCTTTTTCCACCTTTGCCGGCAATCCGTATTTTATCAGTCTGGAACAGCTGACAGAAGACGGGCTGCTGACAAAAAAAGAATGTAATGCCTGTGATTTTGGAAGTGATCCGGCATATGTGGATTATGGCAGAATGTATGAAGCCCGTTACTGTATTCTGCGCAAAGCGTTCCAGCGGTTTGATACAGCGGATACGGATTTTAAGGCGTTTCAGACACGGGAGCGGGAATGGCTTGGCAATTATGCGTTATTTATGGCGTTAAAAGATGAGTTCCGGGGAAAGAGCTGGACCGGATGGCCGGACGATATCCGTCTGCGCAAGCCGGAAGCGTTGGAAGCATACGAACAACAGCTGGAACAGGAAATTCTGTTTTATGAATTTTTGCAGTATGAGTTTTTCAGCCAGTGGGAAGCGCTCAGGACTTACGCTAATGAGCAGGGAATACAGATTATCGGGGATATTCCGATTTATGTGGCGCTGGACAGTGCGGATGCCTGGGCGGAGCCAAAACTGTTCCAGTTTGACCGGGACCGCCGGCCGGTGGCTGTGGCAGGCTGTCCGCCGGACGCTTTTTCCGCAACCGGACAGCTGTGGGGCAATCCGCTCTATGACTGGGAATATCATAAAAAAACCGGTTATGGATGGTGGATGCGCCGGGTTCTGGCATGTTACAAAATGTACAATGTGGTACGGATTGACCATTTCCGTGGATTTGATGAATATTATTCTATTCCGGCAGGAGATAAAACGGCGGAATTTGGTAAATGGGTCAAAGGTCCGGGCATGGATTTATTCGATGCGTTAAAAACAGAACTGGGAGATCTGAATATTATAGTGGAAGATCTGGGCTATATTACAGATTCCGTGCGGGAAATGGTACGTGCCTGTGGATTTCCAAATATGAAAGTGCTGGAGTTTGCGTTTGACGCCAGGGATTCTTCCGGTCCCAGCGATTACCTTCCATTTAATTATGACAAAAACTGTGTGGTTTACACCGGTACCCACGATAATGAGACACTGCGGGGCTGGCTGGACTCCATTCCACAGAGTGATTACAGACAGGTGGAAAAGTACCTGGGGCGTACCATGACAGATAAAAATGAACTGGTGGTGGAGATCATCCGTCTGGCGCACGCAAGCACGGCCAGACTGTGCATCGTTCCGTTACAGGATTATCTGCTGCTGGATAATAAGGCCAGGATGAACGAGCCGTCCACACTGGGCAAAAACTGGAAATGGCGCCTGCTGCCCGGACAGCTGACAGCAAAGGCCGGCATGTTTATGAAGGAGATGTCGGATACTTATGGCAGGACGCCACGTCCGCAGGCAGAAGAGTCACCGGAACTGGAAGGGGAACCGGAAAGCGGTGAAAAACCGTCTACGCAGGACGACAAAGCAGTCGCATCCATACAGTGTCCGCAGGACGGGACCGGATCTGACGACAGATAAGACAGTCTCAAAGGACATGCTTTCCCTGTGAGAATACAGGGGAGATGTCCTTTTTCAGGCTTTTACACAGCGCATGGGTATGATAAGCGGATATGCGGATCATACTTGTGATCTGTTGTTTCACACACCGGATCAGCTGACGGGTATCTGTATATTTCCCGGACGCCGGGAAAAGGCGTCCGGAAGATGTTGTTGTTTTCTATACAATTTTTTTATGGAAAAATACTACTCCCGCTGTCTTCTGCGTTTGTCCTTGCACCGGGTTTCACAATATTTACACCGGTATACTTCTTTCTGGGGATCTGTCAGTACAAATATCTGGTCCAGCCCCTGTTCAATAGAAGTAATACACCGGGGATTTCTGCAACGGATGACGTTACGCACTTCTTTTGGAAGAGAAAGCTCCCGTTTTTCCACGATTTTATCCCCTTTGATAATATTCACCGTAATATTGTGGTCGATAAATCCCAGAATATCCAGATCCAGGGCGTCAATGGGACATTCTACTTTGATAATGTCTTTTTTGCCCATTTTATTACTTTTCGCATTTTTTATAATGGCCACACAGCAGTCCAGCCGGTCCAGCTTCAGGTCATGGTAAATCTGCAGGCTCATGCCGGCTTTGATATGGTCCAGTACAAACCCTTCATTGATTCCGCTAATATTCAGCATATGTTTCCTCCTTTTTTACGCCACATGGATGTCCAGAAGTGTAAGAATCAGCGCCATACGGACATAGACGCCGTATTGTGCCTGTCTGAAATAGACTGCTCTTGGATCATTGTCTACTTCCACGGAGATTTCATTGACACGTGGCAGCGGATGGAGTACGAGCATATCTTCCGGTGCCAGTTTCATTTTGTTCTGGTCCAGAATGTAGAAATCTTTCATGCGGATATAGTCTTCTTCATTGAAAAAACGTTCCCGCTGTACACGGGTCATGTACAGAATATCCAGATCCGGCAGGGCATCCTCCAGACGCTCCACTTCCCGGTACGGAATATGGTCCGAATCCAGCACGCCTTCACGGATATATCCCGGAACCCGCAGTTCCTCCGGAGAGATAAGTATAAATTCAATACCAGGGTAACGGATCAGAGCATGAATCAGGGAATGTACCGTACGGCCAAATTTAAGGTCGCCGCAAAAGCCGACTTTTAAGCGGTCGAAATGGCCTTTGAGAGAATAGATGGTAAGTAAATCAGTCAGTGTCTGCGTCGGGTGCTGGTGGCCGCCGTCGCCGGCATTGATGACAGGTATGGAAGAGTGGCTGCTGGCAACCAGTGCGGCGCCTTCTTTTGGATGGCGGATAGCGCAGATATCCGCATAACAGGAAATCACACGGATCGTGTCGGAGACACTTTCTCCTTTGGCGGCAGAGCTGCTGTCAGCACTGGCAAAACCAAGCACATTTCCGCCAAGATTTAACATGGCTGCCTCAAAACTCAGTCTGGTTCTGGTACTTGGTTCATAAAAACAGGTGGCCAGCTTCTTTCCGGCACAGGCATGGGCATATTTTTCCGGGTTCTTTTCGATATCGCCCGCCAGTTTCAGCAGGGAATCCAGCTCTTCCACAGAAAAATCCAATGGATTCAGTAAATGCTTCATAAAGACCTCCTTGAATTTTGGCACCCTTTTACAGGCATTTTTACAATCATATACTAAAGGGTGGCAAAATTCAAGACTGAAATTTTAGTCAGAATACATTATTTACCATTGGTAATATTCAGAATTTTTTCAAAAGTGAGTCCGGCAAACATCCACAGGGGAGCGTAATCCAGGCGGATAACCCCGTCAATATTGGCTTTGGCCCGGCTGTAATCCCAGGGACACATTTTATGTTTTTTTAAGAAGCTGCCGCTGACGTATTCGCCGGTAAAAATGCCAACACTGTAAATGGCGCCACGCAGAAGTACCGGGCATTTTCCAAGCAGATGGGATACCGGACCGATAATGGACGCCATGCCGTAGATTGGAAACATCCATAGTGAAGTCTGGCCCATCAGCCGTTTGTCCCGCTTCCATATGCTGCCGGTGGAGGTAAACACTATCTCCATGCACCAGCCGGTCAGGCCGCAGATAAAAAAATTATGCAATCGTCTCATGGCCATAGGATGCGCAGTGCGGGCAGTTTTATACATCCTGAGACAGTACAGTTGCGGAAACAGATCCTGTCAGAAACTTGTAAAAAAAACTCCTTTGGCATATAATAATAAAAACATTTTCACGTTTCGCATTTTACAGGGAGGGAATTTATATGACAATTGATCAGATCACAGCCCGGATGGATTACCAGCTGCTGGCAGGCGGACTGGAGAGAGAGATTACGGACCTGGTGTACGATTCCAGGAAGCTCACCCCGGGCTGTCTGTTTGTATGTATCAAAGGAGCCGCCTTTGACGGCCATTCCTGTGTGGCTGAAGCGGCCGCGAAAGGGGCGGCGGCCCTGGTTGTGGAGCGGCAGACCCGGCTGCCTGATGGAATGACCGTATTAAAAGTGGCGGATACGAGGAAGGCTCTGGCAGAGCTGTCGGCGGCATGGTTCGATCATCCGGCGCAGCGGTTAAAGACGATTGGCGTAACAGGTACAAAGGGAAAGACTACTACTACTTATATGGTAAAGTCCATTCTGGAACAGGCCGGATATAAAACAGGGCTGATCGGAACCATTGAGACGATTATAGGAGACACCCATATTCCTGCCGCCAATACGACGCCGGAGTCTTATATGATACAGCAGTATTTCCGGCGGATGGCGGATGAGGGCTGTGATGTATGTGTGATGGAAGTTTCTTCCCAGGGACTTATGATGCACCGGGTGGACGGATTTGTATTTGATTTTGGCATTTTTACCAACCTGGAGCCGGATCATATCGGGCCCGGTGAACATGGGTCATTTGAAGAATATTTAGCCTGCAAGAGCCTGTTGTTTCAGAAATGTAAGACGGGCATTGTAAATATGGATGACAAACATATGCCGGATGTGATCAAAGGCCATACATGCGGCATCGAGACCTTTGGGTTTTCCAGAGAGGCGGACCTTAGAGCAGAGGATGTGCGGCTGGTTACGGGGCAGGGCTGTCTGGGCGTATCCTACCGGGCGGCGGGATTGTGCGCTTTTGAAGTGGAGACCAGCGTTCCCGGCAAATTCAGCGTTTATAATTCCCTGACGGCCATCGCTATCTGCAGGCATTTTGACGTACCGGTGGAACAGATGAAACAGGCGCTGAAACAGGCGAAGGTCAAAGGGCGTATCGAGATGGTAAAAGTATCGGATGATTTTACGCTGATGATTGATTATGCCCATAACGCCATGAGCCTGCAGAGTCTTCTGACGACCCTGAGGGAATATCATCCAGAACGGCTGGTCTGCCTGTTTGGATGCGGGGGCAACCGCAGCAGGCAGCGGCGCTATGAAATGGGAGAGGTATCCGGCCGGCTGGCGGATCTTACGATTATTACTTCGGATAATCCGAGAAATGAAGACCCGCAGGCTATTATTGAGGATATTAAAACAGGCATGGCAAAGACAAAGGGACGCTATGTGGAGATTGCGGACCGTAAAGAAGCGATCCGCTATGCGATTGCCAACGGCAGCCCCGGGGATATTATCGTGCTGGCAGGAAAGGGCCATGAGGATTATCAGGAAATAAAAGGCGTGAAATACCCGATGGATGAACGGAATCTGATCGCAGAGATACTGGCGGAAGGAATCTGACCGCTTAAACACGGGTCCCATATAAAACCATAAAATATAATTTAAGTGTAATATAATTATTTCATATAAATATCTAATTCAAATATAAAAATAAAAGGATGAATCGTTGTACGCAAATATTATTGTGGATATTTCACACGAAAAACTGGATAAGCCTTTTCAGTATTCCGTACCACCGGAGATGGAAGGAAAGCTGACCGAGGGGATGCGGGTGAGGGTTCCTTTCGGGCGCCGGACGCTGGACGGATTTGTCATAGAACTGACGCAAGAACCGGCATACGACGTATCCAGAATCAGACCGGTACTGGCTGTAAAGGAAGAATCCATGGCTATTGAATCCAGACTGATCGCCCTGGCTGCCTGGATACGGAAAAATTATGGCGGCACTATGAACCAGGCGTTAAAAACCGTCCTGCCGGTAAAACGGCGGGAAAAACAAAAGGAAAAAAAACAGGTGCGTCTGATGCTGGAAACAGGGCAGGCCAGGGCCCTGCTGGAGGAATGCAGGCGGAAACATTACAGCGCCAGGGAAAAACTGCTGGCGGAGCTGCTGGAATGTTCTCCCCAGCCGTATCCGCGCCTTACCAGGGAGCTGGGCATTACGTCCGCAGTCATAAATAACATGCGGGAAAAAGGGATTGTGGCGGTGGAACGGGAATATTATTACCGCAATCCGGTGGCACGCATGGCCGGGCAGGATTACCATATTGTGTTAAATCAGGCGCAGCGGGCCGTGGTGGATCATATTTTAACAGAATATGACGCCGGCAGGCCCCATACGTACCTGCTGCGGGGGGTTACCGGGTCCGGCAAGACGGAGGTCTATATGGAACTGATCGCCCATGCCTGCGCACAGGGGCGCCAGTGCATTATGCTCATTCCGGAAATCTCCCTTACGTTTCAGACCGTGCGCCGGTTTTATGAGCGGTTTGGGGACCGGGTCAGCATTCTTCATTCCAGACTGTCCTCCGGGGAACGCTGCGACCAGTTTGAACGGGCAAAAAACGGGGATATTGATATTATGATCGGTCCCCGCTCCGCACTGTTTACCCCGTTTGCCAGTATCGGGTTTATTATCATTGATGAGGAACACGAAAACAGTTACAAAAGCGGGTCTGTGCCCAAATACCACGCCAGGGAAACAGCGCTGGAACAGGCACAGATGACGGGCGCCAGTGTGGTGCTTGGCTCCGCCACGCCTTCGCTGGAAAGTTATTATCATGCCATGAAGGGGGATTACCGCCTGTTGTGTCTGGACAGACGGGTGGAGGAAAAGCCGCTGCCAGCCTGCGAAATCGTGGATATGCGGGAAGAACTGCGTGCCGGAAACCGTTCCATACTGGGCAGGCGGCTGCAGCTTCTGATGGAGGAGCGGCTTTTGAAAAAACAACAGATTATGCTGTTTATCAACCGCCGGGGAATTGCGGGATTCGTATCCTGCCGGGCCTGCGGAAATGTGGTGCGCTGTCCCCATTGTGACGTATCCCTCAGCCAGCACCGCAATGGCAGGCTCATCTGCCATTACTGCGGCTATGAGACGCCCATGATGGAGCAGTGTCCGGTATGTGGTTCCGGGTTTATCGGCGGATTTAAGGCGGGTACCCAGAAAATCCAGGAGCTGGTGGCGATGCGGTTTCCGGGAGCAAGGATTTTGCGGATGGACTACGATACGACCCGTACCAAAGATTCCTATGAACAGATTTTGTCAGCGTTTGCAAACCATCAGGCGGATATTCTGATCGGGACGCAGATGATCGTCAAGGGCCATGATTTTGCGGACGTTACGCTGGTGGGTGTGCTGGCGGCGGACATGGCGTTAAATATCAGCGATTACCGGGCGGCGGAACGGACGTTCCAGCTGGTGACGCAGGCGGCGGGCCGTGCCGGGCGTGGCAGTGAGACCGGCGCTGTGGTCATACAGACCTACCAGCCGGAACATTTCAGCATCCGTACAGCCGCCGCCCAGGATTACGTGGCATTTTATGAAAAAGAAATCCTCTACCGGAAACTCATGAGCTATCCGCCGGTATGGAACATGCTGCATATCCTTGCGGCGTCCGCCGACCCGCAGACCGCGCAGGAATGCATGGAAGATATCAGCGGCTGGATACATACCGAGCTGCGCAAGGCGGGAGATAACCGGATCTGGAAAAAATTTCTTGTCATTGGTCCGGCAGAAGCGGCCATCGCAAAAATTAACGATATATACAGACAGGTACTTTATATGAAGCATCCCGATTATCAGATCCTGGTAAAGGTCAAGGATTTTCTGGAGCGGAAACTGCGGAAGGAACAGAGATGGAAAAAAGTTACCGTACAGTTTGACTTTAATCCCATAAACAGTTAGTATAAGTAGATGGATTGTTGAAATGATTGTTGAAATGATTTTTAGGAGGTTTTTAAAATGGCGATCAGACAAATCAGACTGGCAGGAGATCCGGTCCTGAACAAAGTATGTAAAGAAGTAAAAAAGATGACTCCGATGCTGGAAGTGCTCATCGGGGATATGCTGGATACGATGTATGAGGCAAATGGCGTAGGGCTTGCGGCGCCGCAGGTAGGCGTGTTAAAGCGGATAGCGGTGGTGGACGCAGGAGAAGGGCCTGTGATTATGATTAATCCGCAGATTCTGGAACAGGATGGGGAACAGACCGGGGATGAAGGCTGTTTAAGTCTGCCGGGGAAAGCCGGACAGGTGACAAGGCCGAATCATGTTATTATAAGAGCGCTCAATGAGCATATGGAAGAATATGAAATGGAGGCGGAGGAACTGCTGGCCAGGGCATTCTGCCATGAGATCGAGCATCTGGACGGACACATGTATACCGAGCACGTGACAGACGGACTTCATGATGTACGGGAAGAAGAAGAGTAGTCCGGAGCAGGAAAGCACAGGTGATATTATATGAAAATTATATTTATGGGGACGCCGGATTTTGCTTCAGTGATTCTGGAAGCGCTGACTGGCGCCGGACATGAGGTGGTTCTGGCTGTCACCCAGCCGGATAAACCAAAAGGCCGGGGAAAGGCGGTACAGTTTCCGCCGGTGAAACAGACCGCCCTGGCGCATAATATAGAAGTATTCCAGCCGCAGCGGATCCGCAGGCCGGAAAATGTGGCCCGTCTGGCCGGGTACAGCCCAGATATTATCATTGTGGCAGCTTTCGGCCAGATCCTGCCGGCACAGGTGCTGGAGCTGCCGCCATATGGCTGCGTCAATGTCCATGCCTCGCTGCTGCCCCGGTACCGGGGCAGTTCCCCGGTCCAGTGGGCCATTATCAACGGGGACGCAAAGTCAGGTGTTACTACGATGCAGATGGATGAAGGAATCGACACCGGGGATATGCTGGAAAAAAGTGAAGTAATACTGGCGCCGGACGAAACCGGAGGCAGCCTTTTTGATAAGCTGGCACAGGCCGGTGCTAAACTTTGTCTCTCCACGATAGCCCGTATTGAAAATGGCACGATCACACGCACGGCGCAAAATGAAGCGGAAGCCACGTATGTGGGCATGATTACAAAACAGATGGGGCAGATTGACTGGGAGAAACCGGCGGTGGAGACGGAGCGTCTGATCCGGGGACTGAATCCCTGGCCGGGCACGTATACCAGGCTGGGAGAAAAGACTTTAAAAATCTGGAAAGCGGCGGTAGTACCGGAGGCGGAAGAAAGAGGCGTGCGGATGGCGGAAGCGGGCACAATTGTGCTGGCGGATAAAAAGCGGCTCTTTGTCCGTACCGGGCAGGGGCTTCTCTCACTATTGGAGGTCCAGCTGGAAGGAAAGAAACGGATGGATGTGGGTGCGTTTTTACGAGGTTTTCCGGTGGAAGAAGGAACCAGGCTCGCAACGGACGCGGGACAGAGAAAAATATGATACATTAAAGGAGGAATGAATGATGCCATACAGATATGGATATTACTGGGACCCCACTTATATTCTGGTGCTGATCGGTGCGGTGGTCTCACTGATTGCTTCCGCACGGGTGAAATCCACCTATAAAAAATATTCAAAAGTGCGCAGTATGACCAATATGACCGGCGCCCAGGCGGCGCAGCGTATTCTGAACCACGCAGGCATATACGATGTAAGGGTACAGCATGTAGCCGGCAGCCTGACGGATCATTACAATCCAAAAAATAAGACGCTGAATCTTTCTGATTCTGTGTATGGTTCCGCTTCTGTGGCGGCTATCGGAGTGGCAGCCCATGAGTGCGGGCACGCTATCCAGCACCAGCAGGGATATGGGCCGCTGAATATCAGAAGCGCCCTGGTTCCGGTGGCTAATTTTGGCTCCGCCGCAGCCTGGCCTCTGATTATTCTGGGCATTATGTTTGGCGGGGCAGGCAGTCTGCTCTGTCAGGCGGGTATTATTTTCTTTTCCGCCGCAGTACTGTTCCAGCTGGTGACGCTGCCGGTGGAATTCAACGCTTCCAGCCGGGCGGTGCGCATCGTGGGGGATACTGGCATTTTAAGCTCACAGGAACTGCCGTATACAAAAAAAGTGTTAAAAGCCGCCGCTTTCACTTATGTGGCCGGCGCTGCCGCCGCTATTTTACAGCTGCTGCGTCTTTTAATTTTATTTAGTGGAAAAAGCCGTGACTAAGAAGACGGGAAACCTCCGCCGCAGGCAGTCTGCCGGCGCTGCGATACGCTGTAAAAAGGGCGTGGGGCCGGCGGCGGTCTGAGGCGGAAGCATATTTTGGAGGAGTACAATGGCTGCACAAAAAACAGATCTGCGGGAGCTGGTTCTTGGGATGCTGCTGGAAATTACCAGGGACGGGGCATACAGTCACCGGGTGCTTTCAGATACACTTTCCAAATACCAGTATCTGGACAAAAAAGACCGGGCGTTTATCACCCGGGTGACAGAAGGCACGCTGGAAAACCTGATACAGATGAATTATGTGATTGACCAGTTTTCCAAAACTCCGGTCAGAAAACAGCGTCCGGTCATACGCTGTATTTTGCAAAGCGGCGTATACCAGATTCTGTATATGGACGCTGTGCCGGATGCCGCAGCCTGTAACGAGGCGGTGGCTCTTGCGAAAAAGAAAGGATTTGGCAGTCTGGCAGGGTTTGTCAACGGCGTGTTGCGTACGGTCAGCCGCAGCCGGGAACAGATCCACTGGCCGCAGCCAGACAGGGAGCCGGAGCGGTATCTGTCTGTGCGCTATTCCATTCCGGAGTGGATCATCCGGATGTGGAAGGAGCAATTTTCCTATGACTGGACCAATGAAAGCCACTGGCAGGAAATGTGCCGGCTGCTTGAGGCGTTCCAGAAGCCGGCTCCGGTGACGGTCCGTACGAATACCGGCCTTTGTACGCCTTTGGAATTAAAACATGAGCTGGAACAAAACGGCGTAACAGTCCGGGAGCTCAGGGAGGTGCCGGGCGCTTTTTTAATATCAGGCTTTGACCATATCGGGGCGCTGGAAGCGTTCCGGAAGGGGTTTTTCTATATTCAGGATTTAAATTCCATGATGGTAGTGGAAGCGGCAGCTCCCGGAGAAAATGATTTTGTGATAGATGTGTGTGCCGCACCGGGAGGCAAGTCGGTACATATGGCGCAGCTGCTGCGGGGAACCGGACGGGTGCTGGCCAGGGATCTGACGCAGGAGAAGGCGGATCTGCTACTGCAGAATAAGAGCCGCTGTCAGGTGGCCAATATGCGGGTACAGGTCTGGGACGCCACAATTGTGGACGAAACGCTGGTACAGCAGGCGGATCTTGTACTGGCGGATGTGCCCTGCTCCGGCCTTGGGGTACTGCGCCGCAAAAAGGAGATCCGCTATCATATGACACCGGATACGATGAGGGAGCTGGTATCCATCCAGCGCAGGATTCTTACTGCCGTGCGGCATTATGTAAAGCCGGGCGGCAGACTGGTGTACAGTACCTGTACGATCCATAATGATGAAAACGAAGGCAATGCGGGATGGTTTGTAAAGACATATCCGGAGTTTTCGCAGTTAAGCGGCAGGCAGCTGCTTCCGGGGGAGGCGTACGGGGACGGATTTTATATCGCAGTATTTGAAAAAACCGGGAGGACGGGAAAACATGACACAGACACAGACGCAGGCAATGCCCGCAACAGATATCAGATCCTGTGATCTGACGGAACTGACAGCGCTGGTACAGGCCCTGGGTGAAAAGACATTCCGGGCGAAACAGATCTGTCAGTGGCTGCATGAAAAGCATATTTCTGATTTTGACCAGATGACCAATATTTCCCCGGCATTGCGTAAGCGGCTTGCGCAATGCTGTAATCTGACGGTACTGCGGCCAGTGGACATACAGGTGTCCGCACTGGATGAAACACGAAAATACCTGTTTGCCCTGCCGGATGGAAATGTAATAGAAAGTGTACGGATGAAATATAAGCATGGCAGTTCCGTCTGCATTTCTTCCCAGGCGGGCTGCCGGATGGGCTGCCGGTTCTGTGCGTCCGCCATTGGCGGACTGGTACGGAACTTAAGCCCGGCGGAGATGCTGGAACAGGTTTACCGGATACAGGAAGATACTGGGGAGAGGGTCTCCCACGTGGTGGTCATGGGTACCGGAGAACCACTGGATAATTATGAAAACCTGATTAAATTTATCAGAATACTTACGGATGAACACGGTCTGCATATTAGTCAGCGGAATATTACTATATCTTCCTGCGGCATAGTCTCTGGCATTTACCGGCTGGCGCAGGAGGGGCTTGCGGTTACACTGGCGCTGTCGCTGCATGCGGTATCCCAGGAGAAACGTCTGGAACTGATGCCGGTGGCGGCGGACTTTCCGCTTAAGGAAGTGTTAAAAGCCTGTGAATATTATTTTGAAAAGACCGGACGGCGTGTGACGTATGAGTACAGCCTGATTGGCGGGGTAAATGATTCACCGGCGGACGCGCGGCGGCTGGGCAGTCTGCCCGGAATCAGAAACGGACATGTCAATCTGATCCCGGTGAATCCGGTCAGAGAGCGTTCTTATGTGCAGTCAGACGCACAGGCTGTCATTGCTTTTAAAAATATGCTTGAAAAAAACAGAATAAATGTTACTATTAGAAGAGAACTGGGAAGGGACATAAATGGTGCGTGCGGACAGCTGAGAAAAAGCTATCAGGACAGGAAGAACCGGGCATGGGGAAAGGCAGGCGGGTAAGATGAAGACATTTTCTATGACGGACGCCGGCAGACGGCGTGAGGTAAATCAGGATTATATTTACACATCTGAGGTTCCGGTTGGCAGGCTGCCGAATCTGTTTATTGTGGCAGACGGGATGGGCGGCCATAATGCCGGAGACTTTGCTTCCAGATATACGGTAGAGCACGTGGTCAAAGTCATAACTGCCAGTACGCTGTCTGAGCCCGCAGCCCTGCTGGGGGAAGCGCTGCGGCAGGTCAACGGGGGGCTGATTGCCCTTGCGTCCGGTGATCCCGGGCTGAGAGGAACCGGTACCACATTCGTAGCCGCCACGATTGTACAGAACCGGCTGCATGTGGCCAATATCGGTGACAGTCGTCTGTATATTGTCAATCAGACCATTACACAGGTAACCAGGGACCATTCTCTGGTAGAGGAGATGGTCCGGATGGGAGAGGTGCGCCAGGAAGAAGCAAGGAGCCACCCGGATAAAAATATTATTACCAGGGCTGTGGGAGCGGTGCAGGATCTGGTAGTGGATTTTTTTGAGGTGGAGCTGACGTCCGGTGACCGTATTCTGCTGTGTTCGGACGGGCTTACCAATATGATCGAAGACAGCGAAATCCGCAGAATCATGTGCAGCCAGCGGGATATTGCGGAAAGTGTGGAACGGCTCGTATATGCTGCCAATGAAAATGGCGGAAAAGACAATATATCAGTGATCATCGTAGATCCGTTTTCTGATGAGGTGAAAAGATGTTAGAAGTAGGGAATTTTGTAGCAGACAGATATGAGGTGCTTGCCAGGGCGGGAGCCGGCGGCATGTCTGACGTATATAAGGCAAAAGATCATGTACTGGGCAGAGTTGTTGCTGTCAAGATACTAAAGCAGGAATTTGCGGATGATGTGAATTTTGTTACAAAATTCCGCTCAGAGGCTCAGTCGGCGGCAGGACTGGAACACCCGAATATTGTAAGTATATACGATGTTGGAAGCGAAGACGGTCTTCATTTTATCGTTATGGAATATGTGGAAGGGATTACGCTGAAAACATATATCGAAAAAAAACAGCAGCTGTCTTATAAAGAAGCGATCAGCATTGCGATTCAGGTAGGACGGGGAATCGAAGCTGCTCATAATAAAAATATTGTACACCGGGATATTAAACCCCAGAATATTATCATATCCACCGAAGGGAAGGTAAAGGTTACGGATTTTGGCATTGCCAGGGCGGCCACCAGCAACACGATTCATTCCGATGTCATGGGTTCGGTGCATTATTCGTCGCCGGAACAGGCCCGCAATGGATTCGTGGACTGCAAAAGTGATATTTATTCCCTAGGTATTGTTATGTATGAAATGGTTACCGGACGGGTGCCTTTTGACGGCGACACCACAGTGGCCATTGCGATCCAGCATTTACAGGAAGAGATGGAATCGCCCCGCAGATATGTGCCTGATCTGCCGGTGAGTCTGGAAAAAATTATTTTAAAATGTACCCAGAAGAGCGCAGACCGCAGATACGCCTCAATCCGTGAGCTGTTGGACGATTTAAAACATGCGCTTGTAAATCCGGACGAGGATTTTGTGACTGTGGTCACGCCTGCCTCGGTACAGGATAAGACCCGTATTATTTCAGAAAATGAGGTCAGCCGTATAAAAGAAGAGACGGCGGGAATACCCATTACCAGGAAAACGCTGGAGCCGCCGGCACCGCAGCGACGCCGTGAAGAGGATGAGGATGAGGACGACGGCGGATTCTTAAATCCTAAAATGGAAAAGGCCATGACGATTATGGGTATTGTAGCGGCCATCATTATTGTGGCCATTGTTGTATTTCTGGCAGGCAGCATGCTGGGCAGCTTTAAATTTCCATTTTCCGGTAATGACGGAAAGGAGCAGGATAAAATATCCACTACGGACAGGGAGCTGCCGTCGGATACAAAGGACGATGGAAAAAAAGATAAGGGTGATAAGAAAAAAGAAGTAACAATGATTGATCTGCGGGGGGAAGACGTCAATGACGCCCAGAAAACGCTGCTGGATATGGGGCTGAAATTATATATGCTGGGCAGGGAGGCTTCTGATGATTATGAAGAAGGACAGATCATTTCCCAGGATGTGAAAAAAGGGGATAAAGTAGCCGAAGGCACAGTAATTAAAGTAACCGTAAGCAGCGGTCCTGGGGAATTTGCCCTGCCGGGAGTCAACGGTTCCACGGAGGCGGCGGCAAAGAGTCTGCTGACATCCGCAGGACTAAAGGTAAGCGCCAGCTATGAATATTCGGACAAGCCGGAAGGCCAGGTCATCGGTCAGTCGCCGGCGGCGGATTCTCCTGTGAAAAAGGGAGATACGGTTTATATTATTGTCAGTCAGGGCAGACAAAAGGTACAGGTACCGGATATCAGGAAAAGGACACAGGAAGACGCAGGCGCAATGCTGGCCCAGAATGGTCTGGAGCCGGGCGGGGTGACTTCGGAATATGACGATACTATTCCGGAGGGTCAGATAATCAGCCAGACCCCGCAGCCGGGAGAAAGTGTGGATGCAGGCAGCAGCGTGGATTTTGTAGTCAGCCTGGGTAAAAAAGAAGTATTTTACCAGTTAAAAGATACTGCGATACGTGTAAAAGAAAATGATGACAATGTCATATCCGCCAACATCCAGCTGCTGGATGCCAATGGACAGGTGCTGGATACCTGGAATAATATAACGATTTCATCATTTCCATATACGATTTCCCATCAGAATATTACAACCAGCAGCGGGACTATCGTGATCGAATGGATTCTGGACACCGGCGGCGCCGAGAACCAGACGATTAACGTACAGTTTACCCAGCAGTAGCCCGGAGCATCCGGGAGGGCAGCGGGAATGCCCTCCCGGAAAATGATTAGATAAAAGTATGATAAGATAAGCAACAGGAAAATTGTATGACAGGAAAGATTTTAAAAGGAATTTCCGGATTTTACTACGTGCATGTGGCAGAATCCGGAATTTATGAATGTAAAGCAAAAGGGATCTTCCGTCAGCAGAAGATCCGGCCGCTGGTAGGCGACGATGTGGAAATCACTGTGCTTGACGAGGGAGAAAAAACTGGAAATATCGAAAAAATACTCAGCCGGAAAAATGAACTGTTCCGTCCGGCGGTGGCGAATATTGATATGGCCCTTGTTATTTTTGCAGCAGCCTCTCCGGAGCCGAATCTGAATCTGCTGGACCGGTTTCTTGTTTTCATGCAGGCGCAGCAGGTCCCGGTAACGATATGCTTCAACAAAATGGAGCTGGTGCCGGAAGAAAAGCGGCGCAGTCTGGCCGGAATTTATGAATCCTGCGGCTATCCGGTGTTGTTTACAAGTGCGGTGCGAACAGAACGGGGCTCCGGGCAGTCTTTGGAAACTGGTGAGGCCGGTACGGGCATTGCGGGGCTGCGGCAGGCAATCAGGGGGCGCACATCTGCGGTGGCAGGCCCTTCCGGGGTGGGAAAGTCATCCCTGATTAATCTGCTTCAGCACAGTGTGCGGATGGAGACCGGGGAAATCAGCCGTAAAATTTCCAGGGGAAAGCAGACGACCAGGCATTCCCAGCTTATTTATGTGGAGACGGATACGTATATTATGGATACGCCGGGTTTCAGTTCCCTGTATCTGCCAGAAATGGAAAAAGAGGATCTGTCCCGGTATTATCCGGAGTTTGCCCTGTACGAGCCCTCATGCAGATTCCAGGGATGCAGTCATATCAGCGAACCGGACTGCGGGATAAAGCAGGCGCTGGAAGAAGGAAAGGTACATCCGGTGCGTTACGAAAATTACTGCCAGCTGTATGAGGAACTGAAAGAGCGCAGAAAGTACTGAAAATGCCGCTGTCCCATGTCCCGGAAGGGCATAGGACAGCGGCATTTTCAGGTATCCGCCTGCTTTCTGATTTTTAACAATAGTATAATAATACAGACACTCATGATCATATGGCCGCATCCTGCGATCCCGGAAACAGAGGCGTCCAGTGTCCTGTCTGGTACCATCTGGCGTACCTGTAAAAATCCTCTCAGGAAAAAGCCGGTTCCGGTGAGGTTGAGGCCCGCCTGGTATGTAATCAGTATTTTTCCGGTCTGCCGGTCGGAGAAGGCAAAAGTTTTTTCCGCCATCATCAGTATCAGAAAGAAAAACATACCAAGTATAAAGTAATGGGTGTGCATAACGGACAATGTTGTCCGGCCGGAAAACTGGCTGAATTTTGTGAATTCCCGGTAAAATACACCGGCTGCCATTGCGACTATCCCGTATACAAGAGCCAGATTCGCATAACGTTTTGTCATGGTTATAAAACCTCCTTTTCATTTTGTGCTATTCAGGCTTCCGTTATCCTGTTTTCTGGGAAACCAGAATCCCGGATGGCTGCTGATCATTTGTTGCGGGACTGCCGGTAAAGTTCCAGGCCCATACATACGATCCACACATAGGCCAGCGTTTTTGGAATCATCAGCATACCGATAACCGGAAATGTGCCGCTAAACAGGACTACTGGCAGATAAAAGCCGAATGAAAGCGCAACAGCCACAGGCATAAACCGGAAATGCCGGTCCTGCGTATGTTTTGTTTCCTGTGCGAAAATAATAATGATCATAATTCCGATTATGGCAAATGGCACATTGCGCAGAATGCCATATGCAAGAGGCTGGCGGTAAACCAGCCACCGGTTCCCCGGCAGCAGGCAGAAAGCGATGCGCAGGGCGCAGAGCAGCCACATGGCGATCGTCAGGCCGTTTCTGCCGTTTATCTGAAAATAGTCACGCCAGATATAATACAAAATCAGATAAAAAATGGTCATTGTAATAGAAGTAATAAACTTTCCGGCTCCAAGAGCCGCCGCATTGGCTTCCAGCCCGCTGGTCCACAAAGCATAGGAACGGGGAACCAGGTGGAAGGCATCTCCGGCGCCAAGGAGCGCCGCCATAAGCCCGGCTTTTTTAACCAGGGGACTGTCTCCTTTCAGGAGCATGGTAAGCCCTGCCGCCAGCGCAAAGCCAAGGTATAAAATGTCAAATACAGTTTCTGCGATTGCCTGTGCCATAAAGATTTCTCCTTTTATTAAAACGTGTTTTGTTTTTTGATATATTGTAATGGGGTATAATTCTGAAAATATTTCAGTCCTGTTCTGGTCTGCGTATCTATGGCCTGTAGTATTATTCATAGATGATATAACGGACGATTCTGTTAAAGAAACAGATATCCGGGGCCCTGGATTTTAACAGCATGGTCAGGTTCATCATCAGAAAGCGTGCGAACTGTTCTTTTGTAAACGTTTCGTCAAAAATATCCGTTCGTATACCGTCATCCTGATCCATCATCCGGACAAGCTCTGTTTCCAGAGCCGCCTGCATGCACAGCATTCTGGCCTGGCCTGCGGTCTCCACATTGCCAAGGCTTCCCATCAGCGTTCCGGCGGACTGTTCGATCCGCTCTTTCAGGAACATAAAGACGGACTCCAGCTGTTCACAAAAGGAACCGGCGGGAATGGAGGCTTTTAGTTCCGGCAGTGTCTGTTTCCAGTAGGATTCTGTCAGGGCAAGCAGAATTTCGTCCTTTCCTGAAAAATAGTTGTATACAGTTCCGGTGGCTACGCCGGCTTTTTGTGCAATGGAGCGGATATTTACTGCGCCGATGCCATCTGTATCTGCGATCTGGCGGGATAATTCCAGCAATGTGTCCCGCAGTGTGTCGTCTTTTTTTCTCACATCAGGCCTCCTTTGCGGTTTCGTGATTTTTATATGAACATGTTCATTTATATTATAGTCATGAGCTGGTCCTTTGTCAACTGTTTTCTGAACATGTTCATAATAAAAATATAATGAATTTGCAAAGCCAGCATTGATTTACCGGACCGTGGACAGTATAATAAATAGCAGTATTCCTGGCATGTTCTGGTACTATAGTGATGGCCGTTATTCAGTTTATGAGACGCAACAGTTACGGATGTATATTTCCCGACTGCCTTCCTCCGGCTGTTTCCGGAAGAATATACATGCCATCCCTGTTTCCTGTACCATGCCGGACGGGGACATGCGCCAGACAGCGAAAAGACAGGTATTACCATGCCGGACGGATAGGCGGACAGTGCGCAAATTCCGGTTATGGCAGCCTGCTGCGGCTGTGTGGAAATACAGGATATGCGTTGTTTTCCTGCTGTAAATAAAAGAATAATAGTAAATTAAAATGAAATTATATAAAAAGGAAACAGAGTATGAAAACCTTAATTGTTACAGGCGGTAAAATCACACATTCTTTCGTGGCATCCTACATGGACCGCCATCAGTTTAATCATGTGATAGCGGCGGATAGTGGCATTCACTTTTTTGCTGCCACAGGCAGGCTTCCGGATGAAGTGCTGGGAGATTTTGATTCTGCGGATCAAACGGAAGTACGCCGGTTTGAGCAGCATCCGCAGATCCGGTTTCACCAGTTCCGTCCGGAAAAAGACGCCACGGACACAGAGCTGGCCCTGGAGCTGGCCCTGGAGCGGGGCAGTGATGAGATCCATATTCTGGGCGGTTCGGGCACCAGGCTGGACCATCTGCTGGGAACGATTCATCTGCTGGGCCTGGCCCTGGAGCAGGGCGTGCCGTGTTATCTGGTGGATGAACACAACCGGCTGCGTCTGATACGTGAAAAGACGGTACTTCGCAGGGCAGACCAGTACGGGGACTTTGTATCGCTTATTCCCCTGACAACCAGGGCGGAGGGGGTTACACTGACCGGGTTTAAATATCCGCTGAAAGACTATCAGATGGATACGTTTCATTCCATCGGGATCAGCAATGAGATTATGGCGGAAGAGGCGGTAATTGAGCTGAAATCCGGGATTCTGGTGCTGGCGGAAACCAGAGACTGAAAAGCGCCCGGAAAGCACAGGCCCGGATATGAATTCCGGTAAAATCAAAAAACAGGAGGAAACAGTTTCATGAAGAAGTGGATAAGAGTACAGTACCAGCCAAACCTGCCGTTGGAAAACGGCGCTTATGTAACCGCATCTCTGGAGCATATCGCACTTTCCAAAGAAGCGGCGACAGAGGGCATGGTATTATTAAAAAATGACAACCAGCTGCTGCCGCTGCGTGCCGGCTGCCGGATCGCACTTTTTGGCAAGGGAAGTTTTGATTATGTAAAAGGAGGCGGAGGAAGCGGGGATGTAACAGTATCCTATGTGCGCAGCCTGCATGACGGGCTGGCCATGCTAAAGGATTATGTATCCCTGTATGAGCCGTTATCTGATTTTTACCGCAAAAACGTGGAGGAACAGTATGCCGGCGGCGCTGTTGCGGGGATGACCGTGGAGCCGGATCTGCCGGAAGAGCTGTTATCCGGGGCGGCGGCTTTTGCGGATACGGCAGTCATTGCCATCAGCCGGTTTTCCGGCGAAGGGTGGGACCGGTCCACCGTTGAGTACAACGGGGAATACAGTCCCTGGAAAGAAGAGACCAGTATGCCGCAGTTGTCCGGGGAAATTTTCCCGGAAGGGGATTTTTATCTGACGGCAGCGGAACAGCGGCTGGTAAAGCGGGTAAAGGAACGGTTCGGGCGTGTAGTGGCAGTGCTGAATACGGGAGGTATTATGGATACGTCCTGGTTTTTGACGGACGGGGATATTTCTTCGGTCCTGCTTGCCTGGCAGGGCGGCATGGAAGGAGGCCTGGCAGCGGCGGAACTGCTCTGCGGCATTCATACGCCTTCCGGAAAACTGCCGGATACGTTTGCGGCACGGACGGAAGATTATCCGTCCACAGCTAATTTTCATGAATCTTTTGATTATGTGGATTATACCGATGATATTTACGTAGGCTACCGTTATTTTGAAACGATTCCCGGGGCTGCGGAAAAGGTCTGCTATCCGTTTGGATTCGGGCTGTCCTATACCAGCTTTCAGATAACAGTACAAAGCGGGGAATTCTCCGGCGGCCATATCCGGTTTCTGGTAAATGTGACAAACACCGGAAAATACGCCGGCAAAGAGGTGGTGCAGCTTTATTATGGCGCACCCCGGGGAGTGTTGGAAAAGCCGTCCAGGCAGCTGGGAGCATTTGTCAAAACCCGCTGTCTTCTGCCGGGAGAGAGCCAGCTGGTTCTGCTGGAAATGGAGCAGGATGATATGGCTTCGTATGATGACCTGGGTAAAATCCGGGCTTCCGCCTATATACTGGAGGCGGGCGTCTATGAGTTTTATATTGGAAATTCGGTCCGGGATGCCGCAAAGACGGCGGATTCGCTTGTTCTGGAGGAAAACAGGATTGTAAGGCAGCTTTCGCCCAGACTGGTTCCTGCCGCATTGAAACAGCGGATGCTTTCGGATGGCAGTTATGAACAGCTGCCGGTATGCCAGCCAAATGATCCGGACGCCTGCATTTTTGAAAAGATTACCCCGGGCCATGATGAAGGAATCGTGCCGGCGGTGCGGGCACGGGAGGGCCACCTGGCAAACGAGCCGTATGCGAAAGGTGCCCGTCCGCTGCTGGAAGTGGCCATGGGCCGGTTGTCGCTGGAAGATTTTATGGCGCAGCTAAGCGATGCGGATCTGATTCATCTGCTGGGCGGACAGCCAAATACATCCGTGGCAAATACATTTGGTTTTGGCGGCCTGCCGGAATACGGCGTGCCTGCCATTATGACGGCCGACGGACCTGCCGGGCTGCGGATTGCGCCGGAGTGCGGGGTATGTACCACTGCCTGGCCATGCGCCACACTGCTGGCGGCTTCCTGGAATCCGGATCTGGCAGAACGTGTCGGCCGGGCGGGCGCCAGAGAGGTCAGGGAGAATAATCTGGCGGTATGGCTTACGCCGGCGGTAAATATTCACAGAAATCCTCTGTGCGGCAGGAATTTTGAATATTATTCCGAAGATCCGTATCTGACAGGCAAAATGGCTTCCGCCATGGTAAGGGGAATCCAGTCAGAACATATCGGGGCAACGGTCAAGCATTTTGCCTGCAATAACAAAGAGACAAACCGTAAGCATTCCGATTCCAGGGTGTCGGAACGGGCGCTGCGGGAAATTTATTTAAGAGCCTTTGAAATCATTGTAAAAGAAGCGGATCCCTGGGTCATTATGACCGCCTATAACGTAATCAACGGGTTCCGGGCCAGCGAATGCCACGACCTGCTGGAAGGCATTCTGCGGGAAGAGTGGGGATTTAAAGGCATGGTAACTACCGACTGGTGGACCAGAGGCGAGCATTACAAAGAAATCAAAGCCGGCAATGATGTAAAAATGGGCTGCGGCTATCCGCAGCGGGTGGCGAAGGCCATGGAACTGGGAGCGCTTACCAGGACAGATCTTAAGCGGTGCGCAGCCAGGGTGCTGGAACTGATTTTAAAAATTGACTGATACTGCTGTATCGTAACACAGCGTGGAGCAGATACGTGTAAGGAAAGGAAAATGGGACTGGATTTGCGATCATCCGGGTATGAAAGGTTGTGAAAATATGGAATCAGCGGCAGGTGAGCGAAGAAGGGATGAGAAAGTAAATGGTATTATTTACGATATGTCTCCGGCTCCCGGATACCGGCATGGAATCGTAAATAATAATATTAACACTATGATAAAGCAGGGATTAAAAAACAGTCTTTGTCTTGTTTTTATGGAAAATCTTGATTTTAAATATCAGCCGGATGTAAACGATGATTATTTATGCCCGGATATTATGGTCGTTTGTGACCGGAAGCTTCTGAAAGGAAGTTTTTACAGCGGGGTTCCAAAATTTATTGCTGAAACTATAAGTCCGTCAACAGCTGTGCGTGATAAAACAGAGAAAAAAGATATTTATGAGAAAGCCGGGGTAGACGAATACTGGATTGTTTCTCCACAGGGGTCCGTGGAAATTTATTATCTGGAAAACGGCAGGTACGTACTGAAATATCATTATATGCTGCAGGACGATAAAGAAGACGGGGAGTATAATGCCGGGCAGGAAATATGTTTCAAAGCGTTTCCACATATTAAAATGACGCTGGCGGATATTTTTGAAGGAATCTGTATCAGTTCGATGTGACAGAACAGGACCGGTCATGACGTTAAGCTCTTTTTTTGCAATATCCAGTCGGCTTTCGTGTTCAGGTGTGCAATGGATTTTCCGATGATGAAGGGCATTGACAGGTAAAAGCTAGTGCTCCATCCAGACAGAAATTAGAGTTTATTACAGCCTGATTCGCGCCATTGCTGCGTTAAAATTTCTGGTCGATGGAACCACATCGCCGTCGAAATTTTGCCTTGCACTGACGTGAATCAGTCAGCACTAAACTCTAATTTCTGACCGGATGGAGCACTAGAGCGTGTTTGAAAAATGCTTTCCATGAGATGTGCTTCACAGTTTGTACCCTAAAGGGCAAAATCCTCCGCAAAGTGGGGAGTGCAGACCATGGGAATGATTTTTCAAACACGCTCTGGTACTTATGCGATGTTTTCTGGTCAGAATGACATAATCTACGGCCAATGGAAAAGAACAGACTCAAAAGTAAAGATGGATTTAAGTAATTGATAGTAAAAAGCCCGATGTATTCAGTTTCATTTTGAATACACTGGGTTTTTTACTATTACTAATACTAATTTATGTATATCAATTATTTGAAATTTCCAGAGCGTGTCTGAAAAATGCTTTCTGTGAGATGTATCCTGGTTTGCGGAAAATATGACAGAGTCTGCTGCCAGCAGACCTAAAACAACAAAATCTCATTTATAATAAATTAAATAACAGGATTTTGTTGCTTTTACAGGGCATGAAATCATACAGAGTGTTACATGGCAATATATAAAGAAGCGGCTACTGGTTTAGTCTGTGCGTTTTAATTTCCGTATCCGGATGATTTCTTAACAGCGCTGGCAGCCTTAAGCGTAACGTATACTTCGTCAGGGACACGGTCAGAAAATATTGTCTGTATATCATTTATCAGATATGACCCGGAGTCGTGAATATTGCCGCACAAAAGTTTATCCGCACGGGTATGCACCCTGTCTTAAAAATTCATGACTCATATTGTATAAGCGGATGAGCTGACTCAGGTATATAGTTAAAGTAAAAGGAGATGTAACTATGAATGGTAAACAAATTGAAAATGCGGCTAAAGCTGCTATGGGCCTGGCAGCAGGTTCGGATTACTTTCTGGATATGCTTGAAAAAGACCTGTCATTACCTAATATTCCGGGCAGGGTAATGAATAACAAAAAAAACTGGACAACACTTGCTAAATATAACGGATGGGAATTGCAGCAGAATATGACTACAAAACATGCGAGGATAATCAACAGTAATAATGTAAGGGTGGCCTGGGGCACTGTTAATGGAATGGAAAAGGCTTTTGACCGGATGGTGAAGCTTTCAAAAAAATATGATGGGAATGATTTAAAATCAAAAAGTTATTAGAGCGTCTGGAAGCGGCAATGACTTATACATGGTGGGGAAAAGTATGTGCTTTGGCAAAGTAATCATAAGCTGCTTATTCTGGAGGTGGTCTGGATGAAAATAAAAAAGTGGTTTACCGGATAAAGTCTCCGTGTTCAAAATGCCCATATAAACCGGGGATAGTACATACGCTCAAAAACCCGTGTCTTCAATGCAGGGAAAATGGTTATCAAATGTGTGAATGGTTTCAAAACAGAAACCGGATGATTTTTTAACAGAAGATAGTGGCTGATGAGAGAAAACAGGGACAGGAGCTTGAAAAATACAATCATATTTTGAAGTTTCGGCGTTTTTTCCGGGATCAGGGAGGAACTGCCGAAATGAAAGACAGGGCAATGTATTTATAGAAATAGTTATAACCGGGGATATGTAGTCCCCGGTTTTTTCATCTTATAGGAAAGAGCGTCCTATAAGATAAAAACCCTCTGGGAGGATCGCCCTGCGTCGGAAGGGAAAATGCTGCAGAGTCAGCCCGCCGCAGGCGGAGTATCCGGCAAAGCCGGATACTTTTTTATGGTATTCTGATTATTAAACCGGACATAAAAAGTCTGTCTTGTATCATATGATATTATTCAAATTCTGTTTCAGAATACAATCTGGCTTGTTCTGCACTTATCCTGCCAGGATCAGTCAGGATTTCCGTACCATTAAATTCAGGAAAGCCATCCAGCCGCTTTGCCAAAGCCTCCATGCTCATCGGTATATGGCGTTCTGCCTGAAGTCCGGCATAATCAGGATACAAGGAAACAATCCTTTCCAAAAAGGACAGTTCCATTTCGACAGGTGAGATATTCTGCGGCATTCACAAAACAGATGCCATGACCTTTTGCGCTTTACGTGGAAAACGAAAACCGGTTAAATGGAAAGAATCTGAAAAGTATATGAGTGAAAAAGTTGTGATATAACTGTTATCAATTCACTGATTATCTATAATTGCTGTTAATTATTTCAAAATATCATTGAAGACAGAGGGCCTGCCATGATATAATACTCTCCGTGCCAGGATCTGTTTTTTATCTTATAGGAAAGAGTGTCCTATAAAGTAATACCCCTGCGGGAGGATCGCCCTGCGTCGGAAGGGAAAATGCTGTCAGAAGCAGCCCGCCGCAGGCGGAGTATCCGTCTGTGCCGGATACTTTTTTATCTTATAGGAAAGAGCGGCCTATAAAGTAATACCCCTGCGGGAGGATCGCCCTGCGTCGGAAGGGAAAATGCTGCCAGAAGCAGCCCGCCGCAGGCGGAGTATCCGGCTGTGCCGGATACTTTTTACTGAAAGAAGTTTATATACAGGTAATAATTTAAAGGCAGGGAATGTGGAAAGGGTATCTGTCAGAGGAAGGACGGACATATTCCGATACCAGGGACTGGTACTATATTGATACGGTAAAAAGCAGATATTTAAAAAATACGTATAAAATCAAGGGTTTTAAGGAGGATATAGATAGAAATGAAACTAGGCATTGTAGTATTTTAGGAAACTTTACATAATTCTTTATATAGCTTTATATCCCGCCAAAACCGCATAAATACAGGAATTTGAACAATTTTTATTATTATATAATTCTTTATACGTCTTTATAGTTTTATAGCAAATTGGTACTCAACTGGTACTCGGAATTTTTACAAATAAAAGCCTTAATACAGTTTTTTGTATCGAATAAAGTTTTTCTTGATTCCACATCAGGATTACATCAAATTTTAGAAAAGAGCGTTGCGTAATTTTTTTGTTGACCGAAAACAAAATCAACTATACAATATATGTATAATTTTTTATCAGGGGGAATAAACGCCCCATATCAGAAATACATCGACAACGAGTGTTTCTGCACGATAGAACAGAAATATTCCACTCCGGACGGCGAGACAAGAATAAGCATAAAAACGCTTGTGTATCAGAAGGGCGTGGATTATATAAGGAAAATTTTAGAGACGGCATAGCTCGTCTCTTTTTATTTCATGAATAATCGAATGACAGGGAATCCATAATGTGTTAAAATCTTTCCATACCACATAAAAATAAAAAAGGAGAAAAACATGAGTCTGGTTTTGGGATATACAGACAAAGAAAGTGCAATTATAATGAGTGACGGGAGGGCAAGAGGGGAATGTTTTATATCCGAGAACTATAACAAAACAAGGAAGATAGGTGAAAATATCATACTTGGATTTGTCGGCGGGAAGGAACCAGCGGAATATTTTCTTGAATGCGTACATCAATCGTTTAATGGAAGTGAAGAAAACTGTTTTGCAGAGGATTTTCTGGAAGTTGTAGAGTATGGAATGGAAAGAGCTTTGAAAAACAGAGGTTTTGACGCAACATTCTTGATTATGGGAAGAAAAACAGACAGAAGCATTATTATGTCCGTGGCCGGAAAAGGAATCAGGGGAGGATTTGCAAGCAGAGAAATAAGGGAGCCGAGAATGCAGCATATAGGCGGGTGCATTTCGCATGAAGCAATAGGGAGCGTTTACTCTGAAAATATGCGAAATGCGGATATGCCTATTATTGAACGCATGAGAAAAACAATAAGGGATGTTTCAGTTCTGGACAGTTCTATCAATAGTACGATGTTTCTCCGTACAATCTGACACAGGCTTCCTGTCAAACGGCTTAGAAATTTGTCAATAGAAAATTCTTTCCTGTCCATATTGCTGCATTCATAAACTGTTTTGGATTCTGGAAGTCATGTCTAGTACTGCATCCGGTTAGTTTTTAAAGTATAACCGGATACAGTCTTGCCAGTTTGATTCTTGCATCCTGTGTTTTAAACTGCCA
>CANRTU010000031.1 GCA_947642745.1 uncultured Eubacterium sp.
TCCATGCGGTCATCAGATTGATCAGGCGTTCACTGCCCATTGCCGGATTAAGCCTTTTCACAAGTTCCGGACGCTGGGTTGCGATGCCCCAGTTACATTTACCGCTCTGGCAGGTACGGCACAGATGGCAGCCGAGAGCAAGCAGAGCGGCAGTAGCCACATAGCAGGCGTCCGCACCGAGCGCAATGGCTTTTACGACATCTGCCGCGCTTCGGATACTGCCTCCAGCAACAAGGGATACATTGTTGCGGATACTTTCATCCCGAAGTCTCTGATCAACGGCTGCCAGCGCCAGCTCAATGGGGATACCTGCATGGTCTCTGATTCTGGCAGGCGCAGCCCCGGTACCGCCGCGGAATCCGTCAATAGCGATGATATCAGCTCCGCTGCGGGCAATACCGCTTGCGATTGCCGCAATGTTGTGTACGGCGGCAACTTTTACGATCACTGGTTTTTTATATTCCGTAGCTTCTTTCAGAGAAAAAACAAGCTGGCGTAAATCTTCGATGGAATAAATATCATGGTGGGGCGCAGGGGAAATGGCATCGGACCCTTCCGGGATCATACGGGTACGGGATATATCTCCTACGATTTTTTCGCCGGGGAGATGTCCCCCGATACCTGGTTTTGCACCTTGTCCTATTTTGATCTCAATAGCCGCGCCTGCTTTCAGATAATCCGCATGGACGCCAAAACGTCCGGAAGCTACCTGCACGATGGTATTTTCTCCATAACAGTAAAAATCTTCATGCAGACCGCCCTCTCCAGTGTTATATAAAGTTCCGAGCTCTGTTGCCGCAAGTGCCAGCGACTTATGGGTGTTGTAACTGACAGAGCCGTAGCTCATGGCGGAGAACATAACCGGCATAGACAGCTCCAGCTGCGGAGGAAGTGTGCAGTCTAATTTTCCATCTTTTGCGCGCTGTACTTTTGACGGCTTCTTTCCGAGATAAACTCTGGTTTCCATCGGTTCCCGCAATGGATCAATGGAAGGGTTCGTTACCTGTGAAGCGTTGATCAGGATTTTGTCCCAATAAACAGGGAACGGTTCTGGATTACCCATGGATGACAAAAGCACGCCGCCGCTGTTTGCCTGTTTATAGATTTCTTTAATCGTTCCGGCTGACCAGTTGGCGTTTTTACGCAGGGTGCAGTCGCTTTTTACAATTTTTAAGGCTCTTGCGGAACAAAAAGAAACGCAGCGCTGGCAGTTTACGCATTTTGATTCGTCACACTTCATAATCCTGAGTTTTTCATCATAGCTGTGAGCTTCATTCGCACATTGCCGCTCACATACACGACAGGAAACGCATCTGGATTCATTTCTGATTACTTCAAATTCCGGATAAATAAATTCAATACTCATTAAAACGCACCTTCCTTTACCTGAACGACGACAGGCTCGCCGCCTGCCGGAGACCATATGTTTTCTGCATCTGGCTCTATGGTCCGGATAGCGGCTTCTTCACTGGCAATGAATACTTTATCGTCTTTTTCGCCGACTACCATGGAACGAAGCTTCAGACGGTCATTCAGAGCCATCAATCCGCCACTGAATCCAAAAACGATAGAGAAAGGGCCGGTAATCAGAAGGTCTGGAAACATAGTTCTAAGGTAAGTATGTTTCTTTTGATCCTCCAGATCTGTTTCTGCCGCAATGGTACTCCAGAACGGAGCGGCGATTACACTTGCGGATTCCATGGGCGTAAGTCCCTGTATGCGGAGCAGGTAATCCATAATATAGGTAATGACTTCCGTATCGGTCTGGAGAGTGCATTTATAACCGAACATTTCAATAAACCGGCGGTTTGCGTCATAGGAAGATATTTCTCCGTTATGTACGACGGAATAGTCAAGCAGTGTAAACGGATGCGAGCCGCCCCACCAGCCGGGTGTGTTTGTCGGATAACGTCCGTGCGCCGTCCAGGAATATCCTTCATATTCTTCTAATTTATAAAAGACGCCCACATCCTCCGGGAAACCGACCGCTTTGAACGTACCCATGTTCCTGCCGCTGGAAAAGACGTAGGCGCCGGGCATTTCTGCGTTGATCTTCATAACTGTTTTTGCGACAAACTCTTTTTCTTCTAACTGTAAAGACGCAAGAACAGATTTTAACGGTGTGGCAAAATATCTCCATATGACCGGCTCGTCTGTGATTTCCGGAATCTTTCGGGTTGGAATGATTTCTGACTGGACAATTTCAAAGTGTTCTTTTAAAAAAGCTTCGCATTCCTTGCGTGTGCAGCGGGAATCAAAAAACATATGGAATGCATAAAAATCTTTATATTCAGGGTAAATGCCGTAACCGGCAAAACCGCCTCCTAATCCGTTGGAACGGTCATGCATGGGTTTCATGGAATTTGTGATTATTTCACCGGACATCTTATTTCCGTCTTTGGAAATTACTGCTGAGATTGCGCACCCGGAAGGGATTCTTACCTGACCCTCGATTTTCATAAACCTTGTACCTTCCTTTCAACATAAATCAAAAAAGCAAAGGCTCCGCTTTCAGGGCAGCTGATTCCTGCTCTAAAAATGAACGCCTTTGCTCATAGTTTATATTTATACAGCGGATGATGTGTTTTGTCAATCTTTTTTTGGGACGATAGAAAAAATAAAAAAAAGATTGACAAATAATTTTGAAAGGTGTATTATCCAACACGTAAAGGCAAGGGCGTCTTTGAGATGAAATTCTCAGAGGCGCTTTTTACTTTGTAAATGAAAGTACATACAACCTGACACAAAAAGGCAAGGGAGTCTTTTGCGGCGCTGGGAAAAGCGCCTGGAAAGCCATCCTTGTCTTTTTTAATTGAAAGGAGTGAGATTATGAAGAATGTATCAGATTTTTTCGGATGTAATGTATTCGATGACAGAGTGATGAAAGCAAATTTATCAGCAAAGGTTTATCAATCTTTGAGAAAGACAATTGATGAGGGAGCAAAGCTTGATATCAGCGTAGCAAATGCAGTAGCGGCAGCCATGAAAGACTGGGCGGTGGATCATGGCGCTACGCATTATACGCATTGGTTTCAGCCCCTTACCGGCGTTACGGCAGAAAAGCACGACAGTTTTATTTCGCCATCCCCCGATGGCGGGGTGATTATGGAGTTTTCCGGAAAAGAGCTGATCAAGGGTGAACCGGATGCTTCGTCGTTTCCCTCCGGCGGACTCCGGGCTACTTTTGAAGCACGGGGATACACAGCATGGGATCCTACTTCTTATGCGTTCATCAAAGGAAATACATTGTGTATTCCTACCGCATTCTGCTCTTATGGCGGAGAAGCTCTGGATAAGAAAACGCCGCTGCTCCGTTCTATGGAAGCCTTAAGCAGGCAGGCAGTCCGTATTCTTCATCTGTTTGGAAACAACGATGTAAAATGTGTCCGCACATCCGTAGGACCGGAACAGGAATATTTCCTCATTACAAAAGAAATGTATGAACAAAGGAGGGATCTTCGATATACGGGCCGTACGCTTTTTGGCGCAAAACCGCCAAAAGGTCAGGAGATGGACGATCATTATTTTGGAGTGATCAGGCCTGGAGTTGCGGCCTATATGAAAGAATTGAACGAGGAACTCTGGAAGCTGGGCATTCTGGCAAAGACACAGCATAACGAAGTTGCCCCGGCACAACATGAACTTGCCCCTGTTTATACAACAACAAACATTGCAACAGACCATAACCAGCTGACAATGGAAATTATGCAGAAGGTTGCCGCAAAACATGGGCTTGTATGCCTGCTTCATGAGAAACCATTTGACGGAGTAAATGGAAGTGGAAAACATAACAACTGGTCTCTGGCTACGGATGGAGGCGTGAATCTGCTGTCGCCTGGCGAAACACCATACGAAAACGCACAATTTTTATTATTCCTGTGTGCGGTTATTAAGGCGGTGGACGATTATCAGGACCTGCTCCGTCTTTCTGTCGCAACAGCAGGAAATGATCACAGACTCGGGGCGAACGAAGCGCCTCCGGCAGTTATTTCTATTTTCCTTGGAGAAGAACTGAATGCGGTGCTGAAAGCGATTGAAACCGGTACTCCATATGAAGGAACTGAAAAAACACAGATGAAGCTGGGCGTGAACGTACTTCCAAAGTTTAACCGGGATAATACAGACCGGAATCGTACATCGCCGTTTGCGTTTACCGGAAATAAATTTGAATTCCGTATGCCTGGTTCCTCCAACAGCATTGCCTGCGCAAATATGATGCTGAACAGCGCAGTAGCAGAAAGTTTGAAAATCTATGCGGACAGACTGGAAAAAGCGGAGAATTTTGAAGAAGTACTGCATGAAATGATTCGCAGGACCATCAAAGATCATAAACGTATTATTTTCAACGGGAACGGTTATGACGACACATGGATTAAGGAAGCAGTGGAAAAGAGAGGACTTCTTAACTATCGTACAACACCAGATTGTATGCCGCATTTGCTGGATGAAAAAAATGTGAGGATGCTGACGTCTCACAAAGTATTTTCAGAAGCAGAGCTTAAGTCCAGATGTGAAATTATGCTGGAAAACTATTGTAAGACGGTTTTGATTGAGGCAAATACCATGATTGATATGGCAAAGACAGAGATTGCTCCCGCAGTAAGCGCATATGTATTGGAACTTGCAAACACAGCGGTGGCAAAAAAGACGGCCGATGATTCAATTTCACGCAGTTATGAAACAAAGCTTACGAAAAAACTTGCAGGATTGGAAGATCAGATTGCGGTTAAGACAGAAGAATTGGAAGAGGCAGTGATGAAACTGCGGGGTGCGGAAGATGTGGAAGCAGAATCTTATATGATCCGGGATGCTGTTTTAGGAAAAATGGGCGAATTAAGGGCTGCCTGTGATGAGGCGGAAACGTTGACGGCAAAGAAATACTGGCCGTTTCCAGCTTATGGCGATTTACTGTCTGGCGTAAAATAAGCTGATAAATTTAACTTCTGAATGGAGGAAGAAGATATGGATGAAGCTATGAAAGCACTTGTGCAGGAAGCGGTATCCGGCGAAGTGTTCGGAGTCTGGTTTTTAATTGGCGCCGCACTGGTGTTCTGGATGCAGGCAGGTTTTGCAATGGTAGAAGCTGGTTTTACCAGGGCGAAAAATACAGGAAATATCATTATGAAAAACCTGATGGATTTTTGTATCGGAACCGTGGTATTTATACTGATTGGTTTTGGCTTGCTGATGGGTGAAGACCTGTCCGGGGTTATCGGAAGGCCGGGTTTTGATTTGTTTACTGCATATGCGGCGTTTGATTATTCAAACTTTGTATTTAACCTTGTATTCTGCGCTACAACGGCAACCATCGTATCCGGCGCAATGGCGGAACGTACAAAATTTCTTTCTTATTGTATTTATTCCGGTGTTATTTCTGCGCTGATTTATCCGGTTGAAGCACACTGGATATGGGGAGGAGGATGGCTGGCGCGGCTTGGTTTCCATGATTTTGCCGGTTCCTGCGCAATCCATATGGCAGGCGGTATTTCCGCATTGATTGGTGCCAAAATTCTTGGTCCCCGTATCGGAAAGTTTACCAGAGATACGAGTGGAAAAGTTGTGAAAGTAAATGCGTTTCCGGGACACAACATTGCACTTGGAGCGCTTGGGGTATTTATTCTCTGGCTCGGCTGGTATGGATTTAATGGTGCGGCTGCAACTTCCATGGCGCAGCTTGGTTCTGTTTTTCTGACAACAACTGTTGCGCCTGCTGTGGCAACGGTTGTCTGTATGGTCTTTACGTGGATCAAATACGGAAAGCCGGATGTTTCCATGTGCCTGAACGCATCGTTGGCAGGACTTGTGGCAATTACAGCGCCGTGCGATGTAACGGATGCATTCGGTGCAATTGCGATTGGAGCAGTTGCAGGTCTTTTGGTTGTATCTGGCGTGTGGCTTCTTGACCATGTGCTTCACATTGATGATCCGGTCGGAGCAGTTGCCGTGCATTGCATGAATGGGATCTGGGGTACGCTTGCAGTCGGATTATTTGCTACAGATACGGCTCCCGGGTACAGTATTGCAAATGCATCGGGAGAAACTTTAACTGGTCTGCTTTATGGTGGCGGGCCTGAATTGTTAAAACTTCAGTTTATCGGCTTTGCCAGTGTTTCGCTATGGACAGCAGTTACCATATCTATTACATTCCTTGTAATCAGAGCGGTTGCAGGTCTTCGTGCGGACAGAGAAGAAGAAATAGCTGGTCTTGATGCGACAGAACATGGTCTTACCTGCGCATATGCAGGTTTTGCAATGCTTCCAGAGTATATCGAAGAAGGAAACGATTTTGTGGCGGTTTCTGGTGATACCCCGGTTGCGGAAGCGATTCCGGTTAAGAAAGTTCCTGCATTTGAAGAAGGAACACCCAAATTTACAAAGATTGAGATTGTCTGCAGGGAATCCAGATTTGAAACACTAAAGAATGCAATGATGAAGCTGGGAATTACTGGTATGACAGTATCCCATGTCCTGGGATGCGGAATTCAGAAAGGCAAACCGGAGTATTATCGTGGCGTACAGGTAGAAGCGAATCTTCTTCCAAAAGTACAGGTGAATATTGTAGTCAGTGCGGTTCCGGTGAGTCAGGTGATTGAAACAGCAAAGAAGGTACTTTACACAGGACATATTGGAGATGGAAAAATTTTTGTCTATGATGTAGAAAATATAGTGAAAGTAAGAACCGGAGAAGAAGGATTTGACGCCCTTCAGGATGTGGAATAAAAATCAGGACAGATAGAAACCGGCTGCAGATCCATGATGGGGTGGAATCAGACGGCTACAGTACCCTGGACGATTTGTTCCGGATATAAAAGTCCCGCCATGTATAACCAGTGAACGGACAGATAAAAATGAATTGGAAAATGTGCCCCGCAGGCCGGGTGATAATCAGAAATTAAATGACGGAATATAAATTTGTAAGATAAAAGCATAAATGGAAGAATCCGTAAACAGAGGGATTCGTTTTTTACGATATTTTGCCGTAAATGCTTGCATTTTCCAGCTTATAGTGTTATTTTATTAATTAAGAATATGGTAACTGTTAATTGAGAGTGGATTTCGGTCTGCTCTCAATTCACGTTGTGCCGGAATAACCGGCGCTTTACAGTACCAGACTGCGGATTTGTATCGGAGGTGTAAAAATGTCAAGAAAAGTAGTATACGAACAGAAGACGGAGGAACTGATCTTACCTGTTCTGGAACGGTATCATTTTGAATTAATAGATGTGGAATATGTGAAAGAAGGAAGTATCTGGTATCTTCGGGCCTATATAGATAAAGAAGGCGGAATTACAGTGAACGACTGCGAAGCAGTAGCCAGGGAAATGAACCCTCTTCTGGATGAACTGGATTATATCGAGGGGTCCTATACATTTGAAGTCAGTTCGCCGGGACTGGGCAGACCGTTAAAAAAAGAAAAAGATTTTATCAGAAATCTGGGAAAAGATGTGGAAATCCGTACTTACCGGCCCATCCGCCACGCAAAAGAATTCCGGGGCAGACTAAACGCCTATGATAACCAGACAGTGTCCATCGTGACAGAAGAAGAGGAAGAGCTGACATTTGCAAGAAGTGAAATCGCCTTAATTCGTCAGGCACTGGATTTTTAGTGCCATTGCTGCGGAATGCACAGATTAGGAGGAACAAAAATGAATAATGAATTGTTAGAGGCACTGAATATATTAGAAAAAGAGAAAAATATCAGCAAAGACACGTTGCTGGAAGCCATAGAGTCGTCCCTGATTACTGCGTGCAAAAACCATTTTGGCAAATCGGATAATATCAGAGTGGATATCAATCCAAAAACCTGTGAATATCATGTCATACAGGCCAGAACAGTGGTGGAACAGGTGGAAGATCCGGTGACGGAAATCAGCCTTGTCAACGCAAAGATGATTAACAGCCGTTATGAGCTGGACGACGTAGTCAATATTGAGATCAAGTCAAAGGAATTTGGACGTATCGCCACACAGAACGCCAAAAACGTTATATTACAGAAAATCCGGGAGGAAGAACGTAAAATTCTCTGTGATGAATATTACAGCAAGGAAAAGGATATTGTGACCGGTATCGTACAACGGTATATGGGCAGAAACGTAAGTATCAACCTCGGAAAAGTAGATGCCATTCTGACAGAAAACGAACAGGTCAGAAGCGAGGTGTTTAAGCCTACAGAACGGATTAAACTATATATACTGGAGGTAAAATCCACATCCAAAGGCCCGAAAATCATGGTGTCCAGAACCCATCCGGAACTGGTCAAACGGCTGTTTGAATCAGAAGTAACGGAAGTAAGGGAAGGCATTGTAGAAATCAAAAGCATTGCAAGGGAGGCAGGCAGCAGGACGAAAATAGCGGTCTGTTCCAATGATCCGGACGTGGATGCGGTAGGCGCCTGCGTGGGTATGAACGGCGCCAGGGTAAATGCCATTGTCAATGAGCTGCGGGGAGAAAAAATCGACATCATTACCTGGAATGAAAACCCGGCGATGCTCATAGAAAATGCGCTGAGTCCGGCAAAAGTAATTTCCGTTATCGCAGACGCAGAGGAAAAAAGCGCCAAAGTTGTGGTGCCGGATTACCAGCTGTCCCTTGCCATCGGTAAGGAAGGACAGAACGCAAGACTGGCAGCCCGTCTGACGGGATTCAAAATAGATATAAAGAGTGAAACACAGGCAAGGGAAGCCGGCGACTTCTTCGACTATGAAAACGATTATGAAGATGCCGATGAATACGAAGATTACGCAGACGACATCAACGAAGAAGACAGTCCATATGAAGAAGACAGTCCATACGAAGCCGGCGACTCCGCAGAAAACGTGGAAGAAGACGAACCGTATGAAGCGGACGGTCCTTACGAAGAAAATGAAAGCGCCACAGAAACCATGGAAGAAGACGAACCATATGAAGACGGCCCTTATGAAGAAAACGGAGAGGTGGCAGGAAATACAGAAGAAAACGAAACTGCCGCGGAAACCATGGAAGAAGACGGACCATACGAAGACGGCCCTTATGAAGAAAACAGTGACGTGACAGAAAGTGTAATAGACGGGCCATATGAAGAAGACGGTCCTTATGAAGAAAACGGTCCTTATGAAGAAAACGAAAGCGCCGCGGAAACCATGGAAGAAGACGAACCGTATGAAGCAGCAGACAATACGGAAAACGATAATGATACGTCATTAACCATGGAACAAGACGGGCCATATGAAACGGATGACGGATTTAGTACCGAAGAAAACAGCATCCATGAAAAAGATGACGCTGACCAGGCCGGAGGACAGGAAAACGGCATAAAGGAAGATAGTATAAACAAAGATATTTTAAATGAAAAAAATACTGCCGGAGAGGCGGATACTTACGAAGAAACTGACAGAAAAGAAGTAAGTGAATGAAAGAAAATCAATGAAAGAAATGATAAAAGAAAGAATTAAAGAAATAAATAATAAAAGAAATAATCAATGAAAGAAACATATGTAATGAAACAGATGACATTTCATGACAGCATAAAACTGTCCGTTAACAGCCGCAGTATTAGCGGTTAATATACAGAAACGGGAACAACTGATACCAAGGAGGAGATGAAACAAAAGAAAAGCTGGCTGAAATAGTGAAGGATGTGTTAATGAAAATGATGACAGACAAGGTAAAAATGAAAAGGCGCAATATCCGCGAGAGGCTTTCCGGGTATACCGGGAAAGTCCGGACAGCGCCTGCGGAGGAGATGTTTATGAGAATCTTGAAAATAGAAAAGGCGCTGATGTAAAAATGAAAACGAAAAAAGTACCTGAAAGAATTTGTGTAGGATGCAAAGAGGCAAAGGAAAAGCGGAGCATGATCCGTGTAGTAAAAAATGCGGATACCGGAATCAGTCTGGACCCTGCCGGGAAAAAGAACGGACGGGGCGCCTATATCTGCAAAAACACGCAGTGTCTGGAAAAAGCTGTAAAATCAAAGGGACTGGAACGTTCTTTAAAAACAGCCATACCGCAGGATATAATCATACAGTTAAAAGAGGAGATGAGCACATTTGAAACCAGATAAAGTATTGTCAGTGACGGGAATGGCCGCCAGGTCGGGACATATCGTCAGTGGAGAATTTTCAACGGAAAACACCATAAAAAAAATGCGGGCACATCTGGTAATCGTGGCGTCAGATGCGTCAGATAATACGAAAAAGCATTTTTCAGATATGTGTGCGTACCGTAAGGTACCATATGCTGAGTATGCGGATAAAACCAGTCTGGGTCATGCCATTGGAAAAGAATTCCGGGCGTCGCTGGCAGTTACTGACGAAAATCTGGCAAAACTGATTTTAAATAAGTTAGAAGAAACGGAACAACTGAATCATGGAGGTAATAGATAGCATATGGCAAAACAGAAAATACATGAACTTGCAAAAGAACTGGAAGTGCCAAGCAAGATAATCGTGGATTATATGAATAAAAAACAAAAGCAGCCCGAAAAAAAGTATACGCCTTCCAATGCGCTGGAGGCGGATGAAGTGGCGGAAATCAGAGCGAATATAAAGCATCCGGCAGGAACATCCAGATCCGGGTCCGCAGAAGGAAAACCTGCAGAGAACAGAACATCCGGGACAAAAAACCAGGAAGGACGGCCGGCGAACAAAGCGTCCGGAGCCAGAGCCCAGGAAGGCAAACCGGCGGATACAAAAAGCTCCAGACAGGATACGGATAACAGAGCTTCCGGGGGAAAAGGCGGCCAGGCAAAGCCTGCGGACGCGAAGTCTGGCGATGGAAAAGGCGGCCAGGCAAAATCCGCAGACGGGAAACCTGTGTCAAAAGAAGGCGCCGCAAGGCCTAAGAAAAAAGCCAGTATTACGGCAGTCTTCAATGCCCAGTACAGCAAACAGGGCAACCGGAAACCACGTGGCAAGGGAACCGGTGAACGCCGGCAGAGAAATAATTTTGTCCGTCCGGCGGAAAAACCACATATTCCGATCCGTCCGAATGCGGACCGTCCAAACTACGACCGGGCGTCTGCCCATGTACCGGATGATGAAGTGGTAAAGCCGCCGCAGGAAAAGCGTCCTGCCACAAACCGTAACAATGCGCCGTCCGGCAGGCCCCAGTCAGAACGGGGAAATAATTCCAGGAACACAAACCATGGCCGTCCGGCAGGCGGCGGTCAGCAGCGCACCGGCGGTCAGGGAGGCAGACCGGACCGGGGCCAGAATGACAGAGGTGGCAGAAATGCGGGATTTGAACAAAAAGGTGAAAAAAGTTATCAGAATAATAGAACGAATTCCGGTAACAATTATGGTGATAAAAACAACAGCAGAGTCGGTAAGGATCGCCAGAAGGAATTTAAAGGCAGACCAGACCAGGAAATGAACCGTTTCCACAAAGATACGGCGGCAAAAACGGCGCCGGAAGAACTGCGTAAGGAAAGCCGGGATAATAACCGCAAAAAGAACAATACAAACAGGGAATACGATAAATTAGGCGGCAAAAAACAGGAACGCTATATCAATCTGGAAAAAACCAGCGGCCATAAAAAGAAAAACCAGACGCCTGCCCAGGCGCCCGCAAAAGAAGAAGATGTTATCAAAACTATTACACTGCCGGATCATATGATGATACGGGAACTGGCGGATAAACTGAAAATCCAGCCGTCGGTTATCGTGAAGAAGCTGTTTTTAAAAGGCACAATGGTTACGGTTAACCAGGATGTCACATATGAGCAGGCGGAAGAAATTGCCCTGGAGTTTAACTATATCGCAGAGCCGGAAGAGAAAATAGATGTCATTGCTGAACTGTTAAAAGAAGAAGAGGAAGACGAGAGCAAAATGGTTTCCCGCCCTCCGGTTATCTGTGTCATGGGCCACGTGGATCATGGTAAAACATCCCTGCTGGACGCTATCCGTAACACCAGGGTGACAGACAAGGAAGCCGGCGGCATTACCCAGGCTATTGGCGCCTATACAGTCACATGTAAGGGAGAGAATATTACATTTCTGGATACGCCGGGTCACGAAGCGTTTACGGCCATGCGTATGCGGGGGGCAAACTCTACGGATATCGCTATTCTGGTCGTTGCGGCGGACGACGGCGTAATGCCACAGACAGTGGAGGCCATTAACCATGCGAAAGCGGCCGGCATTGAAATCATAGTAGCTGTCAACAAAATAGATAAACAGAACGCAAATGTGGACCGGGTAAAACAGGAGCTCTCAGAGTACGAACTGATCCCGGAAGACTGGGGCGGCAGCACGATTTTTGTTCCAGTATCCGCCCATACCCATGAAGGTATCGAACAGCTGCTGGAAATGATACTGCTGACAGCGGAAGTGCTGGAGTTAAAAGCAAATCCGAAACGGAACGCAAGAGGTGTGGTTATTGAGGCAAAGCTGGATAAAGGCCGGGGAGCGGTAGCTACCGTTCTCGTACAGAAAGGTACGCTAAAGGTGGGCCAGCCGGTGGCCTGCGGCAGCAGCTACGGCAAAGTCCGTGCCATGATTGATGATAAAGGACGCAATGTCAAAGACGCAAAGCCGTCCATGCCTGTGGAAATTCTTGGACTGAGCAGTGTGCCGGATGCGGGGGAGACCTTTGTCGTATGCGCTTCTGAAAAGGATGCCAGGGGATTTTCCGAGACATACATTGCCCAGAGCAAGGAGAAACTGCTGGAAGAAACCAGATCCAGAATGTCTCTGGACGATCTGTTTTCACAGATCCAGTCCGGCAATGTCAAAGAGCTGAATATCATTGTGAAAGCAGACGTACAGGGTTCCGTGGAAGCAGTAAAACAAAGTCTCGTAAAACTGTCCAACGAAGAAGTTGTGGTCAAGATTATTCACGGCGGCGTGGGAGCTGTCAACGAATCCGACGTGAACCTGGCTTCGGCTTCCAATGCGATCATTATCGGCTTTAATGTCCGCCCGGATGTGGTGGCCAAGACAACAGCGGAGCGGGAAGGCGTGGACGTACGGCTCTATAAAGTGATTTACAACGCCATTGAGGACGTATCGGCGGCCATGAAAGGCATGCTTGATCCGGTCTTCGAGGAAAAAGTCATCGGTCATGCGGAAATCCGCCAGATTTTCAAGGCTTCCGGCGTAGGAAATATCGCCGGTTCCTACGTGCTGGACGGCATACTGGAACGGGGCTGCAAATGCCGGATTACCAGGGAAGGCAGCCAGATATTCGAAGGCAGTTTAGCGTCCCTGAAACGTTTCAAAGACGACGTGAAAGAAGTGCGGACCGGATACGAATGCGGGCTTGTCTTTGAAGGATTCGACGACCTGGCGGAGCTGGACGTCATTGAAGCTTACAAGATGGTGGAAGTGCCACGCTGACTGTAACTGCCCGCCAGTGTGCGGGCAGGGGAAATTCCCGTAACAGGAAAGGTGAAATATGAGAAAAAACAGTATTAAAAATATAAGGATCAACGAAGAAGTATTACGGGAGCTGAGCAATATCATCCGGGGCGATATTAAAGATCCCCGCATTCATCCAATGACCAGTGTGGTTTCTGTGGAAGTTGCGCCGGATTTAAAAACCTGCAAAGCCTATATCAGTGTCCTTGGCGGCGAACAGGCCAGAAAAGACACGCTGGAAGGTCTTAGAAGTGCGGAAGGATATATCCGGCGCAGCCTGGCGAAAAACGTGAATCTGCGCAATACGCCCCAGATTACCTTTATCGCTGACCAGTCCATTGAATACGGCGTTACCATGTCCCACTATATTGACGAAGTGACAAAAAAGGACAGTCAGGGACATGGACCAGTGGAAGAAGACGGCAGAGAGGATGTAAAGACTGCCAGTGAAGAATGGGACGGATAAAAAACAGAATGAATCAGACAGGAGAAATGAAAGAGGTAGTCAATGAATAGTCTGGAAGAATGTCTGGCACAGGTACAAAGCGTGGTCATAGCGGGCCACGTAAAACCAGACGGCGACTGTACCGGTTCGTGCCTGGCCACATACAACTATCTGAAACAATATCATCCGGATATCAGCGTCAGGCTGTATCTGGAGCCGGTTCCGAATATTTTTAAGTTTCTGGCCCGTGCGGATGAGATTATCAGCGTGTCCAACGACCATGTGTTCTGCCGTCAGGAAGGCTGTGACCTGATGATTGTACAGGACTGCGGCGACGCAGGCAGACTGGGTCACGCCGCCGGCCTGCTGGAATACGCAAAACGGGTGATCTGCGTTGATCATCATATCAGCAACAAAGGCTTTGGGGACGACTGTTATATTGATCCGCAGGCCAGTTCCACGTCAGAGCTGATATTTACACTGCTTCCCGGGGAACGTATTACAAAAGAAATCGCAGAATGCATATATACCGGCATTCTGCACGATACTGGCATGTTCCAGTACTCCTGTACCTCTTCAAAAACGATGCGGATTGCCGGTTTTCTGATGGATACCGGCATTGATTTTTCCCGGATAGCGGATAAGACTTTTATGGAAAAGACGTTTGAGCAGAACCAGATTCTGGCCAGGGCGATTCAGAAAAGCCGGCTGCATTTAAACGGCAGATGCATTTCATCGGTAATTACCACCCGGGATATGGAAGAGTGCCGTGCGCTGCCCAAACATCTGGAAGGCATCGTGGCGCAGCTGCGTTCCACAAAAGGCGTGGAAGCCGCTGTATTTTTTTACCAGAAAGACGAACAGGAATACAAAATCAGTATGCGTTCTGCGTCAGATGCGGTGGATGTGGCGCAGATTGCCATGAATTACGGCGGCGGCGGCCACAGACGGGCCGCCGGCGCCTCCACCCGCCTGCGGCCGGAGGAATGCCTGGAGCAGATTCTCACACAGGTGGCAAAACAGCTGGAGAGTGACCCATGAACGGAATCCTGAATGTATATAAAGAAAAAGGCTATACATCCCACGATGTGGTGGCAAAGCTGCGGGGGATCTGTCATCAGAAAAAAACCGGTCATACCGGAACGCTGGACCCGGATGCGGAGGGCGTACTGCCAGTCTGCCTTGGAACAGCCACAAGGCTGTGTGAAATGCTGACAGATAAAGACAAAGAATACGAAGCCACATTGCTGCTGGGCATAGAAACCGATACCCAGGACAGCGGCGGAACTGTTTTAAAAGAATCTAAGGTGCTCTGCGGGGAAGAGCAGGTGCGGGAAGCCGTTTTATCTTTTACCGGAACGTATATGCAGATACCGCCGATGTATTCCGCACTGAAAGTAAACGGCAGGAAACTCTGCGATCTGGCCAGGGAAGGAATTACCCTGGAACGTAAGCCAAGACCGGTAACCATTCATAAAATTACTGTGGAATGGGTCCGGCTGCCCAGGGTAAGAATCAGGGTGCACTGTTCCAGAGGCACTTATATACGGACTTTATGTCATGACATAGGCGAAAAGCTTTCCTGCGGCGGCTGTATGGAAGAGCTGCTGCGTACCAGGGCTGGTATGTTCACTCTTTCTGAGGCGTATACATTGTCCGCTATCCGGCAGTTTGTGGAAGAAGGAAGACTGTCAGAAATCCTGATTCCGCCGGACCGGCTGTTTACCGGTTATCCGTCAGCCAGGGTAACAGAGACGTACGCAAAACTTCTGGAAAATGGAAACCGGCTTCCCAAACGGGCGTTTGTCATAACGAGACAGGCTGCGGAATGTGCCGGTTTTAAATCCGGGACGCCTGCGTCCGGGAAATACGCTATGGCGGATCATCTGAGAGTCTATCATGGAGAAACGTTTTTTGGCATTTACGGCAGGGATGAGATCCGGGGAGATTACAAACCGGTAAAAATATTCTGGCAGAGGAATCAGGACGGATTATGAGATACGAAAGAGACTTGAAACAGTTACAGCTGACGGAAGATACCGTTCTTTCCCTGGGGAAATTCGACGGGCTGCACTGTGGACACGGGCTTTTACTGGAGTCTGTATCTGAAAAAGCAAAACAGGGATTGAAGGCGGCCGTTTTTACTTTTGACATACCGCCTGTAAGCCGGACAGCGGCAGACGGCGGAAACCAGCAGGTAATTACGACCAATGAGGAAAAGAGGCGGCTTCTGGAAGAAAGAGGCGTGGATGTGCTGGTAGAATGTCCCTTTACCCCTGAGATTATGCGGATGGAGGCGGAGACGTTTATCCGTGAGATTGCCACCAGACTGCGGGTAAAGTGGATGGTGGTGGGTACGGATTTCCGTTTCGGGCACAACCGCGGGGGAGATTATCATATGCTGGAGGAATATGCCGGCATATATGGCTACAGGCTGCAGGTAGTGCCAAAGATGCGGTATGAAGGCCGGGACATCAGCAGCACATACATCCGGGAAGAAATCACAAAAGGCAATATGGGGCTTGCCGCAAAACTGCTTGGATACCCTTATTTTATAGAAGGAACTATCTGCCACGGCAACCGTCTGGGCAGGCAGCTGGGCTTTCCTACCATCAATCAGGAGCCGGCTCCATGTAAAATCCTGCCTCCTTTTGGCGTCTACAGCTCCATTGTGGAACTGGACGACAGACAATACGGCGGTATTACGAATATTGGAAAAAAACCTACGATTCACGGGTCCAATCCGGTGGGCGTGGAAACCTATATTTATGATTTTGACGCCGATGTCTATGGCAGAAACGCCAGGGTCAGCCTCCTGCGCTTCGCACGTCCGGAAAAGGAATTTTCCGGTATCGGCGCACTGCAGGCGCAGCTGCGTGAAGATATCCGCAAAGGCAGGGAATATCTGAAACAGACACAGGCGCTTATGTCCGGAAGTCATAAATAAAATGCAACTATTATAATAAAAGCTGTGTATATTCTGAAAGTATTCTTTTTTAACCCGAATTGTCAATTATTACAAAAATATTACAAATTATTGACATGATTACCAGGGATTGCTATAATATGAACAGAGCGTGTCCGGAACATATTGTGGAAGCTGCCATAAAAACAGGAAAACAGATGCTGCTTCTTAAAAATCGCGGCTGGAAGAAAGCTACAGGACACCTGAAAAAGATAACAATTACTGATTATCAGATAAATTACAAGAGACAAACAGGGACAGGAGGATATGATCAAATGAAACACAGGCTAATGAAACTTGGCGCTATCTTTATGGCCAGTCTGGTAACGGTCCTGGGAAGCGGCGTTACCAGCACATACGGAGCAACCATCCGTGCGGGTGTAAGCGCCGCTGTGGAAGACTATCTTGGCACCAGCCGGGCAGTAGCACAGCAGACGCAGAAAAACAGCGGGCCGGATTCCGGACAAAAAGGTAAAACGAAAAACGTAGAAACGACGGAAGACCAGGCGAAGGCAAAAGAACAGAAAAACAAAAAAGAAGATAAAAAAGAAGTAAAAAATAGTAAAAATAAAGACCAGAAAGAGAAACAGTCCGGAACCATCTGCGGGTATAAAAACCTGGGCATTGCCAGTGTGGATAATTATCTGAATGTCCGTCAGGAGCCCGGGGAAGACGCTAAAGTCATCGGAAAGCTGCCGTCAGACGCAGGATGTGAGATTGTGGATACAAAGGATGGCTGGTATCAGATTCGTTCCGGCAAAGTAAGCGGTTATGTGAAAAGCGATTATATTGTTACGGGCCGGCCGGCGGAGAAATTAGCTGAAAAATTAAAAAGGACCATGGCCACGGTAAATTCCATGACAGTCTATATCCGTGAAAAACCAAATACAGACTGTACGATTCTTACGATTGTAACAGAAGATGAAGAACTGGAAGTTGTCAAGGAAGGCAAAGACTGGGTGGAAGTCAGACTGGACAATGAAAACGGTTACGTCAACGCAAAATACGTGGAACTGTCCGAAGAGCTGAAAAAAGCCATGGTATATACAGAGACAGAACGCAGCGCAGATGTGCCGGATACAAAATACACACTGGTACAGACAGCGTTAAGCTATGTGGGAAATCCATACGTATGGGGCGGGGAAAGCCTGACAAACGGTGTGGACTGTTCCGGGTTTACGATGCAGATTATGGCGAAATACGGTATTTATCTGCCTCATTTAGCCAGTGCGCAGGCAGGTTACGGCACAAGCGTCAGCACTTCGCAGCTGCAGCCGGGGGATCTGATATTCTACGGCAGCGGCGGAAGCATTACCCATGTGGCCATTTATATCGGAAACGGGCAGATTGTACATGCCAGCAACAGCCGGGATGGCATTAAAGTGTCAAACGCCTTTTACCGGACACCGGTATGCTGCCGGCGGATGTTTTAAAAAGTAGTTTACAACCGCATAAAGTTGTGATATATTGGATAGGCATGAACAGGGGCTGATAGTTTTCAGAACAGTCCCGTGGCCCATATTCGGTAGATGGAGTCTCCGGCCTTTTACTGAGTATCATGTGTAACCGGGCGGACGATAAAATAATCTGGAGGAAAGAAATCATGTTATCAAAGGAAAAAAAAGAAGCAATTATTGCAGAGTATGGAAAGAAACCAGGCGACACAGGTTCGACAGAAGTACAGGTAGCGCTGCTGACAAACAGGATCAATGAGCTGACAGAGCACTTAAAGGTAAATCCTAAGGATCATCATTCCAGAAGGGGACTTTTAAAGATGGTCGGCCAGAGAAGAGGACTGCTGGCATATCTGAAAAAGAACGACATTGAGCGATACCGTACTTTAATTCGACGTTTAGGTTTAAGAAAATAATTCTGTATGGAAAGGGCGGAGTTCTCCGCCCTTTTTTTAAAAGGAGAAAATATTATGTATAAAAGCTATTCTATGGAAATCGGCGGAAAGACACTGACGGTAGAAATTGGCCGGGTCTGTGCGCAGGCCAACGGTGCGGCGCTGCTGCGCTATGGCGAAACTACGGTACTTTCCACTGCGACAGCCTCAGACAAGCCAAGGGACGGGATTGATTTTTTCCCGCTGAGTGTGGAATATGAGGAAAAGCTCTATGCGGTAGGCAAGATTCCGGGAGGATTTAATAAGCGTGAAGGCAAGGCGTCCGAAAATGCGGTGCTTACTTCCAGGGTGATAGACCGTCCGATGCGTCCGCTGTTTCCAAAGGATTACAGAAATGATGTGACTTTAAATAATATGGTCATGAGCGTGGACCCGCAGTGCCGGCCGGAAATTACAGCCATGCTGGGCGCCGCCATTTCCACCTGTATTTCTGATATTCCTTTCAGCGGCCCATGCGCCATGACCCAGATTGGCATGGTGGACGGCGCTTTTATCGTAAATCCGTCCCAGCAGGAATGGGATGAGGGTGATCTGCAGCTGACGGTGGCTTCCACAGAGCAAAAGGTCATTATGATCGAAGCCGGAGCCAATGAAATACCGGAAGCAAAAATGCTGGAAGCCATCTATATGGCTCATGACATCAACCAGACAATCAATGCGTTTATCAATACGATTACAGCGGAAACCGGAAAGCCAAAACACACCTATACAAGCTGTGCGGTTCCGGAAGAAATGTTTGCGGCCATCCGGGACATCGTAACGCCTGCAGAAATGGAAGAAGCGGTCTTTACCGACCAGAAGCAGGTACGTGAAGAAAATATCCGAAAGATTACACAGAAGCTGGAAGAGGCTTTTGCGGATCAGGAAGAATGGCTGGAAGTACTCGGGGAAGCCGTGTACCAGTACCAGAAGAAAACTGTCCGCAAAATGATTCTGCAGGATCATAAGCGTCCGGATGGCCGTGCCATGGACCAGATCCGTCCGCTGGCTGCAGAAGTGGATCTGATTCCACGGGTGCATGGTTCTGCCATGTTTACCAGGGGACAGACACAAATCTGCGACATTGTGACGCTGGCGCCGCTGTCAGAAGTACAGCGTGTAGACGGGCTGGATGAAAATATCCAGACCAAGCGGTATATGCATCATTATAATTTCCCTTCCTATTCTGTGGGAGAGACAAAACCGTCCAGGGGACCGGGACGCCGTGAAATCGGTCATGGCGCACTGGCGGAAAAAGCGCTGGTACCGGTACTGCCTTCTGTGGAAGAGTTTCCATATGCGATACGGGCAGTATCAGAAACTTTTGAATCCAATGGATCTACCTCAATGGCATCCACCTGTGCGTCCTGTCTGTCGCTGATGGCAGCCGGAGTTCCGGTTAAAAAAATGGTGGCTGGTATTTCCTGCGGTCTGGTGACCGGTGAGTCAGACGATGATTACATTGTGCTCACAGATATCCAGGGGCTGGAAGATTTCTTTGGCGATATGGACTTTAAGGTAACCGGTACCCATGACGGCATTACAGCCATTCAGATGGATATCAAAATCCATGGCCTGACCCGTCCTATTGTGGAAGAGGCCATCGCCCGTACCAGACAGGCAAGGCTGTATATTATGGACGAGGTAATGTCCAAAGCAATTGCGGAGCCAAGAAAAGAAGTGGGCCTGTATGCGCCAAAAATTGTCCAGATTCAGATTGACCCGTTAAAAATCGGGGATGTGGTAGGCCAGAGGGGCAGGACCATCAATGAAATTATTGAACGGACCGGCGTTAAAATCGACATTACCGACGACGGATCAGTATCTGTATGTGGAACGGACCGGGCCATGATGGATAAGGCGGTGGAAATGATTGGGATCATTACCGCAAACTTCGAAGCCGGCCAGATTTTTAAAGGAAAAGTAGTAAGCATCAAAGAGTTTGGCGCATTTGTGGAGTTTGCGCCCGGAAAAGAGGGCATGGTCCACATATCCAAAATTACAAAAGGGCGGATTAATCGTGTAGAGGATGTCCTTACCCTGGGAGACGAGGTGACGGTGGTCTGCCTGGGCAAGGATAAAATGGGACGTCTCAGCTTTAGTATGAAAGATGTGCCAAAAAGCGGGAAGAGTGTCTGATGCGGCTGCATCGGGGAGGGGTTATGGCCTGACAGGCTGTAATCCTTCTTTTTTCATTTGCGGAAAATTTTAACATCTGTCACGACGCTTACAGACCACAAAGTTACCGGAAGGGCACTGTATTACATGCCCTGCGATACCGGTTTTATGATTATAAAACTGCATGGAAATTCCGCATGGAAATAAATGCTCAGATACGTCCGCCCACTCCCAGCAGCTTTCTTACATCCAGTGTCCCCCAGCAGCCGGACAACCCGCTTTCTCCGGACAGCCGGTCGTAATATAAAAGCTTCAGCTCCGGCGGCGTCAGCTGCGGATAACGGTCAAACGCCAGCGCACAGGCTCCCGATACTACCGCGGTAGCCATGGAAGTGCCGCTTTTGGACGTATATCCGCCCCGTTCATAATAGCAGCTTTTCACATCTGTTCCTGGTGCCAGTATTTCCGGCTTGCAGACACAGCAGTCCGTGGGGCCGGTGCCGCTGTAGCCGGGAAAAAGTCCCCTTCTGCGCACCAGTATATCCCGGTCGTCGCTGCTGCCTACGGTCAGAACCGTACTGCTGGCGCCCGGTATTGTCACGCTGTTATCCCTGGGGCCGCTGTTTCCCGCTGCGGCTACGGTAAATATGCCATTGTCCCATAAATGATCCACCCATTCCAGCAGCTGTTCCCGTTCCAGTCCTCTGGATTTTGGCAGCATTCCCACGGAAATATTGGCTATCTTTATATGATATTTTATCCGGTTTTCAATCATCCACTTCATCGCTTCTATAACATCTTTAGTATTACCATTCCCGGTACGGTCCAGTACTTTAAGCGCCAGTATTCTGGCGGAAGGGGCCACGCCCCGGAAGCGTCCTTTGCTCATGCGCCCGTTTCCGGCAATAATTCCGGCTATGTGGGAGCCGTGGCCGTTATCGTCATAAGGCTGGCTTTTATGACCGCAAAAATCCTGGAATACCTGTATACGTTCCGCATAATCCGGATGCGGGGAAATGCCTGTATCCAGAATCGCCACTCCTACGCCCCGGCCCGTATATCCCCGCCGGTGCACCACGTCACAATTGATTAAATTACGAACCCTGTCCATTATACGCAGTCCTGCACTTTTTATGTTATCATATGGCAGTGAAAGCAGAATGTGAAAAACGCCTGTCCGGGAAAGCTGCGGCTGCTATTTTATATCAGCGGATAAGGATCACCGGCTGCGGCTTGAATTCATAATCAAAAAATGATATGATAAAGGCCTGCCATTATACAGTTTTATGGCGGATGCTTTATTTACCTGTGGACAAAATCCCTGATATTCATTATAATAAAATAAGTTATAATTCCAGAGCGTGTTTGAAAATTCATTCCCGACATCTGCACGCCCCACTTTGCATGATATTTGCGCCAGATTCAGGTTACATAGCCCGCAACTTCGTGCCCTTTGGGTATGCTCCCTTCATCTGGCACAAATCTTCCATATCATGCCCTCCCGGGTACATTTGTCAGAAAGCAATTTTCAAACACACTCCGGGCTGTATGCGTATAACGCTATGTGTTATGGGGAACATCCGGCTGTGCGGTATGTGCTGTTCTGCGCTCTTTTCCATACGTCCTGCGGGATAACCCTGCCTGCGGATAAATGGCGCTTTGGATAAAAAAGTATATATGGCGGCAGATATAATGGCAACATAAACCAGCCCTTAAAAATTAATTGACAATTATATTAAAAAATGGTAACTTTGATTATGGACTAATGTGAGAGCAGGGGAAGCAGAGGGGATGCTATGGGAGACGCCATGACAAAGAAGCAGATACTGATCGTCGATGATGAGGAAATTAACCGTGAGGTACTAAAAGACATGTTTCACGAAGAATACGACAGACTGGAAGCGTCGGATGGCCGGGAAGCGATTTTACAGATTGCCAGAAACCAGGATCTGGTACTGGTGCTTCTGGATATTACCATGCCGGTTATGGACGGATTTGCCGTGCTGGAGTATATGGATGAGAGACAGCTGTTGCAGAAAATACCGGTGATTCTCATTACCGGGGAGACCGTTATCGACAGCGAGGATAAAGCATACTCCTATGGCGTGGCGGATGTCATACATAAACCTTTCTATCCTCATATCGTAAAAAAAAGAAGCCAGAATATTATAGAACTGTATCAGAATAAGCTGGATATGGAGAGGCGCCTGAAGGAACAGGAGCAGGAAATCCGGGCGCAGGAAAGTGAGATTCGTAAAAATAATGAATTTATAATTGATGCGCTCAGTTCCGTGGTGGAAACAAGAAATGTGGAAACCGGGGAACATACCAGGCGTATGAAATATTTTACAAGAGTGATGCTTAATCATCTTTTGGAATCTTTTCCGCAGTATGGCCTGAACGAAACGCAGGTGGATCTGATCGTAAGTGCGTCTGCTCTGCATGATATTGGCAAAATCGGCATTCCGGACGCAATTTTGCTAAAGCCGGGACGTCTGGATGCGGAGGAATTTGAAATTATGAAAACCCATACGACCATAGGATGTAAACTGCTGGAGCGGTCCTGCAGAGACCATTCCAGTGAATTCTACCGCTACTGTTATGATATCTGCAGGTATCACCACGAACGATGGGATGGCGGCGGATATCCGGATCATCTTGTGGGGGATGAAATACCTCTGTGCGCACAGGTTGTGGCGGTTGCGGATGTATATGACGCACTGGTAAGTCCCAGGGTATATAAGCGTGCGTTTACAAATGAACAGGCATTTGAGATGATTACGGGCGGTGCATGCGGTCAGTTCGCACCGGATATGCTGGAATGTTTTCGGCTTGCTAAGGAAGATTTCTTCAATATGGTTGAAGTGGTTATGATGTTTAAATTTTAAAGACATTACAGACAGCAGGCGGCAAAGAAGTCACTTTTTTTTGGTGCCTTTTTTTGTGAGTAATGTCCGGGGAGGAAGATGATGAAACAACATGGAGGCTATATATTTCCGATTGAAGATGCGCTGGAAATTATCCTGATGTTTGATATGGCCGGAAAAATTACATACGCCAATGCGGCGGCAAGAAAAAAACTGGAATACACAGACGATATGTCTGATAAATATATCAGCGATGTATTTCCTAATACATTCCGGGTTTCAGACGGGAGCTTTCAGACGGAATACCGGTTCGGGCATGAGCAGCAGAATCTGGTAGCCTACCGCAGTAATCTGACCTGCTTTCCGGTGGAGGCGAGGATTCTGGTCAGTGAAATGAATCCCGGGATGTACATATGCATGGCGCATGATATACTGGAAAAGGAATTTCTGGGCAGGGAAGTAGAGCAGGTGCGCCAGGAAGCGCAGGAAGCGTCCAAAGTAAAATCAGAATTTGTGGCAAATGTAACCCATGAACTGCGTACACCGGTAAACGGAGTGCTTGGGAATGTAAAAGAACTGCTGGATTTTGTAACGGATGAGCGGACCTTAAAATCCCTGCGGCTGATTGAACGCTGCTGCGGGGATATGAATAAGATCATAAACAATATCCTGGATTTTTCCAAACTGGAAGCAGGAAAATTTACGCTGGAGCCACGGAGATTTCATTTCCGCAATATGCTGGATTATGTCAAATCCCAGCATATCAATAAGCTGACAGAAAAAGGTCTGGGCTTTTTTATGACAGTTTCACCACAGATACCAGAGTATATCGTAGGAGATGAGCTGCGTATTGTCCAGGTACTCAACAATCTGTTGTCCAATGCGCAGAAATTCACGGCAGTGGGCAAGATTACAGTAGAAGTGGTCCGTACGGCACAGGTAAACCATAAAATCGAACTGTTTTTTATTGTCAAAGATACCGGAATCGGCATTGATAAAGCGGACCGGGATAAACTGTTCCAGAGTTTCTCCCAGGTGGACGCATCCATTTCCAGAAAATATGGCGGCACCGGTCTGGGGCTGAATATCTGTAAGCAGCTGGTAGAGCTGATGGGCGGCCGGATCGAAGTGGAAAGTGAGAAAAACAGGGGCAGCACATTTTCTTTTTCTATCTGGACCGGAATCAGTGAGGAAGACAGGGACAGTCTGACACAGCCGGAAGAGATCCAGACGCCGTACCATCCGACGCTGGCAGGCGGACAGGAAGAAGAATATGATAATATCAGGGAATTCGGTACGCCGGAAAACCTGGAAAACCTGAAACGGACGCTTTCCAAGCTGATTCTGTGTGTGGAAATGGAAAACTGGGAAAAAGCGGAAATGTTTATGGAGACGGCCAGACAACTGTCGGAAGGAGCGCCCAGGGAAATCAGCCGAAAATTTTTAAGATTAAAAATGGCCGTGCAGAAAGAAAATTATGACAAAGTAGCCGCTGAATACGGCGAACTGGAGAAAATGCTGTAAAACTGGCAGGAAATCACGCCGTATATAAGGCAGGTGTGCGGCAAAAGGCGGAACACAGGCATTAATGTGACAAACCGGTCAGGCCTGCAGTGTTAAAAGAGAGGAGGTGTATCCATGGAATATGACCACAAAAAGGCAAGTGGTGAAAAGATTCTGATCGTGGACGATGTGGAACTCAACAGACTGATACTGGAAGAGATAATAAAAAATATGGGGTGTGATCCGGTACTGGCTGAAAATGCGAAACAGGCGCTGGAAATAGCTGTAAACAGCCGGCCGCAGCTGATCCTGACAGATATCTCAATGCCTGGCATGGATGGATACGAATTATGTAAAACTCTGAAAAGTAATAAGAAAACCCATGATATTCCTGTAATTTTTATTTCCGCATTTGATAATCCGCAGGATATCGTGGACGGGTTTCTGATCGGAGGGGAGGATTATATTACAAAGCCTTTTGTTCCGGAGATTGTCCAGGCACGTGTCGGCGTTCACCTGCGCCTGCAGGAAGCGAAAATCGAGCTGATGGCGATGAACCGGCGTTTGCAGATATCTGTCAGCGAACAGTTAAAACAGATGGAAGAGGAAAAGAAAAATATTCTTTACGCACTGGCCAATATGGCAGCCAATAATTTTGGCGGTTATGAGCAGGGACATATGGAACGGATGAAGCGCAACTGCCGGATTCTGGCGCAGAGTATGCAGCTCTCCCCATTATTTGAGGACCGTATTTCGGATTCCTATATTGATACGATTGAGCTGGCGGCTCCAGTCTGTGATATTGGAAATATTGGAATTCCAAAGGAAATACTGCGTAAAGAACAGGGGATGACAAAAGAAGAGCTGGCCGCCGTACAAAGTCATACGGCAATTGGCGCCCAGCTGCTGCGGGATCTGCATGTCAATAATGATTACAATGATTTTATCAGTATATCCATTGACATTGCCCATTGTCATCATGAAAACTGGGATGGCAGCGGCTATCCGGACGGACTGCGGAAAGAAGAAATACCGATTGCGGCCCAGATTGTGTCCATTGCCGACGCTTACTGTACCCTGACCGGCAGGGAAAACCACAGCAGACAGGAAGCGCTGGATATTATGCGCAAAGACTCCGGTATCCGGTTTAATCCGGCGATTTTTAATATTTTTTGTAAAATATCACGTCAGTTATGCTGATGAAACAGATTCATTCATCTGACAGGAGGAATGGCATTGATTACGGACGAAGAGTTTTTAAGAATCTCAACTCATATGAAACGGCATTATGGCATAGATCTGAGTCAGAAAAAAGTAATTATTAATGGACGGCTGGAAAACTATATCAGATCAAATGGCTGGAAGAGCTTTAGTGAATTTATGAACGTGGTGGAACAGGATAAAACCGGACAGCAGGAAAAAATGCTGGTAAATTTTCTGACCACCAATCATACTTATTTCATGAGAGAATTTGAACATTTTGATTTTTTCCGCAAACAGGTACTTCCCTGGCTGAAACAACGGGAAGCGCTGCGTGGGAAAGATCTGCGTATCTGGTGTGGCGCTGCGTCTTCCGGGGAAGAGCCTTATATGATCGCCATGGTTCTGGCTGACTTTTTTAGTCTGGAGCGCAAGGAGTGGGACACAAAAATTCTGGCTACGGATTTGTCCACAAAAGTGCTGAAGCAGGCCATTGCGGGCGTATATACAGCCGACCAGTTAAAAAATCTTCCAGAACAGTGGAAACGGCGTTTTTTTCAGTCTCTGTCCGGCGGGGCACAGTACAGGGTGACCGATGAACTGAAAAAGGAAGTCATTTACCGTCAGTTTAATTTAATGTCCCCGTTTCCGTTTAAAAAAAGGCTGCATACTGTATTTTTACGTAATGTTATGATATATTTTGATGATAAGACCAAACAGGAATTAATTCAGAAAGTATATGATGTCATGGAACCGGGGGGATATCTGTTTATTGGTACGACAGAGACTCTTGACCGGAGCAGTACACCGTTTCAGATTATCCAGCCGTCTATTTTCAGGAAAAAGGAAGGATGATGAGTGTATGCGGCCAATCAGGGTATTAGTAGTGGATGATTCCATTGTATTCCGGGAGCTGCTGGTTCACAACCTGTGCAGGGATCCTGCGGTCCAGGTGGTAGCGACGGCAAAGGATCCATTTGAAGCAAGGGATGCCATATTAAGACATAAACCGGACGTCATGACGCTGGATGTGGAACTGCCACGTATGAACGGCATTGAGTTTCTACGTAAGCTGATGCCCCAGTATCCGCTTCCGGTAGTGGTCATCAGTGCGTTAAGTGATAAAGTGTTTGATGCGCTCAATGCGGGAGCTGTGGACTTTGTGGCAAAACCGGCTATTACGAACCGCAGGCAGATGGAGGAGTTTATCCGTCATGAGCTTCTGGTCAAAGTCAAGATTGCTTCTACCGCAAAAATCAGCAATATTAAACGCAAAGCCAGACTGCCGGAAGAACAGCATTTATCTTCCACAAGAAACAGTCTGCTGGTGGCAATCGGTGCGTCCACTGGCGGTACCGAAGCGATCTTTGAAGTGGTGAAAGGGTTTGGCACGGATATTCCGGGCGTGGTGATCGTACAGCATATGCCTCCCGGATTTACCGGTATGTATGCCAGACGTCTTGATAATGATTGCCGGGTACGGGTAAAAGAAGCGCAGACCGGAGACCGGGTAAAGCCCGGCCATGTACTGATCGCACCGGGCGGCGACCAGCATATGCGTCTGGTAAAGGTAAACGGCGTCTATCAGGTGGAATGCAGAAAAGGGCCCAGGGTAAACGGGCACTGTCCGTCTGTGGATGTGCTCTTTGAATCTGTGGCAAAAACAGCCCGTTCAGACGCACTGGGAATTATACTGACCGGAATGGGAGGCGACGGCGCCAAAGGGCTCTTAGCCATGCGCAATTCCGGTGCGAGGACCATCGGACAGGATGAATCCACCTGTGTGGTCTATGGGATGCCAAAAGTAGCGTATGATCTGGGCGCAGTGGAATATCAGGTAAAACTGCCTGATATTGCGGCAAAGACATATGCCTTATTAAATACAATGTAAAAAGGAGAGAAGAAATGAAGATTCTGCTGGCAGAAGATGATTTTGTAACAAGAAAGTTTATGGTGAATTTCCTGTCCAAGTACGGTGACTGTGATGTGACTGTGGACGGAATGGAAGCAGTGGACGCATTTATGATGGCCCTGGAGGATGAGGAACCTTATGATCTGATCTGTCTGGACATTATGATGCCGGTAATGGACGGATATCAGGCGTTAAAAGCAATCCGGAATCTGGAAAAGGAAAAAAGTGTTCCGGAGGATAAGGCGGCAAAAGTAATTATGACAACTGCCCTGAATGAGGAGCGGAATGTAAAAATGGCGTTTGAATTGGGCTGTACAATATATTCCGGTAAGCCGATCAACCAGGACAGATTCGAGCATGCGCTCAAAAAGCTGAATCTGATTTAAGCTGGTTTACTCTGACATAAGTACATGGTACCAGTGTACCGGTAAGCTGATTTCCGGGGATGCTGGGAAAGGTATATTGCGGGAAAATCAGTTTACCGGTACACTGGCAAAATATACAGGAAAGGAGAAGCATATGGCAGAAGGATTTAATACAGAAGACATGCTTGATATGTATCTGCTCGAAAACGGCCAGCTGTTAGAACAGCTGCAGGAAACCGTTCTGGAGCAGAAAGATGCGGACTGCTTTGACGAAGACAGCATTAACGAAATATTCCGTACAATGCACACCATCAAAGGGTCTTCAGGTATCATGATGTTTGATGATATAACGGCTGTAGCTCACAAACTGGAAGATGTATTCTTTTTTCTAAGGGAGTCCCACCCGAAGAATGTGCCGCACCTGGAACTGGTGGAGCACGTACTGGATGTAGAAGACTTTATCTCAGGAGAAATGGAGAAGATTCAGAATGGAGATGCGGTAGACGGCGACTCCAGCGAACTGATTGCGTCGCTGGATAAGTTTCTGGATAAGATCAAAGGGGGAAAAGCAAAGAAATCAGGAAAGGATATTCCAAAACCGGAACACGAAGAACCTAAACAGTTCTATATTGCGCCGGTGGCAACCAGTGACAGCCATTTTTATAAGATATTTATCTCTTTTTACCCGGACACGGAAATGGCCAATATTCACGCCTACAAGATCGTCTATGCATTAAAAGAGGTTGCGGAAGATCTGCTGTACGCTCCGGATAATATTATTTCTGATGAAGAGAGTTCCAAGACGGTTGTGGAAGAAGGTTTTAAGATTCTCTTACAGGCACAGGCGGGAAAGGACGAGATTTCCCAGCTGGTCAGTGAAGGATATGCCATTGAAAAAGCAGAGATTACAGAATGTACGGCCCAGGAATTCGCCAAAGGCCTCCACGATGACGGGGACGCCAGGATTGACCTGGAATCCAGTGTGGAAGAAATTGAGGCACGCGGCAAACCGGGACTGGAAGTACCGGGGAAAACGTCTAAAGATAAAATTGCTCCCGGCGATTTCGTTATTAAGACAAAGGAACCGGGCAGACAGAAAAAACTGGCAAAAGATAAACCCAAAATGGAAAAGGCCTCCTTTATCAGTGTAAATGTAACTAAAATGGATCAGCTGATGGAATTAATCGGAGAGCTGGTAATTGCGGAATCGGTAGTGCTGCAGAACCCGGATTTAAAAGTACCGGGGCTTAATCTGGATAATTTTAATAAATCAGCGGCACAGCTTTCAAAGATTTCCACCGATCTGCAGAATGTTATTATGGCGATGCGGATGGTTCCGCTTGCGAATACCTTCCAGAAAATGAACCGTATTGTATTTGATGTATCCAGAAAACTGGGCAAGGACATCGAATTTGAAATGGTAGGGGAACAGACAGAAGTAGATAAAAACCTGATCGAACACATTTCCGATCCGCTGATGCATATGGTCCGTAATGCGGTGGACCACGGTATTGAGACAAACGCAGAGCGGGAAGCCGCCGGCAAGACAGAAAAAGGAAAGGTCACACTGTCCGCACGGACAGAAGCTGGTAAAGTATGGATCAGTGTGGAAGACAACGGAACCGGCCTTGACCGGGAAAAAATTATCAGCAAGGCCAGAAAGAAAGGGCTGTTAGATGACGCCAGACCGGACTCGTCCTATTCAGATAAAGAAGTATACCAGTTTATTACACTGCCGGGCTTTTCCACCAATGAGCAGGTAACGGAATATTCCGGCCGTGGCGTTGGTATGGACGTGGTCGTCCAGAATATCCAGGCAGTGGGCGGCGTACTGGACATTGAAAGCACACCGGGCCAGGGCAGTATTATGAGCCTGAAAATACCGCTGACACTGGCGATTATTGACGGTATTGTAATGGAGACCGGACATTCTTCTTTTGTAATGGAATCTGGTGTGATCAAAGAATTTATCCGTGTCAGTGAGGACATGATGATCCATGAGCCAAACGGGGACGAATATGTCATGGTCCGTGGGGAATGTTTCTCTGTCATCCGGCTGGGCGAATGGTACGGTATGAAAGATTATAAGGAAAAGATTGAAGACGGCATGATGGTATTCCTGGAAGTAGAAGACAAAAAAGTTGCGCTGTTTGTGGATACCCTTGTGGGCAAACAGGAAATTGTCGTCAAACCGATACCTTCCTATATTAAAAAAGTCAAAGGACTTTCCGGCTGTACACAACTGGGAGACGGCAGCATTGCCCTGATTCTGGATCCGGCCGGGCTGGTAGGATAAAACGACAGAAAGGAATGGTAGAGCCATATGAGTGAAACAGGCAATTTGATTCAGCAGGAAGATGGAACCCTGGTCTTTGCCGATGAACGGGATGAGCAGAAGGGCAAATATATGACCTTCAAATCCGGCAGGGAGTATTTCGGTCTGAAGATCCAGTATGTATTTGAAATCATCCAGATACAGCCGATTACAGAAATTCCTGAAACAGAAGACTATATCAAAGGGCTGATTAACCTGAGGGGAAAGATCATACCTGTCATTGACGTACATCTGCGTTTTAATCAGGAGCCTTTTGAATATAACGACAGAACCTGCATCATTGTTCTTAATGTAAATTCCACCATGGTGGGACTGATTGTAGAAAAGATTGCGGAAGTGGTGGAGATTAAGGAAGAGGATATCCTGCCGCCGCCAAATGCGGGACGGATGGACCAGGCAGAACGCAAGTACATATATGGTATAGGCAAGGTAGGGGATACCGTGAAGCTTCTGCTGGATCCTGATAAATTATTAAATGATATTGATTCATCCGTTGTGGACCAGGCAAACAGGATGAATGAAGAATGAGAGGTAGATGGACATGAAAAACATGAAGATAAAAACAAAGCTGATACTTGGATTCTGTATACCAGTACTGCTGACTTTTCTGAATGTGTTATTTTCGCTTGTAACATTAAGGTCATTTCTGAACGTGGATCTGAATCAGGAAACTGTTTACGTCAGAAACGCTACAATTATCGCAGTTGTCATGCTGGTCGTTTCCGTAGGTATTACAGTTGCGATTTCTACTTCCCTGATAAAAACAATAGCCAGATCTATCCGCCAGCTGTCTGAAGCGGCGCAGAATATTGCGCAGGGCCGGGTAAACAATATTCATCTGGAAAAGTATAACAACGATGAATTTGGCGATCTGGTAGATGAATATTCCAGGGTAATTGACAATATCAAATACCAGTCCAACATTGCGGAGGAAGTATCCAATGGTAACCTGACCGTCTCTGTCAATCCAAGTTCCGCAGACGATATGCTGGGCAATTCGTTAAAAAAACTGGTAGACGACAACTTAAACACACTTTCCAATATTAATGACGCCGGCACCCAGGTAACCATCAGTTCTTCCCAGGTGGCCAGCGCCAGCCAGGCACTGGCACAGGGGTCTACACAGCAGGCCAGCGCAATTGAACAGATTACAGCTTCCATTGATGAAATTGCGCAAAAGACAAAGGAAAATGCGGAGCAGGCAAATTCTGCCGCTGATCTGGTGTCCAGGGCGATTGAAGACGTTCATCACGGCAACCAGCAGATGAAGGAAATGATGTCCGCCATGCAGGATATCAACGTATCTTCAGAGAGTATATCAAAAATTATTAAAACAATTGACGATATCGCTTTCCAGACAAATATTCTGGCCCTAAACGCAGCGGTAGAAGCCGCAAGGGCAGGCGAGGCAGGCAAAGGTTTTGCGGTAGTGGCAGAAGAAGTACGGACGCTTGCGGCACGCAGTGCGTCAGCGTCTGCGGAAACAGCGGAACTGATTGAAGATTCCATCAGTAAAGTCAATGTGGGATCAAGAATTGCGGATGAAACAGCCAAAGCGCTGGATACCATTTCCAATATCGTACAGCAGAGTGAAGGAATCATTAACGGAATCGCTGAATCATCCAATTACCAGGCAACCGCAGTGGCACAGATTGAACAGGCGATTTCACAGGTATCCCAGGTAGTGCAGACCAATTCCGCCACCAGCCAGCAGTGTGCGGCAGCCAGCGAGGAACTGTCAAACCAGGCGGCTAAAATGCGGGATATGCTTTCCACTTACAATCTGGGGGCAGGTTCTTCCAGAACAGATTCTTACCGGAGCATCTCCTCTGTATCTGACAGCAGCATCAATGAACAGGTCATATCACTGGAAGATGATTTTGGCAAATATTAATCAGCCAGAGCGTAATGGCGCATGACGGCATAACATGCCTGGTATGAATGTTTTTAATAGAAAGAGGTAGAAACAGATGAGTGTACTGGATGAATTAAGGACGCTGGGCGTCAATGTGGATGAAGGACTGGCACGTATTAACAAAAATGAGAAGCTTTATACAAGACTGCTGGGAACGTTTGTCAAATCTATGGAGGCAAATGCGGTTAGTGCGGATTTTGATGACGGGGATCTGACAGAGATGATTGAAAAGACCCATACAATGAAAGGTACGTCAGGAAATCTGTCAATCACACCGCTTTATGAGGCATACAGCAGGATCGTGGATCTGCTGCGGACAGGAAAACCGGAAGAAGCAAGACCGCTTCTGGAGGAGATTCTGCCAGTGCAGGAGAAGATCCTGCAGTGTATTAAAGACCATATGTAAGCAATCCGCAGCGGATTGTGCGGGGAAACTGGTTCCCGCAGACTATATACGCAGTCTGCGGGAACCAGTTTTATCATACGGGGTATTCACAAGCTTTCCCCATGAAACGGTATTACAGTGCGCGGAATCTTTTTCCCGCAATCGCATGACAGACAAAAGGCATAACAGTCAAAAAGAAGATGTCTGCTTGACAATTTTTCCAGAATTGTTATACTGTGCTGGACAGGAGATTTATGTTTATGAAAATACTTCGTATGATACGGCATGCCGTCCAGAAACTGTTCAGCCGTATGTTTGTAGTTGGACTTGGCATTCTTATACAGCTGGCCTGGCTGTTTTGCGTACTTTATAGTTTCAGCGCCCAGTTTACGTTTGCCAATCTAATGATGACTATTGCAGGACTGCTTACGGCAGTATATGTGGTCAGCCGTCCCGGAGATCTGGCAGCGAAGCTGGCCTGGACGTTTGTGCTGCTAAGCGTGCCCATTCTGGGTATTACCATTTATGCGGTCTTTGGCCGGCCCGGTCTTACAAAACGCACCAGTGAAGCAATGGAAGCGGTAAACCGCAGAATCGGCCTGCATCTGGAACAGGCGCCGGATACAATGGCACGGTTAAAGGAATCGGATCAGGATGTATACCTGCAATCCACATATATTTTCAACTGGGCAAAGTTTCCTGCCTGTGAGCACACGGAGACGAAATACTATGCCTGCGGGGAAGATATGTTTGTGGACATGCTTGCGGCAGTAAAAGAAGCGAAGCGTTTTATATTTCTGGAATATTTTATTATCGCTCCGGGCGTAATGTATGAGCGGCTGTTAAAAGCGCTGGTGCGGAAAGTAAAACAGGGGGTGGAAGTGCGGCTGATATATGATGATATTGGCTGTGTGGGCACCCTTCCGGTGGATTTTACGTACCGCATGGAACGGCTGGGAATCCGCTGTGCGGTTTTTAACCGGTTCCGTCCGGTGCTGAGCATTGTCATGAACAACAGGGACCATCGGAAAATACTCATTGTGGATGGTATTTATGGATTTACAGGCGGTCTGAATATCGCAGACGAATATATTAACGAAAAACAGCGCTTTGGTTACTGGAAAGATACCGGAATCCGGCTGAAGGGACAGGCCGTATGGAATTTTACAGCCATGTTTCTGGAAATGTGGGATCATATCCGTAAAGAAGAGGATGACTGTGAAACGTATCAGGCGCTGCTGCCGGAACTGGATACAGAGGAGCATGGCGTCGTCCAGCCTTACGGGGATACGCCGCTGGATCATGAGAAAGTCGGAGAAAATGTATATCTGAATATGATTTCCAGGGCAAAAAATTATATTTACATTTACACACCATATCTGATCATTGACCAGGAAATGCAGGTCACCTTATGCAATGCGGCCAAAAGCGGAGTGGATGTGCGGATTGTCACTCCGGGTATTCCGGATAAGAAACTGATCTTTCTGATGACCAGATCCAATTATAAAGCGCTTCTGGACAGCGGGGTGCGGATTTATGAGTACACGCCCGGTTTTATCCATGCCAAATGCTTTCTGTGCGATGGGGAAACGGCTGCGGTGGGCAGTATCAACCTGGATTACCGCAGTCTTTATCTGCATTTTGAGTGCGGCGTCTTTTTATACCGCAGTGAGGCGGTGGCACAGCTGCGGGAAGATATGGAGCAGACATTTGCCTGCTCCCGTGAGATTTTAAAGGACGAATGGAAAGCGCCCGGATTGTTCCTGCGGATTGTACAGACAGTATTAAAGCTGTTTGCGCCGCTATTATAAAAAGAAAAGTCTTTTTATTAAATCCAGATAATAATCCCGGAAAGCGGCGTGTTCAACGGTCTGTCCATAGAGGATATTAATGTGGCCCAGTTCTTTGTCTCCCAGGTAATAGGTAACCCTGCCGGCCGCTTCCCCTTTTCTGACCGGAGCTTCGGCATACTTTTTCAACTGCGTTTTTTTTGTTATTTTTGAGAGATCCTCGCCGGTGGTGCTGACATAGTTCATGCCGGACTCATATTCCAGCGGGACAGAAGAAGTCACCCCGCGCCGGACGGCCATATCCGGCAGGGGAGCCGGATCTTTGTCCTTGTATACACGACAGATGGAAAATCCGTAATTTAACAGTGTCTGGGCATCTGCGAACCGAGCTTTCGGGTCTGGTGCGGCCAGCAGGACTGCGATCAGCTTTACGCCGTCTTTTTCGGCTGTGGCGGCCAGACAGAACTTTGCCAGACCGGTGGAGCCGGTTTTTAAACCGGTGGCATAAGGATACTGGCGGATCAGCTTATTCGTATTGGTCAGACCGAACTCCTCGTCGCCCCTTCTGGTACGATGTATGATGTTTTCCATCCAGATCGTACAGTAATCATGGATCTTAGGATGTTTGTTCGAAAGTTCCCTGGCCATCAGGGCGATGTCATAGGCGCTGGTCAGGTGGCCGTCCGTATCCAGGCCGCAGCAATTGACAAATCTGGTGTCGTTCATGCCCAGTTCCCCGGCCTTTTTGTTCATCAGCGCCACAAATTCTGCTTCGGTGCCGCCAATATGTTCCGCCATAGCCACACAGGCGTCATTGGCGCTTGCGATACTGATGCATTTAATCATGGTTTCCACTGTCTGTGTTTCGCCGGCTTCCAGATATACCTGTGATCCGCCCATACCGGCGGCGTGTTCCGAAACAGTCACTTCGTCGTTAAGACTGATCTGTCCGCTTTCTATGGCTTCAAAGATAAGAATTAAAGTCATGATTTTAGTAATGCTTGCTGGCGGGAGAGTATCGTGTTCTTTCTGCTGCCAGAGAATAGTCCCTGTTTCTGCTTCCATCAGAAGTACGCTGGGGGCCGAGACATTTATGGAAGGCAGAGTTGTATGTTCATCCTCCCCTGTCTGTGCCGTGATCACGGACGGATTGCAAAACAGGCAGCCAGAGAGCAGTATGAGTGTGAGAACAATGGATAAAAAACGCTTCATAGTGGAATACCTGAAATTCTTTTTAATAATTTAGTCACACATATGGAAAAATATACCTGGTTTATGGTATGATCATGCAGTCACCGGGTCATTTCATTTACCGGGATGTGGAAAGAGGCACTATGTATCCAATGATTCATATACTGGCCGCAGCCGGCGCCCTGTACGGGGTCTGGCAGTACCAGGAACTGAAAAAATTCCGGATAACGGAATATGTGACAAAAAGTCGCAAAATAAAAACAGAGATAAAGCTGGCGGTAATTGCGGACCTGCATTCGTTTTCGTATGGAAAGGACAATGAACGGCTGCTTACGCAGGTGCGCATGGCTCAGCCGGATCTGATTCTGGTGCCCGGGGATCTGATTGTCCGGATACGTCCGGATAAGTACCGTATATCCGCCAGATTTGCGAAGCGGCTGATGAAAATCGCTCCTGTCATATACAGTAACGGCAATCACGAAAGCAGGGCGCAGCTTCCGGAAACAAAAGGCTGCGGGGCATATAAAAATTATTACCGGCGGCTGCGGCGGGCAGGGATTATATTTCTCAATAATGAGAGTCTGACACTTTCGCTGCAGAAAAACCGGATCGTTGTCAGCGGTCTGGAAATTCCCCTGTCCTGTTATAAAAAAGGGCGGAAGGCACATTTAAATCCGGGGATTCTGGAAGAAAGTCTGGGAGCGGCATCCACAGAGAACCTGCAGCTGCTTCTGGCCCACAATCCGGAATTTGCCAGACAGTATGCAGACTGGGGTGCGGATATTACCCTGTGTGGACATAATCATGGCGGGCTGGTGAATCTGCCTGGCATTGGCAGTGTAATCTCATCCCAGCTGACCCTGTTTCCGGAATACGACGCCGGGGAATTTACGATAAATAAGCGCAAAGTATACGTCAGCAGGGGACTGGGAACGCATACGTTTCATGTGCGTGTATTTAACCGGGCGGAGCTTGTAATCGTAAAAATTCTGCCAGAAGGGCAGTAACGGCACGGAAAGAGATTTTTTGCGCAGTCGTATATTATCGATTGATCAGTATATCCGGTCGTCCGGAAAGGAGCTGGCAGTATGGAATTAACTGTAAAACTGGAAACTTTTGAAGGTCCGCTGGATTTGCTTCTGCATCTGCTGGAAAAAAATAAAGTAAGCATTTACGATATCCCCATTGTGGAAATTACCGCCCAGTATCTTTCATATATCCGGGAAATGGAACGGCAGGATCTGGATATTATGAGCGAATTTATGGTCATGGCCGCCACCCTTCTGGATATCAAGGCGAAAATGCTGCTTCCGAAAAAGACTTCCGGTGAAAATAATGAGGAAGAAACTGATCCAAGGGCAGAACTGGTGCAGCAGCTGCTGGAATATAAACTATATAAATGCATTTCCTATGAATTAAAGGACCGGCAGCTGGACGCTGACCGGGTGATGTATAAAATTCCTACCATTCCGGAAGAAGTGTCCGCTTACGTGCCGCCGGTAGATACCGGCCAGCTGCTGGAAGGAGTGACGCTGAACCGGCTGAATGCTATATTTGAAGCGGTCATGAAACGCCAGGCGGATAAAATAGATCCGGTCCGTTCGAAATTCGGTAAAATCGAGCGGGAAGAAATCTCCCTGGAAGAGCGGATAGCGGCGCTGGAACAGTATGCCGCAGAGCACAGGAACTTCAGCTTCCGGGGACTGCTAAAGCGGCAGAAGGGACGAATGCAGATCATTGTGACATTTCTTGCGGTTCTGGAACTGATGAAAGCAGGCAAGATCGAAATCTCCCAGGAACATGCCTTTGCGGATATCAGTATTACATCCAGAATAGCGGCGTAGGTATCCGGCGGCTGGTATATGTTCCGGACACTGTATGGATCAACTGTAAGACAAATAAAATAAATCCAGATAAAACAAAAAAGATAAATTAAATTAAGATATTATATCATAAGGAGATTCTGCGGACAGAACACATCCGGCAGAAAAGTGAAAATATGGACAGTACTATGGACAGCATGGATCAGAACAGACAGGATGCAGTCTCCATACAGGACACAGAAGGAAAAGATCCGGAGACAACAGGCGTACCGCAGGCAGACCATGGGACAGATACGGATATGGAATGCGTAGAAAGAAATGAACCAGATATCAGAAAAGCAGATATCAAAAAAACAAAAGACGAAGAATCCCATGTCCCGGGACCGGAAGCAGTCATTGAAGCAATCCTGTTTACCATGGGAGATTCCGTGCCGCTGGAAAAACTGGCCTCTGCGCTGGAAATAAGCGGGGAAGAGGCAGAAGCGGTTGTAAAACAGATGATGGAGCGCTATGAACAGGAAGACCGGGGAGTCCGTATCATTGAGCTGGACGGGGCTTATCAGATGTGTACGAAAAAGCAGCTGTATGAATATCTGATCCGGGTGGCCAGCCAGCCGAAAAAGCAGATACTGACGGATGTGCTGCTGGAAACACTTTCCATTATTGCATACAAACAGCCGGTGACAAAGCAGGAAATCGAAAAAATCCGGGGAGTTTCCAGCAGCCACGCATTGAATAAACTGGTGGAATATGAACTGGTCTGCGAAGTAGGGCGGCTGGACGCCCCCGGCCGTCCGCTGCTGTTTGGAACTACGGAAGTGTTTTTACGAAACTTCGGGGTAAATTCACTGGATGAACTTCCAAGAATGGAACCGGAACAGGTGGAAGAATTCCGGCAGGAAGCGGAAGAAGAGCTGGAAATCCGGCTGAAAGTATAAAAGATATGACTGATCACTTTTACTTATGTCCCGCGGCGGGCTGCTGTGCCGCAGCTTTTTCCGCTCCGGAGCATGGCGTTCCATCCCTGAAGGCTTTCTGCTTTCCGGGACGTTATTTTTCCATGAAGTGAAAAACAGCATATTGCGCATATCAGCCGCATAAGATTGGATAACGATACTCTGGAGCGCATCCATGAAACTAAAAAACATGAAAACAGGTTTTATAAAACGGACTGTTATGAGACAGAGCAGTATGAAAAAGACTGATATGAAAAAGACTGATGTGAAACAGACCTTTTATCATATTCTGTGCCGCCTGCTGGCATTCGCTCTTATCTGCGGCGTGACAGCCAGTCCTTCCACTGTCCGGGCTGAGTCTGGAAATCTTTCTTATCTTTCTTATGCCCCTGATCTTAAAGAAAGCGAACTCTATGCCCGTTCAGCAGTACTGATGGATGCTGACAGCGGGCGTGTTTTATTTGGCAAGGATGCCGGAAATCCCATGCCGATGGCCAGTACCACAAAAATCATGACCTGCATCCTGACACTGGAAGAAGCGGATCTGGAAGCCGTAGTCCCTGTATCCGCATATGCCGCCAAAATGCCGGACGTCCAGTTACATATCGAAGAAGGCGAACACTACCGGCTGGGGGATCTTTTATATTCCCTGATGTTAGAGTCCCACAATGATTCCGCCGTAGCTATTGCGGAACATACCGGCGGCAGCGTGGAAGGGTTTGCCAGGATGATGAACGAAAAGGCGGCGTCCATCGGCTGTAAGGATACCTGGTTTATAACGCCCAACGGACTGGACGCTTCTGATACGCTCACGCAGCCGGACGGCACGTCTGTGACAAAAGTCCATTCCACAACGGCCACGGATCTGGCCAGAATTCTAAGCTACTGCATCAAAAAATCTCCAAAGAAAAAGGAATTTCTGGAAATTACAAGAACGGCTTCTCATCAGTTTCACAACCTGGAGCTGGCAAAAGACGGCAGTACTTCCCAGGGGAGCCGCAGCTTTTCCTGTACGAACCACAATGCGTTTTTGCAGATGATGGAAGGTGCGCTGACTGGAAAGACCGGTTTTACCGGAAATGCCGGTTACTGCTATGTGGGAGCGCTGGAAAGCGACGGACGCACGTTTGTCATCGCACTGCTGGCCTGCGGATGGCCGAATAACAAAACCTGGAAATGGAAAGACGCCAGAAAGCTTTTTTCTTATGGTATCAGTCATTACAAACAGACGGATATAACAGATTATGATTATGGCTTTACGCCGGTTGTGGTGGAAAACGGCGCCGGAGACGGCAGGCTGCTTGGCACCAGGACACAGGTACAGCCAGTAGTCCGCCAGACGGAGCAGAAAATGCTGTTGTCTGAAAAAGATCAGGTGGAAATCCGCCAGGTGATGCCGGAACATTTAACGGCGCCAGTAAAGAAAGGAACGAAACTGGGAAGCCTTGACTATTATGTGAACGGAACCCGTACGGCGAGTATGCCTGTATATGCCGGTGCGGATGTGCGCAAACGTTCGCTGCGGTGGTATTTTGAGCTGGTACTTTCCAGATATTTTTATCCATATCTGGTATAATTTTTGCAATTGTTAAAAATATTAATAAAATTCTATTGAATAATCATGGAAAAAGCGTTACTATGTAAAATGACGGAATTTTTTTTAAGATTCAATATAGATGGAGGGCTAAAGAATGAGTAATGGTAATGATAACCAGGCGATGCAGCGGATCGCAGGGTTACTCGACGAAAACAGTTTTATGGAAATTGGTTCAATGATTACCGCCAGAAGTACTGATTTCAATCTGGCACAGACAGATACTCCTTCCGACGGTGTGATCACCGGACACGGTCTTGTAAACGGAAATCTTGTATTTGTCTATGCCCAGGATCCGTCCGTACTGGGAGGCACCATAGGGGAAATGCACGCTAAAAAAATTGCGGCCATATATGATATGGCAATCCGTATGGGCGCCCCGGTAATCGGGCTGATTGACTGCGCCGGCATCCGTCTGCAGGAGTCGGTGGACGCCCTGGAAGCCTGTTCCCTGATTTATGCGAAACAGGCGGCAGCTTCCGGCGTAATCCCGCAGATCTGCGGGGTATTTGGAAACTGCGGCGGGGGACTTGCGGTCATTCCCGCACTGAGCGATTTCAGTTACGCGGTTGCTGATAAGGCAAAACTGTTTATCAATTCGCCAGATGCCATTGATGGAAACCGGAAAGAAAAATGCGATACTTCTGCGGCCTCTTATCAGAGCGCGGAAACAGGCACTCTGGACGGAACCGGAACAGAAGATGAGATACTGGAAAAAATCCGGGAGCTGGTATGTATATTGCCGGCCAACAATGCGGAAAGCGGCGCCTCCTCCGAGTGCATGGACGACCTGAACCGGGCCTGCGGGAGCCTGGATACGATGAAAGGAGATCCACGCTATGTATTAAGCGAGGTGTCCGATAATCATGTGTTCCTGGAAGTAAAAGCTGATTACGCAAAAGACATGGTGGCGGGCTTTATCCGGCTGGACGGCATGACTGTGGGCGCGGTGGCCAACTGTACGGAAATTTATGACGCACAGGGCAGTAAGATGGAAGAATTCGAACCGGTACTTTCCGCAAGGGGCTGCAACAAAGCGGCGGAATTTGTCTCTTTTTGCGACGCCTTTGAAATCCCGGTACTGTCGCTGACCAATGCGAAGGGCTTTAAATCTACCCTGTGTTCGGAGAAAAACCTGGCGAAAGCCCTTGGTCGTTTAACCTGTGCGTTTGCGTCTGCCAGCGTGCCAAAGATCAATCTGATTATGGACAAGGCTTATGGCAGCGCCTATGCGGTTATGAACGCCAAATCCCTGGGAGCGGATATCGTATATGCCTGGCCGGATGCGAAAACCGGCATGATGGATGCGAAACTGGCGGCAAAAATCATGTATGCGGACGCTTCCGGCGACGTTATCGAAGAAAAAGCAGCCGCTTATGACGCATTGCAGGGCAGTGTGGAAAAAGCAGCCGCAAGAGGATATATCGACCGGATTATAGATTATCCGGAGACCAGGAAATATCTGGTGGCAGCCATTGAGATGCTGTATACCAAACGTATTGAACAGCCGGGAAAGAAACACGGAACAAAATAAATATAGAAGGATGACATTATGAAGAAAAAATTATTTCTGATTATCAGTCTGTGTATGCTTGTATTAAGCCTGACTGCCTGTGGGGAAGATCCAAAAAAAGCAGATTACAACGGTGTCACCTATGACCAGCTGGAGTCCTCCAGCAAAAACCTGGCCAATTCACTGGTGGAGCTCTCCGATGAAGATATCGGGCTTATCAAAGAAAACTCGGACGAACTTACCGTAGATCTTGTTACAAAATGGCAGGAGTTAAAGCCGCAGATTGGTGATTATAAAGATTTTGGGGATTTTTCCATTGAAAAATCCGGCAAAACCCTTACAACCATGCAGACGTTAAATTTTTCAAAACGTAACGTAACGCTGACCTGTGTATACGATTATCTGGAGATGGAAGTAACGGATATTACACTGGATGAAATATACACACTTGGCGAGACGATGCAGAAAGCAGCCATGAATACACTGATGGGTCTTGGAACTGTGTTTTGCATACTGATTCTGATCAGTCTGATTATCTGGGGCTTTAAAGTAATTCCATATCTGCAGCAGAAGGCGGAAGCAAAAAAACAGCCGCAGCGGACGGAAGGAGCGGACCGGGCTTCTGAAATACAGGCGCTGACAAATGCGGTACAGATCGCTTCACAGCAGCAGGCACAGGCACAACAGCAACCGGAAGTACAGGACGATCTGGAACTGATCGCTGTCATTTCCGCCGCAGTGGCAGCCGCTGCCGGAACAACTACAGATGGATTCGTAGTCCGTTCCATTAAAAGAAGGAGATCCAGATAAACGTAAAATTACTATAAGAGCTATAAAATAGAAATTGAATGAAATAGAAATACTATTGTCAATTACAGGAGGAAATAAAATGAAAAGCTATACAATTACAGTTAATGGAAATGTTTATGATGTTACTGTAGAAGAAAACGGTTCCGCACAGGCAGGTGCGCCTGCTCCGGCGGCAGCGCCAAGGGCGGCGGCTCCGGCTCCAAAAGCGGCAGCTCAGACTCCAAAACCGGCAGGCGGCGCAGGCAGCATCAAAATAGAAGCAGGAGCGGCTGGAAAGGTATTTAAAATTGACACATCTGTAGGAGCACAGGTGAAAAAAGGAGATTCCATCGTCGTGCTGGAAATTATGAAAATGGAAACTCCGGTAGTGGCTCCGCAGGACGGTACGGTAGCAAGTATTGACGTGGCGGTAGGAGATATGGTGGAATCCGGCGCTCTGTTAGCTACGCTGAATTAATTATTTTATTCATTTAGGAGGACAATTATGCTTAGTTACGTCGGAGAGACAATGAGTAATCTCCTTCACCAGACAGCATTTTTTAATCTGACCTGGGGGAATTACCTGATGATCGCTGTGGCCTGTCTGTTTTTGTTCCTGGCCATTGCCAAAGGGTATGAACCATTGCTGCTCGTACCGATTGCGTTTGGTATGCTGCTCGTCAATATTTATCCGGACATTATGGCCAGTCCGGAAGAGACCGGCAATGGCGTGGGTGGATTACTTTATTATTTTTATACGCTGGATGAATGGTCGATTCTGCCGTCCCTGATCTTTATGGGCGTAGGGGCGATGACCGATTTCGGGCCGCTGATTGCGAATCCTATCAGTTTTTTGATGGGAGCAGCTGCGCAGTTCGGTATTTATATGGCTTATTTTATTGCGATACTTATGGGATTTAATGATAAAGCGGCAGCGGCCATTTCCATTATCGGCGGCGCCGACGGCCCGACTTCCATTTTCCTGGCTGGTAAACTGGGACAGACAGCTTTAATGGGACCTATCGCAGTGGCGGCTTATTCTTATATGTCCCTGGTTCCGGTAATCCAGCCGCCTATTATGAAAGCGCTGACAACGAAAAAAGAGCGGGCGATCAAAATGCAGAATCTGCGTAAAGTGTCAAAACTGGAAAAGATTCTTTTCCCGATCGCCGTTACGATTATTGTCTGTCTGCTGCTTCCTACAACGGCTCCGCTGGTAGGTATGCTTATGCTGGGTAATTTATTCCGTGAATCCGGCGTTGTCAGACAACTGACAGATACAGCTTCCAACGCTCTTATGTATATCGTGGTAATTCTGCTTGGTACTTCCGTGGGCGCATCCACCAGTGCCGAGGCGTTTTTAAACCTGAGTACGTTAAAAATCGTGGCGCTTGGTCTGATCGCTTTTGCGTTTGGTACGGCGGCCGGCGTACTTCTGGGCAAGCTTTTGTGCGTGGTTACCCATGGAAAGATCAATCCGCTGATTGGTTCTGCCGGCGTATCCGCAGTGCCGATGGCAGCCAGGGTATCCCAGAAAGTGGGAGCGGAAGAAGACCCTACGAACTTTTTACTTATGCATGCAATGGGGCCAAACGTGGCGGGCGTTATCGGTACTGCGGTAGCGGCAGGTACGTTTATGGCAATTTTTGGAATATAGTGAAGGAGGAATAAGAAGATGGCGAAATCTGCGAAAAAACCGGTAAAAATAACCGAAACTGTTTTGCGTGACGCACACCAGTCGCTAATCGCTACGAGAATGACCACAGAGCAGATGCTTCCAATCGTGGATAAGATGGATCAGGCGGGATTTTATGCTGTAGAATGCTGGGGCGGAGCTACATTCGATGCCTCCCTGCGTTTCCTGAAAGAGGATCCATGGGAAAGACTGCGAAAATTAAAAGCAGGTTTTAAAAACACAAAATTACAGATGCTTTTCCGTGGACAGAATATTCTTGGATACCGTCCGTATGCGGATGATGTGGTAGAGTATTTTGTACAGAAATCCATTGCGAACGGAATTGACATTATCCGTATTTTTGACTGTCTGAATGATCTGCGTAATCTCCAGACAGCGGTAACAGCATGTAATAAAGAAAAGGGACATGCGCAGGTGGCGCTTTCCTATACGCTGGGAGACGCCTATACGTTAAAATACTGGACAGATATGGCGAAAAAGATCGAGGATATGGGAGCGGATTCCATCTGTATCAAAGATATGGCGGGTCTTCTCGTACCACAGCAGGCGGATGAACTGGTGCGGGCGCTGAAAAATACCACAAAGCTTCCAATCGAGCTTCATACCCATTATACTTCCGGTGTGGCGTCCATGACGCTCTTAAAAGCAGTGGAAGCCGGATGTGATATTATTGACACCGCCATGTCCCCGTTTGCCCTGGGTACTTCACAGCCGGCTACGGAAGTCATGGTGGAGGCCTTTAAAGGAACTCCTTATGAAACCGGACTGGATCAGAACCAGCTGGCGGAGATTGCCGATTACTTCCGTCCGATGCGGGAAGAATCACTGGAAAGCGGTCTGATGAACCCGAAAGTACTGGGTGTCAATATCAAAACACTGCTGTATCAGGTGCCGGGCGGGATGCTTTCCAACCTGATTTCCCAGTTAAAGGAACAGGGAAAAGAAGATAAATATGAAGAAGTACTGGCGGAAGTGCCAAGGGTGCGTAAAGATCTGGGCGAACCGCCGCTTGTAACACCATCTTCCCAGATTGTGGGCACGCAGGCTGTGTTTAACGTCCTGATGGGTGAGCGCTACAAAGTAGCCACCAAAGAAACCAAAGACATTCTCCTTGGAAAATACGGACAGACAGTAAAACCGTTTAATCCGGAAATCGTGGACAAAGTACTTGGAGAAGAAAAGAAAAACGCCATTACCTGCCGTCCGGCGGATCTGCTGGAGCCGGAACTGTCCAAAATTGAAGCTGAAATGAAACAGTGGAAGCAGCAGGATGAGGATGTATTATCCTACGCCCTGTTTCCGCAGGTGGCTACAGAATTTTTCAAATACCGGCAGGCACAGCAGCAGAAAATAGATCCGGCCGCCGCGGATACTGTGAACGGTGCCTATCCGGTATAAGGTGTCTGTGCGTTCTGGTCTGCGGCATATCCGTCCGGGAGTCTGTATCCGGACGGCCTGCAGATTTTTTTCCGGAGATAAGTTACAGTCTCTGGAAAAGATCCGCCGCTGGCTGAACGTATCTGTAAGCTGTGATCCAGACACGTGCAAAAGGGTAAAGCCACATATCGTAAAAGATCAGGAAAGGAAAGTGACGAATTTATGAAGAAAAAAACTTTGCTGCAAGGTGTATTATTTACCTTTCTGTTCTGTGTCATGGTTTTGTGTTTTCAGACGACTGCCAGGGCAGAAGGAAATTATTATCTGAAAGTAAACAAAACCACAAATGTAGTAACTGTATACACACAGGATCATAAACCATATACAGCTTTTGTATGTTCCGTGGGATACGCCACGCCCCTGGGTACTTTTTACACACCGGCGAAATATACCTGGTGGATGCTGGACGGACCAAGTTACGGACAGTACTGTACCAGGATCACTGGTTCCTTTCTGTTTCATTCTGTATGGTATTACCAGCAGGACAAAACGACCCAGTCCTATGTGCAGTATAACAAGCTTGGCACTACAGCGTCCCATGGATGTGTCCGTCTGACAACAGCTGCGGCCAAGTGGATCTATGACAATTGTCCGATCGGTACAAAGGTCATTATATTTAATGGCAGTTCCAGCGATGACCCGCTGGGCAAGCCTTCGTTTATAAGGGTGAGCACATCCGTCAGTACAGGCTGGGACCCTACCGATCCGGATCCCAATAATACATACAGTACCAAATCTACCAGGCCAAGAATTGTCGTTAATGGGAAACCGGAAGTACAGTATAAAGGAAAATTCACTCCGGTTTCCATGACAGTGTATGATTCTGCCGGAAACGTATTAAGCAGTGCGTGGATCCGTACCAGCGGTACTGTCAATACGAACCAGATGGGAAATTATCCAGTGACCTATTCTGTCACGGACTCTTTTGGCAGGGACGCTTCTGTCACTGTCAATTACAAAGTAGGCGATGCGGAAAAACCAGTAATTTCCGGGGTAAAAGAGGAAATTACGAAAGAATACAAATCAAATCTGAAGCTGCTTAAGGGAGTAACCGGCAAAAATTCCCTGGGAAATACACTGACAAAACAGATTATCGTAAAGGTCAGAAAACCGGGAACAGAGACGTTTAAAAAAGTGAAAAATTCTGTTCTCACGCTTAATCAGGTAGGTAAATATAAGATTATGTATTATCTTAAAAATCCGACCAATAAGCTGACTGACACTAAATACATGAAAGTAATCGTAAAAGATACAAAGAAGCCGGTAATTTCCAGTGAGGATAATTTTGCGGCGATTGAATTAAAAGCAGGGACAACATCTATTTCTTATAAGAAACTGATGTCCGGAATTTCCGCCAGTCTCGTATCTGGTAAAAACATGCGTTCCAAAGTCAGCATCAAGATTACGGATATGGATGGAAAGACAAAGACGGTTGCAAAAAACGGGTCTTATCATATTCCTAAGGCAGGTACTTATACAGTGGTGTACTATTGTACAAACACAAATAAAAACCTGAAGACCGGCGTTTATAAAGTTGCGAAAAAATCCAGAAAAATGATAGTAGCGGAAGAAGTCCGGGTAAAGGAGATTGTCGTAGAAATAAACGCTCCGGAAAATGAAGTACTCACAGTCACAGGCGCCGCAGTCTATGTCATGGATGACGTGAAAGCAGTGACTACTACCATAATGACGGATAATACGAGCAAAACAACTGAGACTACAAAGAATATCCAGTGCAGCGTGGCGTTCCGGGCCTCTGAAACGGCGGAACCTTCCGGAATCACTCTGAACGAAGAGGGAGCTTTCCTGCTGGAAGAAGCGGGTATTTATACGATTACATACCAGTATACAGATAAAAAAGGCAATACGGCAGAATACATCAGGACGATTACAGTAACAACAGAAGATATTGATATTGTCCAGGATCCGGCCGGAGTCTGACCGGAAATCAGGGACCGGAATTGGTAACAGGCAGAAGAAATGAGCAATACAAATGAACTGACGAACCGTATCAATGAACGTTACAGTAAAATGAGCAAAGGTCAGAAACTTCTGGCAAGCTATATTACGGATTACTATGACAAAGCGGTCTTTCTCACAGCCTCAAAACTGGGGGAAGTCGTGGGCGTCAGTGAATCTACGGTTGTGCGTTTTGCCGCACAGCTGGGATATAAAGGATATCCGGAATTTCAAAAAGCACTGGAAGAGATGGTACGAAACAGACTCAGTTCTGTCCAGCGCATGGAAGTGACGTATGGCAGAACCGGCCAGTCCGGAATTTTAGCTTCTGTTCTGCACGCAGATATGGATAAACTGAAAAAAACACTGGAGCGGATTGATTCCAATGCGTTTGAGATGGCAGTGGATACAATTCTGACAGCAAAGCGGATTTATGTAATCGGGATCCGCAGCTGTGCTCCCCTTGCCAGTTTTCTGGCGTTTTATCTGAATTTTATGTTTGATGATGTCCGCCAGCTTCATACAAGCAGTTCCAGCGAACTGTTTGAACAGATGGTGCGTATTGGCAAAGACGATGTAATAATCGGAATCAGTTTTCCAAGATATTCCATGCGTACATTAAAGGCGCTGGAATTTGCCAATAACCGCAGCGCCAAAGTGATTACGCTCACGGACAGCGTGCATTCGCCCATGAACCTGTATTCCTCCTGCAACCTGATTGCGGACAGTGATATGGCTTCCATCCTGGATTCCCTGGTGGCGCCGCTTAGTGTGATCAACGCCCTGATTGTGGCACTCTGTATGCGCAAACAGGACGAAGTGGCGGATACGCTGGAGAAACTGGAACAGATCTGGGATGAATACCAGGTATATGAAAATGATGAAATCGACCGTATGGACGATACACTGAAAATGCATTATGCGAAAATAGGAGATTCGGATGTCTGAACAGATCATGGTAACCGGCGGCGGCGCCGCCGGTATGATGGCAGCCATCGCCGCTGCGCAAAAAGGCTGCGACGTGCTGCTGACAGAGCGGAATGAAAAACTGGGCAAAAAGATATATATTACTGGCAAAGGCAGATGTAATGTAACAAATGCCTGCGATACGGAAGATGTGTTTAAGCAGATCCCACGTAACACCAGATTTTTGTACAGTGCGGTATACACATACGATAATTTCCGTGTCATGGATTTCTTTGAACAACATCACATTCCGCTGAAAACAGAGCGGGGAGGACGTGTCTTTCCGGTATCCGGCCATGCGTCGGATATTATCAAAGCCCTGGCGCAGGCAATGGAGCACTATCATGTAAAGGTCAGGCTGAATACCAGAATCCGTTCCATAACAAAACAGGCAGACGGGACGTTTGCGGCCGTGGACGCCGCAGGAAATACGTATACTGCCGGAAAAGTAATTGTTGCCACCGGAGGGATGGCTTATCCGTCAACCGGTTCCAGCGGGGACGGTTACCAGTTAGCTAAACGTCTGGGACATACGGTCACAAAAACGACACCAGCGCTGGTAGCCATGAATACGAAGGAAGATTATATTCCAAGGCTGCAGGGGCTTTCACTGAAAAACGTGCGGGCCAGGATTTATGACGGAAAAAAAGTGGTGTATGATGATTTTGGCGAGATGATGTTTACCCATTTCGGAGTAAGCGGTCCGCTGATGCTAAGCGCCAGCAGTCTGGTTAATGAAAGGCTGTCCGCTCATCCGCTACAGCTGTATATTGATCTGAAGCCAGCCTTAGATGAAGCGCAGCTGGACCGGCGGATACTGCGGGATTTTGACGCTTTTTACAGCAGACAGCTGAAAAACGCCTGCAGCCGTCTGCTGCCGGCAAAACTGATTCCGGTAGTAATCGCCGTAAGTGGAATTTCACCGGAAAAGAAAGTCTATGAGATTACAAAGACGGAGAGAGGACGTCTGCTGGCGGTACTGAAACGGTTTCCGGCTACCCTGACAGGATTCCGGGATTTTCCGGAAGCGGTTATTACAAGAGGCGGTGTACATGTCAGGGAGGTGAACGCTTCCACGATGGAGTCAGGGCTGGTCAGCGGCCTGTATTTTGCCGGTGAGATTCTGGATGTGGACGCCTTAACCGGCGGTTATAACCTGCAGATCGCCTGGTCTACCGGCTATCTGGCCGGGATGAGTGCGGCGGAGGCATTGTTGTAGCACGATTTTTATGGTTTACGTATGTGAATTCCCTGAATGAATGATTCCGCCGGCTGGAAACAGCGGCGCATGAAACAGAACACAGGAGGTATAAATGGGTTTTAATATTGCAATTGACGGACCGGCGGGAGCGGGAAAAAGTACCATTGCAAAAAGGCTGGCAAATGAGTTATCCTTTTTATACGTGGATACAGGAGCAATGTACCGGGCCATGGCGCTCTATTTCCTGCGAAAAGGCATTAATCCACAGGATGAACAGGCAGTTACCGGCGCCTGCGAAGAGGTGGATGTCTCACTGGACTATAAAAACGGGGAACAGTGTGTAATATTAAATGGCGAAAACGTAAATGGTTTTATCCGTACGGAGGAAGTAGGCAGGGTAACTTCACAGACCAGCGTCTATCCGGGAGTGCGGGCCAAATTACTGGTATTGCAACAAAAGCTGGCGCAGTCCGGAGACGTGATTATGGACGGCCGGGATATCGGCACCTGTGTACTGCCGGGAGCACAGCTTAAAATTTATCTTACTGCCAGTACTGCCACCAGGGCAAAACGGCGGTATGAAGAACTGCTCAAAAAAGGTCTGCCGGCAGACCCGGACCAGATTGAAGCGGATATCCGGGAAAGGGATTACCGGGACATGCACCGGGAAATCGCACCGTTAAAGCAGGCTGAGGATGCGCTGCTGGTAGATACGTCTGACATGGACATTGGAGAAGTAGTATCTGCGATTCGTAATATTTATGAAAAGGTGAAGGAAAAAGCCTGATTTACAAACATATGCGAAAAGGGGAAAATATGAATCTTACACTTGCCAGAAATGCCGGTTTCTGCTTTGGCGTCAGGCAGGCAGTTAACAAAGTCTATGAACTTGCCGATATAAAAAAAAGGCCGGTATATACTTATGGACCGGTCATCCATAATGAAGAAGTCATCAGGGATCTGGAAGAGCGCGGGGTGGGGGTGATTCAGTCCCCGGATGAACTGGACAGACTGAAAAAAGGCACCGTTGTCATCCGTTCCCACGGCGTATCCAGGGAAGTATACAGGCGCCTCTCACAGGCTGGCTTTGAAATTGAAGACGCTACCTGTCCTTTTGTGTTAAAAATTCACGAAATCGTACGGGAGTTTTCAGCGGACGGTTATGAAATCGTGATTATTGGCAATAAAAATCATCCCGAAGTGGAAGGCATTATGGGATGGTGTGACCCGGAACATACAACAGTGATCTGCGAACAGGAAGAAGCCGGAAAATATACGCCTGAACAGGGAAAAATGGTATGTGTGGTGTCACAAACGACTTTTAATTACAAGAAATTTCAAGATTTAGTTGAAATTATCCGCAAAAAAGGTTATATTAATAATATACGTGTATTAAATACAATCTGCAACGCCACAGAAGAACGGCAGAATGAAGCGGCACAGTTAGCCAGGGTTTCGGATCTGATGCTGGTCATTGGAGGAAAGAGCAGTTCGAATACGCAGAAATTGTATGAAATATGCAAAGAAGAATGTGCAAATACTTACTATATACAGACTGCCGCAGATCTGAATCCGGATCTGATACAGACGGGTTGCATTGATAACGTAGGTATTACCGCAGGGGCTTCCACCCCAAAGAATATTATTGAGGAGGTTCAAAAGTATGTCAGAACAAAGCTTTGAACAAATGTTGGAAGAATCTTTAAAAACAATAAGAAACGGGGAGGTTGTTGAAGGTACTGTTATCGATGTGAAGCCTGATGAAATTGTACTGAATATTGGTTGCAAATCCGATGGTATTATAACACGTAATGAATACACCAATGAACCGAACGTTGATCTGACCACCATGGTAGAAGTTGGAAGCACCATGGAAGCAAAAGTATTAAAAGTAAATGATGGAGATGGACAGGTTCTCTTAACTTATAAGCGCCTTGCCGCAGAAAAGGGAAGTAAGAGACTGGAAGAAGCATTTGAGAATAAGGAAGTGCTCACCGCAAAAGTAGCGCAGGTATTAAACGGCGGCCTCAGTGTTATTGTCGATGAAGCAAGGGTGTTTATCCCGTCCAGCCTCGTATCTGATGTATATGAAAAAGACCTGACCAAATATGACGGACAGGATATTGAATTTGTGATTACAGAGTTTAATCCGAAACGCAGAAGAATTATTGGTGACCGTAAACAGCTGCTGCTGGCGAAAAAAGAAGAAATGCGTAAAGCATTATTTGAGCGGATCAATGTAGGCGATGTCATCGAAGGAACAGTTAAAAATGTGACAGATTTCGGTGCGTTTATTGATCTGGGCGGAGCAGACGGACTGCTTCATATTTCCGAAATGTCCTGGGGACGTGTAGAAAGCCCGAAAAAAGCATTTAAAGTTGGTGAAGTGGTACGTGTCTTTATTAAAGACATAAATGATACCAAGATTGCCCTCAGCAAAAAATTCCCAGAAGATAATCCATGGAATAACGCAGCGGAAAAATTCGCTATTGGTACCGTAATCAGGGGACGGGTAGCCAGAATGACAGATTTTGGCGCTTTTGTGGAACTGGCTCCTGGTATTGATGCGCTGCTTCATGTGTCACAGATTTCCAAAGAGCATATAGATAAACCATCCGATGTATTAAAGGCTGGCCAGGAAATCGAAGCTAAGATTGTAGATTTAAATGAAGCTGAGAAAAAGATCAGCCTGAGCATGAAAGTGCTGCTGAAAGAAGAAAATAATGCGGACGCTTCACAGGCAGAAGAAGCACAGGCAGATACAGAATAAGGTAATCTGACCGGATGTGGGAGTGTACCGCCAGATAAGTTTTATGCGGGGAACAGCATATAGACAGCCTGGCTGTTTATATGCTGTTTTTACTATACAGGAAAATGCGGGTACGGTATAGTCAAAAGTCCTCCGGGCAAAATGAGGGTACTGTTCCAGACATCTGGCGCAGATAGAATGTCCGGCAGGCCGCATCAGGATCCTGTGAGACACAGGACCGTAATGGCCCGGGAGAATAAACGCTACGGGGAAGCGTGCGCTTCGCATAAAAAATGGCTGCATTTAACGCAGATATATGGAGGATTTTGTAATGGAAAATTATGAAAAATTTAAAAAAGACGTGCTGTCGCTGACTAAAATTGATTTAAACTGTTATAAAGAGAAACAGATGAAACGGCGGATTGATACACTCATAAGTAAAACATCTGCAAAATCTTATGATGAATATGTAGTATTACTTAAAAAGGATAAAAATGTATTTGAGGCATTTGTTAATTTCCTCACCATTAACGTATCTGAATTTTACCGGAATCCGGATCAGTGGAAGCTGCTGGAAACAAAAGTATTTCCGGAGCTGATCAGCAAATTTGGCAGAAACCTGAAGATCTGGAGCGCAGCCTGCTCTACCGGTGACGAACCCTATTCACTGGTCATGGCGTTATCCAGACATGTGCCGTTAAGCCAGATCCGGATTCTGGCCACAGACATTGACAAACAGGTGCTGGAAAAAGCAAGGGTTGGCCTTTACAGCCAGAAAAGCATTGCCAGCGTGCCGGAGGAATTTAAGAAAAAATATTTTACAAAAATCGGAACTTCGTACCAGATTTCAGATGAGATAAAGAAACGGGTAGAATTTAAAGAACATAACATGCTGCGGGATCCTTATCCGTCCCAGTGTGATATGATTGTATGCAGAAACGTGGTCATTTATTTTACCGATGACGCCAAGCAGGAGATTTACACAAAATTCAACCAGGCGCTGAAAGATAAGGGCGTGCTCTTTATCGGAAGCACAGAACAGATTATGAATTACCGGGAACTGAATTATGATAGAATGTCTTCATTTTTCTTTGTGAAGGGATCGCTGAAATAAAAAGGAAAGAAAAAGAAGGGGATGCGTCCCCTTCTTTTTGCGGGAAATTATAAATATGTGTCCGCATCTTTTTCTGAAAGGCTGTATTTATGCATAATAATTGTTTTTATCTCAGCGTCTTTGCGGCCGAGGTCCCGTAGTATATCCACAGCCCCTTTAATGCCTTTTTCCATACCTTTTTCCATACCTTTTTCCATACCTTTTTCCATACCTTTTT